>JBAZXW010000030.1:0-55210 GCA_041659605.1 Sinimarinibacterium sp. | reverse complement strand
GGGGTAATCCCCCCATTTTTAGCTGCGGCTAAAAGTGGAGCTATGCGGCCATGGCCAGTTTCTGAATGGGCGTGATGCCGCCGAGCGCCATGTTCGGGCGTTCGTTGTTGTACGTCCAGAGCCAGCGGGTCGCTTCCTGCTGGACCTGCTCGATCGAATCGAAGACGTATTGCCCGAGCCAGTCGTAGCGCACGGTCCGATTGAAACGCTCGACGTAGGCGTTCTGTTGCGGCTTACCCGGTTGGATGTACTCGATGCGGATCTGCTGCTTGGCCGCCCAGTGCAGTAGCGCGCCGCTGACGTACTCCGGGCCATTGTCGCAGCGAATGACCTTGGGCTTGCCACGCCACTCGATCACCTGCTCCAGCGCGCGGATGACCCGCACCGAAGGCAGTGACAGGTCAACCTCGATGGCCAGACCCTCGCGATTGAAATCGTCCAGGACGTTGAACAGGCGGAATGCGCGGCCATCACCCAGTGCGTCGTGCATGAAATCCATCGACCAAACCTGATTCCGCATCTGCGGAATCGTCAGCGGCTCGGGCCTTTCGCGCAGCAGCCGCTTCTTCGGTTTGATGCGCAGGTTCAGCTCCAGCTCGCGGTAGATGCGGTACACGCGCTTGTGATTCCAGCCGAAGCCCTTGACGTTGCGGAGGTACAGGAAGCACAGGCCGAAACCCCAGTTACGCTGGTTGTGGGTCAGACGGATCAGCCAGTCGGCGATCTGCTCGTTCTGGTCTGATTGCCTAGCCTGATACCGGTAACAGGTTTCGCTCACCTCGAAGGTGCGGCAGGCGTGCTTGATGCTGGTACGTCCGCCGCTGACCGCTGCTCGGGCCATCTCCCGGCGCTGAGATGGCCTCACCATTTTTTTGCGAGGGCCTCCTTGAGCAGGTCGGCGCTGAGCTGGGCCTCGGCATACATCCTTTTCAGGCGCCGGTTCTCCTCCTCCAACTCCTTCATGCGCGACACCATGGACGCATCCATGCCGCCGAACTTGCTGCGCCACTTGTAGAACGTCGCTGAGCTGATGCCGTGCTCGCGGCACAGGTCGGGGACGGCACTGCCGGCCTCGGCCTGCTTCAGGATCGCGATGATCTTGCTGTCGGGAAAACGGGACTTCTTCACGGGAACCTCCTCGGAAAAGACTACGAGAAAATTCCACTTCCCACCTCAGCTAATTTGCGGGGGGATTACCCAGGGACGGCAGCATCATCGCGACCATCATCGCGGCCCACATGCCGAGGAACGAGGCTGCGGCGCCCGGCCAGGTCTGGCCGGGCATCCGCATCCACGCCATCGACATCGTCCAGCCGCCGGGCATCGCCATCCCGCCCATCGATGACATCGACGCGCACCAGACGGTCGTCACCGCGGCACTGGAGCCGAAGAGCACTGCCGAGACGCCGAGAAACGCTCGCTGCGAAGCTCGCCCGGAGACCATGGCTCGTGAGATCTGCACGTGACGCTCAGCCTTTTGCGTACTCGTCGTGACGGCGCCACCAGGTGCCTGTCTCGTTGCGCCCCTTGGGTGCGCGATCGAGCCACGGGTACATGCCCCAGAGGCCGTCGAGTCCGCGCGCATAGCTTGAATAGGCGTGATAGACGACGCCGTCCTCGAGCACGAACGTGCTCATGCCCGGCCTTTCGCGCGTATACGTGGCCACGTCGGTTCCGGTCATCGCCGCGTGTTCGGCGACAGGCCCCTCGCCGCGTTTCGTCAGCGAGTCCCCGATTCCCTCGACCACCCACGCCGGCTCGCGCCGGTAGTTGTATTCGACGGTGCCTTCGCGCTGCTGCTTCTCGGTGAGCGAGACGTTGAAGTCGAAATTGAAGTCTCCGCCGAGCGCGGACGCCCAGGGGAAGCTCCAGCCCATCCGCCGCCTGTACGCCTGAAGCTCTGCCAGCGGCGCGCGCGACACCGCCCACAGCGTGACGTCGTGGTTGGCCAGATGGATGGCGATGCCGTTGAAGCCGTCGGCGATCGCCGAGCAGGAGGGGCAGCCGGCCGTGTAGTCGGGCCCGAACATGAAGTGATAGACGAGGAGCTGCGAGCGCCCCTGGAAGAGGTCCGCCAGCGCGGCGTTACCGCTGTCGGTCTCGAACCGATACGTCTTGTCGATGCGCACCCACGGCAGCGCTTGCCGCCGCTGCGCCAGTTCGTCGCTGCGTCGCGTCAGCTCCTTCTCCGCCTCGAGCAGTTCGAGCCGCGCTGCGAGCCACTGCTCGCGTGTTCCAGTGCTGTGCTTGGCCATCGCTCTTTTCTCCGGTGGTTGCGGGGGGTGAGATAGTCTGTGCGCGGCGTCTCGAACCGTGGGAGTGACAAGTGTGTCGGGATTCAGATGGACTCTTTGATCGCGGCCGCGGCGCGTGCGCTGGCGGCGGGTGACCCGCTCCGCGCGCTGAAGCGGGTTGCCTTGCGCGAGGACGCGCCTGCGCTCGCGCTTCGAGGCATCGCGATGGCGCAGCTCGGCGACTTCGCGCGAGCCAAGGCGCTGCTGCGCAGGGCCGCGCGCGCTTTCGGTCCGAAGGAAGCCGTGGCCCGCGCCCGATGCGTCGTCGCCGAGGCCGAGATCGCGCTCGCCGCGCGCGACCTGGGCTGGCCCGAGAAAGCACTCGACGCCGCGCGGGCGACGCTCGAAGCGCACGGCGACCGGGTCAACGCCACGCACGCCAGGTTTCTCAAGCTCCGGCGCCTGCTGCTGATCGGACAGATCGACGAGGCCGAACGCACGCTAGCCGCGATTGATGGCGACCACCTGCCGCCCGCGTCCAGAGCCGCGCACGCGCTGATCGGCGCGGGGATCGCGATCCGGCGCATCCGCACGCAGACGGCGCGCGTTGCGCTGGCTCGTGCCGGGCACGCCGCGCGTCTCGCCGGCATCCCGGCGCTGACGGCGGAAGTCGAACATGCATCCGCGGTCCTCGACACGCCCGCGGCGCGGCTGATCGCGCGCGACCAGGAGCGACTGCTTCGGCTCGAGGAGCTTGAAGCCGTGCTGGCGTCGAAGGCATTCGTTGTCGACGCCTGCCGTCATGTCGTGCGCGACGCGGGCACGGCGGTCTCGCTGGCCCGGCGTCCGGTGCTGTTCGCGCTCGCGCGCACGCTGGGCGAAGCCTGGCCGGGAGATGTGGCGAGGGACACGCTCGTCGCGCGGGTGTTCCGGCTCAAGCTCGCCGACGAATCGCATCGCGCGCGCTTGCGCGTCGAGATGGGGCGACTGCGCAGGGTGCTGCGGCCTCTCGCCGACGTGAGCGCGACGCAGCGGGGCTTCCGGCTCGCACCGCGCCGCGCGCGCGAGGTCGTCGTGCTGGCGCGGCCGGTCGAGGAGAAGCATGCGGCGCTGCTCGCCTGTCTCGCCGACGGCGAGTCGTGGTCGAGTTCGGCGCTGGGCCTTGCGCTCGGCGCGAGCCAGCGCACCGTGCAGCGGGCGCTCGATGCGCTGGCGGCGGCGGGCAAGGTGCAGTCGTTCGGCCGCGGCCGGGCGCGGCGCTGGATGATCCCGTCGATGCCGGGATTCGCGACGCCTTTGTTACTCCCGGTTCCGCTGCCCGGTGACTAGGATTGCTGGTATTGAAAGCCGGCGCCATGGATAGCACCGGCTTGTACAGGAGGTACCCCAATGAAACGAGCAACGGCAGAAATCATTCGCGAATACGGTCCCTTTGCGGGCGTCGACGGCGTGCACGGCGTCACCCACGACGGTCGGCAGGTCTGGTTTGCGTCCGGCGACCGGCTGAACGCGCTTGACCCGGCGAGCGGCCAGACGCTGCGCGCGATCGACGTCGCGGCGGATGCGGGAACCGCCTTCGACGGCCAGCACCTTTTTCAGATTGCCGAGGGCCACATCCACAAGATCGATCCGCAGACCGGCCGCGTGCTCGCGACGATTCCGGCGCCGGGTGGCGGCGACTCGGGGCTCGCGTGGGCCGAAGGCACGCTTTGGGTGGGGCAGTACCGCGACCGCAAGATCCATCAGATCGATCCCGAGACCGGCGCGATTCTGCGCACCATCGAATCCAACCGCTTCGTCACCGGCGTCACCTGGGTCGAAGGCGATCTCTGGCACGGCACCTGGGAAGGCGACCAGAGCGAATTGCGCCGCGTCGATCCGCAAACGGGAGAAGTGATGGAGCAGCTCGACCTGCCGCCCGGCGTGGGCGTTTCGGGACTCGAGTCCGATGGCGGCGATCGCTTCTTCTGCGGCGGCGGCAACAGCGGCAAGCTCAGAGCCGTCCGTCGACCCAGGCGGGTTTCGGCGACGTAAGGCGGCTCTGACGTCCCCGTCGACCCCAGCAGCAGGTGATCGAAGCGGCCCGCGTCGGCGACGCCCGAACCAGGCCACTGAATCCCTGAAATCGGGGGTGCGGCATACGCAACTCCGTTCGCACCGAGTGCCGCGCCTCAGAGCGGTGTATCGAGGTGCCGGCGCGGCGTCTCGATATGGCCCCATGGGCCTACTCGACACGAACGGTTTGTGTGCGAACCACCGATTTCAGCGATTCATCGGCCTAGGCACCGGGCAAGTTCGGCGCCTCCGGCGGTCGCACTGAAGACAAGAGGCCGGCGAGCGATGCGAGATTCGCCAGTCCGGGGCTCTGTTGCAGAAGCGGGGCCAGGCTTGCCAGCGCGCCATTCAGATTGGGCGCGCCGAGTCCGCCGGCGTTGGACAGGACGTCGAGGCCGGTGATGTTGGGCAGCGGCGGCTGCAGCATGTCGAGCGCCGGGTGCGCGCGGCCGATGACTTCCGCGATCTGCAGCCGCCCTTGCGCAGCCTCGGTGTAAAGACCTGCCGAAGCGAGCTGCACGATCGTGCTCGTGCCCTCGTCGGCACTGAGCTCCTTCACTGCCGCGTCGCCGGCATCGGGTTCCCGCAGCAGCAGCGCGCGATCGCCGACGAAGCCGAGCAGCGGCAGGGTCCACAGCGGACTGTCGACGCCGATCTCGGCCAGCTGCGGCGCGTCCTGACGCAAGCTCGGCGCGCGCCGGATGGCGGCGGACGCGAGCACGCCCAGGTAGTAGTGCCGGTTCCGATTGACGTGCAGCACAAGCGCGTCGGTGAACGGGTTGTAATCGGAGAAGCGCGGGTTGAGCTGCACGCGGCCGTCGGCGCTCGGGCGCGTCGAGTTCACCTCCAGCTCTCCGGAGTTGAAGACACCGAGATCGTCGAGGAAGCCCGAACCGTCGTAACGAATCTCGATGCGCGTAATGCGGGTGGTGCCGCCGCCCGGCATCGGGCCGAACGGCCAGTGAACCGTCGTCCGCAGCGTGAGCGTCAGAAGCGCTTCGCTCAGGTCGGCCGGCCGCACCGGAGGATTGAAGACCAGCTGGCCGGTGGCCGATCCGGGCCCCGGACGCAGCTGCAGTGTCAGCCGGCGGCCGCCGACCAGTGCGGCGAGGCTGGCGCCGTCGCCGGTCGCGCTGTAGTCGACCACCATCTGCAAGCTGCGGATCGGTTCTCCACCGGCGCGCAGATCGGCGAGCGAGCGCCGCAACAGTCCGAAATGCCCCGCAAGCTGCGGCTCGAGCAATCGCGGCTGGAAGAACGGGCGATACTCGACGATATCCGCGGGCGGGAACATCGGCGGCGACTGCGATGGCGGCTCGCTGAAGACCTTTTCCTCGACGATCTCGATGACGTCCTCGACGCGCGAGGTCACCGCATACACGTCGTACAGCACGAAGCGCAGCAGATTCACCGCCCGCGCGAGGCTGGGGTTGATCTGCGCGACCAGCCTGGCGCTCACCTTCGCCTGCGCGTCGAGCGTCGCCGACACCTGCACCCGGACCTGGTTGACGAGCGATGCGGCCGCGTTGATGCGTGCCGATGCGAGCAGGGAGCTGCGCACGGAGAGATCGGTGTGCGCGTGGACGTCGAGATCGGCGTCGAGCGAGGCGCCGGCCTTGACGCCGACCAGTTCGCTGATCGCGTCGGAGAAACTGCCGAGCCCGCCGGAAAACAGACCGACGCCGGCATGCGCCTTGAGATTCGCATCCAGCTTCGCGTTCACGGCGACGTCGAGCGCGCTGTCGATCGCCGCCTGCGCGCTGAGCTGGCCGGCCAGCGACGCCTGCAGTCGCGACGCGGTCGCGGCGTCGAGCGCAATGCCTGATTGCACGTTGGCGGTCAGCGTCGCGTCGAGCGTGCCGGTGACGCTCGCCGGATCGAGCGCATCGACGCGCGTCAGCTCGCCCAGGGTGAGGCCGACGAAGATCCATTCCTGGCGAATGCGCACCACGAAGCGACGCGCGCGGTCCTTGCCGACGATGCGCAGGACCGAGAATTCCTTGTACAGCGGCATCCGCGACGTCGAGACGCCCCGGGTCGAGGAATCGATGCCCGGGATCGGCCCTTCGGCGACTTCGAGCAGACGGGTGATCGAGTCTCCGAGTGCGGGACTGAACGAGATTGGCAGTCGCGAAACCACGCTGTCGGTGGGGATGTCGCTGGCCAGCGCCGCTGCGGCGGCATTCAGGGCCGCGGCCGCATCGGCGAGGGCGGCGGCTGCGCCCGCCACCTCGTCCGCCGCCGTATTGACCGCCGCCGTCGCGTCTTCGACCTCGGTGGCCGCAGCCGTCGCCGCGGCGAGCGCCGCCGCCGCAGCATTGAGTGCTGCGATCGCAGCGTCGAGAGATCCGGTCGTCGAATCGACTTCGCCGCTCGCATCGCCGACCACGGTGGACGCTTCGGCGACGGTCTCGCCGACCACGCCGACGGCATCTTCCGGATCGATCGCCGTGTGGACGACGAGGTGTTGCTGCCCGGCCGGCACTTCGATGGCCAGCGGCGATGGGGCCGTCCCGATCGCGAGCTTGCCCATCAGCGTGCCCAGATCCGCACCCATGCCCTGCGGATAGCGCAGCAGGACCAGGCCGCGCCGATCGACCCGGGCCGAATCGAGCAGGGTCTTGCCGTCGGCGGAAAGGAGGTTGGCCGTGGTGCCGCCGGCGCGGCCGCCGTCGGTCGTGTCGACCTTCAGCAACACGACGCGCGTGCGGCTTCCGTCCGATGTCTTCGTGGCCGCGGAGCCGAGCCGAGGCGGCTTGGCGATGAGCGAACCCAGGCGCGTGCCGGGGTCTTCGAGAGCGGTGGCCAGCCCTTTGACGGTGGGGATCCTGGGACCCCTGATCAACAGCGTCTTGAGGCGGTCCTTCGACGACGTTGCCAGCGAGCTGAGCACGTCGAGGTCATCCAACCTGGAGCGCGATTGCGCCATGGCCTCTCTCCCTGAGTGTCACGCCCTGCGCAAATCCCTGCGCAGGATGTCGAGGCTATACCTGCGTGGAGGCCTGTCAAGACGCGAGCTTGGCTTTGGCGCAAGGTTTCGTGATTTGGTTCACGACGCGGTTTCGTCTGCCGTCATCCGCTCCTGGCGCAAGGCTTGAGTCCGCGCGGACAGGAGCGGATGACGGGCCCGTCAGTTCGGCGACTTGTGAATGTGTTTGGGCGGCGCGTTCGGATCCGGCGTGGCGATGACCGGTTCCGGGCAGTCGACTTCGTGCGCCTTGGGGTCCATGCCCGCCATGCCGCGCGTTTCTGGCATCGGATGCTCCGCCTGCTGGGCGGCTTTCTCGGCGTTGGGTGTGCAGTCCTTGTACGGATCCTGCTTGCCTTCCTTGTCCCATTTGTCGTGCAGGGCCGGGTCCATGTCTTTCATGCCGCGCGTTTCGGGCATCGGCGCCTTGTCTTCCGCCATCGCGCCGGTCGTCGCGGCCAGGATCAGCGCCAGCGCGAAGCCGGCATTCGTCAACGTCGTGCGCATCATGGTGTGTCTCCAGTCAGTGAGGCGAAGGGGCGCTGCATCGTCGGCATGGCATCGCGCCGTGTCGCGATCAGCAGTGCCGGAACGCGCTCATGACTTCCGGCTACTGAAGCGCAGTATCCATCTCGGCCAACGGTGGATCACTGATATAAATCAATCGTTTGTGCACCACGTTGGGGCGATTCGACAGGCTTGACGTGCATCAGTGTGGCCGCGAGCGGATGCACCTAAGGTCACTCCGTGACGAATCCTTCTCAACGCGCAAGGCAGGCCGCCGAGCGGGCACCGGCGGGCGTGCGCACCGCCGTGTGCGTCGCCGCCGCGCTGTTGTGCGCCGCCGTGTCGTTGCGCCTCGCGGCGGATGAAACGACCGCTGCGGAATTCCTGGGCATCGACGACGCACGACGGATCGCGATCGCGCAGCGGGCCGAGGTGCGGGCCGCGCAGGCGCGCACGCTGGCGGCGCGGCAACGCCCGGCGATTGTCTCCGCGCTCGACGATCCGATGGTGGCGCCGTCGATAGACCACTACCCGGACAAAGCGATGATGCCGGAGGAGGGCGAAGACGCCGGCCGGCGCTACGACTGGAGCGTTGCGGTCGAGCAGCGCTTTCCGTTGTCCAACCAGCTCGCCGAGCGCCGCCGCGGTGCGGAGTTCGAGGCGCAGCGGCTGGATGCCGACGCGCTGCGCGTGCAGCTCGACGTCGGCGAGGAAGCCGAGCGCGCGTTCGTGATGCTGCACGAGCGCCGGCAGATGATCATCCTGGCCGCCGAGCAGCGCTTGCTTGCGCAGCAGCTCGTCGATGCTTCGAGCGCTCGCTACGCGGCAGGCGGCGGTTCACAGGCCGAGGTTCTGCGGGCCGAGGTCGAGGTGGCGCGCGCGCAGGCAACGCTCGAAACCCAGTTCGCCGGGGAGCGCGCCGCGACGGCGATGTTCAACGCCAGCCTGGGACGCGATCCGGAAGACCTCGCACCACGGCTTCGTTCACCGGCGCCGGAGGCGTTGCCCCCGGCGATTGCGGTGGTGCGCGAGACCGCGCTGCGGCGACGACCCGAGTTGCGCGGCGGCACGGCCGAGATCGGCCGCAGCCGCGCTGAAGTCGGCGTGATGCGCTCGATGTACTGGCCGATGGGCATGGTGCGGCTGGGCCGCGCATCCACGATGGCCGAGGGCAAGGGCACGATGGCGATGGTCGGCATCAGCCTGCCGATCTGGACCGCGAAGCTGCGCGCCGGTGTCGCCGAAGCGGAAGCGATGGAAACGATGGCGCGCGCCGATGTCGAGGCGATGCGACGGATGATCGAAGCCGAGGCGGCCGCGGCGCGCGAGTCGGTGCTCGCGGCACGCGTGCAGTACCTGGCCTTGCGCGACGACATCGTGCCGCGCGCGCGGATGGCGTTGTCGCCGGCTTTGTCCGGCTATGCGGCGGGTCGCGGTTCCTCTCTCGTGTCGGTCATCGAGGCAACGCAGGCGCTGCGCATGGCGCAGGTCGATCAGGTGATGGGCGAGAGCGCACTGGCGCTGGCATGGGCGCGTCTGCGCCGGGCAACGGGAGGCGATCAGGACGTGCCATGACTGAACAACAAACGATGAGCAGACTGCGTGCGCCGATCCTCGGTGGTGCGACTGTCGGCCTGGTGCTGGCGGCGGTTCTCGGAATCCAGCATCTGCGGCACGGCTGGCCGTTCTCGCTGCATCACCTCGTGCCGGCCACTGCGCCGTTGGCCGCGGCGCCCGCGCCGGTGGACGCGCATGCGGCCCACGCGCGCGCGGTCGTGGAACTGGACGACGTCGGCCTCGAGCGTGGCGGCGTCCGCCTCGAAGCCGCGCGCGCCGAGTCGATCGCGCAGCGGGTGCGCGCGACCGTGACCGTGGTGCCGGATGAGGCGCGCGTCGTTCATCTCCATGCACGCATTTCCGGCTGGGTCGAAGTCCTGCATGCGACGACGACCGGGCAGGACGTGCGCGCCGGCGCGCCGCTGGTCGGCATCTTCTCGCAGGAGCTGTACGCCTCGCAGGTCGAGTACCTCAGTGCCCTGCAGTCCGCCGGTGCCGGTCCGCGCAGTGCGATCGTCGACGGCGCCCGCTCGCGGCTGCGGGTGCTGGGCATGGGCGATGCCGAGGTCCGCGACATCGAGCGCAGCGGCAAGCCGCATCGACTGGTGACGCTGACCGCGCCCAGCGGCGGTGTGCTGTTGCGGCGGCCGGTCGCGCCCGGGTCGGCCGTCGATCCGTCGACCGAAATCGTCACGCTGGCCGACCTGTCGCGTGTCTGGGCGATCGCCGAGGTTCCGGAATCGGAAGCCGCGGGGATCGCGCCCGGGATGCCAGCGCAGCTGGACTTCGCCGCTGCCGGAAAACAGATCGCCGATGCGAAGGTGGAATTCGTCGCGCCGACACTGACCGAGCGCACGCGCACGCTCAAGGTCCGCTTCAGCCTCGACAATCGCGACGGCGCGCTGCGTCCGGGGCTCTACGGAACGGCAAGCTTCGCGGCCGCGCCGCGCGAGGTGGTGACGGTGCCGCGCGATGCGGTCGTCGACACCGGCGAGCGCCAGCATGTGTTCGTCGCCACCGCGCCCGGCCGTCTCGAACCGCGTACGGTGACGCTTGGCACCCGCATGGCCGACCGGGTCGAAATCCGCAGCGGACTGGCGGCCGGCGAGAACGTCGTCGCCGCCGGCGTGTTCCTGATCGACTCCGAAAGCCGGCTGCGCGCGAGCGGCGGCGCCGGTGGCCACGCTCATGGAGCTGCCGGGCGCGAGGAGGTGCCTGAGCAGAAAGCCAAGCCCGAACACAGCGGGCACTGATCCCCATGATCGAACGGATCATCGAGTTGTCCGCGCGGCATCGCTTCGTCGTGCTGGGCATCGTGCTGCTGCTGGTCGTCTGGGCGCTCGATTCGATGCGGCGCACGCCGCTCGATGCGGTGCCGGACCTTTCCGATCCGCAGGTCATCGTGTTCACCGAGTGGATGGGGCGCAGTCCCGACCTGGTCGAGGACCAGATCACCTATCCGCTGGTGCGCGCGCTGCAGAGCACGCCGGGGGTCGTCACCGTGCGCGGCTACTCGATGTTCGGCATGAGTTTCGTCTACGCGATCTTCGGCGACGGCACCGACATCTACTGGGCACGCACCCGCGTGAGCGAGCAGTTTGCCCGCGTGCAGCAGCAGCTGCCGCCGGGCGTCGCGCCGCAGCTGGGTCCCGACGCCAGCGGCGTCGGCTGGATCTACCAGTATGTGCTCGTCGACGACAGCGGTGCGCTCGACCTCGCCGAGCTGCGTGCGCTGCAGGACTTCACCGTGCGCCCGGCGCTGCAGGCCGTCGCCGGTGTCGCCGAAGTCGCGTCGCTGGGCGGATTCGAGCGGCAGTACCAGGTGATCATCGACCCGGCGCGGCTCGCGGCCTTCGGCGTGTCGTTCGCCGACGTCTCGCGCGCCGTGCAGGACGCCAACGCCGAAGTCGGTGCCCGCGTGCTCGAGCTGGCCGGGCGCGAGTTCGTGCTGCGCGGCCGCGGCTACGTGAAGTCTCTGGCTGATCTGGAGCAGAGCGTCGTCAGCGTCGCCGCCGGCGGCACGCCGGCGCGCCTGCGCGACGTCGCCAGCGTGCAGTTCGGCTCCGAGATCCGCCGCGGCGCGGCGGACTGGAACGGCGTCGGCGAAACCGTCGGCGGCATCGTCGTGATGCGCATCGGCAGCAACGCACTGAACGTGATCGAGGCGCTGCAGGCGCAGATCGATGAGCTGGTGCTGCCACCCGGCGTGCGCCTGGTGCCGACCTACGACCGTTCGGGCCTGATCCGCGGCTCGATCCGCACGCTCGGCGTGACCCTGGTCGAGGAGGCCGCGATCATCGCGATCATCTGCCTCGTCTTCCTGATGCACGCCGGATCGGCGCTGGTGGCGATGATCGTGCTGCCGCTGTCGGTGCTGCTGTCGTTCATCGCGATCCGCTACCTCGGGCTGACGTCGAACATCATGTCGCTCGGCGGTATCGCGATCGCGGTCGGCGAGCTCGCCGACGCCGCGATCGTGCTGATCGAGAACGCGCACAGCCGTCTGGCCGCCGCACGGCCCGGCGAAGACCGCCAGCGCATCATCATCGACGCGTGCAAGGAAGTCGGCCGGCCGATCTTCTATTCGCTGCTGCTGATCACGGTCAGCTTTCTGCCGATCTTCACGCTCGCCGGCCAAGCCGGCCGACTGTTCGCGCCGCTGGCCTATACCAAGACCTTTGCGATGTTCGCCGCGGCGATACTGTCGATCACGCTGGCGCCGGTGCTGATGCTATGGCTGTTGCGCGGGCACTTCCGCAGCGAGGCGGAGAACCCGGTCGCACGCGTGCTCGCGCGGCTCTACCGGCCGATCGCGATCCGCGTCGTGCGTTGGCGTTACGCGGTGATCGCGGCGGCGGGTGCGGCGATGATCGGCACCGTGCCGGTGTTCCTGCATCTGGGCACGGAATTCATGCCGCCGCTCGACGAGGGCTCGCTGCTGGTGATGCCGACGACCTTTCCCGGTATCGCGATCGAGGAGGCGCGCCGTGCGCTGCAAGCGCAGCACCGCGTCATCATGGGCTTCGCGGAAGTGGCGTCCGTGCACGGCAAGGCCGGACGCGCCGAGACCGCGACCGACCCGGCGCAGCTCGACATGAATGAGTCGGTCGTGCAGCTCAAGCCGCGCGAGCAGTGGCCGCTGCGGCCGGTCGCGCGCTGGTACAGCACGAGTGCGCCGCGGTGGCTCCAGCCGGCGCTGCGTCGGGTCTGGCCGGAGCAGGCGCGGCGCACGCCGCCGGAGCTGGCGCGCGATCTCGATGCCGCGCTGCGCATGCCGGGCTACCAGATGGCGATCTCGCCGCCGATCCGCACGCGCATCGACATGCTCACGACCGGCGTGCGCACGCCGGTCGGCATCAAGGTGTTCGGCTCCGACCTCGCCGAGATCGAACGCCTGTCGATCGAACTCGAAGGCCTGCTGCGGCAGGTGCCGGGCACGCGCAGCACCTTCGCCGAGCGCCAGACCGGGCGCGAGTATGTCGACATCGTGCCCGACCGCGAGGCGATCGCCCGTTACGGACTGTCGGTGCGTGAAGTGCAGGACGTCGTCGAGGCGGCCGTTGGCGGCATGCCCGTTTCCACCGTGATCGACGGCCGCGCGCGCTACTCGGTGAACCTGCGCTACGGCGCGGATTTTCGCGCCGACCCGGAGGAGTTGCGCCGCTTGCCGGTATCGGTCCGCAGCGTGCCGTCGGTCGGCGAGGCGCCGCTGCTGCAAGGCGGGCAGGGCGCCGCGGCCTCGGGCGGCGAGTCCATGTCGTCAGGCGCGTCCGGCGGCATGGGCGGCATGGGCGGAGGAAAAACCGGCAGCGCCGCAGCGGGTGGCGCGATGGCGGCGGGTGCCGCAGCCTCCGCGGCGATGAATGCCGCGCCGGCCGCCGACCCCGGCGATGCCTGGCGTCCGCAGTCGCCCTACGTGCCGCTCGGCGCGCTGGCCGATGTTCGCGTCGTCACCGGTCCGCCGATGATCAAGGACGAGAACGGCGTGCTGGTGGGCTACGTGTTCGCCGACATCGACGGTGCGCAGCGTGACCTGGGCGGCTGGGTCACGGACGCCAAGGCGCTCGTCGCCCGCGAGTTCCGCTTGCCGCCGGGCTACCGCCTGCAGTGGACCGGCCAGTACGAATTCATGGCGCAAATGGAGGAGCGCCTGCGCATCGTGCTGCCGCTGACCTTCATCCTGATCGTCGCTCTGCTGTACCTGTCTCTGCGCGGCGCGGCGCAGACCGCACTGGTGCTGCTGAGCCTGCCGTTCGCCGTCGCCGGCAGCGTGTGGCTGTTGGCGCTGCTGAACTACAACCTCTCGACCGCGGTGTGGGTCGGATTGATCGCGGTCGCCGCGGTCGCGGCACAGACCGGCATCGTCGTCGTGGTTTATCTCGATCAGGTTTTCCACGCGCGCGTTGCGGACGGTCGCATGCGTCGTCCCGCGGACGTCGACGACGCGGTCGTCGAAGGCAGTGCGAAGTGCCTGCGGCCGATGCTGATGACCGTGCTCACGACCGTGTTCGGTCTGATGCCGCTGTTGTGGGAGTCGGGCGTCGGCGCCGATCTGTCCGCGCGCACCGCGGCGCCGGTGGTCGGTGGCCTGTGGTCGTGCATGTTCCTGACCCTGCTCGTGCTGCCGGCGGCTTACGCGATCTGGCGTCGCCATCAACTGCAGTCGACGCCCCTCGCACCGGCGACCGCGCCGTGAACGACTTCACGCAGTTCTGACCCGTTCGTGTCGAGTAGCCGCGCCGCGGCGTATCGAGACAGCGCGGGGCCCCTCGATACACCGCGCCTTGCGGCGCGGCACTCGGGGCGAGCGGAAATCCTATGCAGACTTCTGACTCACCGCACTACCTGAGTCGCGAGGACTTGACGGACTTGCGAACGGGATTGCCAAAGCCGGGGTCGGTGCTGACGCGCGACGCCTGCGTGCCCTTGGGATTTCGGTACCCGCCGGGATCGCGGTAGTCGCCGGCTGCGAGGTCGTCGCGCACCTTGACGACGGTGAACATGCCGCCCATCTCCAGGTTTCCGTGCGGCCCCTGGCCCATCATCATCGGCAGCGTGTTCTCCGGTCCGCGCATGTGCCCGCTGTCGGTGTGGTCCTGGTGCTCGGCCATGCCGGCCTCGCCCATCGCCATGTAGCCCGGCAGCATCGAGCGGATCGTCCGCTCGACGCCGGACTGGTCGACGCCGAGCGTGTTGGGCACGCCGTGGCCCATCGCGTTCATCGTGTGGTGCGACATGTGGCAGTGCAGCGCCCAGTCGCCCGTCACCGCGACGAACTCGAGGTCGCGCGTCTGGCCGACGCCGACAAGTTCGGTGACTTCACTGCGCCACAGCGCGCGCGGCCAGCGGCCGCCGTCGCCGCCAGTGACGAGGAACTGCGGGCCGTGCATGTGGATCGGGTGATTCCACATCGACAGGTTGCCGATGCGGATGCGCACGCGCTCGCCGCTGCGCGCGACCAGCGGCTCGATCGCCGGGAACACCTTGGAGTTGAAGGTCCACAGATCGAAGTCGGTCATGATCGACGGATCGGGCCGGTAGGTGCCCGGGTGCAGCGCCCAGTTGTGCAGCAGGAAGCAGTAGTCGCGGTCGATGGCTTCCGCCTCCTTCTCCCTGGGGTGAATGATGAACATGCCCATCATGCCGACCGCGAGCTGCACCATCTCGTCGGCGTGCGGGTGGTACATGTGGGTACCGTGCTGGCGCAGCGTGAACTCGTAGACGTAGGTTTCGCCGGGCAAGATGTGCGGCTGCGACAGGCCGCCGACGCCGTCCATGCCGCTGGGTAGCAGGATGCCGTGCCAGTGGATCGTCGTGTGCTCGGGCAGGCGGTTGGTCACGTAGATACGCACGCGGTCGCCTTCGACCGCCTCGATCGTCGGCCCCGGCGTCGTGCCGTTGTAACCCCAGCACTTGGCCACGCAGCCGGGCGCAAACTCGTGTTCGATTTCCTCGGCGACCAGGTGAAATTCCTTGACGCCGTCCTTCATCCGGTACGGCAGCGTCCAGCCGTTGAGCGTGCGCACCGGCAGATAGCCCTGTGCATGGCGCTTGAGGTTCGCCGGCGCCGACGCCGACGCCTGCGGCGTGGTCATCGCCGGCGTGGGCGTGGGCGTGGTCGTCGGGTCGTGTCCCTCGTGCTGTGCGTAGGCGCTGCGCGTCACAGTGCCGGCCAGACCCGCGAGGGAGCCGAGCCCCAGCCAGGAGAGCAGATCGCGGCGGGTTGTCATTGGTGATCTCCGTGTTGCGTGGCTTGCGGCGGCTGCTCGTGCTTCGCGTGATTCATGTGCGGCATGTCCTGCATATCCATCCCGGCGGCTGCGGGTTGCGTCAGGCTTTCCGCGTCGAGACTCGGCTCGCCGATCTGTGCGGAACTCGGCAACGTGGTTCCGACTTCGCGTGCCAGCGCCACGCGCGCCAGCCAGTAGTCGCGCACCGCTTCGAGATAGCCCTGGTAGGCGTCGTACTCCTGCTCCTTGGCGCGCAGCAGCTCGAACTGGCCGACGAGCATGAAATTCACCTGCTCCTGCGTGCGCGCGACGATCGCCTCGCGCAGCGGAATCAGCGACTGGCGGTACTGTTCGGCGCGGGTCCTGGCCGCCGCAACGTCCGCCGAGGCGCGACGCACGCTGTTGCTGATGTCCACTTCCAGCGCGCGTAGTCCGGCTTCTGCCTCCTGCAGCGCCGCCTCGGACCGCGCGACGCGGCCCTGGCCCTGGTTGAAAATCGGCAGCTCCAGCGCAAGCGTCGGGCCGGTGATGCGCGAACGGTCAGTCTCGCGCTCGGTCTCGACGCCGACTTCGACGTCACCGAGATAGCGGAAGCGCCGCGTCACGCCCAGGGCATCGGCCAGCAGCGACACACGCCGGCGCGCCGCGGCGAGATCCAGGCGGCTGCGGTCCGCGAGTTCGAGCAGCGCGTCCGCGTCGTCCTCGTCGGCAACCGGTGTCGGCAGGCGGTCAGTGATCCTCCAGTGTGCCTCGCGCGCCGACAGACCCATCAGCGCATTGAGCGCGCTGCGCGCCCGGTTCACTTCGGTGCGTGCCTGCAGCACGTCGAGCTGCGCTTGCGTTGCCGCCGCCTGCTCGAGCGCCAGTGCCAGGCGATTGATGTTGCCGGCGTCGAAGAAACCCTGCGCGAGTTCGGCCGATGCCTGGGCGGCCTTCGCGACCGCTTCGCGCATCTTCACCAGCTGCCAGGCCCCGGCCAGGCGGTAGTACGCGTCCTCGGTGTCCGCCGCCAGATCCAGAACCTGCGCGCCGAGCACCTGCTTGGCACTCTCGTACTCGCCTTCGGCGAAGCGGCTGCGCGACGGCAGCAGCAGCAGATGGGTGAAGCTCTGCACCAGCCCGAGGCCCACCTGGGCGGCCTCGCCGCCGGCGTCCGGGAACAGGATCGACGCCGACAGGCTCGGATTGCTGAGCCGCCCGGCGTCGTACACATCGGCGGCGGCAAAGCCGAGCCGCGCGTAGTCCGCCCGGAGGCGGGGATTGCTGACGAGAGCGATGCGCACGGCGTCGGCGGGCATCAGCGCCCGGTCTGCCAGCTCAGCCAGCATCTGCCGGGTGAGCGCCGGATCGGGGTCGACGCCGATCGGCTGCCCGCGGGCCTGAACCAGCGCGGCGACGTCGCCGCGCCCCCGGTCCTCGGGCAGTGCTGCGCAGCCGGACAGAGCCGCGCCCAGCAGCACGACCGGAACGACGAAATTGTGTTTCAACACGAAACCTCCACATCGAGCGTGAACGCTGCACGCAAGCGTGCAGACCGGCGGACAGTCGTCCGCCACGGCCGCTGCGCGGCCGAACGTTCAGCTCATACTGGGAGGTCGCAGGAAATCGCGTGAATGGCCAGCCAGCGCCTGGCCCGACCGCGGCATGGTCGGACGCAGAGCAGCGCCCGCGGCGAGCGGTACCGCCCCGCGATCGCCAACCGAGATACCGGCGCCGGCGCCGCAATGCGCCATGCCGCTACACGCGCAGCCGCATTGGCACGCATCCGCGTTCGACCGCGAATGGTCGTCGGGTGACGCGCGTTGCGCGGCGTGATGCTGCGCGTGCTGCGAAGGATCGGCGTGCATCGCGTGGCCTGCATGCCCGGCGGCGATCGCATGCGAGGCGCGCGGGCAATCGCCCCGATGCATCACGCCGGCCAGCGCCGTGGCGGGCACGGCGCAGACCAGCAGCATCAGCAGCAGCGTTCTCAATGCGATCACGCGCGCAGCCTACCCGCGTCTTCGCGGCGAAACAAGAAACTGAGGGCCGTTCCATACGGTTTCTTCAGCGCCTCGTCCTGGAAGCGGGGGTTCCGCACCACCGCTCGCGCTTAGGCTCGATTTACCAGAACCCCGGCGCGCGGACGTAATAAAATCTACACATACGAAAAACAGCGTTCCCCGCGCAGCTTCAACGATCGGAGTCCAAAGTGATGCTTCACCCGTGCAATCGACTGGCGCGCCAATTCGTCGCCATTTCCAGCTTGGCCGTCCTGGCCGCCTGCGGTGGCGGCGGCGGTGGCGGTGACAACGGCGGCGGTCCCGCTCCCGGCGGCGGCGGTAGCGGCGACGGCCGCACCTATCTGATCAAGCCGGGCGCCAACGCCACGCGCGACATGATCGCGGCGGAAGTGCAGGCGGCGCCGGGCGATGTGATCCAGTTCGACTGCGGTTTCTTCGAGCTGGAGTCTTCGCTGCAGCTGATCAACACCGAAGACGTGCACGTCAAGGGCTGCGGCAAGGACAAGACGGTCCTGTCGTTCAAGAACAACAACGCGCCGGAAGGTATCCTCGCGGTCAACGTGCACGGGTTGTGGATCGAGGACCTGACGGTGCTCGACACCGGCGGCAACGGCATCGAGTTCCGCGGCGTCGATCACGGCACGATCCGCCGTGTGCGCGCGATCTGGTCGTCGGGCGGCGGCCGCGAGAGCGCGACGCCGATCACCGCCGACAACGCGTTTGCCGACAACGCCAAGGTGCTCAACGTGGCGTGCACCGACCCGGCGACGCAGGATCCGAGCGCGCCGGAGAACTTCGGCGGCGACACCAGCTCTCCGGACTACACGGTGAGCCCGAAGTCGGGCCGCTACGGCATCTACCCGGTGTCGTCGGAGAACATCCTGATCGAGGAGTCGGAGTCGGTCGGTGCGTCCGACGCCGGCATCTACGTCGGCCAGACCAACAACGCGATCATTCGCAAGAGCCGCTCGGCGTTCAACGTCTTCGGCTTCGAGATCGAGAACGTGCAGGGCGGCGAGTACGACACCAACATCGCCGAATGCAACACCGGCGGCTTCCTGGTCTATGACCTCGACGGTCTGCGCCAGTACGGCGACCGTTCGATCATGCACGGCAACATCTCGCGCAACAACAACACCTACAACTTCACCTCGGGCGGCTTTGTCGGCAACGTGCCGCCGGGCAGCGGCATGATCACGCTGTCGTACGACCGCATCGACATCTTCGAAAACACCTTCGAGAACAACAGCACCGGCGGCATCATCCACGCCAGCTACGAGCTGTTCCCCGAAGGCGCCGGCCGGCCGTTCGAGAAGCGTATCGACTGGTATACCGAAGGCGTGCACATCTACAAGAACAAGTTCATCAACAACGGCAACGGTCTGCCGGTGCCGACGACCAACGACATCCAGTCGGTCAACGTGGCGCACTTCCTGCCGGCGCTGGTCGGCCTGAAGAACGCGGCCGCCTGCGCCAATCCGCTCAACCTCGCGACCTGCGCAGCGGCTGGCGCCGCCGGAACCCCGGGGCTGAGCACCGTCGGCTATCGCGGCGCGCACATCGTCTGGGACGGCCTGCTCGACACCTGGGCTGACTGCCCGTATCCGGTCGATGCCGAAGGCAATCCGGTGCCGGCGGACGCGCGCGGCAAGCCGCAGCTCGGCAGCGAGCACCCGGACCCGGCGTGCCATTACAACCAGTACAAGTTCAATGGCGACAAGCAGCGTCTCGTCCCGGACTGGTGGGCGTCGTGCATCGACGAGGACAACGAGTTCTCGGACGACAGCATCAAGTTCGCGAACTTCCACGGCACCAAGGGCCTGGAGGTCGTGATCGCCGCGGCGCTGGCCGATCCTTCGACGCCGGAAGGTCTGACTTCGATCGTGACCGGCCTGGCCGCCTCCGACGTCGCCAACTTTGCGTCGAGCTTCGACACCACCGCGCATAGCTGTCCGGCGGCGTATCAGGCGAACCTGCCGGCGCTGCCGACGGTCGTGATTCCGCCGTTTGTGCGCAGCGGCAACTTTGATCCGGCGCCGACGGAAGCCGAGATTGCGCAGCTGTGCAACGCCGGATCTGCGGGCACGGTCAACCAGGCCGCCGCGGCGAAGGTGAACTGCCCGACGCTCGATCAGTACCACCTGTTCGCCGATGCGGAAGATCCGCGCAGCACGCCCAATGGCCGCGGCGTACCGTTCTCGCTGACCAGCAAGCTGTTCTCGGATTACACGGTGAAGTACCGCGTGGCCTTCATCCCGGACGGCAAGACCGCCATCTATCGCGATGCGCGCGAGGGCGGGGCGATCAGCGGTCCGAACATGTCGATCGACTTCCCCGAAGGCACGGTCATCGCCAAGACCTTCACCGTCGCCGACGAGGCCGCCGGCACCGAGACGCCGATCGAGACGCGCCTGATCATCAAGCGCGTGAACTCGAAGGGCGCCGTGCGCTGGGTCGGCCTGCCGTACATCTGGGAAACCGAGAACGGCAAGCGCGTCGCCAAGCTGGCGCTGGGTGGCGGCAAGGCCTCGCTGGCCTGGAAGACGACCGACGTGAATTCGGGCTTCACGCACACCGGTTCGACGGACTCGTACGTGATTCCGAACGGCAACCAGTGCCTGAGCTGCCACGGCCGCGAAGACGGTGAGCCCGGCGCGGTGCCGATCGGTCCCAAGGTCCGCTTCATGAACAAGCCGCACCAGCCGGAATCTGCGTTCATTCAGCCGGACCACCCGGTGGTGGGCCAGAACCAGATCGCCTGGTGGTGCAGCAACGGCCTGCTGTCCGGCTGCCCCGCGGATCTGGGCGTCGATCCGGTGACGCAGATCGCAACCAAGCTCGAGCGCGTTCCCGCCTTCAACAAGCCGGGCGACGCCGGATTCGCCGCGGGTTCCGATGAGGATATCGAGAGCCGCGCGCGCGCCTGGCTTGAAGTGAACTGCCAGCACTGCCACAACGTGCGCGGCTTTGCGGCAAGCACCGGCCTGTATCTGGACTCGATCCGCAAGGTCGACGCCACCTACGGCATCTGCAAGCGGCCGACCGCGACCGGGCGCGAGGGCACCGACGAAGGCACGCGCTTCCACGACATCAATCCGGGCAACCTGGCCGACTCGATCCTGCCGTTCCGCATCGGCCACGAAGCCACCACGCCGGCCGCGCGCATGCCGCCGCTGGCGCGCAGCGTCGTCGACGAGGAAGCGGTGCAGCTGATCGAGCAGTGGATTCGCGACGTGGTCGTCGTCGACGAGGCCAGGTATCCGGGCTCGACCGCCTGCACCGGCGGCTGATCGGTTATATCCTTGCACCTCAACGCCGGGCCTCGCGCCCGGCGTTTTTTTTGCGTCGCGATGACAACGATTTCGCTAGCCTGACCGCTCCGGAGCCCCGGTTTCCACGGACAAGCCCGCCGCCCGCCATTCCGGCATTCCGTCCTCCAACCGGCTGGCGCGAAAGCCGCGTTTGCGCAGGGCCGCGACCGCTTCGTAGGACATCACGCAGTACGGACCGCGGCAGTAGGCGACGACTTCCTTGCTCGAATCCAGCTCCCGGAGGCGGCGCTTGAGGTCGGACAGGGGGATGTTCAGCGCGCCCGGAACGTGCCCCAACGCGAATTCGTCGGCGGGGCGCACGTCCAGCACGACGACCAGGCCCGCACGCACGCGTTTCATCAGGTCGGCGCGCGACACCGGTTCCAGGCTGTCGCGGGCGTGGAAGTAGCTGCGCACGACGCGGTCGACTTCGGCGACGTTGCGCTCCGCGATCCGGCGCAGCTGCGTCAGCAGAGCCAGCACCGCGTCGTCCGCGAGCCGGTAGTGGATGAACTTGCCGCTGCGCTGCGCAGCGACCAGCCCGGCGCGGCGCATCTGCTGCAGGTGCTGTGACGCGTTGGCGATCGACAACTGCGTGCGGTCCGCGAGCACCTCGACGCTGCGCTCGCCCTGGGCAAGCTGTTCCAGCAGCGCCAGACGGTGCGGATGGGCGATGGCCTTGGCGACCGCCGCGAACTGCGCGAACAGCTCGGCTTTGGGGTTCGGACTTGACTTCGGCTGAGTCATGGTTTCATCATTCAATAGAGTTATTGAATGTTGAGCGGTCCGTTCCCTGCCGTCAAGCCGAAGTCCGAACAGCCATGACCGAGTTTCTGCTCGCGCACGAAAGCGCAATCCGCCTGGGCGCCTTCTCCGGCATCTTCGCCGCGATGGCGCTGTGGGAGCTTGTCGCGCCGCGACGGCCGCAGGCGGTGCCGCGGCGGCGGCGCTGGCCGGCAAACATCGGCATCGTCGTCCTCGGCACGCTGCTGGTTCGCGTCGTGTTTCCTGTCGCTGCCGTCGGCGTCGCGCAGATCGCCGAGGCGCGCGGCTGGGGCCTGCTGCAGAACCTCGCGCTGCCGCCGTGGCTTGCGGTCATGCTCGCGGTCCTTGCGCTGGATCTGGCGATCTACCTGCAGCACGTGCTGTTCCATGCCGTGCCGCTGTTCTGGCGCCTGCACCGCATGCACCACGCCGACCTCGAATTCGACGTCACGACCGGCGCGCGCTTCCATCCGATCGAGATCCTGCTGTCGATGGCGATCAAGTTCGGCGTGGTCGCCGCGCTCGGTGCGCCGGCGGTCGCGGTACTGGTCTTTGAGGTGATCCTCAACGCAACGTCGATGTTCAACCACGGCAACGTGCGCCTGCCGCTCGCCGCCGACCGCATGCTGCGCTGGCTGGTCGTCACGCCGGACATGCACCGCGTGCACCACTCGGTGCTGCCGCAGGAGACCAACAGCAATTTCGGCTTCAACCTGCCGTGGTGGGACCGGCTGTTCGGCACCTACCGCGCGCAGCCGCAGGCCGGCCATGCAGGCATGACGATCGGCATCGACGCCTTTCGCGACCCGGTTGAACTGCGGCTCGATCGCATGCTGCTGCAGCCGCTCCGCGAAACTGCCGACACCTATCCATTGAGTCACGGGGAGTGAAGTGAGCGCACGAGCCATGACACCCGTGCGCCTGGGCATCCGCGAGAATCTCGCGCAGTTCTCGCTGCTGGTTCTGGTCAATGCGTTCGTGGGTGCGATGGTGGGGATGGAGCGCAGCATCCTGCCGGCGATCGCGCAGGACGAATTCCACTTGGCGGCGCGCACCGCGATCCTGTCGTTCATCGTCGTCTTCGGCATCACCAAGGCGCTGACCAATTACTTCGCCGGCCGCTGGTCCGACGCGTGGGGACGCAAGGCGGTGCTGGTCGGCGGATGGCTGGTCGCCGCTCCGGTGCCGTTCCTGCTGATGTGGGCGCCGTCGTGGAGCTGGATACTCGGCGCCAACGCGCTGCTCGGTATCAGCCAGGGCCTGACCTGGTCGACGACGGTCATCATGAAGATCGATCTGGCCGGACCGAAGAATCGCGGGCTGGCGATGGGCCTCAACGAATTCGCAGGCTACTTCGCCGTCGCACTGTCGGCGCTGGCGACCGGCTGGATCGCGGCGCACTACGGCCTGCGCCCGCAGCCGTTCTACCTGGGCGTCGGCTTCGTCGCCGTCGGGCTGGTGCTGTCGGCGTTCCTGGTGCGCGAAACGCGGCACCACGTGGCGGCCGAATCGCGGCTTGCCGGGACGCATGCGCCGCCGGGCGTGCCTTCCGCGCGCGAAATCTTCTGGCGCACCTCGCTGCGCGACCGCAATCTGTCGTCGGTCAGCCAGGCGGGTCTGGTCAACAATCTCAACGACGGCATGGCCTGGGGCTTGTTCCCGTTGCTGTTCGCCGCCGCCGGCATGTCGCTGGGCGAGATCGGCACGCTGGCGGCGATCTATCCGGCGGTCTGGGGGCTCGCGCAGCTGTTCACCGGCGCCTGGTCGGACCGCATTGGCCGCAAGGGCCTGATCATCTGGGGCATGTGGGTGCAGGCCGGCGGCATCGCCGTCATCGCATTGTCTTCAGGTTTCAACGGCTTTGCCGCCGGGGCGGTCCTGCTCGGTGCCGGCACGGCGATGGTTTATCCGACGCTGCTGGCGGCGATCGGCGACGTCGCCCATCCGTCGTGGCGTGCCTCGTCGGTCGGCGTCTACCGTCTCTGGCGCGACCTCGGCTATGCGGTGGGTGCGCTGCTTGCCGGGGTCGTCGCCGATGCGCTCGGTATCGCCGCGGCCGCCTGGGCCGTCGCCGCGCTGACCTTCGCGTCCGGCCTGGTCGTCTTGTTGCGCATGCAGGAGACGCTGGGCCTTGGCGCCGCGGTCGCGCCGGCCGACAGCGGCGGACCGTGCATCAGTGTCGAGCAACTCCGCGCCGCCGCCGACGCGGTGGTCATCGATGTGCGCACCCCGCAGGAATTCGCCGAAGCGCATGTCGACGGCGCCGTGAACATCCCGCTGGATACGCTGGCCACGAGCGCGTTGCCGTTTGCGAAAGGTGCGCTGATCGTCACCGCCTGCGGCAAGGGCGGCGGCCGCTCCGATCGCGCCGCGGCGCAGCTGCGCGCGCGCGGGTTCCCGCAGGCCCGCGCCCTGTGCGGCGGCACCCAAGCATGGGTGCAGACGGCTGCGGGTGGCAGCTGAGCGACGCCGAGACTCAGAACACCAGCACGCGCTCGGCCCACTGCGTCCAGTCGGTCAGCTGCTCCAGCGTGCCCCGGTGCGCGCCTTCGGCCAGCTCCGCTTCGCCGATGCCGCGCGCGTCCATGCAGGTGCCGCAGACACCGATCTCGCCGTTGTGTCGCGCGACGCTCTTGAGCATCGTTTCGAGGTGGTAGTAGCCCGCTGGCACCTTCTGTCCGGCCTTGGCGCAGGCGGCGGCATCGCCGATCAGGAAGACCTTGACCGCTTCGCCGTCGCGGCGCGACAGGCTACCGGCCAGACGCATTGCGTTATAGCTGCGCTCGGTGCCGTAAGGCGGATCGTTGAGGATGAACAGGGTTCTGGCCATGCGTAGCGCACCTCGGGACAGCAGCGATCATCGTTGTTCACATACTGCACGGCGGGCATGGGTTTGCTTTGACCCAGGTCAAAGCCTGCAGTGACGTCTCGGGCAGCCAAAAGAAAACCCGCCCGGATCGCTCCG
The DNA here is from genome assembly GCA_041659605.1 of Sinimarinibacterium sp. GTDB lineage: Bacteria > Pseudomonadota > Gammaproteobacteria > Nevskiales > Nevskiaceae > Solimonas. Next base: position 30,615 of record JBAZXW010000030.1, on the reverse strand, counting down.
GGCGGGTCGGTGACCGCGAAGGTTTCAGGCCGCGATGCGGCGCCGCAGCCCGAACAGGCTCAGCAGCGCGAGCAGCGCCGCACCGCCGAAGGCGCCGCCGCCGAAGCGGCCGTCGTCGCCCGCGCCGTTGCCGCCGCCACCACCGCCGCCGACGGGCGGGGTGTCGTCGTCAGGAACGATGTCCGGGCACTGGCCGTTGGGGCTGAGCGTGATCCTGCCCTGGCGGCCGAGGGCGTCCGGCATCGCGTCCACGACGTCCGCCGCGCCGGAGCCCGCCGCGCCGTAGGTCTGCACGCTGCCGGCGTTGAAGTCAGAGAACACTTCGCCCGGCGCGCCGGTGCCGCCCACATCGGTGGCCTTGACGACAAAGGTGATGATGCCGTCGGCGCTGTAGGTGCTGTCGGCCTCAATCGGTCCTTCCTCGTCGACGAAGCGGCCGTCGGTGATGCCGCCGTTGCTTTCGCCGACGGTGTAGGAGAAGAAGCGCTCTATGCCCTGGTCGGTGGACATGCGCACGCCGCGCAGCTTGCCGTCCGGCGCCAGGAAGCTGACGAACCAGGCCGCGCTCGGCGGCACGGTCGACAGATCCGCGACCTTGAGCGAGAACACCAGCTTGGTGACGCCATCCGTGACCTCCGGCTGGGCGACCTGCAGCAGCAGCAGGTCGTGTGCCGGCGTGCCGGTCGCGAGCGCGGTGTCGTAGTCGTCGGTGGCGTCGCTGAACAGGGTGACGCCCGGCAGTACGCACATGTTCTCGACGACGGTTTCGACGACGGGCAGTTCGACCTGGTTGCTCGCCACGCTCTCGCCTGCGGAGTTCATCGCCGTGACCGTGTAGTAGTACTTCTCCACGTTCGGGTCGGCGCTGTTGTCGACGTAGCCCAGCTTCGGGCCGGCATCGCCAACGAACGTGCCGGGTTCGGTCGGCGAGGTGCTGCGGAACACCTTGTAATTCGAGATCGCCGCGCCGCCGTGATCGGGCGCGCGCCAGAGCAGGGTCGCCGCACGCTGATCGCGCTTGCCGGACAGGCAGGCATTGGCCGGCGCATGCGGTTCGGGCTGGTCGAATTCCGCACGCAACGTCTTGCCGCCGGTCTGGCGTGCGACCTTCATCAGCGCGGTGAACGACTGCGGATTGTCGAGCGGGGACTTGGCGCAGTCGCGCACGCAGCCGTCGTCGTAGCCAAACAGCACGCGGCCCTTCTGGTCCGCGGTCACCTCGTTGAAGTCGAGCAGGTTGCGGTTCGGGTTGCTGCCGCCGCTGTGCCAGACGCCGCCGATGCCCTGCACGGGATCGTTGGGCGTGGCGTTGACCGTTGTCCAGGTCTTGCCGCCGTCGTAGGTGTGGGCCATGAACATGTACCACAGGCCCGGGAAGTCCAGCGACTCGATGTTGCCGACGCGGTCAGTGCCCATGAAGCCGCAGGCGGCGCGGCCGCTGCTGCCGCCCCAGGCTTCCGGAAAGGCGGAGTTGACCACGTCAAGCCCTTCGCCCAGGTCGATGTCGTCGGTCCAGGTTTCGCCGCGATCGCGGCTGACCGCGACGCGCGCGTGGCCGTCGCCGTTGGTGTAGCAGAAGTAGGCGGTGTTGTCGTCGTCGAGCGCGATCGACGGATCGCTGCCGCCGCCGCCCAGCGTGTTCGGGACCATGTGGTTGGTCCAGCTGTCGCCGGCGTCCGTGCTGATCGCATAGCCGGTGCCTTCGCCGCAGGTCGCCACCGGCAGCCACACGGTGCCGTCGTTGGCAACGCGCACGTGGCCATGCAGGCCGCCGCACAGGCTGCCGTCGTAAGCCAGCGCCGGCGGTCCCCAGACCGCGCCGCCGTCGTCGCTGCGAATGCAGCCGGCCGGGCCGGCGATCGCCTGCGAGCAGAAATAGGTGGCGTTCTCGTGCAGCGGATGCGGCAGCAGGAAGTCGGCCGGGTAGGGGCCGGAGCCGATGGTCTGGTGGTCCGCGCCGGCGATGCTGCCGCCGCCGCCTTCGATCCAGGTGTCACCATCGTCGTCGGTGAACGCATACGACACGTTCGGACCGACGGTCAGGTTGGATGCCCAGGTGCGGCCGGAAATCGCGTCGGTGAACAGGATGGGGTCGGCGACCGGCTGCGGTCCGCTGGTCGACAGCGGCGTCACGTCCTCCCACTCGGCGAGGCAGCTTTCCGGCAGCGGCGCTTCGGCGAGATTCTCCGGTGCGGTCAGGCGATACACGCTGCCGTTGCCGAAGCACATGAACATGATCTTCATCGTGTGCGGATTGAAGCCGATGTTGCACTCGCCATTGCCGCTTTCCGCGCTCAGGCCCTGCGGCTCCCAGTTCTGATAACGGGGGCCGCCCGGCACTGCATCCGGCGCAATCACGCCGAAGGTCGGGTCGACCGGAATGGAATCGGCTGCGACCAGCTCGATCGTCGTCGTGATGATTTCGCCGCTCGGTGTATAGGGCACGATCTTGATCGTGTAGATGTTGTCGCCATCGGACAGCGGAACGATCTGCGCAACTTCCGGATTGGCGCCGCCGGGACCGCGGAAAGTCGGCGTGTCGCCGCCGCTGGTGGCTGCGATCTGGCCCTTGTAGATCCACAGGTCATAGTCCGAGGCGCCGCTGCCGGTGTCGACCCAGGCAGTCGTCACTTTCACGTAGTCGGCGTTATGCGACGCGGCATAGCCGGCGGGCAGCGAGATGGTCAGCTCGTAGCTGTCGCACATCGGCGCCGGATCGTCGCAGGTGGGGCCGGTGTCTACGAGCGGCACCGGCGTCGCGTTCGCCGAAACGAACGGTCCCGACGTGTAGACCAACGGGCCGGAAGAGGTCGTCAGCGTGCCGGTGGCCGGATCGGCCGCGAGCGAAGGCAAAGACAGCAACAGCGCGGCAGCGGCAGCCGCGCGCGAGCGCAAGGTGGACATCAACAATCCCCGAATGATGACGGCGAAGTCCCGCCGCATGTTGTAGGAAAACGCCGCATGTTACCGCCACATGAAGCGTGCGAGGGCGGGGGATTTCCCTCAGTGTGCGGTCTGCCGCTAACCGGTGCCAGCCGTCAACGCGTCCGCGGTCGCGGACTCACCCGAGAAATGCAGCGCATCTTCCTGAATACGCCCGTACTTGAGCATCAGCAGATCGAACAGGTAGTTCTGGTACAGGCGCCACGGCGCCTTCGAGCCCTGCTTCGGGAACTGGTCGATTGTGCGCCGGACGTAGCCGGAGGAGAAATCGATCAGCGGTTCCTCGCGCACGCTCGGATCGGCGTTGCGCGCGACGCAGCGGCGGTAACCGCGGCGCTCCATGAAGTTCAGCAGGCGGCAGACATAGGTCGACGCGAGGTCGGCCTTCAGCGTCCACGACGCGTTGGTGTAGCCGACGCAGTAGGCGAGGTTCGGCATGCCGCTGAGCATCATGCCCTTGTAGCTCATCGCTTTCGACAGCTCGACCGGCTGACCGTCGACGCTGAACTCGGCGCCGCCCAGCGCGAGCAGCTGCAGGCCGGTCGCGGTGACGACGACGTCGGCCGGCAGCTCGGAGCCGGATTTCAAGCGGATGCCGTTCTCGGTGAAGCGATCGATCTGGTCAGTGACGATTGACGCACGGCCCTTGCCGATCGCGTTGAACAGGTCGTTGTCGGGGACAAAGCAGACGCGCTGGTCCCAAGGGTTGTACTTGGGCTTGAAGTGCGTGTCGACGGCGAAATCCGACGGCAGCTGCGCAGCGACGCCCTTGCGCAGCAGCTTTTTCGCGAAGTCCGGCGCACGCCGGCACAGCTGGTAGAAGAACAGGCCGAGCAGCACGTTTTTCCAGCGCGTCAGCGCATAGGCAAGCTTTGCCGGCAGCACGCGGCGCAGTCCATTGCCGATCGCGTCGCGCGCCGGCAGCGACAGCACGTAGGTCGGCGAGCGCTGCAGCATCGTCACGTGCGCCGCCTGGTCCGACATCGCCGGCACCAGCGTGACCGCGGTCGCGCCGCTGCCGATGACGACGACGCGCTTGCCGCGGTAGTCCAGGCCCTCCGGCCAGGACTGCGGATGCACGATGCGGCCGCGGAAATCTTCCGCACCGGCAAACGCCGGCGCATAGCCACCTGCGTAGCTGTAATAGCCGCTGCAGAAATAGAGAAAGTCGCAGCTCATCCGCAGCGGCTCGCGCTCGGCACCGTGCTCGATCTCGGCCGTCCAGCGCGCGCTCTCCGACGACCATGCGGCCTTCTTCACGCGATGCTGGAATCGGATGTGACGATCGATGCCGCCTTCGCGCGCGGTGTCGTTCACGTAGCGCAGGATGTCCGGGCCATCGGCGATCGCCTTGGCCGCGGTCCACGGCCGGAACACGTAGCCGAGCGTGAACATGTCCGAGTCCGAGCGGATGCCCGGATAGCGGAACAGATCCCAGGTGCCGCCGATGCGCTCGCGTGCTTCGAGAATCGCGTAACGCTTGCCCGGGCACCGACGCTGCAGGTGATGCGCAGCGCCGATGCCGGACAGGCCGGCCCCGACGATCAGCACGTCGAAATGTTCGATGGTCATCAGCGGACTCGTCTCAATGGCTCTGCGCAGCACTGTACCGCCGTGCTGCCGCGACCGTGCCGGATGGGGCGATTTTTACTTCGGCGCCATGCGGATCGCGCCGTCGAGACGGATCGTCTCGCCGTTGAGCATCACGTTCTCGACGATCGACTGCGCGAGCTGCGCGAACTCTTCCGGCTGGCCCAGGCGCGGCGGGAACGGCACCTGCTGGCCGAGCGAATCCTGCGCCTCCTGCGGCAGGCCTTTCATCATCGGCGTGATGAACAGGCCTGGCGCGATCGTCATCACGCGGATGCCGGCGCGTGCAAACTCGCGCGCCAGCGGCAGCGTCATGCCGACGACGCCGGCTTTGGACGCCGCATACGCCGGCTGGCCGATCTGGCCGTCGAAGGCTGCGACCGATGCGGTGTTGATGATCACGCCGCGCTCACCCGTCGCACCCGGCGCCTGCGCCTGCATTGCCGCGGCGGCGATGCGGATCATGTTGAAGGTGCCGGTGAGGTTGATGCGGATCACCTTCTCGAACTGCTCGAGCGGCAGCGGCCCGTCCTTGCCGACCGCCTTCGCGGGTGTGCCGACGCCGGCGCAGTTCACCACGCCATCGATGCGGCCGAAGGCGCTCGTCGCCGCGCTCACCGCGGCCTTGGCATCCGCGTCCTGCGACACGTCGCAGCGCACGAAACGCGCGCTCTCGCCCAGCTCCCTGGCCAGCGCTTCGCCGCGCTCGACGTTCATGTCCGCAATCACCGCCTTGCCGCCGCCCGCGACGAAACGACGCACCGTCGCTTCGCCCAGTCCCGATGCACCGCCGGTCACAACGAACACGTGATTCCTGATTTCCACTCGAAGTCCTCCGGTTGATCCTTGGATGTCGCAGGGCGCGATTATAGAAACCCCGGCTCAACCGAGGGGCCGCTACGCGGCGTACGCCAGCACCGCCGCACCCGTGGATTCGACGCCGAAAAAGAACCACGGCCAGAAGCCCGGCCGTTCAACCAGCGCGCTCAACACGCGTCCCGTGGCCATGCCGCCGAGCGCGAACGCGACGCAAACGACGATGCCCTCGCGCAGTTCCGGCGTCCGCAGCGCGAGAGCCAGCGCCGCCGCCATCGCCAGCCCAAACCCGCCATACACCGCCCGCACCTCGTTGCGCCCGTCCACGCTCTCGAAGCGCACGTCGAAGAAGCCGCCGATGAACGCCGGCTGCACCAGCGCCGCCAGCCCCATGCCGCCAAACAGCACCGCAACCAGTGCCACGACAACATCCATGCGATCTCTCCTTGATCCTGTTCTTTCGTAGGAGCGGCCCCCGGCCGCGATCATTAATTCTGCCCCCTCTCCCCCACGCATGTGGGGGAGAGGGCAGGGTGAGGGGGCGCTACAACCCCCTCGCAAACCCAGCCACCGTCCGCCACACCTCCGCCTCATGTCCGAGCCAAATATGCCCCCCGCTCGGATACGCCACAAACTGTGCCCCACGAATCTGCTGCGCCGTATACCGCGCATTCTCGTAAGTCCCGAACAGATCATCCTCGACAGTGATCAGCAGCGTCGGCGCCGCAATGCGCTCCAGCTCGAAGCGCGGCAGCGACGACGTCACCCGCGCGTCGATCGCCAGCCCCTCGACGCGTCGGCTCACCGGCAGCACGTCGTTTAGAATCCTGATCGCCCGCGCGCGCTCGGCGGGCTCAGCGCGCTCGAAGTCGCCCGCCGGCGTCGCCAGCATCGTCTGCAGAAGACCGGTCGGCCACAGCTTGATCAGCGTCCATAGCACCGGATCTGACGTCAGCACGTGCTCCGCCACGAACTGCAATCCTGCCGGCACCTTCATGCTCTGCTGCACGCGCGCCGGCGTGTACGCCGCCGGCACCATCAGCACCAGCGCCTGGCAACGCGCCGGATGACGGATGCAGAACTGCATCGCCGAAGGCGCGCCCGCTGAAGCCCCGAGCACGACAACGCTGTCGAGACCCAGCGCATCGAGCAGACAGGCGTGCGCGTCCGCTTGCGCCTGCGGCGAAACATCCGCCGGCACCGGCGTACGCAGATAGCCGAACCGCGAAGGCGCGACGATGCGAAACCCGCCCCGCAACAGCGGCTGCCCGAACGCGAGACTCTGATCGAACCCGCCACCTGCGCCGTGAATCATCAGCAGCGGCGCTCCCGCGCCCACCGCCGCGTACTCAATCGGACCGCACGGCGTCTCGATCAGCTTGCTCCCTGCATCAAGCCGTGCCTGCGCCACAGCGATGTCGCGAGAATAGGCTCGCCATGCGCCGATGAAGGCGATTGTGAGCAGGACACCAAGAAGGAGCAGGGCGGCGCGCACGACAGCCATTCTCTGCCCCGGTGCGCTTGCGGCACTGATCTGCGTCAGGCTGTGCGAACACGCAGATCAGCAGCGAGACGGCAGGTCAGCCCGAAGCGGGACGCAGCGGGCCGCTGACCAGATCAATCACCGCGGCCATCCAGGTCGGGCCACGGCAAATCCCCCCATCGATCCGCGACGACAGCGGCATCGATGTCGCCAGCGAGTTTCCAGGCGTCTTGGCGTTCCCAGGCCGAGGCCGCGTACCAGTAGTGCTCGAGGCCGGATTCGCCCCGCTGGCGTGGGTCGGTATTGCCCATGCAGCGATAGCTTCGGTACCAGCGCGCCTGCTCGGTGCAGTCAAATCCGGCCCGCACGGCGCGCTCGAACCAGACCGATACGCTCTCCAGAACGGTTCGTGGATACCCGTCAGGCGAACTGCATTGCATGCTTCAGCTGCGCACAGCGCGTCGAACCTCTCCGGGGCCGATGCCACGCAGTCGTTTGAACGCGTGGCGAAACGCCGCCTCAGTGCGGTAGCCGAGTTGCTCCGCTACGCTGGCCACCGATTGGCGTGGGTCGCGCAACATCTGGTCGGCGAGGTGCATGCGCCACTGCGCGAGATACTGCATCGGCGCCGTCTCCATGCAGTCCGTAAAGCGGCGGGCGAAGGCGCTGGGGCTGAGACGCGCCGCCGCAGCGAGCGTTCCGACGTCCCACGGCTTGCCGGGTTCTCCGTGCAACGCTGAGAGTGCCGGCGCCAGCTGCGGGTCAGCGAGGGCGCGCAGAACGCCAGTGAGGTTCTCCGCAGTCTGCAACTGATGGCGCAGGATCTCGATGAACAACACTTCCGCCAGCCGCTCGATCATCGCGTGATGCCCCGGCGTCTCGTCGTCGTGCTCCTTCAACATGAGCCGGGCCAGCGTGCCGAGCTCCGCCGAGACGCGCGGCTGCTCGCAGTTGAGCAGCACGATGTCAGGCAGAGCGCTCAGCACCGGGTTCTGGGCGGCGGAATCGAACTCGACCACGCAGCACAGGATCGTGGTGACCGGCATGCCCGGCGCGGGCTCCTCGCCCTCGCGGGGTCCAGGCTCGCATACCTGGCTGGCGCTGAACTGGTGCCACTGGGGGCGCGGGAAGAACAGCAGGTCGCCTGGCTTCAGGATCGCCGGCTCCTGGCGTGAGCGGCAGTGCATCCAGAACTCGCCGCGGCCCACGAGATGGAACGTCGCCTTGTTGCGCTGGCCGGAATCGAGCGCCCACTGGCCGCAGTAGTCGCCGCGCGACATCAGCCGCACCTGCAGACGCAAAGTCCGCAGGAGCGTGGTCAGCACGTCGGGTGCGAGCGTTTTAGGCATGGATCAGGCGGTCCTACGTATATCACCTCCCGCAGGGGCCGACTAACGTGAGCTCGGCGACATCGCCTGTGCACATGGAGAGAACACATGCCGAAGTACGTTATAGAGCGGGACCTGCCGGGCGCCGGGAAGCTGTCGGCGACGGAACTGCAGGCCATTTCCGCGAAGTCCTGCGGGGTGCTGAAGAACCTCGGGCCGGAAATCCAGTGGCAGCAGAGTTTCGTGACGGATGACAAGATCTACTGCATCTACATCGCCCCCAACGAGCAGATGGTGCGTGAGCACGCCACGCGGGGCGGTTTCCCGGCGAACCGAGTATCCGCCGTGACGCAGGTGATCGATCCGACGACCGCCGAACCGCACTGATCCTCTGGTGATTCGACAAGCCCCGGCTGGTGGCCGGGGCCTCCAGAGCGCACAAGGAATCTCGCATGACCAGCCACACCGCCATTGCCTTGACCGGCTTCATCGCGCTGACATTGTTCCTGATTGTTCTCATGGAGCTTCTGCGCTCCAGGTTGGTTTTGCTGAGGCGGATCCGCATAAACGAATTCAGGCCAGACAACTCCAATCTTTCGCTCTTCATGCAACGTCTGGCGCGGGCACACGCCAATTGCATCGAAGGCCTGCCCATCTTCGGCGGCCTGCTTCTGGTTGCTCTGGTCACGGGCCAGACCGCCAGCACCGATTCACTCGCCTACCCTTTTCTTGCTGCCCGCCTGGTGCAGTCGTTCGCGCATCTCGCCTCATCAAGCGAGTTGGCAGTCAGCGTTCGCGCCGTGGCCTTCGCTGTGCAAATGACGATAGGTGTGTACTGGGTTGTCCGGTTGTTCGCACTTTGGGTTGGACAGAGCTAAGCGCTCGTCTAGGGCGGGCATTCCCGCCGAGCCATGCTCTCAGGACGAACGTTGGGCGTCGCAAGTGCGCAGGAGGTCGCCATGCAGGCAGATGATTTGCGAGCAGTGCAGGCTCCATTGAAGGAGCGCTACAAGGAAGCGCCAGAATCCGCACTGGTAACACTTCGCGCGGAAGGACGCGCTGGAGAGGGTGTCAGCTGCAAGATCGAGACAGGAAAAGGTCTCGTGGTTGCTGGCCTACATCCGGCGACGGGCGGGTCTGGGCAGCAAGCCTGCTCCGGAGACATGTTGCTGGAGGCTTTGGTGGCCTGTGCGGGCGTAACCCTCAATGCCGTAGCCACGTCGTTAGGCATCGTACTGCGTGAGGCTGCGCTGAAGGCAGAAGGAGATCTGGATTTTCGCGGCACGCTGGGAGTGTCAAAAGAGGTCCCTGTCGGATTCCAGAATATTCGCCTGCTGTTCGTCCTCGATACAGATGCCTCGGAAGAGCAGTTGGCGACTTTGCTGCGTCTCACAGAACGTTACTGCGTCGTTTATCAGACACTGAAGAATCCTCCGCCTGTGTCTCTCGGCCGAAAGGTGCTTTGAGAGCATTGCCGCCCCCTGACGGGTGCCAACGTGCTCCGCTACCGGCCTGGTCGACCATCCGGATCTGGCAGATAGCCGACACGTCGGCGATGACCAGGCATTGGCCGATTCAGAACAACAACCTGCGAGCGACATTTCGCTCGGCGGCAATTGCGAAGTCACCCGCACTCCGCTTACCGTCCTGACTCGTGATGCCGAAGCGGCCTTCGCAACGCCGGCATCGAGTCGGGGGCCATGAATCAGAACAACGTAAGCGGGACGTCCGGCGCGAGCGGGTGGGTGCTCGGTCTGGTGCTGGGAGCGGTGATCGGCGCGATGGAGCAAAGCCTCGCCGGCCTGGTCGTCGGTGCGCTGCTCGGTTATCTGCTCGCGCAGGTGGCGCATCTGCAGCGACAGCTTTCCGGCCTGCAGAAGCGGGCCACGACCGAGCCAGTGCCTCGATCTGCGCCGGTGGAGTGGCCTGCCGCGCAGGCTGCGGCGCCGTCGTCGGTCGTAGCGCCCGCACCGGTTGAACCTGCGGCCGTCGTGGCGGCGCCGGTCGTTCCTCCACCGGAGCCTGTCGAAGAACCTGCGGCGTCTTCCGCCTGGTCGCCGCCGGCGTCACCGCCGCAGCCGCGTGCGCCATCGATGCTAAACAAGGCGATCGAGCGCGCATGGACTTGGCTACGCGGCGGCAATCCGCTGGCGCGGGCGGGCATCGTGATCCTGTTCTTCGGCGCGGCGTTTCTCGCGCGCTACGCGGCCGAGCGGACGTACGTGCCGGTCGAGCTGCGCTTCGTCTTCATCGGCGCCGGCGCGATGGTGTTGTTGTTGCTCGGCTGGCGGCTGCGAGCCAAGCGGCGCCTGTATGCGCACATCCTGCAGGGCGGCGGCGTCGCCGGGCTCTATCTCACGGTGTTTGCAGCGACGCGCCTGTATCAGCTGGTGCCGCCCGGCTTCGCGCTGAGTCTCATGGTCGTCGTCGCCGTGACCTCGGCGGTGCTGGCGGTGGCGCAGAGTTCGCTGCCGCTGGCGGTGATCGGCACCGCGGGCGGATTCCTCGCGCCGATCCTGGTGTCGACCGGGGCCGGCAATCACGTCGCGCTGTTCAGCTATTACACGGTGCTCAACCTGGGCGTGTTCACGGTGGCGTGGTTCCGCGCGTGGCGCGTGCTCAACCTGATCGGCTTCGTGTTCACTTTCGGCATCGCCGGCCTGTTCCGCGCGACCGCATACGGGCCGGAGAAGATGGTCAGCACCGACGCTTTCCTGGTGCTGTTCTTCCTGATGTACGTCGCCATCTCGATCCTGTTCTCGCTGCGCCAGAAGCCGGACCTGCGCGGCTACGTGTCCGGCAGCCTTGTGTTCGGCCTGCCGGTCGCCGCATTCACGATGCACGCGACGATGGTCTCGCACATCCCGTACGCGCTGGCCTGGAGCGCGCTGGCGCTGGGCGCGTTCTACCTCGCTCTGGCGTGGATGCTGCTGCGCAGCGGCCGCGACACGCTGCGGCTGCTCGCGGAGGCGTTCGCCGCGCTGGGCGTGATCTTCGCGAGCCTGGCGATTCCGCTGGGCTTCGACACGCAGACGACGGCAGCGATGTGGGCGGTCGAGGGCGCGGGCCTGCTGTGGCTAGGCGTGCGCCAGCAGCGCGCACTGGCGCGCGCGTTCGGCGTGTTGCTGCAGATGGCCTCCGGCGTGGCGTACCTGCATGGCGCCGCGTCGTTGCACACCGGCACGCCGATTCTGAACTCGGCCTACATCGGCACGGTGATGATCGCGGTGTCGGGCGCGCTCAGCGCCTGGTGGCTGCACCGTGCGGCGGAGCGGGTGTCGCGCCATGAGCAAGGATTCGAATTCGCGTTCGTGCTGTGGGCGGCGCTGTGGTGGGTCGGCGGCGGCGTGGTCGAGATCCATCGCGCCTGGCCGGCGCAATCGCTGGGCGCGATCCTGACGTTTCTCGCCGCCAGCGGCGTCGCACTCGAAACGCTCGGCGCACGCGTGGCGTGGCCGGCGATGCGTCGCATTGCCGTAGCGCTGCTGGTGCCGGCTGTCCTGATCGGCCTGCTGCAGGCGCTGCAGCTCGGACATCCGTCCGTCCGCGCCGGTGCGCTCGGCTGGCCGCTGCTGCTGATTGCGTACTACCGCTTGCTGTGGCGCTGCGAGCGCGCGGCCGACGAGGGCATGAACGCGGTGCTGCCGGCCTTGCACGCGGCGGCGTGCTGGCTGCTCGCGCTGCTCGTCGCCTGGGAATCGAGCTGGCAGATCCGCCAGTCTCTGACCGGCGTGTGGTCCTTGTTGCCCTGGGGCCTGGTGCCGGCGGCGATCCTGTGGGCGCTGACCGTGCACACGCCGCGACCGGAGTGGCCGCTCGCGCGCCATGCCGCGACCTATCGCAGGCTGGCCGCGCTGCCGCTGGTTGCCGTTGCTGCGGCCTGGGTACTGGCGATCAACCTGTCCAGTGACGGTGCCGCCGACGCGCTGCCTTATGTGCCGCTGCTCAATCCCCTCGACATCAGCGTCGCGCTGATCCTGGCGGTGCTGCTGCGCTACGGCGTCATGATGGCCAGCGGCGAGGCGCCGATGGTGACGACGGCGCAGCGCCGCCCGCTGATCGCCGCGTTCGCGGCGCTGAGCTTCCTGTGGCTCAACGCCGCGCTGCTGCGCGCGCTGCATCACGAACTGGGCACACCCTTGCACGCACATGGCGTCGCACACTCGACCGTGGCGCAGGCGGCGCTGTCGATCTTCTGGGGCCTGCTCGGCTTCGGCGCGATGATCCTGTCGAGCCGCCGCGGTTGGCGCCTGCTGTGGATCGCTGGCGCGGCGATGATGGCCATCGTCGTCGTCAAGCTGTTCCTCGTCGACACGGCGGGCAGCGGCACACTGGCGCGCATTGTCTCGTTCCTGACCGTCGGCGTGCTGCTGCTGGTCACCGGCTACGTATCGCCCCTGCCGCCGCCGCGCCGCGAGGAAACGTCGCCATGAAGCGCCACCTGAAGTGCATGGCTGCCGCTGTGCTGCTGTCCTGGCTCGCACCCGCCGGGGCGATCGAGCCCGAGGACTTCGCGTCCGGCATCGAGCTTGCTACGACAACGCCGCGCCCGCTGCTGGAGCTGAGCCTGCCGGATGCCGTCTACGGCGGTGTCACGCGCGCTGATCTCGCCGATCTGCGCGTCTTCAATGCCGAAGGGCTCGCGGTGCCGCATGCACTGTGTGCGGCGGCTGCGACGCTGCCCGGCACCGCGCCGCGCTTCGTTGATCAGCCGCTGGAGGTGTTCTCGCTGCGCGCGGCGCCGGGCGCGGGCAATGGCGCCAGGGTCGACGTGCGGGTCAGTACGCCGGAAGACACTGACGTGCGCGTGCAGGTGCAGGGCAATGGCGCACCCGGCGCAGCGAAGACAGAGCTCAGCGGTTACGTCATCAACGCCGAAGCGACGCAGTGGCCGATCCGTGCGCTGCGCCTGCGCTGGCAGACCGCCGATGGCGCGTCCACGGTCAGCGTGCGCGTCGAGGCGAGCGACGATCTCGACCGCTGGTGGACGGTCGTCGCGCAGACGACGCTGCTGCGCGTCGGCAACGCCGGCGGCACGCTCGAACGCCTGCGCATTGCGCTGCCGCAGGCGCGCTACCGCTACCTGCGCCTCGTGCGTGCCGATGCCGGGCCCGCGCCGGACGTGAGCCAGGTGATCGCCGAGACCGTGCAAACCGCGCCGGCCGACGAGGCGCCCTTCGTGTGGATCGAGCCGCAGCCGCAAGCGAGGGTGGGTGAGGACGGTTTTGCGTTCGACGCCGCGCGACGCGCCCCGGTGCAGATTGCGCGCATCGGCTTGCCGTCGGCGAACATGGCGCTGCAGGCCCGTCTGCAGAGCCGCGCAACGAAGGAGGCGGCGTGGAAGACGCAGTGGCAGGGAGAGGTCTTCGCGCTGCTTGGCGATAATCGCGCGCGTCAGAACGCCGACCTGCGCTTTGCCGCAGTCGCCGATCCGCTGTGGCGGGTCGAGATCACCGAGGGCAGGGAGTCGCTGGGTGAGGGCAGGCCGACGCTGCAGCTGGGCTATCGGCCGGATCGGCTGCGCTTTCTCGCGCAGGGTGACGGGCCTTTCGTGCTCGCCTACGGCAGCGCGCGCGCCGAGCCGGCGCGACGTCGCGACTGCGCCGATCTGCTCAAGCAGCTGCCGGGCACAGAGCTGGCGAATCTGATCGGAACGGCGCAGCCCGGATCGCCGCGCGAGCTGGGCGGCGAGGACGCGCTCAAGCCCGCCCCTGCGCCGCTGCCGTGGCGGCAGGTTGCGCTGTGGGGCGTGCTGGTGTTGGCGGCGCTGCTGCTGGTGGCGATGGCGCGCAGTCTGCTCAGGCGGGCGCGCGGATAGAGGGCGGTTGGGCGATCATCGGATGTCTTGCAGCTTGGTGACGCCGTTCTTGATCACCTGCTTGTCGCGCTCCTTGACGCTCACGTCGAAGAGGATGCGCGTATCCGACTCTTTCCACATGCGCGTGACGAGGGTTTCTCCGGGCAGCACCGGATCGGCGAAGCGCACGCGGATGCTCTTGAGGCGGCGCGGATCGTGGCCGCAGAACGCGGCGAGGATGTGGCGGCCAACGTGGCCGTAGGTGCACAGGCCGTGCAGGATCGGACGCTCGAAACCGAAGCGGGTCGCGAACGCGGGATCGGCGTGCAACGGGTTGGCGTCGCCAGACAGGCGATACAGCAGCGCCTGGTTGGCGTGCGTGCGCTCCTCGATCACCGCGTCCGGCGCGCGATCCGGTGACTGCGCAGCTTCGCCCGAAGGGCCGCGCTCGCCGCCCCACCCACCGGCGCCGCGCACGAAGGTCGTGAATTCGTTGTAGGCGATCTCGCGACCGGTCTCGTCGGTGGTCGTGATGGCGAGCACCGTGACGGCATGCGGGTTCTTGTCCCAGGCGGCCTTGAGTCGGAAGCGGTGCTGCAGGCGCGCGGCGCGCGGCAGCGGCGCGCGGATCTCGGTGTACTGTTCGCCGTGCAGCACGCGATCGAAGCCGTAATTCAGGCCCGGCAGCAGCGGCTCGCCCGCCATCATCTTCGCAACCAGCGCATTGCTCGGCGGCATCACCGCCCAGGTCGGCAGCGCGGCGAACTGCGGATGGCGCTCGTAGACGAAGGCCAGCTCCTTGCTATCGAGCGGATCGGCGGCGGCGCCGACGCCCAGCGCGTAGAGCGCGAGGTCGCGCTCGTCGTAGCCGCTTTCGATGATGGCCTCGGCGTTCGTCGCGGCGGTGAGGTCGATGAAGGCGTTGCCGCCCATGCTCTTCCTGGCGATGGTGGCGTTTATCGCCGCTAAGGGGTCGTTGATCATCGTTGGATGCCCGGCGTCGGTGAGGTCAGTGATCGTGTCCCATTTCGCCGCGGTTCGACGAAGGCGCGCAGGTGTTCGAGCGCGCTATCCCACTGCCCGGAGATGCGTTCGAGCTGGCGGCGCAGCTCGTCCAGCCGTCGCGGCTGCAGTTCCCAGATGCGTTCGCGGCCAGTGCGGCGGCTGCTCACCAGGCCGGCGCTTTCGAGCGCCTGCAGATGCTTGGTCACCGCCTGCCGAGACACGGCGGTGCCGTCGGCGAGGCGTACGATCGACAGCGGGCCGCGCTCGCACAGGCGGGTGACGATGCCCAGGCGGGTGGCATCGCCCAGCGCCGCGAACACGGGCGCCGAGGCGGCAAAGCGCGCCGCCGGGCGCTCAGCGCTGCGTCGCTTGGTCGAGATACTTGGCAATGAGCGTCGTCTGGATTGCCCAGCCGCCTTCGTTGGCCTGGAACGCGTCGGCGCGCCGCGCGAGCGGAATCCGGTCGAAACCGGACTCGCTGATGGTCAGCTGCACGCCGCCCGCCGTCTGCACCAGCGTGAACTCGACCAGCGTCATCGGCTCGCTCGCGTGGTCGGCGCCGGCTTCGATCGCGTAAGGGTGCCAGCGGAACGAGAAGCGGTGCATCGGCTCGATGCAATCGACCTCGATCGTGAACGCGGTGCCTTTGTGGGGCTCCTGCATGCGGGCGACCTCGGCATCCACGGTCGTCGGTACGATGCGACCGCCGAGCTTTGCGCCTGCGACGAAAGGGCCGTCCAGCGCAACGCCGAACCAGGCGCCGAACTGAGCGGAGTCGGTGATCGCCTGCCACACGCGCGCCAACGGCGCCCGCAACAGCACTTGTTTCTCGATGCGGTCAGTGTTCATGATGCAACCTCCGGGTTGCATATTGCGGCGGTCGCGGACAATATGCAACGCGACGGCGGCAGCGTACGAACGAGCGACTCCGAGGGGGGGGCACCGATGACGATGAGCCAGATGGGCCTGACGCAGCAGTTCTCGGCGGGTGCGACCGGCCTGATCTTCCTGACCGCGCTGCTCACCGGCGTGTGGAAATGGCGGCGCATGCTGGACAGCCCTACGCATCTGGCGCCGCCGTACGTCGATATCGCCCATCGCGCAGCGCTGTTCTACAGCTTCGCCGGACTGTTGGTCTGGCACTTCGCCGGCTGGTCGGTGTGGCCGGAGGCGGTCAATCTGGTCGGCGCCGTCCTGCTGTTTGCGTTCTTCATCATCGCGATCGCCGCCTATATCGCGCTGGGCTACCGCAATCAGACCGACAACCAGTTCAAGGAGCACAACTTCAACACCACGACCGGCACGCTGGCACTGGCGATCGCCGAAATCATCGGTTTCCTGATCCTGTTCTCCGGCACGCTCGCGGGCTTGTGCTCATGAGGGACGCAGCGCATCCGCTGTTCATCACCACGCTGTGGGTACTGGGCGCCGTCAACCTCGGCAATGGCGCGTGGATGCTGGCGCACGCCTGGTCCTGGTTCTCGTGGATTCCGGGGGTCATCGACACCGGCGACGTCAACGCGCATTTCGTGCACGACGTCGGCGTGGTCTACGCGCTCTGCGGCTACGGCTTCATCTGGTGTACGCGCAACCTGTCGATCGCGCGGCCCGTGTTCCTCGGCATCACGCTGTTCTTCGTCGGCCACGCCCTCGGTCACGTGTTCGAAATCCTGTTCGGCGCGCTGCCACTCGATCATTGGCTGATCGACCTGCCGCTGGTGTTCGCGCCGGCGTTGTTGCTGTGCTGGCTGGCGATGCCGGCACGCTGGCGGCGTCTGACCGGCGTGGCAGGTTCATGAGCGGTTCAGCTTGCGGCGCCGTCTCCGGGGATCGCAGGCATTTGCCTTGAGCGTGGTGCGGTCGCGGGCGCAGACTTCACGCTCGCCCACGAACCGCCATGGTTCGTCCCGAGGGCAGTCAAGGATGACGAGCCAGTCGATCAAGGTCCGGCGGCCTGCGTTGGTGTTTGCGTGCCGGCGCGAGACGATCTCCGCGGTGCGTGCGGTTGCGGGGTGTTAGCCGTGCTCGCGGCGGACACCCAGCTCGGCAACTACAAGGTCTTGCATCTGCTCGGGTCGGGCGGCATGGCCGACGTCTACGAGGCGGAGGATCTGGTGCTGCACAGGCGCGTGGCACTCAAGGTGCTGCCGCCTGAGTTCGGACACGACCCGCAACTCGTGCAGCGCTTCGAAAAGGAGGTCCATGCCGCCGCAGCGCTCAACCATAGCGGCATCGTGACCGTGTTCGAGGTCGGCTTTTCCTCTGGCATTCACTACTACTCGATGCGTCTGCTCACCGGCGGCGATCTGCGTCGTCGCATCGGTGAAGGGCTGAGCGAACTCCAGGCGCTGTCGATTCTGCGCGAGATGGCCGACGCGTTCGTGCACGCGCACGCCGCGGGCCTCGTGCATCGGGACGTGAAGCCGGAGAACATCCTGTTCGACGAGCAGGGGCGGGCGGTGCTGACGGATTTCGGCATCGCCAAGGCGATGTCCTCGCGCACGCGGCTGACGGCCACCGGTGCGTCGATCGGTACGCAGCGCTATATCAGCCCGGAGCAGGCGCGCGGCAGATCGGTCGACGAACGTGCCGACCTCTACAGTCTCGGCGTCATCCTGTTCGAGATGCTGACCGGTCGTGCGCCGTACGACGCCGAGGAACCGATGGCGGTGATCTACATGCATGTGGCCGAACCGGTTCCGCGTCTGCCGAGGCGGCTTGCCCGGTATCAGCCGGTGATCGACAGCCTGCTCGCAAAGCATCCGGGCGCCGACGCGCCTGTCATGGTCGGGTCCTGGCGCCACGTCACAGCCGGCCGAGTTCGTGGGCATGCTGGAAGGACACAACCGCTGGCGTGCACGCGAGGGCGTACCGAGCCTGAGCTGGTCGCAGACCGATGCGGCGGAAGCGCAGCGCTGGGCGGATCAGCTCGCGGTCGAGGATTGCACCTTGCGCTTCAACCCGGACCCGAACCGGCAGCAGGTTTTTCGCGAGAACCTGCTGCGAGTTTACGCGGGCGCTCCGTACACCGGCTGGCGGCGTACGCCGGAACAGGTCGTCGATCGCTGGGGCGAGGCCGCGTCGTACTACGATCGCGCAAGCGGCCAGTGCCGCGTGGAGGGGGAGGGCTGCACCCAGTACGCGCAGCTCGTCGCGCCCGCTTCGCAGTACGTCGGTTGCGGCCGCGCCCGTTGCGAATCGTCCGAGGTCTGGGTGTGCAGCTACACGCCACCCGTTTCGAGCCCGTGAAACGCGACCCGGCGATGACCGGGCTACCTTGCTGGGGCCGAGCAGGTTCCGACCGGGGGCGGCACCAGGGCTTCCAGCGGCACCGCGTCTGCCATGATCTGGAGGCCGAGTGTCGTCGGGTGCAGAAGGTCGGGGGCGTAGTAGGCGGGATTCGGGCGCGTCGGGTCGAGTGGATTACCCATCGCAGCGTCGAAGTCGGCGATGCCTTCGACGCCTTCTGCGGCGCGGATACCGGCGTTGATGATCTGGCGTTCGGATTCCATCGTCGCGCGGTTCCAGCCGAAGATCAGGTCGTCGCGCGGCATGATCGTGCCCAGTACGACGCACAGCCCCGCGGCGTGCGCGCGGTTCACCAGTCCGCGCAGGGCGTCGAGCACGTCCTCGCCGGACACGCCGGCGGTGAGGTCGTTGGTGCCTTCGAAGATCAGCACCGCCCGTACGCCCGAGCGTCCGAGCACGTTACGATCGAAGCGCTCGTCGGCCGGCGGTCCCTTGTACTCCTCTCCGGGCAGCACGCCGGCGCGGGTGACAGTGTTGCTGTTGATGCCCTGATTCAGCACGCCCATCGCCACGCCAGACGCGGTGAGGCGTTGCGCAAAGAAGTCCGGCCAGCGCGTGTTCGTTTCCGGCGTTTCGTAGGCGCCGTCAGTGATCGAATCGCCGATCGCGACGATCGCGCCACTCGCCTCCGGGACATGCACGTCGATGCCGCTGATGAAGAACCAGCCGACGCTGCCCTGACCGAAGCCGGCGCCCGAGAGATCCGAGGTGACGTCGCCGGAGTCCGGCATGCTGACGTAGTGCAGTCCGAAGGAGACGGCGTGCCAGGTCATCGGGCCGCTGCTGCCGACGACATGGAACGACACCGCGAGATCGTCGCCGATCGCGAACGGCAACTCGACGGCATCGCTGATGGCTTCGGCCCTGGCTGCGATGATGACGCCGGGCTGGCCGGCGAACAGCACGGGCGTGTCGGTGCCCGGCATGATCGCCGGGCCCGCGGCGCGCAGCGCCACGCGCACCGGCTCGAACGTGACCGGCTGCGTGCCCATCAGATTCGACAGGCGCACGCGAAAAGTCGAGCCGCCGAGCGTCGGGTGCACGATCATGCGGAAGCTCTGCTCGCGCGCCTGTTCGCCGTCGAACTGCGCCGTGCTGCCGAGTGGATCGACCGGCGCCACGCTCGACAGGGGGCCGAGTGGGAAGGGGCCGTAGGGGGCCGCGGCCCAGGCGCCGACCCAGCCGTCGCTGGCGCTGTCGGCGGGGGCATCCGCTCTGGTCGAGTCCCGGGAACTGCAGGCATGCAGGGCTGCCGCAAGGGTCAGGCACAGGAGCGTGCGTCGGAGCAGGTTCATCGGCATTGTGTCGATCGGGAGGGCGGTGGTTCGCGCGCACTGTAAACAATGGCGGACAGCGCGGACCGCGCCCGGAGTAGTAAAAAGACCTCCGGTGCGGGGCGGCGTGATGTCGATTTGAGGGCTGCCCGGACGACTATTGATGGCATGTCCCATTCAGGATTCGGAGAATTCGATGAAGTATCTGTGTCTGGTGTACAGCAGCGAAAAGGCGCTCGAGGGGTTTCCCGACAGCGAGTGCATGGCCTGCGGCGACGGTCTGCGTGCCAGCGGGCACATGGTCGCCGCCGAGGCGTTGCAGCCGGTGCGCACCGCCCGGTCGCTGCGCGTGCGCGATGGCAAGGTGTCGATCACCGACGGCCCGTTTGCCGAGACCAAGGAGCAGCTGGCGGGCTTCTACCTGGTCGAGGCCAGGGACTTCGACGAGGCGCTGCGGATCGCGGCCAAGATCCCGCCGGCGCGCGTCGGCTGCATCGAGGTTCGGCCGATCCGTGAGCTGGCGCCGTAGTGCTGCGTCCGTCGCGCGGCCGATGTCGAAATCGACGCTGGCCGTTCGACCATGGGGTAAGAACGCTGTCGCATCAACCCGGAGACGCCGCCATGAAGTACATCTGCCTGGCCTACGAGCAGGAAAAGACGCTGGATGAACTGTCGCCGAGCGACTGGGATTCGCTGCGGCAGGAAACGCTGGCCTATGTCGACGAGCTGACGCGCAGCGGCCATCACCTGGCGTCGGCGCCGCTCGAATCGGTGCGCATGGCCACCACGGTGCGGGTGCGCAACGGCCGCACGTCGACGACCGACGGGCCCTTTGCAGAAACCAAGGAGACCCTCGGCGGCTTCTTCATGATCGAGGCACGCGATCTGAATGAGGCGCTGCAGATTGCAGCGCGCTGGCCGTCGGCGCGTTTCGGCAGCATCGAAGTGCGTCCGGTGGCCGACGCGCTGCGCGCGGAGAGCCGTTACTGATCGGTGTCGACCTCAACCTCAACCCCAACCCTTACTGACACAAGGAACGCATGGACATGTTCGCAAGACGTCTGACGATCGCCGCGCTGCTCGCCGCCGGCACCGCGCCGGCGTGGGCCGCGGCCGACCGCTACGTGCTCGACCCGACGCACACCTATCCGAGCATCGAATTCCCGCACATGGGCATCTCGGTCTGGCGCGGCAAGTTCAACCGCACGCAGGGCGAAGTCGCGCTCGATCGCGAGGCGCGGCAAGGCACGGTCGACATCGTCGTCGACACGGCCAGCATCGATTTCGGGCTCGACCCGATGGACGAGAAGGCGCGCTCGGACGAGTGGTTCGATGTCACCCGGTATCCGACCGCGGCCTACAAGGGCACGATCCGCTTCGACGGTGACACGCCCGCCGCGATTGACGGCGAGATCAGCTTCCGCGGCATCACCAAGCCGCTGCGCCTGGCGATCAACAGCTTCAACTGCGTCCCGCATCCGCTGACGAAGAAGGAGGTCTGCGGCGCCGACGCGCAGGGCGAGCTGAACTGGTCGGAGTGGGGCATGGCGTACAGCGAGTACGGCAAGGGCGACGCCGGCCGGCTGACGCTGCGCATCCAGGTCGAAGGCCAGAAGCAGGACTGAGCGTCACGATTCGAACAGGAGAACTTTCATGTCGCTGCGGCTCTATTACCACCCGCTGTCGTCGTTCTGCCAGAAGGCGCTGATTGCGCTCTACGAGAACGGCACGCCGTTCGAGCGCGAATTCATTGACCTGTTCGACGCGCAGTCGCGCGCGAAGCTGGTCGCGCTCTGGCCGCTGGCGAAGTTCCCGGTGCTGCGCGACGAGTCGCGCGACTGGACCGTGCCGGAGTCGAGCATCATCATCGAGTATCTGGACCAGCACTATCCCGGACCGGCGCGACTCATTCCTGCGGATGCGGACCTGGCGCGGCAGACGCGCAGTCGCGACCGCTTCTACGACCTTCACGTCAACGTGCCGATGGGAAAGATCGTCACCGACCGCCTGCGCCCCGAGGGCTGCAACGATTCCTACGGCGTCGAGCAGGCCAAGGCGGCGCTGCAGACCGCGTACGACATGGTCGAACAGGACATGGTGTCGAAGACCTGGGCGATGGGCGATTCCTTCAGCATGGCCGATTGCGCCGCCGCGCCGGCGCTGTTCTACGCCAACCTCGTCATCCCCTTCGGCCCTGCGCATCCCAGGACCGCAGCCTACCTGGGTCGCCTGATGGAGCGGCCGTCGTACGCCAGGGTGTTCAAGGAAGCGCAACCTTATCTTGCCAACGTACCGAATTAGAGCCGGACGCACGGGGTCGCTGTCGATTCTCGGCGATGCCGTTCGACCAGCAGGTGTGGGCTGATGCCTGAGTACCTGCCAAAGCGGAGACGAGCAATGCGTTTCATGATGCTGATGATTCCCAAGGGTTACGAGGCCGCTGCACCGGGCACGATGCCGGACGCCAAGGCGGTCGAGGCGATGATGAAATACAACGACGAGCTGCAGAAAGCCGGCGTGTTGGTCGCGCTGGACGGCCTGCATCCGCCGTCGATGGGCGCGCGCGTGTCGTTCAAGAACGGCAAGCCGATCGTTACCGACGGACCGTTTGCCGAGGCCAAGGAAGTGCTCGGCGGCTACTGGATGATCAAGGTCAAGTCGCGTGATGAGGCCATCGCGTGGGCGAAGAAGTGCCCGGCGGGGGACAACGAGGTGATCGAGATCCGCCAGGTGCAGGAGTTCGAGGACTTCCCGGCCGACATCCAGGATGTGGTGGGACAGTACCCCGACGTACAGCTGCAGTCCTGAGCCACGCGCGAATCGGAGCCCATCATGTTTTCACAGATTTTCGTCAATTTGCCGGTGCAGGATTTGAAGAGGTCGATGGCCTTCTTCGACAAGCTCGGCCTCACGTTCAATCCGCAGTTCACCAACGACGATGCGGCGTGCATGGTGATCGGCGACAACATCTTCAGCATGCTGGTGCGGCGCGAACGCTTCAAGGACTTCATTCCCGACACGGCGATCTGCGACGCGACGAAAGACACCGAGGTGCTGGTCGCCCTGCGCTGCGAGAGCCGCGAGCGCGTCGACGAGTGTGTGCGCCGGGCGGTCGCCGCGGGCGGCAAGACTTTCCGTCCGGTCGAAGACCACGGGTTCATGTACGCGCATGCGTTCAAGGATCTGGATGGTCACATCTGGGAAGCGTTCTGGATGGAAGCGGGCAAGTAGGGAGCGGATCATGAACGTTCAGACTTATCTGCATTTCGACGGCCGCTGCGAAGAGGCACTCGAGTTTTACCGCAAGGCGCTCGGCGCCGAGATCGGGATGCTGTTGCGCTACAAGGACAGTCCGGAGCCGGCGTCACCGGGCATGGTGCCGATGGGCTGGGACAGCAAGGTGATGCACGCGGAGTTCCGCGTCGGCGACAGCGTCGTGATGGCGTCCGACGACTGCACCGGCAAGCACGCCGGGTACCACGGATTCCAGCTGTCGATCACGGTGGCCAACGAGGATGAGGCCGAGCGCCGCTTCGCCGCGCTCTCCGCCGGCGGACAGGTGCGCATGCCGCTGGCGAAGACCTTCTTCTCGCCGCGTTTCGGCATGCTCACCGATCGCTACGGCGTGTCATGGATGGTGATGGTCGCGCCGGTGCAAAACGCGACCTGACTCGGGATCAGGACATCAGGAGAACAGCATGAGCAAGACGAACTATGTTCCCGCCGGAACGCACACGGTGACGCCGCATCTGGTCTGCGCCGGGGCCGCCGAGGCGATCGAGTTCTACAAGAAGGCCTTCGGCGCTGAAGAGTTGATGCGCCTGCCGGACCCCAAGGGCAAGCTGATGCATGCCGCCATCGGCATCGGCGATTCCAGGGTGATGCTCGTCGACGAGTACCCGGAGATGGGCGCACTCGGCCCGAAATCGCTCAAGGGCTCGCCGGTGACAATCCACCTGTACGTGCCGGACGTCGACGCCTTCGTCGCACGCGCCGTCAAGGCGGGCGCGACGCTGCGCATGCCGGTCGCCGACATGTTCTGGGGCGATCGCTACGGCATGATCGAAGATCCGTTCGGCCACCAGTGGTCGGTCGCGACGCACCAGCGCGACCTGACGCCGGAGCAGATACGAGAGGCGATGGCCTCGCACGGCACGGGTTGATGAACTGACGGTCGAACAGGAGAGCCACGATGAAATACCGCGGCAGCTGTCACTGCGGCCGGGTCGCGTTTGAAGTCGAAGGCGAGATCGACGGCGCGATGTCGTGCAACTGCTCGATCTGTTCGCGCAAGGGTTCGCTGCTGTGGTTCGTGCCACGCGAGCGTCTGCATCTGCTGACGCCGGAAGCGGACATGGCGACGTACACCTTCAACAAGCACGTCATCCAGCACCGCTTCTGCCCGGTCTGCGGCATGCATCCCTTTGGCGAAGGGAGCGATCCGCAGGGGCGGAAGATGGCCGCGGTCAATCTGCGTTGCGTCGAGGGGATCGAACTGGAGAGCATTCCGGTTCGGCACTTCGACGGTCGCGCGCTCTGAGCGTCTCTTCAAGGAGAACAGCAATGTCCTATGTCGATGGATTCGTGGTTCCGGTGCCGAAGGACAAAGTCGACGCCTATCGCCGCATGGCCCGCAAGGCCGGCAAGATCTGGCGCGAGCACGGCGCGCTCGAGTTCCGCGAATGCGTGGCCGACGACGTCAAGCCGGGTAAGTGGACCTCGTTCCCGCAGGCGGTGAAGCTCAAGCCGGGCGAGGTCGTGATGTTTTCGTGGATCGTCTACAAGTCGCGCAAGGATCGCGATCGCATCAACGCCAAGGTCATGGCCGATCCGCGTCTGAAGATGGATCCGAAGACGATGCCCTTCGACGGCAAGCGCATGTTCTGGGGCGGGTTCAAGCCGATCGTGGAGCTGTAGCCCGGGTGAAACCCGGGGGTGTTTGCGCTTCGCTCCCGGGCTGCACCCAGGTTACGGGCGTTGGGCGATCGTCGAGCGCATTGAGCAAGCTGCGCCAATCCGCCTAATCTGCGCCCTCATCCTCCTACGGTGAGCGGCGATGGGCGCGGACGCAGTACTGGCGCGGGCGAAGGTCGACGAGATTTACCGGGCCGAATCGCGGCGCGTGCTGGCGACGCTGATCCGTCTGCTGGGCGATTTCGAGATGGCCGAGGAAGGGCTGCACGACGCCTTCGCCGCGGCGGTCGAGCAGTGGCCGCGCGAAGGCATTCCGGCGAATCCGCGCGCGTGGCTGGTGTCTGCGGGACGGTTCAAGGCGATCGATGCGCTGCGTCGTCGCGCGCGCTTCGACACCTCGCTGGACCAGGTCGCCGATACACTGGTGGCCGACTCCAGCGATGCGCCGGACCGGGATCACGAGGAGGTCGAGGATGACCGGCTGCGACTGATCTTCACCTGCTGCCATCCGGCGCTGCCGGCGGATGCGCAGATCGCGCTGACGCTGCGCGAGGTCTGCGACCTGACGACGGAGGAGATCGCCAGTGCGTTCCTGACGCCGCCGCCGACGCTGGCTCAGCGCATCGTGCGTGCCAAGAACAAGATCCGCGTCGCCCGCATTCCCTACGAGGTGCCGGCGCGCGCCGAGCTGCCGGAACGTCTCGACAGCGTGCTGCGCGTGATCTATCTGGTGTTCAACGAGGGCTACTCCGCGTCGGCCGGAGCCTCGGTCACGCGTCACGACCTGTCCGGCGAAGCGATCCGGTTGGGGCGGCTGCTCGCGGATCTGCTGCCGGATCCCGAAGTGCTCGGACTGCTCGCGCTGATGCTGCTGCAGGAGTCGCGCCGCGCCGCGCGCACTTCGGCCGCGGGCGAGGTCGTGCTGCTTGAGGACCAGGAGCGGACGCTGTGGGACCGCCGGCAGATCGAGGAGGGCATTGCGCTGGTTCGACGCGCGCTGACGACGCGCCGTTTCGGCCCCTATACGGTGCAGGCTGCGATCGCCGCGGTGCACGCGGAAGCCGCGACCGCGTCGGCGACCGATTGGAACGAGATCGTCGGTCTGTACGACCTGCTGCTGCGTTTCGAGCCGTCGCCCGTTGTCGAACTCAATCGCGCGGTGGCGGTGGCGATGCGCGACGGCCCGGCCGCCGGCGTGCTGCTGATCGATGCCATCCTCGCGCGCGGCGAACTGGGCGACTATCACCTGGCGCATTCGGCGAAGGCGGAACTGTGCCGGCGGCTGGGCCGAAAGGCTGAGGCGCGCACGAGTTATCAGGAAGCGCTGAAGCTGGCACGCCAGGATCCGGAGCGGCGCTTCCTCGGGCAGCGCCTCGCCGAGCTGGATCGTTCGTAGGTCGGCAATCCTTTGCCGCCGCGACGGGCGGCGCCCTATGTCGGTAAAGGATTGCCGACCTACGTCTCCGGGCGACGCGGCGTGCTTTTTGCTGGGAAATTCCCGTCGCACTTCGGGGCGCGGTAACGGTGCCGCTGCGCCCGGCATTGCCATGGCTGACGTCGGCCGGTGCGGCATGACTATCCGTCCACACTGGAGCACCGAGATGCAAAACCGTTATTTCCTCTCGCTGGCCGTCGCCTGCATGGTCGTTTCCGGCGCAGCGCTGGCCGATCACTATCCGGGCATGGCCGACCTGATGGCGCCGGGCGGCACCTTTCCGGGCACGCCGGACTACGGCAAGGCCACTGCGGCGAAGACCACACAGAGCAAGCATTGCTTTGCCGACTTCGACACCAACGGCGACGGCGGCCTGGAGCCGGCCGAGCTCGATCCGGAGTCTCAGCCGGCCAAGCGCCTGAACACGCGCGACGCGAACCATGACGGCAAGCTGTCGCGCGACGAGTACACCTTCGTCTGCTGACGTAGTGATCGCGATGTCGCCGGGGCTGCCCTTATCAAGTCGTTAACAATGTGTAGGTAAAAACCTACACAGCGTAAGCAGGCACTCGCATACGATGGTGCGCCGCGTTGCTGCGGCGCACCATCAATTCTGACAGGGGCATTTCTCGATGACGATTCGCGCGTTGGGGACGGCGCTGGGCGCCGTGTTGCTGGCCGTTTCCGGAGTCGCGGCAGCGGCACCGACTTTCACCAATTACACGCCGCCCGCGGGCCTGGGGCAGAGCGCGGGCGAGCCGTCGATCGGCGTGAATCCCGAGACCGGCGCGGTGATGTACATCGCCAGCCTGGAGACGCTCAAGGTCACGTTCAACGCGAGCGGTGTCGCGAGCTGGTCGAATGTCACCGGCAATCTCACCGGCCTGATGACGCTGGACCCGATTCTGTATACCGACCAGGGCACCGGCCGCACGTTCGCGGCGCAGCTGCTGGCTGCGACCAGCGCGATGGAATACAGCGATGACGACGGTGCCAGCTGGGTGCCGTCGACGCTGGGCGTGTCCGCCGGCGTCGATCACCAGACGCTGGGTGCCGGCCCGTATCCGAGCGGGGGCGTCGGCGGCCTGCTGCGCACCACCAACCTGACGTATCCGAACGCGGTCTACTACTGCGCGCAATCGATCGCGGCGGGTTTCTGCATGCGCTCGGACAACGGCGGCCTGACCTTCGGTCCTTCGGTGCCGGCTTACAGCCTGCTCGACTGCGGCGGCCTGCACGGCCACGTCAAGGTCGGCGGCGACGGCACGGTCTATCTGCCGAACAAGGATTGCCTCGGCGCGCAGGGCGTCGCGGTGTCGACCAACGCCGGTGCGAGCTGGACCGTGCGCACGGTCGCCGGCACGACCGGCAGCGACCTCGATCCTGCGGTCGGCGTCGGCCGCGACGGCACGCTGTACATGGGCATGGTCAACGGCGACGGCCGGCCCATGGCCGCGGTCTCGCTCAACAAGGGCCAGAGCTTCTCGGCGCCGGTCGATCTGGGCGCGGCCGTCGGCGTACGCCAAGCGGTGTTCCCGACGGCCATCGCCGGCGACGGCGATCGCGCGGCGATTGCCTTCCTCGGTACCAGCACGACCGGCGACATCAACTCGCTTGACTTCCCGGGCGTCTGGTACGCCTACGTCGCGGTGACCTACAACCGCGGCGCCACCTGGGAAACCGTCAACATCACGCCGAACAACCCGGTGCAGCGCGAAGGCGGCATCTGCGTCGCCGGCACGACCTGCGGCGAGAACCGCAACCTGCTCGACTTCATCGACATGACGATCGATGCGCAGGGCCGCGTGCTGGTGGGTTACGCCGACGGCTGTACGGGCAGCTGCGCGACCAGCGGTGCGGTGACCCGTGCGGCGCTGGCGACGATTGCGCGCCAGTCGAGCGGCCAGACGCTGTACGCCGCGTTCGACTGAGTCGCGGTTTCTCTGTTGCATGAAAGAGGCGGCCCGCGGGCCGCCTCTTTCATTTCAGGCCAGTGCGTCAGTCGAGCTTGCGGAAGTCGACCTTGTCGCGCACCGCGCAGTCCGGACAAGCCCAGCTGTCCGGAATCTGCGACCAGCGCGTGCCCGGCGCAAAGCCCTCGCGCGGGCAACCCTGCGCCTCGTCGTAGACATAGCCGCAATCCGTGCACTGGTAGCGCGAGGCCTGCGCCGCGCCCGCGGCCGGCACGTCCTCGTGGCTGCCGGGGAAGATGTCCGGCTTGCCGTCATCCAGCGTCGCCTGGTTCCAGCGTGCCAGCAGCGCCGCACGCTTGGGCGGATACAGGTTGGCCTTGGTCAGATCGCCGCGGTAATGCTTCACGACCCGCGGGTCCATCTGGCGGAACCACAGCGCCGGGATGTAGGCGGGGATCAGCATCGAGGCATAGCCGGACGGCAGCTGCGGACTCTCGTCGAAATGACGCAGGGCCTGGAAGCGGCGCGTCGGGTTGGCGTGATGGTCCGAGTGGCGCTGCAGCTGGTACAGGAACAGGTTCGTCACGATGTGGTTGCTGTTCCAGCTGTGCGACGGCGCGCAGCGCTCGTAGCGGCCGCTGGGCAGTTTCTGGCGCAGCAGGCCGTAGTGCTCGATGTAGTTGATGACCTCGAGCAGCGAGGCGCCGTAGAAAGCCTGCGCCAGCAGGAAGGGCAGCGCGATCCAGCCCAGCCACGCGGTCAGCGCGGCGAACAGCACGACCGTCATCGCCCAGCCCTGCAGGTTCTCGTTCTCGCCAGTCCAGACGCCCTTGCCGTTGCGCGCCAGACGCTCCTTCTCGATGTGCCAAGCCGAGCGCAGGCTGCCGATCATCGTGCGCGGCAGGAAGGCCCAGAAGCTCTCGCCCATCTTCGAGCTCGCGGGATCGTCCGGCGTCGCCACGTTCTTGTGATGGCCCTTGTTGTGCTCGATGAAGAAATGGCCGTAGGCCACCGGCGCCAGCGTCAGCTTGGCGAGCCAGCGCTCGAGGCTGTTGGTCTTGTGGCCGAGCTCATGCGCGGTGTTGATGCCGATGCCGTTGACGGTGCCGGCTGCCAGTACCAGCGCGACGATGTCGAGGGCCGAGGGATCCCCGCGCGCGACGATCCACGCGCACAGCGCGGTCGTCAGGAACTGCAGCGGGATGTAGGCATAGACGATGGCGCGGTAGTAGCGATCGTTCTCCAGCATCGGCACCGCCGATTCCGGCGCGTTGCTGTTGTCGACGCCGATCAGCCAGTCCGCCACCGGGATGATCACGTACACGAGCGCCGGTGCCAACCAGGCCAGCCAGTACCAGCCGGTGAGGGCGCCGATCAGCACGACACCACCGGCGAGCACGGGAATCAGGGGACTCAGCAGCCACAGGTAGCGTTTGCCGTCGACCCAGGCCGACTCGCTGCCGTAGCTGAGGGTTTGCGTCGTCATCTTTGTACTCTCCATGCGCCGTATTGGCCCCAAGGCTGATGCCCCTCGGGATGCGGGCATTCTTGTCATTCCGGTAGACGAACGTCCTGTCATTTCTTGACAGCAACCTGTCATTTGTTGACAGTCGCTTCCATGCAGCCGACCACCGTCATCGATGTGCCCGCGCGCTACTACGCCCGCGCCGCAGAGGTCCTGCTGCGCGAGGGCATCAACGTTGCGCAGGTCATGAAGGCGGCGCGGATCTCACCCGAGCGTATCGGCCAGCCCGAGGCGACGCTCCGGTTCGATCAGGTTGAAGCCCTGATCGCCGAAGTCTTCTCCATGACGGGGCGTAGCGACCTGGCGATCGACGTGGGTCGCGCGCTCAAGCTCAGCTCTCACAGCCTGCTCGGCTACGGCATGCTCAGCAGCCCCAACGTCGACTACGCGCTGCGGCTGGCGTCGCGATTCTTCAAGCTGATCATGCCGACGTTCCGCATGCGCTACCGCGCAACGCCCGGCCGCGCCGAGATCCTGTTCACGCCGGCCGTGTCGATGAGCCACCTGTGCTTCCAGTTCCATCTGGAGGCGGTCGCTGTCGCGACCTACTGGGAACTGCGCGAACTGCTCGAGGGCCACGTGCCCGACTACGACCTGTACTTCTCCATCGCCGAGCCGCCGCACGCGGCGCGTTACGCGGAACTGGTGGGTGCTCGCTGCCGTTTCGGCTGGGAGACCGCGCCCGGCGTGCGCATGCTGTTCGCGACCGACTTTCGCGCGCGTGCGCTGGCGCTGTCCGACCCCACTTCGCTGAAGATGGCGGAGACGCGCTGCAACGCGCTGGTGCGCAAGGCCGTCGCCGGCGGCAAGGTCTCCGACTGGGTGCGCATGATGCTGCGCGAGGCCGGCGAGGGTTTGCCGTCGCAGGTCGAACTCGCGCGCACGCTCAACCTGTCGGCGCGCACGCTCGACCGCTATCTCGCGCGCGAAGGCGTGCGCTTCCGCGTGATGGCGAACGAAGTGCGCCACGAGAAAGCCTGCGAGCTGCTCAAGGCCGGCGAGCTCAGTGTCACGCAGATCGCCTACGAGCTCGGTTACAGCGACGCGTCGAACTTCACGCGCGCGTTCCGGCAGCGTGCAGGCATCAGCCCGGTCGCGTATCGCACGGGCGGGGGCGCGTAGGGCCCCATCATCAGTGCTGCGCGCCTCCCGGACACAAGGCAAACCCTCGTAGGAGATTCTATGTTGGCCCTCAAGTCGGAGAGGCAGCGAGCGCAGGCTGGTAATTGGACTGGTTTTTCATGAGTGCGAAGGCGATCCGAGCGAGTTTTCGCGCAAGGATG
>JBAZXW010000029.1:0-58314 GCA_041659605.1 Sinimarinibacterium sp. | reverse complement strand
GTGGTGATGGTGGTCGTGCTCGACAAATTCCAGGTCGTAGTCGTGGCTGTGCTGCTCATGTCCCAGGCGCAGGCGGGCGACGAATTCATGCGGCTCGGGAATCTCCTGCTCGGACTCGACGAAACCATCGCGCTGCAGGAAGGTGAAGGTCTGGCGGCTGCCGTCCGGGCGCTCGGTTTCGATCCGCACCTGGTCAGCCGACCAGGCGTGACCGTGCCTGCTTTCGCGGAACAGGCGGAAACGTGGCGGCACACCATCCTCGAACACCGCCAGTCGCAGCTTGCCGTGCCCGGTTTCGACGATCTTGGCTTCATCGTGGCAATGATCGTGGTCATGATCATGCTCGTGGGCGAGCTGCTGGTTCTTCCAGGTGCGCCAGATCATCCAGGCGGCCACACCGATGATGAGAATGGCAGAGACGACCTGGAAATACGGCTCCGTCGTTTCCGCGTCCCAATTGCTGCCGAAGTACAGGCCCGCCATGGCAACCGCCCAGACGACGGCGGTATGGGAAATCGTGGCCGACAAGCCCAGTAGCACTGCCTGCGCGATCGTGCCGCGAATGGCGACGATAAAGGCCGCCATCATGGTTTTTGAATGGCCCGGTTCGAGGCCGTGCAAGGCGCCCAGAAGGATCGCGCTCGGAACGAAAAGCCAGGCGTTGCCTTGCTGCAGGAGGCTTGAAAACTCCGTCATGGGTTGTCCTTCTTATAGGTACTTGGTGATGGCCTTGAACTCGCGGATGGTTGCGCCCGCGCTCTGCGAGCCCTCACGCACGGCGTGTTCCAGGCAGTGGTCGATGTGGTCGTGCACCAAGGTCTTCTTGGCGTTGCTGACGGCGCTCTCGACCGCCTGAAGCTGCTGGGCAATGTCCAGACAGGCGCGCCCCTCTTCAAGCATGGTGACGATGCTTCTGAGGTGGCCTTCGGCGCGTTTCAGACGCTTGATGACGTCAGGGTGCGAGGCGTGTGTCGTCATGATCATTTGTCCTATCCAGGGGGATAGGATAAGTGATCTACGTTTTTCGGTCCAGATACGCTTCAACGAGCTGCTGTCGGGTTGATCGATAACTAAGCGGAATCTGTTGCGGTTTCCCTACCCACGAGGTCGCCGCGCCACCGTACCTGGTGCATGTGCGGCGTCGAACCCACGGATGTGTGCTCGAAAACGGTTGCTGCGCAACTGATACGCTAGCGTCGCTGCGGCCATGTTTTTCCCTCCCTTAGTGGCCCAGCCTATTCGCCCCCGGCTATTACGGCTCGGGGCTTTTTTGCGCGCACGTGAGCCACCAGCGGCTGTAAAGGTGGGGCCCGCGGACTCCAGAATGAGCTTGATGTTGCTGCCGACCGAAAACTGACCATTGTAGGGCGGCAAAGTGCAGCACCGCGGAGGCAGTAAGCAGATCTCCGGCGTCGGCGCGCACGCCATCGGCGCCGCTGATCAGCAATGGGGCATCAGAATGCAGCAACGTGGCGGCACTAAGCAGTGAGTTGATGCCGGCGAGCAAGCCTAGCGGCGCCTTCCAGCAGCGGCAACGGCGATCGGTGCGCACCTTGTATGGCGCTGCCGGGCAACTGAGCGGCTTTTTGTAAGTAGGACCAGTTTTGGGACATTTCCGTACGTACGGACGCGACCGGACGGGCGTACGTTGACCGGCGGCGTATTCAGTTCTTCCGCCCCCAGTGGTGCCATTGCCGTCGATTCACCGCGCTACTGCCGAATCGTCGCTGTAGATCGTGATCGGCGATGCGACGACCCGGCTGCACGGCACGGTGGATGCGCAGCAGCTGCGCACCGTAATGGATTGCCTGATGCACGATCGATCGCGGCGCGGGGGTTGGTGCGTTGGTTGCGGATTGTTTTGAACTCCGACTTCAACGGAAGAGACCGAATGCGCGTGGTGACGGGATCGATGTACTCGTCCAGCAGCGCGTTGACCTCTGCGCATTCCCGCTCTGGCTCTTCGCGCAGCCTGGGTAGCCGGTGGATCCCGTCATGCGTCATGACCAGGGTCCGACAATGCAGCACGAACTTCAGGCGCTGGCGCTGGGCATGGTCGTACCGACGGTAGTCGGCTTCTTCGGCATGACGCGGAAAAGAAAGCCCCCCAGCTAGCGCCGGGCGGCAGCAAGAACCGGACCTCGAAAGGGAGGGAATGAGCATCCGGCCCGCGCAAGCTACCACTCCCTTGCCGCAAAACGCCAGGCAGTCTTGCGGATTGCGCGCATCTGGCGTCGTTACGTTTCCGCTGTTATCCGAACCAGTCAGCGCACCCACGAATGTGCATTCGGGATCACCGTGAATAACGGAACGCAAACGAACTCCACACGCTCGCTGAACAAGCACGCGAGGATGATGTGCACTCGTGTAAGTGCCTGACCTTCAAGGTCTCAATCATGTCAGCCAGAATACTGACTACACTGTCCGCCGCTGCGCTCATTGGCCTGCAGGGATGCTCCAACGACGACGCCAAGTCCACGTGTACGGACGTTCTCGAAACACGCGTGGCGTTGGAGGAGAACCTGACGGACGGCGACGCTGAAGTGCTGATTTTCGCCAAAGCGCCCGACAAGGGGCTGCGCCAGCTCCGCGTAAGCAATCCGACTGGAGTTGAGATCGAACTTACGACGCCCAACGCGCTGGGACTGCGGGAGTTTCTCTTCGAATCCGCCGAGCCGCCCGATCTTGACGCTGTTCTCGCCGCGTACCCGCAGGGCAGCTACAGCTTCAGAGGCACGACCCTTAGCGGTGGCTGCGTGACCGGCACCGCACAGTTGTCCCATGTGTCTGCGCCGCCTACGACCTTGCTCACACCAAGGGCCGGTGAGGTTGTGGCCGGAGATCAAGTCGACCTGAGTTGGATGACGGTTCCCGAAGCAGCGAGCTACGTCGTGGAACTGACCAACGGGTCCTCTGGCGCAGTTTACTCGCTGGAGGTGTACCCACCGCAAACCAGCGTCCATATCCCCGCCGAACTGGTGTCGCCAAGCACCGAATATACCTTTGCGGTCGCGACGAAGGCTTCAACTGGTAATGTTTCGTCGGTGGAGCTCACGTTTTCGACCGAACCGTGACGGGCCGGGATCAACTCAGGGCAACGACTGGCTGACGGTCAGAATCACGGACGGTCCCAAAGACTCGCGCTCATATGTCACCGTGTCGAGGATCCCGTCGGCACGAGAGCCATCAAATTCGCGAATCCGCTCGGCGGTGCGCACATCGAGCAGATTGCGTCCCACGAGCCGCAGTTCAAGGCCGACGAGGGAGGGCATCGTGACATACGCGTCCAGCGTGCTGCCCGTCCGCACATGCTCAGTCGAGCTTCCCGAGACTTCCTGAGTAGCGCCCTGCTTGCCGAAAGTCAGCCCCCATCCCAGCCCGGAGGCGCCCCAAGTTTGATCGTAGGCGACCGAGTAGACGTATGCAGGCTGCAACTGGAATCGGCGATGCTCTCCTGTCGTTTGATCGCGCACGCGGGAATCGAACAGCCCCAGGGTCGCACTCAGGCTCGCGCCCGGAAGACCTGCGACGTCCAGCTTGTACCGGGTCTCGATCTCAGCTCCCCAGACATGGCCTCGACCGACGTTTTCGGCCTGGCGCGTATCCGTCGCGACGGTGGCCTGTTCGATAAGACGCGAGATCTCGCGTCCGAAAAGGTTGATCCCAAGACCCCACTCGCCGTTCGCTTTGCCTAAAGCCCAGCCCAAATCAACGCCGTACGCGAGCTCATCATCCAAACCCGGGTTTCCTGTAACGATGTCGGCGCCGTCGCGTCTGCGGAAGGGCACGAGCTGCTCATACGGCGGACGGCGCCGGGTCGCAGCAACGCTCCAGCGCAACTCCTGATCCGCGGTGAGCGCCCAGCGCAGATGCATATTCGGCAGCCATTCAACGTCGACCCCATCTGCTTCGCTCGTCGACATGGGCAATGAAACATCGCGCTGCGTGGCCTCCAACCGCAGACCGGCATCGAGAGCCAGACTGCCATCCAGTTGCCACAGGGCCTGTACATACACATCTGCGCGGCTGTCTTTGAACAGGTAAGCGCCCCCGTATGGACTGGTATCAACGGCCATGCCGTCGTCAAACTCGCTTCGCCGGTCGTCGGCGCTGCGCCGCCGCTGGCTCAGCGATAGGCCGAAACGCCAGCTCGTGTCGCCGAAGGCACTGATGACACAACGCGCATCCGCACGCGCCTCGCGATCCCGGATATGCAGGACATCGGATTCAAGGAGCACACTATCCTGCTGCGCGTGAGCGGTGCGCGCGGCCTTAAAGTCGGTGAAATCTGCAGTCCCCGCGCATCCCACAATCTCGGCGATCGGCAGAGTCGAGCGAAGTGCGATGCCCGCGACTCTCTGTTCCTCACCCTCGTCCTCAGCAAAGCGGAAGCCGCTCGAAGAATCGGGGTTCAGATTCGCACCCTGTTCGCGCAGCGACGTGTCGCGGGCAATACGCAGCAGGCGCAGGTCCAGGTTGCCTGTAGCACCACTTGGATGGAGATAACCGCCGGTTGCATCCGCGGAAATCATCTGCGCGTCACGCAGCTCGGTTCCGCGGCGCTGCTCGGTCAGCGTGCCTTCTGGATCGCGCGTCTGGACCCACCGGCTTCGGACTTCTGGATTGTGCTGCAACGCAATGCCTGCGTACCCCGACCAGGAGCCCTGACTCGTGCCATAAGCCGTGCGTGCGATGGGGCGCAAGCGCCCACGGTTGTCGGCGACAGTCCCGCCGCTCAGCTCAACGCCCTGAGCCATGGAGCCTGATCGGAGAATGACATTGACAGTCCCGGCGATTCCTTGTGAGTCGAGATCAGCGGTGGGGCTGCGCACGATCTCGATTCGCTCTACGAGGCTGGCGGGAATGCGGTCGACGGCTGCGCTGCGGTCCTCCGAAACGCCGGGAACTCTGCGCCCGTCGATCAGCACCTGGGTGTATTCCGGCGCGAGCCCCCGCAACTGCAGCGAATCAAAGGCACCGGCGTCTGCGCTGAAGATGGCGCTCGGCAGGCGACGCATCAGCTCCCCGACCGTCAACGCACCGAACCGTTCTAGTTCGACGGCCTCAA
This sequence comes from Sinimarinibacterium sp., assembly GCA_041659605.1. Taxonomy (GTDB): domain Bacteria; phylum Pseudomonadota; class Gammaproteobacteria; order Nevskiales; family Nevskiaceae; genus Solimonas. The sequence continues at coordinate 53,246 of JBAZXW010000029.1, read as the reverse complement.
GCACCAGGAGCGGAGCCACTTCGGACGATCCGGTCGGCGAGACGCGTCCGACCACGATCACGGGGTCCAGCGCTCCGCTCTGTTCGGTAGCGTCAGCAAGCGTGGGGGCAACGGCGACCAGAAAGACCAGGGACGGGCCCGCGATATACAGTGCAGCGAGTGAAGCATTCGGCGTCGGCGCGCGAATGCACGCAGGCTGGGTTCGAAGCGTCGGGCCGGATGTGACGAGTCTCTGGCAGGGCATCGGCTGGCGAGCTAAGACGGTGGCTGAGAATCTCACGGCCCACGTCGGGACGCGGGGACACTTGTCGATCTGCGGTGGCGACTTCCGCGCGGCCGTGAGCGTCCGATTATGCCGCTGACTCCGCCCAAGGTCGCGGGTGGGACGAGCCTTCGTCAACGAAAATCTGACGCGCACCTTGATAATGTAAAGCCTCCGGAGATGACTGATGCACCTGCTTGTAATCGAGGACAACAGCGATCTTGCCGCCAACATCGGCGAGTTCCTGGAAGGCCAAGGCGACATCGTGGACTATGCCGGCGATGGCCTGAGCGGTCTGCACCTCGCCGCCGTAAATCGATATGACGCGGTCATCCTTGACCTGAACCTGCCGGGGCTGGATGGCATGTCGCTATGCCGCAAGCTGCGCCAGGACGGCCGCAGCTCGGTGCCTTTGCTCATGCTCACCGCGCGTGATACGGAGCAGGACAAGGTGCGCGGACTCGACGCTGGAGCGGATGACTATCTGACCAAGCCCTTTTCCCTGGCCGAGTTGCACGCTCGTCTCCGCGCTCTGACACGTCGGGCTTCAGGAAACTCCGATCGGCTTCAAGTGGCTGATCTGAGCTTTGACTTGCGCACCCTGATCGCGCGCCGGGGGGGGCGACGGCTGGAGCTTACCCGGGCGGGCCTCAAGCTGTTGGAGGCGCTCCTGCGAGTTGCACCTGGAGTGCTCAACCGAGAAGCCGCCGAGCGAGCGATCTGGGGAGACGAGCCGCCCGACAGCGACGCCAATCTACGCGGACATGTGCACAGCCTGCGTCGAGCGATCGATGACGGAGAATCCGTGAAGCTGCTGCATACGTTACACGGCGTCGGCTACCGGGTGGCCCCAGATGAAGACGCCTAGGTTCGGGCTGAAAGCAAGATTTGTCGCGGCTTGCCTGTTTCTGGTCAGCATCAGCACGGCGGGGTACTTCGTCGCGGTCGCTCAGTACACCGAGTTTCTTGAAGCCAAGCTGCAAGATCTCAGACTGATGGACGAGCTCGCCGAGTATGTCAGCGCTTATGAACTCGATCCGCACGCAGCCGGCCCGCGCGGCACCGGCCTGAGCAGCTATGCCATTCCCGACGGCGGCAATGTGCTTCTGCTCCCAGCGCCGTTAAGAGACATGAAGCCGGGACTCCACGACGATATTCACATGAATGGCCACGAAGTAGCGGTGGCCCGAGCCGACGTTGCCGGAGCCAGCCTCTATGTCGTCCTGGACATGGAGCCGGTCGAGCAACTCGAGCTCCGATTTGTCGCCTTGGCCTGGGCCAGTGTGTTCGTCTCCTGGGCCGCGGCCGTAGCGTTGGCGTTGTGGCTGGCGCGACTGGTACTTAAACCCGTGACGCAGCTGGCGTCTCTGGTGGCCGCTGCCAATCCGGGCGACGGCAAGCTGCGTCTGGAACCTGTGTTCGGCGACCGGGAGATCGGCCAAATTGCCAAAGCCTTCGATCGTTTCATGGAGCGCATCGAAGAGTTCATTTCGCGCGAGCAAGCATTCACCGAAGACGCGAGTCACGAGCTGCGTACACCGCTTGCAGTCATCGACAGCACAGTCCAGTTGCTTGTCGCCGACCCCGATCTTTCGGAATCGGCGCGGACGCGGATTCAGCGGATTCTGCGCGCCGTGCAGCAGATGCAAATGCTGATCGAGGCGATGCTGTTCCTCGCCCGAGAAGAAGGCAGCTATTCGGCGGAGCAGTTGCCGATGCACCAGCTCGCGCAGGAGATCGCTGACAGTCAGCGCGAGCTGATCGGGACTAAGTCGGTAGAACTGAAGGTGACCGCCGCCCCAACCATCGTGAAGGCACCACGGGGCATGGCGGCGTGTGTCATCGCCAATCTGTTGCTCAACGCCATCCACTACACCGAGCGTGGGTCTATCGAGCTCGAGGTTAAGCCTGCGGGTTTGGCGGTGCAGGACACCGGTATCGGGATACCGCCGGAGAATCTCGGACGCATCTTCGAGCGTCGCTTCCGAGGCACCCATAGCCGAGGTCTCGGCCTGGGCTTGTATCTCGTCAAGCGCATTAGCGACCGCCTCGGCTGGACAGTTCGCGTCAGCAGTGTTGAGGGCGCCGGCACCCGCATCGACGTGTTGTTCGGATAAGCGATGTCGGCATTGCCGACAAAGGTTGTTTCGATTGGAGGTGGCTAAGCCGCTTGTTTTGCGCGAAAGGTGACTCCTTTCGGCACTGGGGCAGCGAACGCGATCAGGGCCAACGAAATCGCAACGCTCTGACAACGGGCCGCGGACGGGTGGGCCCGCATGCTGGGTTCATGCACCGAGTACATCCCGCTGCTGATATCGCGCCGCGTCATGCCGATCGGCGTCGTAGCCTCCCCACAATCGTTTGCGCCATTCTGCTCGCTGCATTCCCGCTGCTGTCGGCCGCTGAAAGTGACTCTGCTTCCGGCAATCCCAGCTGGACCAAGAGCGGAGATCTGCTCCAATGGGGCATCCCGCTGTTCGGTTTCGGGCTGACGTTTCTGCTCGACGGAGACGGTCTATTCAGTTCTTTTCAGTCGAACGGGTTTCTTGAGGACGCAGGCGGGCTTAACTGGCCTGGGCCTCGATTGGGTCGGTCGCCACAACAAGACTTCCTGATCTCCTTTGCACGAATGGAAGTCGCGACTTACGGCTTGAAATACAGTCTCAACTCGCCCCGCCCGAACGGTGGCAAGCAAGGCTTTCCATCCGGACACACGGCAGCCGCGTTCATGGGCGCGGAGTTCATCCGCAAGCAGTACGGTCCCTGGTGGGGAACGCCTGCCTATGCCGCGGCAAGTTGGGTCGGCTATACCCGAGTCAACTCCCACAATCACTTCTGGGTCGATGTCATTGGCGGAGCACTGGTTGGAATCGCCTCCAACTACGACTTCGACTCCGTCGAGACCCCGGTCGGGCGCCTCAGCTTCGGTCCGTCCACCTTTGTCTCGGGGCTCGGGGCCATCAGCCAATTCGACGATCCGCTTGCCTTGCAGGACGCTGACTGGTCATCGACCGCTGTCGGTCTGCGCTTCGAGTTGCAGTTCTAGCAGAGCCACACCCTTGGGCATGGGCGCCACAGCACGCGGTGGCCTGCTTGATGGCTTCCAGGTCTCCGAACCCGTCGCGGCCGTGGCCGCGTTCACGCGGAGCAACTTTGGCACGTCCACGCAAGAAGACAGAAACGTGGGGCTGAACGCTATCCAACGGAATTCCAACGCTTCGCAAACGAAGCACGTAGCGGCCGCGCTCCATGATCCCGGGCATGGATCGATTCAGGGCATACGCGGGCGCTGGAGCGGTGGGCACCGCAGTCCACTACGCCGTCCTGCTGCTGCTGAGTGAGATGGCGTCTGGCACCCAATCGCCAACCTGGGCCGTTTACGCATCAAGCGTCGGCGCAGTCCTCGGCGCCGCGACCAACTACTTTCTAAATCATCGATTCGTTTTCGCGAGCGCGCATCGGCACCGTCGCACCGCACCGCGCTTCGTAGCCGTGGCGATGCTCGGTGTCTTGATCAACGGCGCGGTCGTGGGCGTCCTCACTTCGGTCCGAGTACCGATTCTACCCGCACAACTCGTTGCAACCGCGACCGTACTGGCCGGCGGATACCTCTTCAATCGCCACTGGACATTCTCGTGACTCCTTCCACGAAGGCCACGCCATACGGACCCGTCGGAGTGCTGAGCATCGTGGTCCCGGTCCACAACGAGTCGGAGGTGCTCGGCACATTTCACGCTCGGCTGAGCACGGTCTTGTCCCGCCTCGCCATGGCTGCCGAGATCGTCTACGTCGATGACGGCAGTGCCGACGGATCGTCGGACCTGCTTCGCCGCATTCGCGTCTCGGACAGCCGCGTGGCGATCCTGGAGTTGTCCCGGAATTTCGGGAAGGAGGCGGCAATGACTGCCGGCCTCGACCATGTTCACGGAGATGCCACCGTTGTAATCGACGCGGACCTGCAAGACCCGCCGGAGCTCATCGAGCAGATGGTGGCCGAATGGCAGAAGGGCAACGACGTGGTCACGGCGCGCCGGATACGTCGCAATGGCGAGAGCTGGCTCAGAGTCGCGCTGAGCCACTTGTTCTATCGCATGCTCAATCGGGTTTCCGAGGTGCCGATCCCGGTGGATGTCGGTGACTATCGCTTGATGAGCCGGAGGGCCGTCGAAGCACTCCGCGACCTGCGAGAGCGCAATCGTTACATGAAGGGCTTGTTTGCGTGGGTCGGCTACCCGCAAAAGGAGTTGCCCTATGTGCGCGATGCCCGTCGGAGCGGAAAGTCCAAGTGGGGATTCGGAAAGCTCGTCGGCTTCGCTTTGGACGGCCTGACGTCATTCACCTGGGCGCCACTGCGTATGGCAACACTGGTGGGAGTGTTAGTCGCAACCGGCGCTCTGGCGATGGGCGGCATTATCGTCGTTAAGACCTTGCTGTACGGCGATCCGGTTCCCGGCTATCCGTCTCTGATGTGTGTGGTGCTGTTTCTCGGCGGCATGCAGCTCTTCGCGATTGGCGTGCAGGGAGAGTACCTCGGCCGGCTGTTCGTCGAGTCAAAGCGGCGACCCCTGTATCTCCTCAAGAATATCCAGCCGGCCGCAGACATCGTAGCCCTGCACAAGATCCGGGAGCAGCGCGGATGAGTGCTGCTCTTTCGACCCGACAGCGCGGGCTGCTGGTCACCGCATTGCTGTTGATCCTGCTCATTAGGGTGTTGAGCCTGGGCGCCTATCCGCTGACCGATACCACGGAAGCCCGATACGGAGAGATGGTTCGAAAGATGGTCGAACTGGGAGACTGGGTAACGCCGTGGTTCGATTACGGCGTGCCGTTCTGGGGCAAGCCACCACTCGCCTTCTGGCTGTCCGCCGTTTCGGCCAAAGTGCTCGGGGTTTCGGAATTCAGCCTCCGCCTTCCTAGCTTTCTACTGGGAGTGGGAATGCTCGCGCTGATCGGGTCGTTGGCACGGCGGCAGCGCTCCGAGGAGCAGGCGTGGATCGCGATGCTCGTTCTGGCTTCGACCGTCGTCTTCTTTGTCTCGGCCGGCGCGGTGCTGACGGATACTACGCTTGCCTTCACAACCGCATTGGCCATGGTTGCGTTCTGGCGCGGCGTCGCCTCCGAGGGGCAAGCCGCACCCGTCTGGCGCTATGTCTTTTTCATCGCGCTCGGACTGGGACTGCTGGCAAAAGGCCCCGTGTCGCTCGCACTCGTCGGGGCGCCGATTCTCGCTTGGACTCTCATCTGCGGCGAGCTGTGGCGTGCCGTCCGTACTCTTCCCTGGCCGACTGGCATCGCTTTGACCGCGCTGATTGCGCTTCCCTGGTACGTCATCGCCGAGCAGCACACGCCGGGATTTCTGTCCTACTTCCTCGTCGGCGAGAATTTCCTGCGCTTCGTCGATTCAACCTGGCCCGGAGACCTCTACGGTGGCGTCCATACGCGACCCAAAGGCTATATCTGGCTGCTATGGATGGGCGCTGCGTTTCCGTGGTCGGTCCTGCTGCTGTGGCATGTCATGCGCCTGAGCTTGCGCCGCGGGCGTGGCGCCGTGAACAGCGATCCGTATTCACCCGACACGCGGTCGTGGCGGATCTACGTGCTCTGCTTTACGTTGTCACCTTGCGTTTTCTTTACGTTTGCCGGAAGCGTGCTGCCGACTTACGTCCTGCCCGGCATGCCTGCGCTCGCGCTGTATGCGGCAGAGTTCTGGCCCACACGAAACCCGCAGCGTGACGCACGCCGCGCGGCGCTCACAGCGATCGCCCTGCCGGTCTTATTTGCCATCGCCGTCCCATTCCTGGACACCCGGATCGCGGCGGACAAGTCCCAACGCGATTTGTTGGAACACCTTCCTAGCGGCGCATCGGTTATCTACTACCCGAAGAGACCCTTCTCCGCGCAGTATTACAGCCAAGGCAGAGCGCTTGTTGCTGGCGATGAGAAGCGCCTGGAGGCGCTGCTCGGTGAGAAGTCGGATAGTTACTTGGCGACGCGCGCTGACCTGGGACTTCCGACCAACGTCGCGAGCCACTACGTACCGATTGCCCAAGTCGGCCGTCGCAAACCTTTTGTTCTCTGGGCCCAGCATGCTGATCAAGTCAGGATCGACTCGGATGCGCCTGTGCCGTCTCCATGAGGTCCGCAACGCGGCGTACCGTACCCGCGTCGACAATGCTGTCCGACAATGCACTAGGCTCTGTTCAATTCAGGTCGGTTCAGATTTCAAAAGAGTACAGCCGTCACTTCTCCGTAACCACGAGTCGATAAAGCGCATTCTATTCACTGGGAAACTTGCTCGGCCCTGGATTGGTGATGAGACGTGATCTGACTCGGCCGGTTTTTTAGGACCAACAGTCCGAGAGAGCCGGCCTCGGTTGTTCGGACAGGGATTCGATGAAAGTAAGTGGATGTCTGCCGGTTACGCTGCCAGCGGTAGCGGCAGCGAGTTGAAGTACACGCTGTCGGGTGTCTGACCGTCAAGCGCGGTGTGTGGCCGTTTCTGGTTGTAGAAGCAGAGGTAGCGGGACAGGCCCTGGCGTGCGGTGGCGACCGACTCGTAAGCGTGCAGGTAGACCTCCTCGTACTTGATGCTTCTCCAGAGCCGCTCGACGAAGACGTTGTCGCGCCAGCAGCCTTTGCCGTCCATGCTGATCTGGATGCCGTGACGAGAGAGCAGACCGATGAAGTCGGCGCCGGTGAACTGCCCTGGTCTGTGTTGAAGATCTCCGGGACGCCGTAGCGCGCGATGGCTTCTTCGACGGCCTCGACGCAGAAGTCCGCCGTCATGCTGATCGACAGTCGCCACGACAGTACGCGCCGGGTTGCCCAGTCGAGCACCACGGCCAAGTAGACGAAGCCACGCTGAATCGGGATGTACGTGATGTCCATCGCCCAGACCTGGTTCGGGCGCGTGATCGCCACGCCACGCAGCAGGTAGGGGTAGATGGCGTGCGCCGGGTGCCGCTGCGTCGTGCGTGGGCGCCTGTAGAGGGCTTCCACGCCCATCAGGCGCATCAGCCGGGCCACGCGCTGCCGGCCAACGGCGAAGCCCGCCAGGCGCAGCAGATCGCGCAACATGCGGCTACCTGCGAACGGGAAATTCAGGTGCAGCTCGTCGATCAGCCGCATCAACACCAGATCGGCCGGCGGCGTCGGCTGATGCACGTAGTACACGGTCGAGCGGTTCAGCTCCAGAACCTCGCACTGCCGCCTTCGCCTTGAATGCTGCGGTGTGATTCCTTTGAGGCCTTCTCATCGTTGCTCTCCTGCGTGGAGCGCCTCTCAGCGCCCGTGAGTAGAGCAGACAATCCACTTACCCGCCCGTCCGATTAGCCGTAGCCGGCTCTGCCAAGCGCCGATCTGAACCAGGGTTCCGAAAGCGTCGAAGATCACGGTCTGCAAGCTGTCCGCGGCTGGCAGCGGCATGCATCACCTCTGACTCGGCGGTAGGTCGCAGTACGCCTGTATCGGTACCGCACACGCGTCACAGGACGTCAGCCACCATCCGTCGAAGCGCCGTTGTTTCACCTGAGCCACCTTCTCCGAGGTGCCGCACAGACAGCAGGTCCTGAGCGACTCCGCCTCGGCCTCCTTGACCTGGTCGTGCAAGCCCGGAATCGGATGGGCACCCTCAGATTCCTGCTCGATCGAGATCAGGCGGCCGGACATATTTACGTCGGCGCGAAGCGGCCCTCCTTTGTAGTGCATCCGCAAGCTGCCAAACTTTTCCTTGATCTGGAACCATCGAACCGTTATTCGTTGCTCCGCCGCATAGGCGCAGACCTTTGCAACGAGGCCGTGCCACCCGTCCGGCCAACTCAGGCCGATGTTGTCGCCGGAGAACTGGGTTGTATGCTGGGCCGCAAGCTCGGCGTGGTTCTGGACCGAGCGTGCATAGATGTCACCTGGATGTGGCGCTTGGTGCTCGCTCATTGCGACTGCCGCTTTCGGCCTTTCGCCGCAGAACGGGGGGCCTTGCCGACGGGCGTCGCGGGTCGCTTCTTTCCTGTCGCGCGCTTCTTCGAAGCGCCGCGTTTCGGACTGGCACCAGGGTCCGCTGGTGTCCGTTCGGGCGATTCGACGGTTGTCGCGGTCTCCAACGTCCGGTCCAACTCCACAAGCGACAGGCTCAGCGCAATGACTCGGACGAAAGCAAGATAGCGATCGCCAACACCGCCATTCCATGCCGACCAAAGCTCATGGACAGCCTTGGCGTCGGCGCAATCCGTTTGAATGTCGACGATTTCGTAGTCGCATTCTGGGAGCTTCATGCTCACCAGCCCGGCGCCAGTGAAATCGTCCGGAAGGAACACGCCCTCAAATGTCTTCGAATCAACGAGGCCAACGACGGTCAGTGTGTGGCCAGGCATCTCGTCAGGGCGATGATTGAAGAGCATCGGAATAGCGCGCCCCTTGCGGAGCGCTGTTTTTGTAGTCGCCGACAGATACTCAAAGGAAGACATCGTATTGCTCCGTATGCTGTGAACTTCAAAGACAGGGCACCGTTCCGTCGGCCGGAACCGGCTGAAGAATCCGGACGGCAAAGGGTTCGGGCTCGACGTTGAACGCGCTGGCGATTTCAGCTGGTAGGTAGGGTCCGAAGTCCGAAGTCCCACCTAGGTTGACGACGTAGTGCCAGCCCTCCGCGTCTTCGAGGACGCGCAGAACCTGCGTCGGGACACCGCGGCGGCGGAATACGAGGAGCCTGCAAAACCGGGCGCCCGGATCGGGAGACATGGTCATGTACCCGGCCGCTCACGCCGCCGCATCGCCTGGACGATCAACTCCGCGCCGTGTCGCTCCCATAGGCGGTCGGCGAGTTCATGGCCCAGCTGTTGATCGGCGACGTCGGTGCCAAAGATCCGATCCGCCATGCCTGGCACCAGCAAGTAGGAAGGTGCCTTGGCGAAATAAACCGCCGAGCCGCAGCGTCCAACGACGGCGACTTCGTTGGTCGGAACGATCCCGTACTGATCCCAGGTCACCTCGGGATACTGCTTGTCCGAGCACGACTCCAATTGAGGGATGACCTCATCCCGGAAGATGTAGCCTTCCAAGTCGGAGCCTGAAAAGGGACCCATGTGTAACCGGCGGATCACGAAAGGTCTCCCTGGCGCGCAGCGGGGTCTGCGGACTCGGACCTTCCGATGCCCCTGAGATAGCCCTTTCGGCGGCGGTACTGCTCGGCGTAAGTGCCGAGAAACACTGTCATCGCCTCGCGGTACTGGATCACCTCGGCCGGCAGCTCCAGTGAGAGCTCGCGGGCGATGGCAACCGCGTATTTGAGCTGCCTTGCTGTGGGGGGCAGCAGCTCTCCTTCAAGGATCGCCGTGACGACGTCCACGATGCGGCGTGCGAGGTCATTGCGACCGCGCTCGGCAGCCTGCGGTGGCTCGGTCTTGGTAACGATGCCGAGCAGGCGTTCCTCGATATGCCCTTCGAACGGAAGGGGTAGATGGAACTCAAAGTCCCCGTACACCAGTCGGAAACACACGCGTCTTCCTCAGTCCTGTCAATGTTCACGAAGCACGCACCGCGTCGTACTTCTCTCGTGAATTCGGACTGTCCGCTGATGCATCGAGAGACCGGCGGCCTGCACGGCGAGGAGATGGGCATCGATGCCCGCTCGCCACGCCAGAGGCTCCGGTATCCGTATAGAGTCTCAGACTATAGTCCGTAGATCAATAGTCGTCGTGCCGGCAATGTCCGGCCAATGGCGGCCACCTCCGACAAACGCAATCCCACCGCGATCGCCTTCGGCACGGTGTTACGGGCCGCCCGCACGAACGCGGGTCTGTCGCAGGAAGACCTTGGACTGGCCTGCGGGATCGACCGCACCTACGTGTCGTTGCTCGAGCGCGGCATTCGCCAGCCCACGCTGACAACCGTCTTCGCGCTCTCGGAGCATTTGGGCACGACCGCCGAATCGCTGGTTTCCCGGACTCGAAAGGAACTGAGCCGCTGACCGTCCGGAGTGCGCGTTGCCGTTTTGAGTGGGGTTGGCGTGGGTCGATACGGGCCCAACCCGGTCAGCCGCTGAACCAAACAGAGCGTCGGCAGCCCCATTGTTCGCAACAGCAGCCTGCCGAGACTGTCGTCGGCCGCTTTCGGGGCGACGCTGAAGCGGTGAGCCTTCTCACGGGGAAAGCACGGTCAGAATCCGCCGATTCAACTGTTCCAGAGCATCGCGGCAGTCTGCTCGATGAAGAACTACATCCCTCTCAGCTTTTAACTCCAGGAGCTGGTACGCGACAGCGATTTTTCCAGGCGCTTCGATCCCTTGGTTAGCGCACCACGCCCGAACCTGCCCAGCGACATTGGGTGCCTGCAGAATGCCGTCTGGTATTGCAGGGCCGTTTTGCTTCGCGAGAATCGTGTTCATCGCAGTCAAATACAGATCTGGATTGATGAAGTCCTCGATCACAACAGTCGCCGCCGCCGTCGAGATCGAGAGAATCCGCTCATCGGGGACGCCGGTCGCGCGCAGCTGTTGTCGAAGCTCGCGGCCGCCGTTGTCGTTGTCCACCACGTAAACCGTGGTGGGCGCCTCGTTCTCAATGCGCGCAAGCTGAGTCTTGTTCGCCACCGACAAGCCCTGAATGACTTGAAACCCTAGCGACTCTTGGTTCAGCACTTCGCGAAGCAAGGTCGGCAGGAGCAGCATTTCGGTCGGTCCTTCGCTGATGACCGCGTACCGAATGGGCAAGAACGCCAACGTGAGCGCGCCCATGCCGAACAGCAGGGGTGAAATGCCAGGCCGATTGGACGCCCAGAAGGAGTTTTCAACGGTACTGAAGTGGTCTCTCGCAGCGACCACTTTCACGCCGGTGCCGAGATCTTCCGACAGGCAGCCGACGGAATGCGTGGTGTAGACCACTCTCTGGGCGTGGCGTTGCTTAGACAGCATCTGGATCAGATCGGCTTGGGCATCGTAGTGCAGCCGGTGCTCGATCTCGTCCATCAGCAACACCGGTGGCGTGGAGGACGATTCGGTGCGCATCAGAAACGCCATGAGCGCCACATACTGACGCAACCCATCACTTCGGGTGGCGATGAGCGAGAACTGATTGGTGCCATGGTTCTCCACCAGGAGCGACAGTCGGTGGCCGTTGAGGTCGAACTGAACACTGACATCCGCTTGTGACCAATGGGCGCGCATCAGGCCGGACAGCCGCTCGTTCGCTGCGGCCAGCCGTGTTCGCACGCCCCCGGTGTCGTTGTCGACGCGCGCCTGATAGAGGCCTTGCAGGTCCAATCCAGAGACCAGCGCCAGATTTCGCAGCGCGATCGGGATGGGTTGCGGGTCCTTCTCGCGGAAGTAGGCCGAGAGTTCGTATTCCGACTTCAGATCGCGATCATCGGCGGTGAACATCAGGATCGGGGGCAGCCGCGCGGCGAGCGCTTTGCCCACCTGGTCTTCGACCTTCGTCTCCTCGCGACCCGCAATGGCTTGCAGGGTACTGGCCAGTTTGGCCAGGCCCGGCGCGGTCTTGGCTCTCTCGACGAGGGCCGCGACGTAGGTCGACAGCGTGCGGCGCTGGGACTTTGCCAGCGTCGGCTCGGTGCTGGCGAGAATTTCTGCCGCAACCAAGCCCGTGTTGGACGCCAGCGCCGGCAGTTCGGCCTCGGCAGAGACCTGGAATGCCTCGGAGAGCGCCCGCGCCGCCGCGTGGCGATCGCTCAGAGTGCGGGCTAGTTCCGCCGGAAATCGAAATTGAACGTCCGGTGACTTGTAGCTTCGCCCCACGACACAGCTGGGACACCGTGTCGAGGTCAGGTGCGCAATGGCAGCCTGATCCTCCGCGCTGAGTTCAAACACTCCTTCGACGGCGAATGCCGCACCGTCGATAGGTTCGCCTCTCGTCGCATGCGGGCTGGGCCCACTCAAGCGCAGCGGTGTCACCCCGCTCAGCAGCTGCAGACCTTCGAGAACGGTGGATTTCCCGGCTTCATTGGGGCCAACCAGTGCGACCAGCTTTGTGGTTAACGCGAAACTGACGCGACCACGAAATCGCTTGAAGTTGTTGAATGTCAATCGAGTCAGCTTCATGTCGCCCCTCCGGAGCGCTCAGTTCGAGGCAATCCCATGCAACGCATTTTGATGTCTGGACCGAGCGGTCTGCCCACTACCACCGCCACACGGCCCCACGCCATCGCCTGATCTTCGGTTAATTCGCACTCGCCGCCAAAGTCAGGACGAGAGCGCCTTGTGCGCGATTGAGGCCAGCGGCGTTCGCGCGCAAAGCGGGTTTCATCCGAACGTTCATCCGTCGATGTCGGCGCCCAAGTCGACTGCACACACGCAAGGTTACGGTTCAGGGCGCCGGCGGGACCTAGAGCGCACTGAGCGTCGTGGTGCCTACCCGTATGTATCCCGCATCAGCTCCCGGAAAGCGATGAGATCGCTTCCTTCCGGTACGCCGCCCCAGATTTGCCAATGGATCAGATCGTCGAAGATGGCGACCGCTTCGTCACTCAGTTTCCAGCCGCACGTTTTGTACGAGTGGTAGTGACGACCGATCGGTTGAATCTGATCGAGTCTGAGGATCGAGACCTGCGGGCCCTTTTCGAGCGGCAGCTGATCCCACATGAACTGCGGGTACTCACAGCGGCGAATCCGATCGACGAAGCCGTCATTGAATCCGGCCCGCGAGCCGTCTTTGTCCGCGCCATAGAACGGGGCCACCAGCATTGTCGGCGCCGTCGTGGCGTTGGGCATGCCTTTTGTGAGCCCGCGGTCCACCGCGGGGCATTCGTCGGAGATCACAATGCACGGTCGGCGCTTGGCGCGATACGCGGCCCAGACCTCGCCCTGAGGCAGCGGTAATGCGGCGACCGGCAGATCCGTGACGGCCTTGAGCGGTTCGCCCACCTTCAACGGAGACACTTTGACCGTCGCCTTGTCGTGCTCGGTCGGCACCGTTCGGCCAACCGGTTCGAACTGGTAGGGAACCTGATCCGCATGGGCGACGAAGCAGACCACCAACGCCCCGCGGCACAGGGCATGCGTCTCATCCCGGATCCACCACTGCGATGGATCCTTGATGATGGCCTGAACGCAGTCGTCAGGATAAGTCCGAACCTTTGCGGGTCGATGATTTCCAGACGTCATCGGAGAACTCGGCCACCACGTTTCCTTCCGGCGGCATGGGCCCGGCCAAGCCGTCCAGCCATGCTAACCCTTGCTCAAACACTTCGTCGTATCGCGGTTGCTCGAGCCTTACGATCTTCGGTCGGCCCGTGGATCGGGCGGTCGACTGCTCTCGAAGGGTCTTCAGGCGTTCCCGCAGCTTCTTCTGCTTGTTCGCTGACAGCGTTGCCGCGGGCTCGGCGACGTCGACTTTCTTCACCGGGCGGGCGAGTGCCTCCAATGTGAAGTCTAGTGCCTGGCCTGGCGCGGCATCCAACATGGGCGCGGTTCGGTAGACAAAATCGAGCAGCGCGGGTGTGTCCTTTCCAAAGCGGTGCACGAGAGGACGCAACTCTCGCCGAATGCATGAAGGCAAGGCGCTCTCTTTGGCCTCAAGAAGGTGATCGTCGGTCTTCCACCAGCGCACCCAATCTTGACGGTCACCGTAGTCGCTGGTCATTACCCTCTCGTCGGCCTGCATCATCTGTATGGCCGGCATGATGCGGGCGTGAACTTCCTGCGCCCAGGGGCCGAATTTGTAGAACGTCCAGTTCGCTCCGGTAAACGTGCGTCCGTCCTCGTAACGCGCGTGGGTCAGGTCTGCGAGATAGCAATACTTGAGCAGATGGATCGGCCCCAGCTGCCGATCGAAAAAATCATCCTCTTGCCCCGCTAACAGCAGGGCGTACTGGAGGACCAGATCGGCTTTGGTGGAATCAATGGGCATGCCGGAGCGCGCTGCGGGCTGTCGTGAAGACGGCGCGCATTATTGAGACGTCTGTGAAATATACAAGTCGTCAGCGTTCACTCTGGCTTGTCTCCGGCATCGTCGACCGCTGCGGTGTTGCTTGGCGCATCGTAACGGGGTGAGTCGTTGCGGTGGCGTCCGTGGACCAACAGATTCGCCACCTTTCGTCCGACAATCGAGCCCGAATCGGAATATCGAACCAGACTTTTCACAGTGCGATGTCCCGTCATTGCCATGGTATCGGACAGGGGCATGTCATTCATACCCGCCTCGGTCACGAAGCCGCGGCGGAGGCTATGGCCAGCGAAGTCGCCGGCCAGACCCGCGAGCACGGCCCGCAGCTTGACGATCCGGCCGATCGAATGCGGCGTCAGGCCACGGCCGAGCGTCGAGCCGCCGCGATAGATCCGACGGAATATTGGCCCTGATCGAATCTGCGCCGCGTCGAGCCACCGCTGTAGTGCCGCAGCGGCTTCGCCGACGACCGGCTTGGGGCCAACGTCGCCGGTCTTCGACGTGCGCATGCGAAAGACCGCCGTCTGCGGATCGATCCACTCCAGGTCCTCGACTAGGGCGTTGGCGATTTCAGACCGGCGGCGGCCTCCGCTGGACCAGCCGAAGAGCAGGACGGCACGATCGCGCAGGCCCTCCAAGGAGTCGTCGCCGCACGTGGCCAGCATCGCGTCCAGCGCATCCTGGGTGGCCGCCGCTTTGGATTTGGGTGCTTGGCCGGTCTCGAGGGCGAGCTTGCGGCAGTCGGCCAGAAGGCGGCGGACGGCCGGATCTTCGGTGGGGCTGACGAGCTTCTTCTCGTGGTGGGCCCAGGACAGGATCGCCAGCCGGTGGTCGATCGTGGACATCTTCAGTGGCCCGGGCCGGGTTTTGAATTTCCCCGTTACCAAGACGTCGTCGACGGCACGGGGCATCACGGCCTGAATCGTCAGGCGGCCGGCCTTGTCCCGGGCTGGCAACCCAAAATGGTCGAGCACAAACTGCGTGACGACGGCCGGCGGGGTCGGCACGGGGAGCGGATGACCCAATCGGGCCTGGGCCCAGGCGCAGACGTATCGCAGGCCGCGCGCATAGGTCTTCCAGGTGTTGCTTGGGGTCGAGGCGAGCCGGAAGGCGCGGAACGCACTCTCGGCGCCGGCGTCCAGATCAGCCAGCGTCAGGGTGGCCGTGGGATTCTTCGGGAGATCGACGATGGCGGACTGGGCCGCTTCGAGCAGTGCCGCAGCGGCTCTGTTTGTTGTATAACTCATACGTAGTACATAGTATTTAATACGTTATCGATAAATAGGTTTCGATAAATACCCATTATCGAAACCTATCTGAAAAGCGGTGGTTTTGAAAGTACGGAGAGCACGATGCGACCTGGAGTTACCCTCGAAGACGTCACGGGAGCCGCCGACCAGATCCTCGAGCGGGGCGAGCGCCCGACCATCGAGGGCGTCCGCGCCGCGCTCGGCACCGGCTCGCCGGCGACAATCAACGCCCACCTGAAGGTGTATTTCCGAACGCTGCCCGAGCGGCTGCACCTGCCGGCGCCGATCGCCACGGCCGCTGCCCAGCTGTACAAGAGCATCAAGGAAGTAGCCCAGGCGGAGCTCGACCAACACGAAACCGACCGGCAGGCGGCGCTGCAGGCTGAGCGCGCGCAACTCGCGAGCGAACGCGCCGCGCTCGACGCGGACCGGACACGATTGCAGTCGCAGATCACCACACTGGAGGCAGAGTTTGCCGGCGCGCGCGAACAGCTGGCGACGAGCCAGCGCCAGACGGCGATGCTGCAGTCCCAGCTCGCCGAAGCCCAGCGCGTGGCCACGGCCGCCGAGGCGCGGGCCCAGTCGGCATCGGAGGAGCGCGATCGCGCGGCGCGCAAGCACCAAGAAGAGGTCGAACAGGCGCGGGCCCGGGCCGATGGCAACGAGCGCCACCTGCTGGCCCAGATCGAGGAACAGCGCGCCCAGACCAAGCGCCTGGCGGCGGAGCGCGACAAGGACCAGGCCGCTGCGAGCAAGCGGATTGCCGACCTCGAGGCTGCGGTGGCGCAGCTTTCGACAGATCTCGCCGAGCAGCGCAAGGAGCTCATCAAGCAGAACGCCGAGCTGGCCCGCGAACAGCGCGCCCGCGCGACCGCCGAGGCGACGCTGGTGTCGACGACCGAAGCCAATACCCGCGAGCTGGCCGCCCTGCTGCAACAGCGTGACAGCCTGCTGTCGGATCGCGACCGGGACCGTCAGCGGACGGACCAGCTCAGTCAGGAGCGCGACCGCGCGCTGCACGAAGCCGCCCTGTCCCGCGGGAAGGCCGAGGCGCTGGAGGCGCAGCTGCGCCAGCAGGCCGAGTCTGGCAAGCGCGGCAAGAAAGGGCAGCTGGAGTTACCGACCTGAGCCGATCTCCTGCGGGGCGGCGGAGACGGGGCCGCCGATACGTCAGGCGCGGACCCAAATGTCCATTTTGAGCGCCCACTTTAGTGCGGCGCCGAAAAATCCACGTCTCTGCGCCGCACCCCTTGATAGCGTCCTATCTACATGATTGTGATAGTTGTTCTGGTGGCCGCCTCGACGATCCCGCCCAGCGCTAATGTCCATTTTTTCCGCGGACTTTACCGGGGCATCGCGCGACGAGGCCGCGCGCGTCCGGGTTGCCATCGCGGCCGTCGCGAGTAGGCTATCGGCAGGGAGTCCGTCGCAGATGCACGACTTGTCGCAGGCAAGTCGGCCCGGCCAATCAGTTCGCGCCGTGGTGCGGTACGCATCTGGGTCCAGGGGAGACGACGCGTGCCACAGATCCAGGATCGGTACCTCGGCTGGAGCCAGCTCCCGAAGGAGTTGCCGGATCTCGACCTGGAGTTCTTTCGGCTGACCGACGCGGACATCGAGGACATCTCCCGCCGCACCAAGAAGCTTCGAGTTCCGGCTGCTCTGCAGCTGGGCTTCATGCGCATGACCGGGAGCCGCCTCAATCACATCAAGACCATTCCGCGCGAACTGCTTGAGTTCCTCGGTGCGCAACTCGGCATCAAGGCGCCGTCCATCGCTGCGCTCAAGACCCTCTACGGCAACACGAAGACGCTGTATCGGCACCAAGCCTGGGCCATGGAGCGCATCGGCCTACGGACCTACGCGGAGAAAGAGGAGCGGCAGCTGCTGGCGTATCTCAAGGAGGCGTGCCAGGGCACGTCGTCCGTCGATCGACTGGACGGTTATGCGAGGCGTTGGCTCTTTGACCGGAAGCTCCTGATTCCTGCCGACAGCACGATCCGCGACATCTCGGTTCGGGCCATGAAGGACACCGAATACTGGATCTATTCCGAGATCCGCAAGCAGGTGTCTGAGGAAAAATCCAAAGAGTGGTTCAAGCTGCTGATGAGTCCCTGCGCGCGCAGCGACTACAGCACGTTGCATTGGCTGCAGCGGCCGCCAGGCCGCAAGAATAAGAAGAAGGACAGCTTCAAGGACATGACGGAGAAGATCGAGTACCTGAGCTCGATCGGCGTCGACGCACTCGATCTGTCCACGATTCCCCAGGAGCGCATGGAGGAGTATTACCTGCAGCTGCAGAACTACAAGCCTTCGCACCTCAAAGCCATGCGCGATCCCGCGCGCACGCTCCATATCGTCTGCTTTCTCCGGGTGACCCTGGGCCGGGCCATTGATGTGGTGATCCAGCAGGCGGCCAAGGCGACGTCCGAGGTTTACTCGCTGGGCCTGCGCAAGGTGTTTGGTGAGCAGCCCAAGACCATCAAGGAATACCGCACGGTCATCCGCAAATTTGTCGAGCTCATCGACGGCCAGGATCTGAACAGCGACGAGATTCAGAACTGCCTTCGTGATCTGGCGAAGTCCTGGACGGCTCTGGGCTCAACAACCCGGGCAGCGGAAGTCCGCGCCCACATTTCGGCAGGTATCCCCAGAGTCCGCGCCACGCTTCGACAGCTCGTCGAACTCAACATCGACTCGAAGCCGGACGATCGGCTGCAGAAGAACCTGGAGTCGCTGAGCACGTTCTACGCGAAGGGGCAAACCGAGTTGCCGAAGCGGCGTTTCGATGTCGCAAAGCCGTGGGACACGCTGGTGAACGGCGAGCAAGATCGAAAAAAGGCGATGCATGCCTTCGAATACTCGATGCTCGCTGATCTTCGACGCAAGTTCAGGGCTGGCGTGTGCTGGATCGATACCAGCGCGGACCATCGGAATCCCGACGAGATGCTGATCTCGCCGGTGCTGTGGAAGCGGACCCGCAAGGCGCACTATGAGCGGTTGCAGTTGCCTGAGGATCCCGAGAAGTATCTGGAAAACATGCTCAGGGCGGCCACCGAAGGCGTGGCCAAAGTGGCCGAGATGGTTGAGGCCGGCGAGATCACGATCAGCTCCGACGGGTTTCGCTATCCCGACGACTTGGCGAAACCGAAGCTGATGGGGCAATCGAAGATCTGCATGCGCGAAATCAACAAGCACATCCCGCGCGTCCAGCTTCCGGATCTCCTCCTGGCGGTGGATTCGAAAATCGGCGTCAGTGCCAAGCTGCTTGGGCGGCCCGCAAGGGACGCCGAAGAGCTGAAGGCATGTTGGGCGGGCGTTCTCGCGCTGGGGACGGACCTGCAAGCGACGGAGCTGTCCATGATGATCCCGGGCATCTCGGAACAGCGCATCACCGAGATGATGCGCACGCTGAGCCTCGGCCGCAGCCTCGCGAAAGCCAACGAACTTGTGCTTTCCCACTATCACAAAATCCCCTTGGTCGCTCAGATGGGAGACGGATCAACTGTCGGGGCGGACTCATTTTCACTGACATCCTCGCGGCACTTGTGGAATGCGCAAGTCGATTACCGCCGCAAGACGGCATCCATCGGTATGTATGACCATGTCGCCGACAACCGGGGGTATGTCGCGAACCAGCCCCACATCCTGGGTAATCGTCAAGTCGGCGCCGCGATTCACGGCGTTGTGTCGCAGACCGAGATCGATATCGAGCGACTGGCCGTCGACACGCACGGCTACAGCGACGTCGGCATGGGTTTCGCGAAAGCCCTGGGCTTCGACTTGTGCCCCCGGATCCGGAACATGCGCGAGCGGCGGTTGTGCATGCCGCGTGGATTCGAGGTCCCCAAAGGTCTTGAATCGGTGGTGGACTGCGGCCTGTCGCTGGAATGTATCCGGAGCGAATGGGACGATTTTGTCAGGGTCGTGGCCAGCATCAGCAACGCTACATGCTCCGCGGTCACCGTCCTCGAGCGCTTCGGCAGCGCCGCGCAGGGCAACAGCACGTACAAGGCGGCCAAGCATCTGGGACGGCTCCAGCGCACGATCTTCCTTTGCAGGTACCTCACGAACGCCGAGTTTCGCGCCGAGATCCGCAGACTCCTGACACAGGTGGAGCACTCTCACAATCTGAAGCGGGCGATCTACTCGGGGCAGATGGCGCACGATCGCGGTCGAGAGGTGGAGCAGCTGATTTCGATTTCCATGGCGCTGACGCTGCTAGCCAACATCGCTCAGTACTGGAACGCAGGGGTGTTACAGGAAGCTAATGCGAAGGTCAGGCAGTCGGGCATGGACATCCCAGATGACGTGTTGAAGTCCATCAGCCCGTGCCGTTACGGGCACATCAATCTTCGCGGAGTCCTTGAATTCGATACGCGCCGGTACAAGCACTTGATGTCAGCACCGGAGTTTCGGATCAGGTCTGACTGAGAGCGAGCCTGGAGTGCGCGGATTGATCCCCCGGCGGCCGGGCAACATCCCCAGCTCTTGACCAGCTCAAAATCCTCCACTTGGATGGCCGGTCCACATGCATGAGGCGACGCTGGCCAGTGAATGCGACCGGATCTGGTCGCATGGAGCGGTCGGTCGGACTGATTCGGCTCACCGAAAGCAATCAGCCCCTATGCGGACATTCATACAGGCGTCAGATCGCGCCTAGCGGCCGAAGCAGTGAGTCCGCGCCAGTGAAGAGCGCCGCGAGCGCGGCACACCTCCGCTGGCACGCAGTGGTAGCTTGAGGCTACGCAAAGTGCACAGAGAGGTCGCATGGAATCCATCGACGAACCCGAAGTCACCCCCGAGCCTAGCGGTGCCAAACGCGGGTGGGCGTCTGGGGAATCCCTCTATTGCGGGCTGACGAATCTTGCGCTGACGCAGCCGATTGAGCTCGGCCGGGGGCTACGTCTGACCACGACGTACGCGCACGTGATGTCGCACGTCATGCTCGCATTCAAGGAGCCCCCGCCAGGGCACCATCACCCGGCGCCCTGGATGGCAACTTCGGACGGCTGGTCGTTCGACGCGCGCACTCAGCTAGAGATACCGGGGACTTACACGCACAAGACCATGAGCCACTTTGGCTTGGCACAGACGATCACTGGCCTCATCCGCCTCTGGGCGAGTCCAGAAGTCCTGTTAGCTGTCGTCTCACGCTATCCGTTGACTGAGCTCGCGGCGCGGCCTGCACCAACCAAGCGTGAACTCATTGCGATGGCTGTGGAGACACGACCACGCCATTTCGCGCTGCAACTGACCGATCCGTCAAAAGTGCTGGAGGCAATGAGTTGGGTAGCGCAGCACTGGGAGGTCGCCGCGGATCTCCGTTGCAGCAGCGCCGAGTTCGGCCTCGCCATGTCGGCGTGCGAGGAGGGTCAATTCATCTCGAACACGACGCTTACCATGGTCTCGCTCTGGGGTGCCTTGGAGGCTCTCTTCTCACCTTCCACCAGTGAGCTGCGGTTCCGCGTAAGCGCGCTCATTGCAGCCTATCTGGAGCCGCCAGGGTCTCAGCGCTTGGCCATGCAGCAGAGGGTGGCGAAGCTGTACGACAAGCGCTCCGCAGCAGCCCATGGTCGCCCATCGCATCAGGGTGATGATCTGCTGGCGACTTACGAGCTCCTTCGGAAAGTGCTCATTAGAATCATTGAGCAACGCAAGGTGCCCTCGCGCGAGGAGCTCGAGGCGCGTTTGTTCGGCGCCGCATGATCGTTTGACCCAGCACTAGGCGCACTCCGCGACCATGGGCGTCTGATTCTGGCACAGGCCGGCCGCTCGACTAAGACCTGCGGATGACCGCCAGTCCGAGAGCTGCCGAAACCGGCCTGCAGGTGTCCACCAGAAGCGGCCGGTGGCGGAGTTTGACCCGGCCACGGGTGGAGGAATCTGAGGTGGCCAACCGGGTTGAACGGCTGTACGTAGGGATATGTCCCAAAATTCGGGCTACTTAACGGTTACCCCTACCAGGGCGACGACCGCAAGGTCATCGACAGCGGCCAAGCCAAGCTGCTGATCGAGGAGCCGCAGACGACGCCCGACGGCAAGCTGCTGACGCTGCTGACGAGCAAGCTGCCCCTGCGGGACGCGTCCGGAAACATCGCCGGCGTGCTCGGCACGTACATGGACATCACCGAGCACAAGACCGCGGAAGCCAATCTGCGGCTCGCCAACACGCTGATCGAGCAAAGCCCGGCGATTCTCTTCCGCTGGAGGGCCGAGCCCGGGTGGCCGGTCGTCTACGTATCCAACAACGTACGTCAGTGGGGTTACGAGCCGAATGATCTGCTCGCCGGCAAGCCGCCATACAGCGAACTGGTTCATCCGGACGATCTGCAACGCGTCGGCAATGAAGTGGCCGCGCACTCCGCCAACGGCGTCAGTCAATTCGCGCAGGAATACCGCATCGTCACCGCCTCCGGCGACGCGCGCTGGATGGACGATCGCACGACGGTCGAGCGCGATGCGTCGGGCAAGCCCGTCTACTTCCAGGGTGTGGTCCTCGACATCACCGAGCGCAAGAACAATGAGCACGCGCTGTTGCGGGTCACGCGCGCGCTGCTCACGCTCAGCGCCGGCAATGCCGCGGTCGTTCATGCACAGACCGAAGAGGACTTGTTCAACGCGATGTGCAAGGCCGCGGTCAACGCCGGTGGCTACCGCATGGCCTGGGTCGGCATTCCGCTGGACGACGAGGCGAAGACCGTGCGCCCGCTCGCCTGGGCCGGCGATGTCGGCGACTACCTGGAGAAGGCGGCGATCAGCTGGGGCGACAACGAGCGCGGCCGCGGCCCCACCGGACGGTGCATCCGCAGCGGCCATCCGCATGTGGTTCAGCACATCGAGTCCGACCCGGTGATGGCGCCCTGGCTGGAGGCGGCCCGGGCCCTGGGTTTCCGCGCGAGCGTCGCACTGCCCTTGCTGCAGGCTTCGCGGGTCATCGGCGCGCTGATGATCTACGCCGGCGAACCCAATGCCTTCGACGCGGATGAGCTGGCGTTGCTGCAGGAGATGGCCGGGGACCTGTCCTACGGCCTCGTGTCGCTGCGGACTCGGACGGCACACGAAGCCGACGAGGCGAGGCTGCTGCAGGCCATGGAAGCAACGGTCGGCGCGGTGGCCAACACGGTCGAGATGCGCGATCCCTACACCGCCGGGCATCAGCAGCGCGTCGCCAAGCTCGCCGCGGCAATCGCGCGCGAGCTGCACATGGACGAGGACCGCGTCCACGGGCTGCAGCTTGCGGCGTCGATCCACGACCTCGGCAAGATCGGCGTGCCGGCGGAGATCCTGTCCAAGCCCGGTAGCCTGACGCCCGTCGAGTACGCGCTGGTGCAGGGGCATGCACAGATCGGCTACGACATTCTCAAGGACGTCAGCTTTCCGTGGCCGATTGCCGACGTGATTCTCCAGCATCACGAGCGCCTCGACGGCAGCGGTTATCCACGCGGCCTGAATGGCGAGCAGATCCTGCCCGAAGCACGCGTCCTCGCGGTCGCCGACGTCGTCGAGGCGATGTCCTCGCATCGCCCCTTCCGGCCCGGCCTGGGCCTCGACGCCGCGCTGCAGTACGTGATGGGCGAGCGTGGCAAGACCCTCGACGCCGCGGCCGTCGACGCCTGTGTCCGGCTGCTCCGCGACAAGGGCTACTCGCTCGCAAGCTAGGGCCCGCCACTTCCGTTGTTGAGACCGTCGCCCGGCATTGGCGTCACAATGCACGCCCGACCCTGCACAGGAGGCCGCTCGTGGCTATTGATGCTTCGTCCGTGGACCCTGGCGGCCTGCTGGAATATTCGGTGGTCTTCACCGGACGCTCGCTCAATCACATGTCGCGGCAGTTCCAGCAGGTCATGCGCGACATCTCGGTGCTGCTCAGGCGGGTCTATGCGGCCGACGCGGTCGTCATCGTGCCCGGCGGCGGCACCTACGGCATGGAGTCGATCGCGCGACAGTTCGCCACCGGCAAGTCCTGCCTGGTGATCCGCAACGGCTGGTTCAGCTATCGCTGGAGTCAGATCCTCGACATGGGCGCGATGGCCTCACGTACCACCGTGCTCAAGGCGCACCGCGTCGACACGGCGGCGCAGTCGCCCTACGCGCCGCCGGCAATCGAAGACGTCGAGGCGGCGATCGCGCGCGAGAAGCCCGACGTCGTCTTCGCGCCGCACGTCGAAACCGCGTCCGGCATTGTCCTGCCCGACGACTATCTCGACCGCGTCGCCCGCGCGGTGCACGCGCACGGCGGCCTGTTTGTGCTCGACTGCGTCGCCTCCGGTGCGCTCTGGGTCGACATGCGCGCCCGCGGCGTCGACGTGCTGCTCTCTGCGCCGCAGAAAGCCTGGAGCGCGTCGCCGTGCAGCGGCCTGGTGATGCTCGGCACCGAGGCCTTGCGGCGTCTGGAGCAGACCCAAAGCAGCAGCTTCGCGCTCGACCTGCGCAAGTGGCTGCAGATCATGCAGGCCTACGAGAACGGCGGCCACGCCTATCACGCGACGATGCCCACCGATGCACTGCGCCGCTTTCGCGACGCTGCACAGGAAACCGTCGGTCTGGGCCTCGACTCCTTACGTGACGCGCAGTGGACGCTCGGACGCAGCGTCCGGGCGATGCTCGCACGGCACGGCTTTCGCAGCGTGGCGGCGCCCGGATTCGAGGCGCCCGGCGTCGTCGTCAGCTACACCGACGACCCGCAGATCAGCAACGGCGCGCGCTTCGCCGCGGCCGGCGTGCAGAGTGCGGCCGGCGTGCCGCTGATGTGCGACGAGCCAGCGGACTACCGCGCCTTTCGCGTCGGGCTGTTCGGCATCGACAAGTTGCGCGACATCGAAGGCACCGTCAGCCGGCTCGAAGAGGCGGTCCTGAAGGTCAGCCCGCCGGATGCAAGGACGGGATAGCGGCAGCGGCCATGCCGCCTGGCCGGCTCGGGTTGACGCAGGTCAACGCCGCGCGCTCCGGTTCGTCCAGACTGGAGAATGATCGAGCGATAGTGGACGGATCGCGGTGATGGAGGCAGTTCCGGACAGGCGGACAGGACGGGCGGCCAGGGTGGCCGCAGGCCTCGTCGTCGCCGTCGGGCTGTCCATCTGTGTCAGCTGGTTCGCCGGCCTCGAGAGTTACACGCGAATCATTGCGGCATCGTCAACGGTTCGCTTCAATGCGGGTCTTCTGTTTGCCGCCGCCGGGCTCAGCCTGCTCTCTGTCCTGCACGGCCGGCGCATGATCGCAGTCGGCGGTGCCGTCCTCGTCGCTTCCCTGGCGCTGTTGACGGTGGCCGAGTATCTGACCGGCGTCGACTTTGGCATCGATCACTTCTTCACGCCGGCAGCGACCGGCGTCGACACCGCGCCGACGGGTCGCATGGCGCCCAACACATCCGTCTCGTTTGCGCTGGCGAGTGCGGCAGTGTTGCTGATCATGCTCCGCAATCAGAAGAGCTGGTCGCCCAGCATCGCGTCCATGCTGGGGGCTCTGGTGACGGCTATCGGCCTGATCGCGCTGTTCGGCTACGCCGTGGACCTCGGCCGCGCTTTCCAGTGGGCCGGAAGTACCCGCATGGCCCTGCTCACGGCGGCCTGCTTCGTCATTCTGGGAGCCGCCATTCTCCTGACCTCCGCGTACTACAGCCGGTATCGGTCCTGGCAGGATCTTCCCTGGCTGTCGTCGAGCGCGGGCATCGGCCTGTCCGCGTTGTCGGCGCTCGGCTGGCAGGCCGTCCGTTCTGCCGAAGGTGTCGCACAGGAGCGAATTGCGGACGTGGTCCTCGCGCTTGGCCTGGGAGTCTCGATCCTGGTCGCAGGGCTGATTGCGCAGATCCGGCATCGCCGCCAGCAGGCACGCGAACTCGCACAGACGAATGCCGCGTTGCAGGCTCGCTCAGAGGAAATCCAGGATCTGTACGAGCGTGCGCCCTGCGGCTACCACTCACTGAACAGCGAGGGCATCGTCATCCGGATCAACCAGACCGAACTCGACTGGCTCGGTTATTCACAAGTGGAGATTGTTGGTCACAAGCGATTCGCCGATCTGCTGACGCCCGACAGCCAGGCGACCGTGGCCGAGAACTTTCCCCGCTTCAAAAAGTCCGGTTCGGTCAAGGACCTGGAACTCGACCTGGTGTGCCGTGATGGCCGCATTCTTCCGGTGATCCTGAGCGCGACAGCGGTCTACGACGCTGCCGGAAACTTCCTTCACAGCCGTAGCACACTGTTCGACATCAGCGAACGCAAGCACGCCGAGAAGGCGCTGCGCGACAGCGAGCACCGGCTGCAGCTGCTGCTGGACAATCTGCAGACCGCCGTCGTCGTGCACAACTCCGACACCTCAATCCGGTTCGCGAATGCGTCCGCCGCGCAGATTCTGGGGTTGTCGATCGAGCAGCTTCTGGGCAGGACGGTGATCGACTCCTACTGGCATTTCGTGCGCGAGGACGAGTCGCCGATGCCGCTTGAGGAATATCCGGTCAACCGCGCCCTGCAGATCCGGACCGCGCTGCATGACTATGTGGTCGGCGTCCGCACCGCCCCGGGGCAGCCGACGCGCTGGGTGCTCGTGAACGCCGTTCCGGACATCGATGCCGAAGGGCGAATCGCGCAGGTGGTCGTCTCGTTCATCGACATCTCCGACCGCAAACGTCACACGGACGAACTGCAGCAAATCGCACTGACCGATACCCTCACGGGACTCGCGACGCGCCGACACTTCGTGGCGACCGCCGAGCTGGAGTTCATGCGCAGCCGGCGTAATCACAACCAGCTGTCCGTGCTGATCCTCGATCTGGATCACTTCAAGCACGTCAACGACAGGTACGGCCATGCGGCCGGCGACTCCGTGCTGCAGACCCTTGGCCTGGTCCTGCGCCAGACACTGCGCGTCATCGACCTGGCCGGTCGTCTCGGCGGCGAGGAGTTCTGCGTCCTTCTGCCGCAGACGGCCGAGCCCGTGGCCCTGCAGGTTGCCGAACGCCTGCGCGCCGCGATCGAAACCCGGACCATCGTCCTGCCGGACGGCCAAACGCTGCACGTCACTGCATCCATCGGTGTCGCGTGCCTCGAAGACACCGATGCCAACCTGACCGCCCTGATCGGCCGTGCCGACCAGGCGATGTACGCCGCCAAGCGCTCGGGCCGTAACCGCGTTCGCACCCTGCGCGAACCGACTGCGGCCGGCTGATCCGGCCCGCAGCGCTCCTATTTGCGCTTCAGCGCGTCCGCCAGCGCGGCGCCCAGAGAACCCTGCGCCGGTACGGTGTTCTTCGCAGGGCGCGTATTGCGGCGATCCGGCGCGCGCTGCGCGTCGCCGCGCGTCACGGGCGGCGCCACGCTGCCGTCGTCCTTCTTCATCGACAGGGCGATGCGCTGGCGCTTGAGGTCGACGTCGACGACGCGCACCTTCACGATCTGGCCGGCCTTGACCACGTCGCGTGGATCCTTGACGAAGCGGTCGGCAAGCTGCGAGACGTGGACGAGGCCGTCCTGATGCACGCCGATGTCGACGAAGGCACCGAACGCGGCGACATTCGTCACCGTGCCTTCGAGCACCATCCCGGGCTTCAGGTCGGCGACCTCATTCACGCCGTCGGCGAACGCGGCGGTGCGGAACTCCGGACGCGGGTCGCGGCCCGGCTTCTCCAGCTCGGCAACGATGTCGCGCACCGTCGGCAGGCCGAAGCGTTCGTCGGCGAACTGACGCGGATCGAGTTGTTTGAGTACCGAGCCGTCACCCATCACCGCGCGCAGATCGCGCCCGCAGGCCTTGAGAATCCGGCTTGCGATGTCGTACGCCTCCGGGTGCACCGCCGACGCATCGAGCGGCTCGTCGCCGGCGCGGATGCGCAGAAAGCCGGCGCACTGCTCGAACGTCTTCGGCCCCAGGCGCGGCACGTCCAGCAGCTGCTTGCGCGTGCGGAAGGCGCCGTTCTGGTCGCGGTAATAGACGATCGACTCGGCCAGCGAACCGCCCAGGCCCGAGACGCGCGCCAGCAGCAAGGCCGAGGCGGTGTTCAGATCGACACCGACGGCGTTCACGGCGTCCTCGACGACGGCGTCGAGCGACTTCGCCAGCCGGTAGGGATCGACATCGTGCTGGTACTGGCCGACGCCGATCGACTTCGGATCGATCTTGACCAGCTCCGCGAGCGGATCCTGCAGGCGCCGCGCGATCGACACCGCGCCGCGCAGCGAGACATCGAGACCCGGAAACTCGAGCGCGGCCGTCTCGGAAGCGGAGTACACCGAGGCCCCCGCCTCGCTGACCACAACCTTGCGTGGCTTGGGTTCCGGCAGCAGCGCCAGCAGATCGGCCACCAGCTTCTCGGTCTCGCGGCTCGCAGTGCCGTTGCCGATCGCGATCAGCTCGATGCCGTGGGCCTTGATCAGCCGCGCCAGCTCCGCCTGTGCGCCGCGCAGGTCGTTGCGCGGCTGGAACGGGTAGATCGTCGCTGTCTCCAGCAGCTTGCCGGTGCCGTCGATCGCGGCGACTTTCACACCGGTGCGGATGCCGGGATCGAGTCCCAGCGTCGCTTTCGAACCGGCCGGCGCGGCCAGCAACAGGTCCTTGAGATTGCGCGCGAACACCTCGATCGCCTCGGCCTCGGCGCGGCTGCGCAGTTCCATCATCAGGTCGACTGACAGGTTCAGCGCCAACTTCACGCGCCAGGTCCAGCGCACGACGTCCATCAGCCACGCGTCCGCGGCGGCGCCGTCGATGCGGATGTTCTGCGTTGCCGCGATCATGCGCTCGACCGGCTTCACCGGCGCCGGATCGTCCGCATCGACCTCCAGCTCCAGCATCAGGATTTCTTCGTTGCGCCCGCGCATCATCGCCAGCGCACGATGCCCCGCAACCTTCGCCCAGGGCTCGCGGTGATCGAAGTAATCGGAGAACTTGGCGCCCGCCTCTTCCTTGCCTTCGAACACCTTCGAGCGCAGCACGCCGCGGTCGCGCAGGTATTGGCGCAGCTGCCCGAGCAGCGTCGCATCCTCGGCAAAGCGCTCCATCAGGATGTCGCGCGCGCCTTCGAGCGCCGACTTCGCGTCCGCGACCTCGCCTTGCACGTAGGCCTGCGCCGCGTCGAGCGGAATCTGCGTCCGATCGCCGAGCAGAAGCTCCGCCAGCGGCTCCAGGCCACGCTCGCGTGCAATCTCGGCGCGCGTACGGCGTTTGGGCTTGTACGGCAGATACAGGTCTTCGACCTCTGCCTTGGTGGTCGCGGATGCCAGCTTGGCCTCCAGATCGTCGCTCAGCTTGCCCTGCCCGCGGATCGACTCGATCACGGCGGCGCGGCGGTCTTCGAGTTCGCGCAAGTAGCCCAGGCGCTCGTCGAGCTTGCGCAGCTGGGTGTCGTCGAGGCTGCCGGTCGCTTCCTTGCGATAGCGCGCGATGAACGGCACGGTCGCACCCTCGTCGAGCAGGCCGACCGCGGCCTCCACCTGTCGCGGCTGCGCGCCGATCTCCGTGGCGATGGTCTGCAGGATGCTCAGTCGGGTGCGTTCAGCGGCGGAGGACATGCGGAGGGGTAAATGAAGGGTGAAAAGGCCCGCGACGATACCGGCTTCGGGCGTCCATTCCAATACGCGTCCCCATGCGGCGCTTACCCTGTCGACACTGGCCTTTGACCCGGGCGCGAATGCCGTCGATGATGCGCCGGCTTACGGTGGCCCCTCGCCCCGATCTTCGAGTTCCGGAATGCCCAAATCGACCAGCCCCCTCGCCCGCCCCCTGACCCTGCCCAACGGCGCCGTGCTGCCCAATCGCATGGTCAAGTCGGCGATGAGCGAGGCGATGGGCACCATGGACAACCGCGTGACGCCGGAATTGGTGCGCCTGTACGAGCGCTGGGCGCGCGGCGGCACCGGTCTGCTGATCACCGGTAACGTCATGGTCGACCGGCGCGCACTCGGCGAGCCCGGCAACGTCGCGCTCGAGGACGAGCGCGACCTGCCCCTGCTGCGGCAATGGGCCGGCGCCGCGACGCAGCACGGCACCGCGATCTGGATGCAGCTCAATCATCCCGGCCGCCAGTCGCCCAAGGGCCTGAACCGCGAAAACGTCGCGCCGTCGGCCGTTCCGTTCGGGCGGGAGATGCAGGCGATGTTCGCGACACCACGTGCGCTGCACAGCGAGGAGATCGAGGACATCATCCGCCGCTTCGCCACAGGCGCTCGCCTGTGCAAGGAAGCCGGCTTCACCGGCGTGCAGATTCACGGCGCGCACGGATATCTCGTCAGCCAGTTTCTGTCGCCGCTGACCAACCAGCGCAGCGACCAGTGGGGCGGCAATGCCGAGAACCGCCGCCGCTTCGTGCTCAGCGTGCTCGCGGCGATGCGCAAGGAAGTCGGCAAGGACTTTCCGATCGGGATCAAGCTCAACTCCGCGGACTTCCAGCGCGGCGGCTTCGAGGAATCGGATTCTCTCGACGTGATCGCCGCGCTCGCCGAAGCCGGCATCGACCTGATCGAAATTTCCGGCGGCACCTACGAGGCGCCGGCGATGGCCGGCCTCCGCGCATCGACCAAGGCACGCGAGGCCTACTTCCTCAGCTTTGCCGAGCAGGTGCGCAAGCGTGTATCGACCCCGCTGATGGTCACCGGCGGCTTCCGTTCGCTGCCGGCCATGCGCGAGGCGCTCGACTCCGGTGCACTCGACCTGATCGGACTGGCGCGTCCGCTGGCGATCGAGCCGGACGCGTCGAAGCGACTCATCGCCGGCCAGGAGACGCATTTCAAGGTACGGCCGATCAAGACCGGCATCGGCATGGTCGACAAGGCCGGCATCATGGAAGTCATGTGGTACAACCGCCAGCTCAAGCGCATGGGCCGCGGCGAAGATCCCAAGCCCAACGAGTCCGCGCTGCTGTCGCTGGCCTGCAACCTGGCCGGCAACGTCCGCGGCACGATCAAGACGCGTCGCCTGCGCGCCTGAGACCGCCATGTCGGGCGCAAGCGTGTCCGCCATCGACTGGCACGGCGCCCGCTACCGGCCCGGCCAGACGCAGGGGCACTACGAGAGCTGGTTCCTGCGCGCCAACCACCCTCAGCGCAAACAGGCGTTCTGGATCCGTTACACGCTGTTCTCGCCCAAGGACCGGCCGCAGGATGCGATCGGCGAGCTGTGGTGCGTGGCCTCCGACGGCGAACGCGGCCGCCTATACGCCGGCAAGCGCGAAGTGCCGATCGCCGACTGCGCCTTCGCTTCGCGCGGCCTGGACGTG
The DNA here is from genome assembly GCA_041659605.1 of Sinimarinibacterium sp. GTDB lineage: Bacteria > Pseudomonadota > Gammaproteobacteria > Nevskiales > Nevskiaceae > Solimonas. The sequence continues at coordinate 22,637 of JBAZXW010000029.1, read as the reverse complement.
CGCATCGGCAGCGCGCAGCTGAAGTCCGGTGAGTTGACCGGCGACGTCGCGGCACCGCACGCCATGCGCTGGAACCTGCGCTACGCCGGCGGCGGCGCACCGGCCGTGTTTCTGCCGGAGCGCTACTACGACGCGCCCTTCCCCAAAGCCAAGGCGGTCACGCCGCGCCCCTTCGTGCGCTTCAGCGGCACGCTCGTCGTCGATGGCGAAACCTGGGCCATCGACGACTGGATCGGCAGCGAGAACCACAACTGGGGCAGCAAGCATACCGACACCTATGCCTGGGGCCAGGTCGTCGGTTTCGACAACGCGCCCGATGCGTTTCTCGAACTGATCACCGCGCGCATCAAGCTCGGTCCCGTGTGGACACCGCGGCTGACCATCCTGCTGCTGCGTCTGGATGGCCACGACCATCGTCTCAACACCATCTGGCAAGGCCTGCGCGCCCAAGGCCGCTGGGACTACTTCCACTGGGCCTTCGACAGCGCCGCCCCCGGCATCCGCATCCACGGCCACATCTCCGCAACGCCACAGGACTTCGTCGGCCTGACCTACTACAACCCACCCGGCGGCAGCCATACCTGTCTGAATTCGAAGATCGCGGCGTGTGCCGTGACCGTGGAGCGGGATAGCCTGCCCACCGTCACGCTGACGACAGCGCATCGCGCAGCCTTCGAAATCCTGACGGACGACCTACGGCACGGCGTATCGATCGCCGTTTAGCGAGGGCCGGCTGCGAGCCGCTCTTCGCCGCAGCTCGCCTCAGTATCTCTTCTGCTTTTCCGGCAGTCGTATCACCATCACCGTGCCAACACCGGGTGTGGACTCCGCGTGAATCGTGCCACTGTGACCTTCGACGATTTTCTTGCAGATGGCGAGTCCAATGCCCGTTCCAGGAAACTGCTCGTCGGTGTGCAGCCGTCGAAACACCTCGAAGATCTCACCCAGGTTTTCAGGTGCGATGCCGATGCCCCGGTCGGCGACATGGATTTCCCATCCGGCGCCATATCGATCAGCGGAAATGCGCACCGAAGGCTCAGGGCCGGGCTGGAACTTGATGGCATTCTCGATCAGATTCCGAAAGAGCTGATCGAGCTGCGAGGCATTCCCTTCGACCGTCGGCAGACCCGTACATCTGACTGAAACAGCACGCTCGGCCAGCAGCGGCTGGATACGCACACACACATTGTCGACGACCGTGCCCAGATCCAAGGGCACGAGCGCCGTGTCGATCCGACCGATACGCGACAAGTCGAGCAGATCGCGGATCAGCTCCTGCATGTCCTTGACCCCGCGCGTCACCAAGCCCAGCAACTCTCGGGCCGGCGGATCCAGCGTACTGCCGTAACGGCGCAGGAGGAGATCGCTCGCACCGCCGATGAGGCGCAGCGGCGTCTGCAGGTCGTGCGCCGCGACGTAGGAAAAGCGTTCCAGTTCCTCGTTGGAGGCGGTCAATTCCCGTTGGTGCTGCTTCATCTGCTGCAGCAGTCGGTAGGTGCGCAAGGCGGTCAAGGTCGCGATGCGCAGGCGATCGAAGCTCATTTCCCCTTTTTCGCGGAAGTCTTCGATCTCGTACCGCGCAACGATTTCTCCCGCGGGGGCCTGCGCCGACAAACCCGTGCGCAACGCAATACGCACCGTCGTGTTGTTCAGATCTTCACGGATGTGGGACACCAGTTCGAGCCCGGCGTTGCTTGTCTCCATCGCGATGTCGAGCAGGACGAACGCAATGTCGGGCTGCTCCTTCAGCAGCACGCGTGCCTGCGCGGCCGAGGTCGCCTCAAGTATCCGAATCGGGCGCCCGTCGAACGTGAAATCCCGCAAGGCCAGCCGGGTGACCGCGTGAATGACGGGATCGTCATCGACCACGAGCACCAGCCACGGTTCGGACCCATCGTGTCTGGTTTGCTCCTGCTCTGTGTGGGGATGCTGCATGAGCGGCATGAGAGCGCAATTGATGACGTCGGGAGCCCGGATGGGACACCGACATCCACCGATCCATTGCGGATCCGTGAGGGTGGGCTCCGATTCTGGCACGCAGCGGGCACAGGGGGCAGCCATGCATTGATAGCCCGCTTGCCGTCACTTTTCGTGACACCGGACGAGCTTGCGAAGGGGCGGGAGCAGATGGACGGCCGACCGGGCTGGCCAGCGGTCGTACCTCGCGCCCGTGCGACGGGCATAATGGCGACGGCAGTGCCGCACGCAGCGGCGTCCATGGCGCGTCTCCCTCTCGTTCCTCCCCGGGGCGGAATCCGGCGCCCCTCCCCACGGTCGAATCGCGGCGACGCAGCGACCCGCCGCACCGATTTGGCAAGGCAGCATGAAAATTCCCAGAGGTCTGCAACCGCTCGTCGACGAAGGCATCGTCGACGCGGTCATCACCCAGCTCAAGAGCGGCAAGGAGGCAACCGTGTTCCTGGTGGCCTGCGGCAGCGATGTCCGCTGCGCCAAGGTCTACAAGGACGCCGAGAGCCGCGGATTCCACAAGCTCGCGGCGTACCAGGAAGGGCGCAAGGTCCGCGGCAGCCGTGATGCACGCGGCATGGTCAAGCGCAGCCGCCACGGCCGCAAGGAGCAGGACGCGGCCTGGAAAAACGCCGAGGTGTCCGCGCTGTACTGCCTCGCCGCGGCCGGCGTGCGCGTGCCCAAGCCCTACGGCGTGTTCGACGGTGTACTGCTGATGGAAGTGGTCACCGATGCCGACGGCCATGCGGCGCCACGGCTCAACGACGTCGAAGCCACCGCCGAGCAGGCGCGCGAGTGGCACGCGCTGCTGGTGCGCCAGATCGTCCTGATGCTGTGCGCCGGCCTCATCCACGGCGATCTGTCCGAGTACAACGTGCTGCTCGGCACCGACGGCCCAATCATCATCGACCTGCCGCAGGCCGTCACCGCCGCCGGCAACAACAGCGCGTTCAGCATGCTCGAACGCGACGTCAACAACGTCACCGCCTATTGCGGTCGCTTCGCTCCCGAACTGCTCGACACCCAATACGCCCACGAGATCTGGAAGCTCTACCAGGCCGCCGAACTGCACCCGGACACGCCGCTGACCGGCCGCTTCGTCCACGACCAAGCCCCGGCGGACGTCGACGGCGTGCTCAACCAGATCGACGAAGCGCGGCGCGAGGCGGAACGCCGCCAGCGCGGACGCGAAGAGGCGGAAGCGGCGCTGGCGGGTGAGTGATCCGCTTCCGTTGGACGCCGTCGATCCCGTTGAAGCCGCCGTCCGACACTGGATCGAGACCGTCGTTATCGGCCTGAATCTCTGCCCATTTGCGGCACGGCCATTCCGCGCCGGCCAGGTCCGTATCCATGTCAGCGACTGCACCGATGAACTGGCGCTTCTGACCGAGCTGCAGCTTGAGCTGACGCGTCTGGACGAGACGCCTGCCGCCGAGCTGGAAACCACGATCATCGCGATACCGCGGATGCTGGCGGATTTTCTGGACTACAACGATTTCCTCGATCGGGTCGACGATCTGCTCGAGCAGTTCGGGTGGAGTGGCGAGTATCAGGTCGCGAGCTTCCACCCGCAGTACCAGTTCGCCGGCACACAGGTCGATGATGCCGAGAACCTCACGAACCGCTCGCCCGTTCCGCTGCTGCACATCCTGCGCGAGGACAGCGTCGAAGCCGCCACCGACAGTCATCCGGATCCCGATGGCATTCCGCTTGCCAACATCCAGCGCATGCGCGAACTGACGCCAGCCCAACGTCGCGCGCTGTTTGAGCAGGAATAGGCGCTCCCGCCGGAGTTCGGCAAGGTCACGGCGCCGCACCGCGGGAAAACCCGCTCCGCTTCTTGCACGGGTAATGGCATGATTCGCCGCCGCAGCACGAACCGCCCGCCCAATCAGGACCGCCCCTCGTGGAAAATATCGTCGACGCCGTCAACTCGCTGATCTGGAGCAAGGCGCTCATCGGCCTGTGTCTCGGCACCGGGCTGTATTTCTCGATCCGCACGCGCTTCATGCAGGTGCGGGGTTTCGGCGAGATGCTGCGCCTGATGTTTCAAGGGCGGCGCTCGGCCGCGGGCGTGTCGTCCTTCCAGGCACTGGCGATGTCACTGTCGGGGCGCGTCGGCATCGGCAACATCGCCGGCGTGGCGACGGCGATCACTTTCGGCGGGCCGGGTGCGGTGTTCTGGATGTGGATGGTCGCGTTCCTGGGTGCCTCGACAGCCTACGTCGAGTCCACGCTCGCGCAGATCTACAAGGAGAAGGACGACAACGGCCTGTATCGCGGCGGCCCGGCCTATTACATCGAGAAGGCGATGGGCCAGAAGTGGTACGCATGGACTTTTGCAGTGGCGACGGTGATTGCCACCGGCCTGCTGCTGCCGGGAGTGCAGGCGAACGGCATTGCGACGAGCATGCAGACGGCCTTCGGTGTCGCGCCGGCGATGAGCGCGGCCGCGATTGCGCTGACGCTGGGCTTCATCATCTTCGGCGGTGTGCGCCGCATCGCCAACTTCGCCGAATTCGTCGTGCCGTTCATGGCGCTGGGCTACGTGCTCGTCGCCGTCGCGATCATGATCGTCAAGGCTGACGAAGTGCCGCATGTGATTGCGCTGATCTTCCGCAGCGCCTTCGGCATGGAGTCGGCGTTCGGCGCGGTGCTGGGCCTCGCGGTCGAATGGGGCGTGAAGCGCGGCGTCTACTCGAACGAAGCCGGTCAGGGCACCGGTCCCCACCCGGCCGCTGCCGCGGAAGTCTCGCATCCGGCCAAGCAGGGTTACGTGCAGGCGTTCTCGATCTACGTCGACACGCTGCTGGTGTGCTCGGCGACGGCGTTCATGATTCTGTCGACCGGCATGTACAACGTCGTCACGAAAACCGGCGACAAGCTCGTGGAGGCCCTGCCCGGCATCGAGGCCGGACCCGGCTACGCGCAGAGCGCGGTCGAATCGGTGCTGCCCGGCTACGGTGCCGGCTTCGTCGCGATCGCGATCATGTTCTTCGCGTTCACGACGATCGTCGCCTACTACTACATGGCGGAAACCAACATCCAGTACATCAACCGCAAGGTGCACCGGCCGTGGATGGTGTTAGCGCTGCGCATCGGCATCATTGCCGCGGTGGGCTACGGCACCGTGCGCAGCGCCAGCACGGCCTGGGCGCTGGGCGACATCGGCGTCGGCCTGATGGCCTGGCTCAACATCATCGCGATCCTGATCTTGCAGAAGCCGGCGCTGCTGGCGCTCAAGGATTACGAAGCACAGAAGAAGGCCGGCAAGGACCCGGTGTTCGATCCGGACGCGCTCGGCATCCGCAACGCGGAGTTCTGGCGCAAGCGCTGATGCACCGCGCTCACGCCAGCAGTTCGCGCGTCTCGTTGATCTCGTGCTCGTCGAGTTCCACCGCTTCGCGGTTGGGCGCGAGTCCGAGCGCGGCGAACGCGGGCACCGTGGCGGGATCAACCCCCGCCGCCCGCGCCGCCTCGGCATCGGTCCGCGCATAGAGACGCGCCACCGTCACGACATCGGAATAGTCCGCGCGGCCCGGATGGCTCCGCGTGAGGTCCGTGACGTTGAGCGGAACGTCGGCCAGCTCGTCGGGGAACTGCCAGCTGTGCAGCAGCAGCGAACCGACCTGCGCCTGTTCAGCGTCGATGGCCGCCTCCATGAGTTCGGGCTGGCGCAGCAGCTTGGGCATCGTGCTGACCATGCTCAGAAGCGGCAGCTCGCCGATGCGATGCACGAGCCCGGCGAGCAGTGCCTCCTCCGCGTTCAGGCCGAAGCAGTTGCGCGCAAGAACGCGCGCGATCGCCGCCACCTCGGTGCTCCGTGTCCACAGCGTTGACATCCGGTGTCGCACGATCAGCGGCGCGGCCAGCCCGGCCAGCTTGAGCGACATGCCGAGAACCAGCCGGCGGGTGGATGCGATGCCGATCCGCGTAATGGCCAGGTCGAGCCGGTCGATGCGGCCCTCCGCTCGGTACAGGGAACTGTTGGCCACACGGATCACCCGTGCAGCGAGTGCGGGATCTGCGGCAAGCTCGTCGGCCAGATGCTTCGATGTGACGTCGCCGTCACGCATCGACGCTGCGATCTTCGCCGCAACGGCGGGCATGCTCGGCAGCGTCACACCATGTTCAAGTATCGCTGCGCGCAGTGCGTCCTGGGTGGCGGTCACGATGGCTCCGATGATCGATTGCCGCATCCCGCGCCGGGGGGCACGGCTGTGTGCATGCAAAAACTGTCGGCGCTTTTCCGGCCGGCGTCAATTGTGCCCGTGGGCTCCAGCCGGCTGGCGTCGCGCATACGGCCCGCATCGCGCATAATCGACACAGATATTGTCGGACTGTACATATCTAGCTCGCCATGACCACGCCACGTCGATCCGCACGCCCGCGAACGGACAAGCCCAAGCGCGCCTATCTCAACCGCGATCTGCGCCGGCAGACCTTGCTCGAAGTCGCCGCCGGGATTGTCGAACGCGAAGGCTGGGCGGCGCTGTCGATGAGCGCGCTGGCGGAGCAAGGCGGTACCAGCCGGCAGCTCGTTTACCAGCATTTCCCCAGCCAGGAGAAACTGCTCGCCGATACGGCCTGGCACATTTTCAATGACACGATGCTGGGCACGCAGGCCTCGGTCTCCGCGAATCCTGCCAATCTGGCCGAAGCGGCAAAGTCGGCCGAAGCGGTCACGCTGGATCTGCCGGTGGGCCGCGCCGATGCACTGTGGCAGCTGATTGCGGGCACCGCCTCCGACGCGCCGGAGCTGGAAACGATCCGGCGCGGGCTGCGCGAGCTGATCTCCGGCATCTGGGCACCGCTGACGAAGACCGAACTGGGCGTGAACGCGGCGGACGCGAAAGCCTATTCGTGGATGATGGTGATGGCGTTCTGGGGCATGCGCCAGCTCGTGCGCGACGGCGAGCTGACGCGCGCCCGCGGCGTGCGGTTGTTCAACGATCTGATCGGACGCCTGCAGCGCTGAAAGCGCGCCCCCCTGTAGGAGCGGCCCCTGGCCGCGATTCTTTTCCGTGCGGTGTACACACCGCATCGCGGCCGTGGGCCGCGCCTACTTGCGCAGCTTGCGGCTCGCCAGCGTCTGCGGACGGAAGTAGCCGTCGTCGAAATCCAGGCTGAAGTCCGGGTAGTCGTCGCCGGCGTAGCTCGCCGTCACGAAGTAACGCCCGCTTTGCAGATCGTGGTGCACTTCCGGGCTGCCGGTGGTTGCCGGCACGAACGGGAACGTCGCCAGGTGGGCTTCCTGGAAGCGCCATAGCTGGTTGCGGTCGTCATAGCAGTCGACCATCGAGATGCTCCAGCTGTCCTCGTCGACGTAGAACACGCGGCGCCGGAAGCTGTGCCGCAACCCGTCCTTGAGTGAAGCCTCGACCACCCAGACGCGGTGCAGCTCGTAACGCGCCAACTCCGGATTGACGTGGCCCTTGCGGATCATGCGGTCGTAGGTCGCCTCCGGCGCGATCATGCGCGTCGAGTTGTAGGCGATGTACATCTCGCGCTTGCCGACGAGCTTCCACGTGTAGCGGTCCAGCGCGCCGTTGAACATGTCGGTCTGGTCGTTGAACATCAGACCGTCGGCCGACGCCTTGGGATTGTCGTAGCCGACGTTCGGGGCACGCCGCGTGCGGCCGAGTCCCGGATTGAAGATCCACGCGTCGCGCCCGCCTTCGGTCTGGTCCGTGGTCTCGTGGACCAGCAGCATCTGTCCGGCGATGCGCTTGGGCGACAGCACTTCCTGCAGGTACAGCAGGATCAGCCCCTCCTCGATCGCGCTGGGCGCCTTCGGGTTGGCGTACTTCATCTTCACGTCTTCGATGATGCGCGCAAGGTTGTAGCTGCCGTCCTGCGCGACGATCACCTCGTTGTTGAAACGCCGCACGGCGTTGCCGCGGAACTTGAGCTTGTGGTTCCAGATGACTTCGGCGCCACTCTTGGGAATCGGAAACGGCACGCCGAGCCGGGCACCACTGAGCTTGTCGGTGCCTTCGAGCGTTGCTTTGAGCGCGTTCTCGCGCGTCGCCGCCTCGACCTCTGCAGTGAGGAAGGCCGGACGCATGCTCGTGTACACCGGCATGCGGAACTCGGGGTAGCGCTCGAACAGCGTGCGATGGCCGGCACTGAGCTTGTCGGCCTGCTGTGCGAGGTTGGCCCTGGTGATCGTGAACAGAGGCTGCGCGGCTGCGCCGTTGGGGGCGATCTCGTGCTCGACCGCCTTGGGCTTCTTTTCGCGCAGCGCCTTGAGATCGCCGTACGTGAGGCGCAGCTGCTCGGAGCGGTAAAGGCGGCTGCCCTCCCACGCCGGAATGGTGCCTTCGGCATTACCTGCACGCTCCGCGCCCGCCGGCGTCAACGACTGTCCGAGCGCCGCCGCCTCCTGGGCATTCACCGCCGCCAGCGCGGGCACGGTCAGAGCGCCGCACAGAACGGTCACCGCCACCGCCATCCCGCCCATCCGATTGCCCATCGCTCTCCTCCGCCGGCCCTTGCGACTGTTGCGCGCTTTTTTACGATGTGTAAACTTTACATACTGTACACAACACGTCAAGCGGCCACGGCGCCCGACGGAGAATGCGATGAGGAGATGGGGACTGACGGCCACGGCCTTGCTGCTGGCGTTGCCGGCACAGGCGATCGAGTTCGAGGCGGGACCGGTCAGCGGCGCCGTGAACACGCGCCTGTCGTTCGGCGCCGCGATGCGCGTCGACGATCGCGACGAACGCCTGATCGCCAAGCTGGCCGTGCCCGGGCAGCAGGACCAGTGCGCCGCGGACGACTGCATGTCGTCGAACGGCAGCGCAGAACCCAACCAGCGGCTCGTTGACCTGCGCGGCGCCTTCTCCGGCGTCAACGAGGACAACGGCAACCTCAATTACGACCGCGGCGATCCGACCGCATCCCTCGTCCAGCTACGCCCGAAGCTGGAACTGGTCTGGGACAACTGGCAGTTCCAGGCCTCCGCGCTGTTCTTCCATGACCTGGTGAATGCGGACTTCGACGAGACTCACGGCGATCGCCGTTTCCAGGACGCGCATTCGCCGCGCAGCGGCGAGGTCGAGCGTCTGTTCGCGTCCGGTTACCGGCTCGGCAACCTGTTCGTCTCCGGCACGATGGAAATCGCCGATCACGAATTGCTGCTCAAGATCGGCAACCAGGTCCTGAACTGGGGCGAGGCCAATCTCGTGCAGTTCAACACCCTGTCCGAGTTCAGCCCGATCGACGCACCGGTGCTCGCGATGCCGGGATCGGAGCCCAGCCAGCTACAGCTCGCGGTCCCGCTGGCGGTCGCGAGCCTCAATCTGACCGACAGCCTCTCCGCGGAGGCGGTCTACCAGCTGCAGTGGCGCGGCGCCAGGCTGCCGGCCTCCGGCAGCCTGCTGTCCTTCAACGATGTCGCCGGTGGCGGCTCGTACGCGATGCTTGGCTTCGGCAACTACAACGAAGACCCGGAGGGCGTCTATCGACCACCGGGCCTGACCGGAACGATCTCGCAGACGACGCGCACGCTGTACCTGCCGGACGCCGACTTCGGCGCGCCGCGCGACAGCGGCCAGTACGGCATGCGACTGAACTATCTCGCCGACTGGCTCAACAACGGTACCGAACTCGCACTGCACTATTTCCGCTACCACAGCCGCGTGCCGATCCTCAGCGGCTACGCCGCACAGGCGAGCTGCACGCGCGATGCGGCCGCCCCGGGCTTCGCCGCCGCCTTCGTCGCCTGCAACGGCTTCAACTCCGCATCCAATCCGATCGGGCTCGAACCGGTGCCGGTCGACACGACGCGGGTCTTCCTCGACTACCCCGAGGACATCGACCTCTTCGGCATCAGCTTCAACACCAACGTCGGCGACTGGGCGCTGTCCGGCGAATACGCCTACCGGCCGAACCAGCCGCTGCAGGTGCTGCAGTCCGATGTCGTCTTCGCACTCCTCGGTCCGGCGCTGCCCGCCGAGGACATCCTGATCGGGGCCGGCACCTTGTCCGATCCGGGACTGCTCGGCCAGTTGCCGGCGGAGCTGGCCGGCCCGCTGCAGTCGCTGGCCAGCGCCATCGAAACCCAGCTGCCTGCCGGCACGACGTTCACGCTGCCGGGAGAAGACAGCGCGATTCCGGACTATGTCTCGCGCTACCGCGGCGTCACCATCAACGCAGGCGACTACGTACCGGGCTATGAACGGCAGAAAGTCTCGCAGATGACGCTGACCGCCCTGCGCACCTTCACCAGCAATCCCTTCGGTGCCGCGCAGATCCTGTGGGTGATCGAAGGCGCCGCGCTCGCAGTGCACGACATGCCGCGACGCGGCGATCTCTACTTCGAGGGCGCCGGTGATCGCACGCACCCCTCGGCCGGGGCCGACGGCACAGGCAGCGCGGACGGCCAGCCGGACCCGCGTCGCATCAACCCGACGCAGATGACGGGCGGCTTCGGCGACGACTTCTCCTACGGCTACCGCAGCCTCGTGCGCATGACCTACAACGACTTGCCGGGCGGCGTCATCGTTTATCCGACGCTGGTCTGGCTGCACGACCTCGAAGGCATCTCACCGGCGCCTATCGTCAACTTCATCGAGGGCCGCAAGGTCCTGATCGGCAACCTCACGCTCGAATTCGAATCCGACTGGACCCTGGGCGTGAGCTACCAGCGCTTCTCCGGCGGCGGTACGCGCCACCGCCTGCGCGACCGCGACAACGTTTCGGCCTACGTCGCCTACGTGTTCTGAGCCGCCGCATCCAGGCGGCTCAGACGCGCCGGCACGAATTTGTGCCAGGGCGTGCCGGCGATGGCGTCGCGCTGGAAGCTGTCGGTGAGTTCGTTGGGCGGCACGCCGCGCCGCTGCGTGCGCCCGTCGCGTCCGGTGTAGTCGAGACCCTGGCCGTTGGGCAGCGAGATGTGCCCGGGCTGCATCATCTCCGAGATCTCCGCCGTGACTTCTAGCGTCGTACGCCGCGTCGACAGGCACAGCGCGTCGCCGTCGCTGCAGCCCAGTGCGGCCGCGTCCTGCGGCGACAGGCGCAGGGTTCCGAACAAGCCCTTCTTGTGCCATCCGCTATCGCGCACCGCGGTATTGCTGGTGTCGCTGCGCCGCTCGCCGGCCGACAGCACGAAGGGATACTCCGGATCACACTGGGGCGTCTCCTGCTCCAGCTTGGTCAGCTCCGACAGCAGTTCCGGGATGTGCAGGTTGATGCGGTGTTCGGGGTGGCTCACCGCGGACCAGCTATCGGCGTGTTCGCTGTCGCTGTAGACCACGCCGGAGGCGCCGGAAAGAATCGCCCGGAACAGCTTCTCGCCCGCGAACGGCATCAGCCCGCCGAAGCCGGCACGTGCCGCCGCCTTGCGATTGCCCTGCACATAGAGCTGGGCCACACCCCACAGCGCCGCCGCGGATTCCATTCCCTTGGGCAGCGTCGGGCCGAGCGTGCGGTACAGCAAAGCCGCCGCGTACTTCATCGTCCTGGGCTTGCGTGCGGCATCGAGGAAGAAGCGCAGCGCGAACGCGGTCCGTCCGAACTTGAGCGCCCGCCTCAGCGGCGCGTAGTCCTTCTCGCCCAGCTCTCCCATCGCCTCCAGCAGTCGTGCGTAGATCTCCGCTTCCGGCAGCGTGCCGGGCAAGGGCTCGAACAGGGGCTGGCGCAGATGGAAGACGTTGCGCGGAAATTCCAGGTTGAAGAAGGTCGCCTCCGCCTTCTCGAACTGGCTGCAGGCCGGCAGCACATAGTCGGCCTCGCGCGCGGTCTCGGTCATCGCCACGTCGACGACCACCGACAGCTCGAGCGCGCGCATCGCCTGGCGCATGCGCTGCGAATCGGCGAGCGAGTGCACGGGGTTGCCGCTGTGCACCAGCAGCGCGCGATAGCGCTTGGGATGATCGGTGAGGATTTCCTCGGGGATCACGTTGCACGGGATCAGGCCGATGATGATCTTGGCGTTGGCGACCGGACTGCGTCGCTCGACGCGCGGCGCCCGCTTCTTGCTCGACGTCGTTTCACCCTTGCTGGCTTTGGACAGTGACAGGAACGGCACCGGCGCGTTGTTGGTGCCCTTGCGCCCGTAATGCCCGGTCAGCAGCCAGACCAGCCGCTGCAGGTAGCTGCCCAGCGTCGAATGCCGGTTCATCTGCAGGCCCAGGTCTTCGAGCACGGACACGCTGCTGGCCCTGGCGATGCGCTCCGCAGCCTGGCGCAGCAGCGCGAGGTCGACACCGCAGAGGTCCGCGTAGCGAGAAACCGGAAGGGTCTGCAGGATCGGCGCGATCGCATCGAAGCCGCGCGTGTGTTCGTCCACCCAGCCTTTCGCGACCAGCCCCTCCTGCACGAGGATGCCGAGCAGCGCGGCAAGACACCAGGCGTCCGTGCCGGGCTTGATGCGCAGATGGATACTTCCATTCACGGCGGCGGCGCCGAGCGCCATTGCCGCGGTCTCGCTGACGCGCGGGTCGATCACGATCAGGGAACGCTTCGGATCTTTCTGGATCTCGCGCAGCAGCACGCGTGCGCGCGCGAAGCCGTGCGAGTGCCAGGGGTTCTTGCCAATGAATACGGCGACTTCGCAGTGTTCAAAATCGCCATGCACGCCGGTGCCGAGCATCTTGCCCTGCACCCAGAACTCGCCGGTCTTTTCCTGCGCCAGCGCGTTGGAGCGGAACTGGTTGCCGACGGCTTTCAGGAAACTGTCGGCGTAGGCGCCGCCCAGGTGATTGCCCTGTCCGCCGCCGCCGTAGTACAGGATCGACTCGCCGCCGTACTGGGCCTTGATCGCCATGAACTTCTGCGCGACTTCGCGGATCGCCGTGTCCCAGTCGATCGCCTCGTAGCTGCCATCAGGCTTGCGGCGCATCGGCGAGGTCAGGCGGTCGGCGCCGTTCTGGTACCAGTCCATGCGCTGCGATTTCTCGCAGACATAGCCCTGCGAGGCCGGATGCGCGTCGTCGCCGCGGATCTTCGTGATGCGACGGCCCTCGGTCTGCACTTCGATGCCGCAGTTGACGCTGCACAGGATGCAGGCGGTTTTCTTCCAGCCGGCCGCCGCGGCGTCGGGCGCGCTCACAGCGCCCTCAGCTTGTCGAGCCAGCTCCACAGCCGCGGGCGCTTGCGCAGTTCGGCGCGCATCGGCGCACTGGTGCGATCCACTTCGAGCAACTGGCTGCCGACCGCGATGTCGGCGATCGTGATGTCCTTGCCGACGAGCCAGCCAGTGGCCTGCAGCACGGTCTCGATGCGGTCGAGGTGGCGCAGGAACTCGGCTTCGACATCCTCCATCTTCATGCGCCCCAAGCCCTGGCCGTAGAGCTGTACATTCAGCGCCGCCTTGAGCACCAGCCCTACCGGCCTGCGCTCGGCCGCCGCGCGACCCTCGCTGGAGATCTGCACTGCCTGCGCGAAGGCCTGCGGATCCTTGACGCGGAAGTACACCTCGAACCAGTAGAGCAACTCGTCAGCCCAGTCCTCCCACAGTTCCGTCTGCGCACGCTGCTGCGGGTCGGCGGGGTACAGCGGCGGCTCGGGATGATGCTGGTCGAGATATCGGGCGATGCGCGTGCTGTCCTGGATACGCTGGCCGTCGATATCCAGCACCGGCAGTTTGCCGACCTTGCTCAGCCGCCCCACCCGCGTCGCCAGCAGGCCGTTGTAGTTGACGGTCTCGAACGGCAGGCCCTTGTAGCGCAGCGCCCGGGCCACCTTCTGGCAGAACGGCGAGATTTCCCACTGGTGCAGCACGATGTCCTGACTCATTGGATGTCCTCAGAAACTTTCCTTGAAAGGCCGCAGGTCCAGCTCGTGCGTCCATGCCGAGCGATGCTGCAGATGCAGCTGCCAGTAGGCCTCGGCGACCGCATCCGGCTGCAGCGCGCCGTCCTCGCCCTTGGTCATCAGCAGCGCCTTGCCGACGCCGTAGCCGAACTTGGTCGCGCGTTCGCCGGAGACGATGCCGTCGATGACCACGTGGGCGACATGGATGCCTTCCGGGCCGAACTCACGCGCGAAGGCCTGTGCGTGGATGCGCAGTCCTGCCTTGGCCGCCGCGAACGCCGCGAACTTCGGTCGCCCACGCAGCGAGGCCGTGGCGCCGGTGAAGATCAGCGTGCCGCGCTTCTCGGGCCGCATGCGCGCGATCGCCTCATGACCGACGAGGAATCCGCCAAAGCAGCAGGTGCGCCACATCTTCTCGACGAACTCCGGCGTGGTGGCTTCGAAGCCGGTCGGCAGGTTGCGCTCGGACGCATTGAACACGACCAGTTCCGGCACATGCCCCGCGGCGGCGATGCGATCGAACAGCGCCTTGACCTCCGCCGGTTGCGATGAATCCGCCGCGACGGACGTGACTTTACCTCCGGCGGCGAGAATTTCCGCAATCAACGGCTCCTGCTTTCCGGCGCTGCGTCCGACCGCGTAGACGGGCAGGCCCTCGGCAGCGAAACGCGCGCACAGCGCGCCGCCGATGCCCTGACGCGCACCGGCGCCGACCACGACCGCGCAGGCTTTGGGTGATTCGCTCATGAGGTTCCGTCCTGTGTCAGCGGCGGGGGCCATACTAAGTTCCAAAACAGAACCTGGTCAATATAGAATGCCGCAAGTCGAGATATGACCCGGAGATGACGACGCATGAAGTGGCGCGAACTGGACCAGGTCCCCTGCTCCATCGCACGCAGCCTCGCGGTGATGGGCGACCGCTGGACGATGCTGATCCTGCGCAACGCCTTCCTTCGCACGCGGCGCTTTGACGACTTCCAGACTCAGCTCGGCATCACGCGACATCTGCTGGCGCAGCGGCTTGCCAAGCTGGTGCAGCTCGACGTGCTCAGCAAGGTGCCGTACCAGGACAGGCCGCCGCGCTACGAGTACCGCCTCACCGAGATGGGCCGCGACTGGTATTCCGTGCAGTTGGCGCTCGTCGCCTGGGGCGACAAGTGGCTCGATGGCGGCAAAGGTCCGCCGCTGCAGTTCCGGCATCAAGCCTGCGGCCATCTCTTCAAGCCAGTCGTCACCTGCTCGGAATGCGGTGAAGCGGTCGATCCGCGCGAGGTGACGCCGGTCACCGGCCCCGGGCTCAAGGCCCTGCAGAGCGCGCCTGCGCCGAAACGCCGGCGCGCGTAGGCGCGAAGCTCAAGCCAGAAGCTTCAGGCAGCCCGTTTCTTCAAGCAGTGGCTCCAGCCCTGCGCGCGCGGCGACGTCGAGTTTCTGCCAGCGCTGCCGCAGCTCGGCATAGCACTTCTGCTGATAGCGGAACGGCTCCTGTGCGAACACGCGGCCGCGGATCTCCAGCTCGAACCGCGCGCTCCCGGCTTCGAGCGCGGCCGCATTCGCACGCAGGAACGGCAGGTACTCGGCGCCGACCATCTCCAGCAGCGCCTTGCGCACCGCCGCACCGCGCTCCGGCTTCCACTTCCCTTCCACGCCTGCGGCATCGTCGAGGGTGATGACCCAGGCTTCGACCGCCGGCGCGCGTGCACGGCAGATGCGTTGCGGCCATGGATCGAGGGTGAGCTGCGCGAGCTGGCCGTAGAGCGCGAAGTCGGCCAGCGACGGTCGGCTTCCGAACAGGTATTGCGTGCCGCCGACGAAGGGGCCCAGCACGTCGAGCAGGCGTTCGTAGCTGGCCTCGATCACCGGCGCGTTCTCCGGCGTGCAGCCGACCATCGCCATGCGCCCGCGCTGGCGATCGTGAAACATCTTCGCTGCCTGGTCGTGGGCCTTGCCCATCGCCGCAGGCATCGCGTCGCGCACGATCCAGTGGCTCGCCCAGTCCGCCGTCGCGTCCTCGTGCCAGCGGTAATGGAACATCATCTTGGTGACCCACTCGTCGGCGAAGTCTTCGAGCAGATGGCAGATGAAGGCGTCCGCCGGATCCGGCGGCAGGATCGAGCGCTCCCCTGGGTGGCGTTCCTCGAGCAGCAGCGCGGTCGGTGTCGAGTCGACACGGAATTCGCCGCTCTCGGGAAGGCGCAGCACCGGGATCAACTTCGGCCGCACCTGCGCGATCTCGGGCAGCGTGTCCGGCGTGCCGACTTTCCAGACGTGCGGCAGCCGGCGGTAGCGCAGGATCGCGCGCAGCTTGCGCGAGTACGGCGACGGGTTGCCGCCATAGATCGCATACGGATCGCTCATCACGTCTTTCCTCGCTGGCAGTCATGTAGCCCGGACGGAGTCCGGGGAGCACGGGGTCTGCCCCGGGCTGCGCCCGGGCTACTCGGCACGTTCATTCCGCGTCGTCCCAGGGCGTGCCGGTGAAGTAGAAGCGCAGGCGCTGCGCGAAACCGATGCTGCGCGCGCGGCCCTCGGCACGTTCGATGACCGGCAGCATCGGCACTGCGCTGGGCCTGCGCAAAGACTCGACGATGCCGCTGCCCGCCAGGCGCGCGTCGACGGCTGACCGCACCTCGTCAGCCAGACCCGTGTACGCGGACTGAAGCGTATTCAGGCAGCGCGCTCGATAGCGGATCACCGGCAGGTCCGGATAGCGGATGCCGCCATAGGTGCCGGTGACGCACGCTTCACCGGCCGCGAGCGCAGCGGCGTTGTCGTGGAGGTACGGCAGGTACGCGGCACCGATGTCGGCGAGGATCGGATTCCAGGTCGCATCGCCGAAATCATCGAGCGCCGTGTCCGCCCACTCCTCGTTGCCGGCGTTCCACACGCGCGCGACCCAGGCCCAGACGCGCGGTGCACGCTCGGCCATCAGCGCTGCGGGGCGCGGGTCCTGCGCGAAGTGACGGAACATGGGCCCGAACCAGGCGATGTCGACCAGGCTCGGCCGCGCACCGAGCAGGAAGCGTCGCCCCTCGAGCAATGTCTCGAGCCAGCCCAGCGCCTGCGGATATAGCGCGGCAATCGCGTCGAAGTTGTCGCGGCGCACACCGTCGCCGCGCAGAAAGAGACGTTGCTGGCGCAGGCGGAAATACAGACCCATCGCCCAGGCCGGATGCACGGTGCCCTGCGACAGCTCGCGGCCGAGGCGGCTACCGAGATAGCGCGCGTTGTCCACCCAGGCCCAGCGCCAGAACATCGCCGAGCGCCATTGCCACTCGTCGCAGTAGTCCTCGATCAGCGCCGACAGGAATGCTCGATACGGATCGGCCGGGATCAGCGCACGCTGCGGGTGCTCGCCGTCGAGCCAGCGCAGCAGCGGCGTCGTGTCGCACAGCCACAGGCCATCGTCGCGGCGCAGCGCCGGCACCTTCATCCAGCCGGTGTTGGGCAGGACTTCGCGCAGCAGGAGGTCCGGCGTGATATTCACGCGTGCGTAGTCGATGCGCTTGGCGCGCAGCGCCGCCTCCAGCTTGCCGCTGAAGTACGAGACGTCGGACAGATAGGCGTTGTAGCGCGCCATCAGGAATCGAGCGCGACGTGCAGGCCGACGCGTTTGAGGCGCGTGCCGAAGTCCAGGTGCATCGCTTCCGGCGCCCCCTGCTCTGCCAGCCAGGTATCGACCGAGGCGCGGCCTGCGGGGTCGAGACCGCAATATGCGTCGAGCACGCGCTGCATCATCCACAGCGTGTACGGCATCGCGCCCCGACGATAGCGACCCTCGCTCATCGGGAACTCGATCATGCCGAGCACGCGCGGCAGGCGCTTGCGCCCGGGCGCGAGCTTCGGCAGCGCCTTGTGGACCTCCTCCTGGATGCCGGCGACCATCGGGTAGAACTCGGTGAAGATCGCATCGAACACCGGCCGCAGCGTGTCCGGAATCGCGTCGCCCGGCAGGAAGTCGCCGGCGCCGACCTGCGGCGCGTTCATGCGCTCGACCCAGGCCTTCAGGTGCGGTCGCTGATCGACCAGCACACGCTTCGGATACGGGTCGCGGCTCAGGTGTCCGTACATCGGGCCGATCAGGCCGAAGTCCGCAATCGACGGGCGCGTCCCGAACAGGAACGGCAGGGTCGCGAAGTGCGCGTCGAGCACATCGAGAATGTTCTCGGTCCAACGCTCCATCACTTCGTACTGCGCCGGCACGATGCCGACGGCCGGCAGATAGCCGCGCATCTTGTTGGCGACGAAGGCCGCGACGCGCTTCTGCACGAAGCGGGGAGCCCGCGGCAGCAGTGCGCGTCCGGCATCGGCCTCGAACAGCGGATAGTTCTCCGGGTAGACCCAGCGGTAATGCATCGCCACCGGTATCCACCACTCGTCCGCCCAGGCCTCGATCAGCATCGCGGCGATGCGCTGGCGCGGCGTCGTCGGCGTCACCGGCGCCTGCGGAAAGCGCTGCTCGATCACTTCGGCGATGAGCTTGGTGTCCTGCAGCCACTCGCCTTCCGGCGTGACGACGACCGGCATCACGGTCGCACCGGTCTTGCGCGGCACCGTCCACATCAGCGTCTTCGCATCGACGGGATGGTCGACGAAGGGCACGCCCTTGTAACGCAGATAGGCGCGCGTCTTGCCGCTGAAGAACGACAGGTGCCAGCCGTGCAGCACGTAAGGCTTGTTCACAACATGTTCCCCCGGGAATGGGTGATCAGCGCTGCACGATGGTCCGTGCGGCCTTGGCGAACTCTTCGTCGGCCTTCGAGCCGTCGCCGGGTTCGGGCAGTTTCACCGGCACGGTGATGCCTTTCTGGCAGGCAGGCCGCGCCTTCATCGCGTCGAGCCAGCGCCGCAGGTTCGGCAGATTGTCGATGGATACGCCGGACCACTTGTAGGTCCGTACCCAGCACCAGTTGGCAATGTCGGCGATCGAGTATTCGCTGCCGGCCAGCCACTCGGCCTCGCCCAGGCGCCGGTCGAGCACCTCGAACAGGCGCCGGCATTCGTGCTGGTAGCGTTCGATGGCCAGCGGAATCTTCTCCGGCAGATAGCGATAGAACACGTTGGCCTGCCCCATCATCGGACCGACGCCGCCCATCTGGAACATCAGCCACTGGATCGCATGCCAGCGCTCGACCGGATCCTTCGGCAGCAGGCGGCCGGTCTTCTCGGCGAGATACATCAGGATTGCCCCGGACTCGAACAGCACCAGGTCGCCGTTGTCGTGGTCGACGATCACCGGGATGCGGCCGTTGGGATTGAGCTTGAGGTACTCCGGCTTGCGCTGATCGCCGCCGATCAGGTTCACGAGCCGCGCGGTGTACGGCAGGCCCAGTTCCTCCAGCGCCACCGAGATCTTCCAGCCGTTGGGCGTGGGCGCGGTATACAGCTCGATGCCGGTCATGCGTATGCTCCGTTTGGCTTGACTGCTCTGACCTTTAATATTGACACTATGTAAACTATTCGGCGGAGAGCGGTCAAGAACCGCCGAACGACGACCATCATGACGATCCCATGACGACCCCATGACGACCTTGGCCCAACACACCGCGAGTCTGTCCACTGCCGGACTGGCGCCAAGCTTCAAGTCCCGCATCGCCGAACGCATCGCCGCGTCGCGCGATCCGATCGCCCGCCTGCGGGCCGGCGCCGCCCTGGAACTGTATTACGAAGTCGGCGATCCGCACTCGCAGCTCTGCGCCGCGCTCGCGCGCCGGCTGCTGCCGCGCCTGCGCGTGCCGCTGGTGATCCGCCTCGTGCCGACGCCGGACCCAAACACCTATCCGGAAGAGGCGCGCCAGCGCGCCTTTGCAGCCACCGACGCCGCACGCATCGCCCCTTGTCACGGATTGCCGGCGCCGCTTGCGGTATCGGCCGCCCAGCGCACCGTGTTCGAGGCAAGACTCGCGTCTGCCGGCAACGATGCGCCGCGCTTTCTCGACATCGAGCAGCGCTGCCTGCGCAGCCTGTCCGAGACCGGTGCCGTCGCCGGTGAATCGGCCGACGATCCGCAGACGACACGGCAGCTGCTCGCCGCGAACGCGAAACGACGCAAGGCCCTGGGACACTACCTGCCGGCGATGTGGCAGTACCACGGTGAGTGGTTCTGGGCCCTCGACCGCCTCGACTTCCTGCGCACGCGCCTTCATGCCGAGGGCGGCCTGGCCGACGACGCGGCGCTGTCCCTGTTCAACGTCGGGGCGCTGACCGAGCGACCCGCCGACACAGGCAGCCCGCTGGAGTTCTGGTTCAGCTTCCGCAGCCCCTACTCCTACCTCGCCGCAGTCGAGCTGCTGCGCCGGCGTGCGGCCGGTCAAAGCTTCGACCTGCAGGTGCGCCCGGTGCTGCCGATGGTGATGCGCGGGCTGCCGGTGCCGCGCATCAAGCGTCTGTACATTGTGCGCGACGTCAAGCGTTGCGCCGACGCGCAACGCATCCCCTTCGGCCGCATCCACGATCCGGTCGGCGATGGTGTGCTGCGCCTGCTCACGGTCTATCCGTACGCCGCCGATGCCGACACCCAGCTGCGCTACTGCGCGACCGCCGGACAGACCGTGTGGGCCGAAGGCCTCGACGCACGGCGAGACGACGTGCTGCGCAGCGTGATCGAGCGCTGCGGACTGGACTGGAACGCCGCACAACGCAAGCTCGCGCAGGGCATCGACACGCGCCAGGCGGAGGCCAACCGCGAGGCGCTGTTCGCCGCGGGACTGTGGGGCGTGCCCAGCTTCCGCCGTGGCAACTTCACGACCTGGGGCCAGGATCGCCTGTGGATGATGCTGGATCGCTGAACCACCCATTGATGTCGCCCAACGTGTTGAGGGCCTCGGGTGGCAGGGCCGCGTAGCGCGCATACAGGTCGCGCCAGACACGCACCTGGAAGGTCTTGACGACAGAGCGCGCGGGACCGCCGCGCCAGCCCAGGTCGTACCGGGCCTCGCCGCGATCGAAGGCTGCCTCGTTCCAGCGACGTTGGCCCTGCGCGTGCTGGCGCAGATACGCCGCCATGTTGGCACGCATCAGCGGCACGAACGTGCTGCCGATCCAGGACAACAGCGGCTGCAAGTCCTGGTGCTGGGACAGTTCGCCCGTGCCCTGCACGTGACGGCCTGCGGCGATGCTGCCGAGCCAGGCGCGCAGACGCGGCGAACGCTCGCGCAGGCGCCGCTCCGACGAGGGATCGCTCAGATTCATGCCGAGCTGCCCGTACAGCGCCGCATCGGCAAGCGTGAAGCGTTCGCCGAGCAGATACGGTCGATGCGCCAGGGCCTGCGTCGCCGCATCGACCAGCTCGTCCCAGGCCTGTTCGAGTCGCGCATGCGTCGCCGCAAATCCGGGATGCGCCGGCGGCTGCGGCAAGCCGTCCTCCGGCCAGCGAGCGCGTGGCTCGGCAACCGAGAACAGATACGGCAACCGCCGCGTCTGTCGCCGCGAGAAGCGGCGGGCCATGACCGGGCGCAACGGTGCGACGACTAGGCTGCGGAACTCGTGGGCGAGTCGTCGACCAGCATCGTTGTCGCGGCGCGACACGACCCAGCGCTGATGATGTACGCAGTACAGGCCGACTTCGTCGAGCGCTTCGTCGATCAGGCTGCAGACGAACCCGAGTGCCGGGTCGGACGGAATCAGCGGCGCATGGGTGGCGACAGAGGCCTCGTCGAGCCAGCCAGCGATGCCGCTGCTATCCATGTGCACCGCGCCGTCCTCGGTGAACAGGTACGGCACCAGCGGGTACTCGTCGAGCGGATCGAAGGACGGCCAGCGCCGCACGGTGCGCTGCGCCTGCGCGCGTTTGAGCCGCATCATCAGGCGCAGATTCTCCAGGGTCCCGCCGCCGTCCGGACGCCGCTGAACAGCGAGCCCCGCGAAACGGCACAGCGCCTCGATCTTGAGGAAGTACGGCGAGAGCTCGGAGCCCCAGAGGACGGCGGCCATGCGTTCGTCGGGTCAGGCGGCGTCGCGCCGATGCCCGCGCGGCGCCATGCGCCGCAGCACACGCTCGAGCACGCGCGGCGCGATGCGCTTGGTCCAGTAGCCGGACACCACATCCTTGCCGACGACAACCAGCGCACGGTTGCTGCGCACCGCATCGAGCGCCTTGTGCGCGACCGTCGCCGCTTCGAGGTTATTGCGCTCGAACCAGTCGAGCACCATGCGCTGCGTGCGCTCGTTGTCCATGCGGCCGAACAGCTTGAACTTGCCGGCGATCGGCGTCTTCACGAAACCCGGGCAGACCGTGGTCACGCCGATGCCGGCGCCGCACAACTCACCACGCAGGCTCTCGCCCAGGCTCACCACCGCCGCCTTGGTGGCGCCGTAGGCGGACAGGCCCGGGAAGCCGATCAGGCCGGCGCCCGACGCGATGTTGACGATGTGCCCGCCGCCTTCGCCGCGCGCCGCCCGCGCGAGCATCGCCGGCAGCACGGCGTGCAGCACGCGCAGCACACCCATCACGTTGACTTCGTGCAGGCGTCGCCACTCGGTCATTGGCACGTCGGTCAACACGCCGCCGCTGACGATCCCGGCACTGTTGACGATCAGGTCCGCGCACGGACCCATCTCGCGAATCGCGCCCTGCAGCCGCGCGACATCCTCGTCGCGGCCGACATCGGCGCTCAGGCAGCGCACCTCGGCCGCGCCCAGTTCGCGCAATCCCTGCGCGGCGCGCTCCAGCGCTTCGGTGTCGCGCGCGACCAGCAGCAGCCGCGCGCCCTCATGCGCCAGCGCGTTGGCCACGGCGAGGCCGATGCCACTGGAGCCGCCGGTGACGACGCAGATTCTTTGGTTGAAGTTTTTGATCACGATGTGGCTCTTGATGGTAGGCGAAAGATTCGGCGCGGCGAGCGCACAGTCATCGGTGCTCGAACCACACCGGTGAAGCCCAGGCGCGCTCCTCGATGGTCGCGAAGATG
>JBAZXW010000028.1:0-58460 GCA_041659605.1 Sinimarinibacterium sp. | reverse complement strand
ATGCGCGCCATAAAATGTGGGGAATCCTCAGGGTCAGACCCGTATTCCACTATTCCACGCACGCGGTTCCCACCGCCCAGCCTCCCGAGGACGCTGACTCAGCGCGGCGGCAGGGTGTTGCGCATGGCGTGGACTTCGGTGTCGCGCATCTTGACCGCGCGGATGCCGGCGATTTGCTGTTCGCTGAACGGCTCGTAGCCCGGCTGCGGGGTGTTGAGCGATTCGGCGATGTAGCGCAGCACGGCGGCGATCTCCGGGTCCTTGAGGCGCCAGCGGTAGGTGAGCATCAGGCCGTCGTAGGTCTGGCCGCCGACCTGGATCGGGCCGGCGAAGCCGTGCACGACGACGCGCGCGAGGTAGTGGCGCCCTTCCGCAGTCGCCAGCCATGGGTCGAGGTGTGTCAGTGGCGGATAGCGGCCCGGCAAGCCCTGACCCTGTTCCTGATGGCAGGACGCGCAGCGGGCGGCGAACAGCGCCTTGCCATCCTCTGCAGGAGACGCGAGCGGGGCCAGTGCGGCGATCAGGCCTGCGGTCAGAAAGCGGTTCTGCTTCACGGTGGACTCGAACTACACCGGTTTGATGCAGCAATAGCCGTGCCGGAACACGTGCGCCGCGGGTGGCGCGGCGCTATACGACGAGGCGAGTGTCGCTAGTTGTGGCGAGGCCCCCTCACCCTAACCCTAACCCGTGCCGGCCTGGTGCCCCAGCCCCAGGCGTTCGCCGGGCAGGGACTGCCGCCGGCAGTCCCTGAAATCCCCGGCTCACCCCCACGTGCGAGGGTGAGAGGGGATACCAATTACAGGAACCGCCCGATCAGCTCCTTCATGATTTCGTTCGTGCCGCCGTAGATGCGCTGCACGCGGGAGTCGCGCCAGAGGCGGGAGATCGGGTACTCGTCCATGTAGCCGTAGCCGCCGTGGAGCTGCAGGCAGAGATCGGCGATCTCGAACTGCTTGTCGGTGGTCCAGTACTTGGCCATCGCCGCGGTCACGGCATCGAGTTTTTTCTGCAGCAGCAGCTCGGTGCACTTCTCGACCAGCACGCGGCCGAGCATGGCTTCGGTGCGGGCTTCGGCGAGCTGGAACCGCGTGTTCTGGAAGTCGATCACGCGCTTGCCGAAGGCCTTGCGGTCCTTGACGTATTGCGTGGTCATGTCGAGCGCGAGCTCCATCGCCGCCACGGCTGCCCAGGCGACGATCAGGCGCTCCTGCGGCAGCTGTTCCATCAGCTGCATGAAGCCCATGCCCTCGGCCTTGCCGAGCAGGTTGGATTTGGGGATGCGCACGTTCTCGAAGAACAGCTCGGACGTGTCCTGGCCGTGCATGCCGATCTTTTCGAGATTGCGGCCGCGGCGGAAGCCTTCGACCTTGTCGGTCTCAACGACGACCAGCGAGATGCCCTTGGCCTTGTCGTTCGGGTTGGTCTTGGCGACGACGATGATCAGGCCGGCCTGCTGGCCGTTGGTGATGAACACCTTCTGGCCGTTGACCACGTAGTCATCGCCGTCGGCGATCGCCGTCGTGCGCACGCTCTGCAGGTCCGAGCCGGTGCCGGGCTCGGTCATCGCGATGGCGCCGACCAGTTCGCCGGACGCGAGCCTGGGCAGCCAGGCTTCCTTCTGCGCCTCGGTGCCGTAGTTGAGGATGTAGTGCGCGACGATGCCGTTGTGCAGCGACAGGCCCCAGGCGCTGCAGCCGGCCTTGCCCTGTTCTTCGATCAGCACCTTCTCGAACGCGACATTGCCGCCGCCGCCGCCGTACTCGACCGGGACGCTCGGGCACAGCAGGCCCAGCTCGCCGGCCTTGTTCCACAGCTCGCGGTCGACATGGCCTTGCTCGTCCCAGCGCAGGACGTTGGGAGCGACCTCGGCTTGCATGAAGCGCCGGGCGGTTTCCTGAAACATGCGCAGCTCGTCGGTGACGTAGCTGCCTTGGGCGAGAGCGGCGTTAAGCATTGAACGACATTCCTTCTTTGGCCATCTTGATGAGAATCTTCGCGGGCTTGAAGCGCGCGCCGTACTTCTTTTCCAGCTCTTTCGAGCGCTTGACGAACTTGTCGACGCCGTAGGCGTTGATGAACTGCAGCGCGCCGCCCTGGAACGGCGCGAAGCCCCAGCCGAAGATCGAGCCGATGTTGGTGTCGGCGACGGTTTCGACGACGCGTTCCTCGTGGCACTTCGCCGCTTCGTTGGCCTGCGCAAACATCAGGCGGTCGATCAGCTCCTGCTGCGGAAGCTGTTCGGCGAGCGGGAAGGTCTGCGCCAGTCCGTCCCAGAGATGCTTCTGGCCGGGTGTTGAGTAGTCGTAGAAGCCCTTGCCGGCCTTCTTGCCGGGACGGTTGAGCTCCTTGCACATCTTCTCGACCACGGCGACGCCCGGATGCTCCGGCGCGGCCTTGCCTTCGGCGGCGAAGTCCTTGCGCGTCTGTTCGAGCACGTGCATCGACAGCGACAGCGACACTTCGTCCTGCACCGCGAGCGGGCCGACCGGCATGCCGGCCTGCAGACCCGCGGCCTCGATGGCGCGAGGATGCTGGCCTTCGGCAAGCAGCGTCATCCCCTCCATGGGGTAGGTCGCGAAGCAGCGCGAGGTGTAGAAGCCGCGCGAGTCGTTGACGACGATCGGCGTCTTCTTGATCTGCTGCACGAAGTCAAAGCCCCTGGCCAGCGTCTCCGGCGAAGTCTTCTTGCCCTTGATGATCTCGACCAGCGGCATCTTGTCGACCGGCGAGAAGAAGTGCAGTCCGATGAAGTTCTTCGGGCGCTGGCTGGCTTCGGCCAGGCCGGTGATCGGCAGCGTCGAGGTGTTGGACGCGAAGACCGCGGTCTTCGCGAGCTGCGCTTCGGCCTTCTTCGTGACGTCGGCCTTGATGCCGCGATCCTCGAACACCGCTTCGATCACCAGGTCACAGCCCTTGAGGTCCTCGTAGCTCGTCGTCGCCTTGATGCGCGCGAGGAACTCGTCCTTGCCCTGCTGCGTCAGGCGACCCTTCTTCATGTCCTTGTCGAGCAGGCCGGCGGAGTAGGCCTTGCCCTTGTCGGCAGCTTCCTGCGTCGTGTCGAGCAGCACGACCTCGATGCCGACCTTCGCCGAGACGTAGGCGATGCCCGCACCCATCATGCCGGCACCGAGGATGCCGAGCTTCTTCACGGTGGAGCGCTCAATGCCTTGCGGGCGCGAGCTGCCCTTGTTGATGCCGTTGAGCTGGAACCACAGCGTGCCGATCATGTTCTTCGACACCTGCGACACCACGCAGTTGGCGAAGTAGCGCGACTCGACCGTGCAGCCGGTGTCGAAGTCGGTGATGCCGCCTTCGAACACGCAGGACATGATGTTGGTCAGCGCCGGGTAATTGCCGTAGGACTTGGCACTCGCCATCGACGGTGCGATCGCCCACAGCTGGCCGTTCGCCGGCGACTTCGAATCGCCACCCGGCCACTTGAACTTCTTGTCATCCCAGGGCTGGACAGGCTTTGGATTCGCCGCAATCCATGCGCGCGCTTTCGCGAACATCTCTTCCTTGTCTGCGGCGAGGTCATGGAGGATGCCCTGCTGCTTGGCCTGGTCGGCGCGCAGCTCCTTGCCTTCGAGCATCAGCGGCAGCGAAGCCTGGATGCCGATCAGGCGCGGCAGGCGCTGCGTGCCGCCGCCGCCGGGCAGCAGGCCGAGCTTCACTTCCGGCAAGCCGAACTTGGCTTTCGGATCGTTGATCGCGACACGGTAATGGCAGGCGAGCGCCAGCTCGAGGCCGCCGCCGAGCGCGGTGCCGTTGAGCGCGGCGACCACCGGCCGGCCGCACAGTTCGAGGCGGCGCAGAAAGGCCTTGTAGGCCTGCGCCATCTCGAAGGCCAGGGCCGGATCGGTCATCGCGTACACCTTCTCGATGTCGGCGCCGGCGAGGAACTCCTTCTTGCCGGAGGTGATGATCACGCCCTTGATCGACGGGTCGGTCTCGATCTTCTGGATCGCGTCGGCGAACGGGCCGGTCAGCTCGTCGTTGAGCACGTTCATCGAACGGCCCGGCATGTCGAGGGTGAGGGTGACGATGCCTTCGGCGTCCTTGTTGAATTGCACTGCACTCATTGGGTGTCTCCCTGCTTGTTGTAGGAGCGGCCCATGGCCGCGATGACGCGGCGCGGAGGCCGGGTCGCGGCCATGGGCCGCTCCTACAGGGTTCATTCAGTGGTCGGGCGGTTACACGCGCTCGATGATCGTGGCGATGCCCATGCCGGCGCCGACGCACAGCGAGGCCAGGCCCACCTGCTTGTCCTGGCGCTCCAGCTCGTCGAGCAGCGTGCCGAGAATCATCGCGCCGGTCGCGCCCAGCGGATGGCCCATCGCGATGGCGCCGCCGTTGACGTTGATGCGGTCCATGTCGATGTTGAGGTCGCGCGCCGCGCGCATGACGACCGCGGCGAAGGCCTCGTTGATCTCGAACAGGTCGACGTCCTTGACGTCCATGCCGGCCCGCTTCAGCGCCTTGCGCGCCGCCGGCGCGATGCCGGTGAGCATGATCGTCGGCTCCGAGCCGATCACCGCGGTGGCGCGGATGCGTGCGCGCGGCTTCAAGCCCAGCTTCCTGCCAATCGCCTTGTTGCCGACCAGCACCGCCGCGGCGCCGTCGACGATGCCGGAGCTGTTGCCGGCGTGGTGTACGTGGTTGATCTTCTCCAGCGTTGTGTACTTGCGCAGCGCGGTCGCGTCAAAGCCCATCTGGCCCATCTGCTCGAACGAAGGCTTGAGCTGGCCGAGGCCTTCGAGCGTCGTGTCCGGGCGGATGAACTCGTCGTGGTCGAGCACAGTCAGGCCGTTGAGGTCCTTTACTGCGATGACCGATTTGGCGAAGCGCTTTTCGCTCCAGGCTTTGGTCGCGCGCTGCTGCGAGCGCAGCGCGAAGCTGTCGACATCGTTGCGCGTGAAGCCTTCGAGCGTCGCGATGGTGTCGGCGCCGATGCCCTGCGGCGCGAAGCCGGTCTGCTGGTTGATGCGCGGGTCCATCGCCCACGCACCGCCGTCCGAGCCCATCGCCCAGCGCGACATGCTCTCGACGCCGCCGCCGACGACCAGGTCCTCGAAGCCCGACAGCACCTTCATCGCGGCGAGGTTCACGGATTCGAGACCCGATGCGCAGAAGCGCGACTGCGTCACGCCCGCCACCGTCTCGGCCCAGTTCGCGGCGAGCACCGCGGTGCGCGCGATATCCGCACCCTGTTCGCCGACCGGCGTCACGCAACCGAGCACGAGATCGTCGACCTTCGACGTGTCGAGCTGGTTGCGCTGCCGCAGCGCGTCCAGGCAGTTGACCACCAGCTGCACCGGCGTGACCTGGTGCAGGCTGCCGTCCTTTTTGCCCTTGCCGCGCGGCGTGCGCACGGCGTCGTAGATGAATGCTTCGGCCATGGAGTTCTCGTGTCCGGGTTGCAGACCGCGCTTGCGGCGAAAGGTAACGACAATTACCATTCGCGCATCGTGAACGCGGGAGGGACGGCTTCTACGCTAAAGACCCGCTTGGCGTAGACCGGACCCGGAGATTAAACAGCGTAGAGGGCATTGGTCAACGTGAGTTGAGTGGTGCGTGCGGCGAGGTCTAGTAACAGGTGTTACTGGGACGGTGTACTGGGGCGATGTCACTGAAGCGGAGGCAGGTGATGGGCAAGGCGGAACCGGAGGTGGTCGATCGCAGCCAGCTGGACCCGGATACCCGGGTGCGGATCGAGCAGGCGGTGCTCGATATCTTCTCCGAGCGCGAGTTCCATCGCGTCGGCCTGATCGAAATCGCGCGCGGCGCGAACGTCTCGCTGCAGACCATCTACAAGTACTACGGCAGCAAGGAAGCGCTGCTGTTCTCCAGTCTCGATACCTGGCTCGGCCAGCTCGCTGCGCGAATGATCGATCACCTGCAGGGCATCGAGGGCGACAAGGAGCGTCTGCGCAAGGTGTTCTGGGTCGCGCTCGACTTCATCGAGCGGAATCCGAAGCTGGTCCAGCTGATGATGAGCTCGGTCTACATCAACACCTGGCGCAAGCAGGGCCAGTACGAAAACCCGGAGCTGTTCGGCACCTTCATCCGCGTGCTCGCGGAAGGCCGCGCCAAGGGCGTGCTCAACGATCAGGTCGACGAGAAGATCCTGCTCGACTACTACCTCGGCGTGCTGTTCCGTCTCGCGCAGTCGTGGGTGCAGCGCGGCATGAAGGATTCGCTGACCAAGCAGGCCAACGTGCTGTTCGAGATGCTCTGGCGCGCGATCGCGAAGCCGGCGTGACGTTGCGGTCGTTCTGAAATTTCTCTCCCTCTCCCCACGACAGTGGGGAGGGGGTTGGGGTGAGGGGCGCCGACAAAGTCGGCGATGGCGATAACAATCAGAGGTTGCTCATTTCCGGCGCGCCCCCTCACCCTAGCCCTCTCCCCCACATACGTGAGGGAGAGGGGACACTTCTAAAGGACGTTACCGTCGCGCCGATCAGGTCTTGTCTGCCGGCCTGAGTACGCGGCTGAAGAACTCCGTCTGATCCGCGACCGCGCGCTCGAAGCCGTCGCCGACGTAGATGTCGAAGTGGCCGATGTCGTAGCGCCGCACTTCGGCGCGCGGACCGGCGCGACGCGCGCAGTCTTCGGCGGCGGCGACCGGCGCCACCGAATCCTTGGTGCAGATGCAGATCAGGATCGGGCAGGGCAGGCGCGCGGCTTTCAGCAGCGGCCGGTACAGCGGCAGCTGCAGCATCCACGCGGCCGTGACTTCGTTGATCCAGTCCTCGGGCACGATCGCACGGTAGCCGGACTGCGCGTCATTCGAGGACATCGCTGCCAGGCCGCCGGGCGGCGCGATGAGGGCGATGCGATGGCGCAGGCCGGCGAGTGCGCCGAGCGCATCCCAGGCCGCGTGCGCGGTCAGCTGTGCGGCCTGCACCGGGCCGGCGTAGCGCACCACGTTCATGAAAGCGGCGAGGCCGTCCATCATCGGACCCTGGCTGCTGACCGCCTTGACGCGGCCGTCCTCGACCGCGGCGACGACGACGTGCCCACCCGAGAACGAGCTGCCCCACAAAGCGACGCGCCCGGGATCGACGCCCTCGAACGTGCGCGCATGTGCGATCGCCGCGGCCCAGTCGTCGAGCTGGGCGCGGATGTTGAGATGCTGGCGCGGCTCGCCGTCGGACTCGCCGAAGCAGCGGTAGTCGAACACGAGCGCGTCCAGCCCGGCCTGCGCAAAACGTTCGGCGAAGGCGTCGAGCCGCGCCGCGCGCACGCCGCCCAGGCCATGCGCCATCACCACGCAGGGTCGGCCCTTGTCGGAAGCCAGGCGCTTGCTCTGTCCCTTGAAATGCGCGCCGCGCACGGTGATGCCGTGGCTCTTGAATTCAACCGGTTCGAAGTTCGTCATGGGGTGTCAGTGTCAGGCGGACAGCATGCGCAGAATCACCGCGCTGCCGAGCAGCACGAGCAGCGCGCCCATCGCATGATCGATGCGATGGGCGTGGCGGTGCAGGCCGCGGCGCAGGCCCGGATGCGAGAGCATCAGCGCGACGGTGGCGAACCAGGCAAAGGTCGACAGTGGCAGCCAGACGGCGAGCAGCGCCATCATCGGCACGCTCACCGGACCGGCGACGATGGTCGTGAACAGCGCGACGAAAAACAGCGTGGCTTTGGGATTGAGCAGATTGGTCGCCAGGCCGATGCCGTAGTTGCGCCAGCCGTCACCGCGCTGCGCGGTTGGCGCGGACTCGTCCTCGATCGGCTGCGGCTGCGCGCGCAGCGCCTGCAGGCCCATCCAGATCAGGAAGGCGGCGCCGGCGAGCGCGATCGCGTCGAGGCTCCACGGAAACCGCTGTGTCAGCCAGCGCAGGCCGAACAGGCCGTAGCCGACGTGGAACAGGATGCCGCTGCCGATGCCGGCGGCGGTCAACACGCCGGCGGCGCGGCCCATCGCCAGCGACTGGCGCGTGACCATCGCGAAGTCCGGTCCCGGCGACATCACGCCCAGCGCATGCGCGCTGGCGACGGCGCCGAACAGCGCCCAGCCGTCGAGGCTCGTCATGCGTTCCATCCGGGCCACGGCCCGTCGGGTTCGCCGAGCGGATCGTGCTGGCGCGTTTCCTGGTGGTAGCGCTGCATGCCGCGCGCCTCGTAGTTGGCGAGCGCCGCAGGACCGTCGAGCGTGCAGGTGTGCACCCACACCCTGCGCGCGCCCATGTCCCAGCCGCGGGCGATGCCCTCGCTCAGCAGGTGACCGCCGAGGCCCTGGCCGATGAATTCGCGCATCAGGCCGAAGTAGGCGATCTCGACCTCATCGCCGGCCTGCCGTTCCAGTTCGACATACCCGGCCGGCGTGCCGCGCACGTACATCACCCAGGTCTGCAGCTCGGGCCGGTCGAGCCAGGCCATCCAGCGCGCGTAGCTCCAGGGCAGGCGGTCGCGCCAGTACCAGTGCCCGCCGACCGCGGTGTAGAGGAAGCGACTGAGCGTCGGCAGCGGTGCTTCGGCGCGCAGGATCAGCGGCGCGGGCTGCGGCACGCGGGCGCGGCACAGCTGCGCCGGGTCGCGCATTTCCAGGTACCAGGTGGTGACAGGTTCTTGCATCGGCGGGATTGGAAGGGGCCGCGCGATCATAGCGCCGCGGCTGCGATCAGCTGAACAGCGTCCCACCCTGGCGCAGGGCCTGCTGCTCCAGCTGCAGCAGGCGGCGGCGCAAAGCGTCGTGCAGACGCAGGCGTAACAGGTCGGTGTCGGGCAGTTCTTCCACGCGCAGCTGCAGGGCGAGCTGATGGTGATCGTGGTGGCGGCCCAGCGTTTCGCCCAGATCCTTGAGCGTGGCAACGCCCACGCCCACGCCCACGCCCACGCCGGCGTCGGCGCCGGGCAGGCGTGGCGCCAGCAGTGCGGCCTGGGTCGTCAGATGCTTGACGGTCTTGCGCCACTCGTGCAGCGCCTCTGCGGTCGGGCGCTTGCAGGCCTGGCGCCAGCGGCGACGACAGCGCGCGCGATTGTGCGCGAGCCGTTCGGCCAGGCTCGCATCGTCGAGCTCCGGCAGTTCGAGCGACTGCAGGTAGACGCCGGCGGCCTTGAGCAGGCGGCGTGCATCGGCGTTGGCCTTGGCGACGTGCGCGGCATCGTGCAGCGCCTCGTCGATCAGCGGCAGCAGCGCGCCGTACTGCGTCGCGGTCAGCAGGCGGCCGCGGCGCAGGCTGCGCAGGGTTTCGCGCGCGACGTCGCGGTCGCGCCGTCCGCCGAGAGCGCCGGCGGCGTCGCGCAGCAATGCATTGAGCGTGTCGTAGCGCTCGCCGAGATCCGGGCGCAGCAGGCGCAACCAGGCGCGCAGGCGCTTGATGCTCTTGCGCGTCTCGTGGATGTCCTCGGCCTTGCCGCGCTGCAGGTGTTCGAGCGCGCGTTCGCACTCGGAGACTGCCACCTGCAGCAGGGTGTCGCGCAGAGGCTGATCGGAGGCGAGCGCGAAAGCCATTGGTGGCTCAGGCGGCGTAGGTCCGTTCGAGGTAATCGATGATGGCAGCGGACTCGAACATCTCGATACCCGTGCCAGAGTCGGCATTGGGGTCGATCAGGTAAGGCAGCTGCACGCGGCCGGTGCGCTCGAACAAGGCCGTACGGTTGCGCCCGGTATCGGCCGGCGCCTTGAACAGCTTGTTGCGGAAATTGGGCGGGCCCATGTCGGTCCAGCGCCCCTTGCCGGTGTTGCGCAGGATATAGGGCAGTTCCAGCTCGCACAGGACCTCGCGCACCAGCCGCGAATACGGGCTCGACTCGAAGCTGTACAGCTCCAGCGGCTGCTCCGGCGCTTGCGACGGGCGTGCACGAAAGCCGCGCGGACGGATGCCCGACGCCAGCATGCTGCCGGACAGGTTCAGCGCGCGCGCCAGACCATGGTTGGCGCGGGCGTGACCGTCGTAGGTGCGCGCGAGGTAGTCGGCGATCTCCTGCGATTCGTACAGGCGTGCGCCGGTGTTGGGGTCGTGCAGGAACGGAAACTGGGTCTTGCCGCCGAGCAGTTTCGCGGTCGGCCGGAAGCGCGTGCCACCCTTGGGACAGGGCTGGATCAGCGCATCGAGATCGAGCTCGGTCAGCGTCTCGCGGACCAGCCGGCAATACGGGCAGCCTTCAA
Source organism: Sinimarinibacterium sp. (assembly GCA_041659605.1). Classification (GTDB taxonomy): domain Bacteria; phylum Pseudomonadota; class Gammaproteobacteria; order Nevskiales; family Nevskiaceae; genus Solimonas. The sequence continues at coordinate 48,346 of JBAZXW010000028.1, read as the reverse complement.
ACTCGTACAGGCGCAGCAGCTGCTCCGGCTGACGCCGTGCCGGCCGGAAACTGTCCGTGCCGCGCCACAGCGCTGCGCTGCTCGCGAGGAGCGACGTCGCGACATCGAGGGAACGACGCATCCGGGATCTCCTTCGACCTGGCTGCTGGCCTGGCTCTGGCCGGGCAAATTTCGGTCGGCCATTATGCATGGGCTTTCAAACCGTAGCGGGCGCTCGTCCATCCAATCGGGGATGACGGCCATCACGTGGACTTTGGACAGGGAAACCGGCGTGCAGTCACCGAATCTCGGCAGGACATCTCCGACCGGTGACACCGCGCTGGCGCGGCTGGCGGCGGCCGGGGACGCGCGCGCCTTCGAAACCCTGTACCGCCGCCACGTCAGCCGCATCTACGGCCTGTGCGTGCGCCTGGTCGACGGCGACCGCGCCAAGGCCGAGCAACACACCCAGGATGCGTTCGTACGCGCCTGGGAGAAACTCGGCAGTTTTCGCGGCGACGCCGAGTTCTCGACCTGGCTGCACCGCCTGGCGGTGAACCTGGTGCTGGGCGAGCATCGCCTGCTGAAGCGCTGGGTCAGTTTCGAGGATGCGGCGACCGATGCGGACGGCGAGGACAACGGCGTCGTGCCGGGCGATCATCCGCAGCAGCGCATTGGCGACCGCATCGATGTCGAGCGCGCGCTGGCCAGGCTGCCCAAGGGCGCGCGCACGGTGCTGATCCTGCACGACGTCGAAGGCTATCTGCACGAAGAGATCGCGGGCTTGACCGGCATCGCGGTCGGCACCTCGAAGGCGCAGCTGCATCGCGCCCGCAAGTTGATGAAGGAGTGGCTGTCATGAGCACGGAACACGGGAACACCGATCGCGAGGACGAGGCGCTGCCGCAGCTGCGCGGTCTGCGTCTCGAGCAGATGCCGGAGCACGATCTGTGGCCAGGCATCGAGGCGCGCATGAAGGCGGGTTCTTTGGCACGCCGGCCCCGTGCGCTGCAGCCGTGGCTGGGTTACGCGCTGGCGGCGAGCGTCGTCGCGGCACTGACAATCGGACTGTGGCGCGAGGCGCCCGGCCCGCAGCCGGCACCGACGGCGACCACGGTGGCGTTTGCGCCGGCCGCGCAACTCGGCCGTGTGCACCCGCAGCAGCAGGCCTTGCTGAAAGCCAACCTGGGCATCGTCAAGGATGCCGAGCGGCAACTGCAGCACGCCCTTGAACAGGATCCGGACTCACAGGCCTTGCAGCGCATGCTGCAGTCGGTCCGCGATCAGCGCGGCGTGCTCAAGGCACGCCTGCACAAGACATGAAGGAGCAGCGAACCATGGACAGAATCACAAAAGCGCTCGGCATGAGCCTCATCGCGGCGGCACTGGCGGCGCCGGTTTGGGCGGCGACGCCGATCGACGAGAAGCGCCCGCTCGAGGCGGACGGCCGGGTGTCGGTGAACAACCTGGCCGGCGTGATCGAGGTCAGCGGCTGGGACCGCAACGAAGTTGCGATCAGCGGGCAACTGGGCTCGGACGTCGAGAAGCTGGAAATCAGCGGCGATGCGCGCAGCCTCGTCGTACGCGTGCGCTACCCGAACAAGCTCAAGGGCGGCATTGAGGAATCCGAGCTGCGGCTGCAGGTGCCCAAGGCCGCCGTGCTGGCGCTCGAGGCAGTCAGCGCCGACGTGCGCGTCAACGGCACGCGCGGACCGCTCACCGCGAACAGCGTCAGCGGCGACGTCGAGGCGCGCGTCGACTCGGAGGTGGTCTCGCTCAACAGCGTCAGCGGCGACGTCGTGCTCGAAGCGCCGGCGCGGGATGCCAAGCTGCAGTCCGTCAGCGGCGATATCCGCGCGCGCGGTCTGCAGGGCACGGTCGAGGCGGAAACGGTGTCCGGCGATCTGCAGCTGAGCGGCAGAGCGTTTCGCTCGATTGCGGCGCAGTCGGTATCCGGCGATCTGGTGCTCGACCTCGGGCTGGATGCGGCGGCGGTGCTGCGTGCCGAGACGCTGTCCGGAGAGATCCGCGCGCGCCTGGCGCAGGCGCCGGATGCGGTGGTGAGCCTGAAGACCTTCAGCGGCGAGTTGAGCGGCGATTACGCCGGGGCATCCGCCGGCATCCGCGAGATCGAGAAGACCGTCGGCGCAGGCAGTGGCCGCATCGAGCTGAACAGCTTCAGCGGCGATATCTACCTGGGCAAGTAGAGGTGCTGGCAGTTGTAGCCCGGGCGCAGCCCGGGATGGATGCCGCCTTGCCCCGGACTTCGTCCGGGCTACACCGGCAGGTCGACTTCCAGTTCAGTGCCGAAAGTGGCGCACGCCGGTCAACACCATCGCCATGCCGGCTTCGTCGGCGGCGGCGATCACTTCCGAATCGCGCATCGAGCCGCCGGGCTGGATCACTGCGGTGATGCCGGCCTTGGCCGCCGCGTCGATGCCGTCTCGGAACGGGAAAAAGGCGTCGGAGGCCATCACCGAGCCGGGCACTTCGAGCTTCTCGTCGGCGGCCTTGATGCCGGCGATCTTTGCCGAATAGACGCGGCTCATCTGGCCGGCGCCGACGCCGATGGTCATTCGGTCGCGGGCGTAGACGATCGCGTTCGACTTCACGTACTGCGCCACCTGCCAGGCGAACAGCAGGTCGCGAAGTTCCGCGTCTGTCGGCTTACGCTTCGTCACGAGCTTGAGGTCCGATGCCGCAATCGGCGCGATATCGAGATCCTGCACCAGCAGGCCGCCGGCGACGCGCTTGAAATCCCAGGCCGCCGCACGCTGCACCGGAAACGCGCCGCATTCCATCAGGCGCACGTTCTGCTTGGCGGCGACGGCGGCGCGCGCCGCAGCACTCACGGCGGGTGCGATGATGACTTCGACGAACTGGCGCTCGACGATCAGCTTCGCGGTGTCGCCGTCGAGTTCGCGGTTGAACGCGATGATGCCGCCGAAGGCGGAGGTCGGATCGGTGCGGAAGGCCTCTTCGTAGGCCTCGCGGATATTGGCGCGCACGGCGACGCCGCAGGGGTTCGCGTGCTTGACGATCACGCAGGCCGGCTCGGCGAAGGACTTCACGCACTCAAGCGCGGCGTCGGCGTCGCTGATGTTGTTGTATGACAGCTCCTTGCCCTGCAGCTGCCTGGCCGCGGCGATCGTGCCGATCTCGGGCTTGCGCTCGACGTAGAACGCGGCGCGCTGGTGCGGGTTTTCGCCGTAGCGCAGGTCCTGCTGCTTGTCGAACTGCAGGCCCAGCACGCCGGGGAAGGGCGCGCGCGAACCGTCGTCGAGCCGGCTCGACAGGTAGGCCGACACTGCGGCGTCGTAGCGCGAGGTCAGCGCGTAGGTCTTGAGCGCGAGGCGGCGGCGCGTTGCGGATTCGATGCCGCCGCCATCGATCTCGGCGAGCACCTGCGCGTAGTCGACAGGGTCGGTCAGCACGCTGACCCAGGCGTGGTTCTTCGCCGCGGCGCGCAACATCGCCGGGCCGCCGATGTCGATGTTCTCGATCGCATCCTCGTCGCTGCAGCCGGGCTTGGCGACGGTGGCCTCGAAGGGATAGAGGTTGACGACCAGCAGGTCGATCGCGTCGATGCCGTGCTGTTGCATGACTGCGGCGTCGACGTCGCGGCGGCCGAGCAGGCCGCCGTGGATCTTCGGATGCAGCGTCTTGACGCGGCCGTCCATGATCTCGGGGAAACCGGTGTGCGCGGACACTTCGGTCGCGTCGAGGCCGGACTCGCGCAACAGCTTGTAGGTGCCTCCGGTGGACAGCAGCGCGACGCCGCGCCGGGCCAGCTCGCGGGCGAATTCGACGATGCCGGACTTGTCGGAAACGGAAAGCAGCGCGCGACGGACGGGCGTTCTCATACGGACGGCGGATTGGAAAAAAAGGAAGACCGCGCGAGCGATCAGAGTTTGTGCGAGTCGGCGTTGATCTTGTACTGCTTGAGCTTCTTGCGCAGCGTCGCGCGGTTGAGGCCGAGCATGTCGGCGGCGCGCGACTGGTTGCCGTGGCAATAGCGCAGTGTGGCGCGCAGCAACGGCGGTTCGACCTGGTCGAGGAAAATGTCGTACAGGTTCTTCGGCGCGTGGCCGTTCAGCGTGCGAAAGAAATCGTCGACCGATTCCTGTACCGAGTGCCCGAGCGGCTTGATATCAGAAGGGCGAAGTACGGCCATATATTTTTCCTCGACATGCAACGCGTCGATGCCGGCTCATTCGAGCGTCGGCGCTCCCAGCTGACGCGCAGCCCCCTTGGAGGGGCGGCAATGATACTCCCGTGCATGGCGGCGCAAAAGCGTCGGATGCAAGTCAGCGCAGATCGAGCGCGTGCGGTGCGAGAGTGTCGATCAGCGCGCGCCACGGACCCGTCGGCTGCCACACGCTGAACAGATCCTGCGACGCCTCTTTCGGACTTTCGCCTAAATCGAGGATGCGATGGAGAAAGACGAAAGCCGACGCACGCATGTTCAGCGCACAGTGCACCATCACCTTGCGACCGGCCAGCGCGCGCATCTGCGCGCGGAACGCATCGACGTGATCTGCCAGCGGCTGCTCGAAAGGTACCGGGATCGCGTGATACTCAAGACCGTTGTGCGCGCACAGCTGCGCCTCGTCGGCCAGATAGTTCGGCGAGGTCGGCATCGCCAGGTTGATCACCGCCTCATAGCCGGCCTTGGCGAGCAGCGGGAAATGCTCCGGTCGCGGCTGTCCGGCACAGGCGAGGCGGTCGTTGATCCGATGCAGTGCGATCAGCGCCGGCATGCGGCAGCGCGCGCTGATGCGCGTCCAGCCTTCGCGGGAAACGTCGTCGTCGAAATCGAACCAGGGTGCGTAGGCCGCACGCACCTCCTCGGCCTGACGGTCGAGCAGACCGGCCAGCGCAATGCGGCCGCCGCGGACGATGCTGCTGGCGAGCAGCGGCGCGAGCTGCACCAGCGGGTTGGCGAGGATGTTGGCGACGACGATGTCGGCGGGCAACGGCACGAAGTCCTGCGGCAGCAGCGTGGTCACGCGCCCGGCGACGCCGTTCTGGGCGGCATTGTCGCGGGTCGCGGTCAGCGCCTGCGGATCGATGTCGACGCAGACCGCGCGCTCGGCGCCCAGCAGCAGCGCAGCGATCGCCAGCACGCCGGAGCCGCAGCCGAAGTCGAGCACGGTCTTGCCGCGCAAATCCTGTCCGGACAGCCAGTCGAGGCACAGGGCCGTCGTCGGGTGCGTGCCGGTGCCGAAGGCCAGTCCGGGATCGAGGCGCAGGATCACGGCGTCGGCCTGATTCACCTCGCCGACCTTCTCGTGCGGCACCACCCACAGGCGCTCGCCGAATTTGAGCGGCGGGCAATCCTTGAGCCAGATGCGTACCCAGTCCTGGTCTTCGATCAGCTCGTGATCGATGCGTGCGTCGGGGCCGTCGGGCAGCAGTTCGCGCAGGCTCGCGATCACTGGAGCCAGATCGGTGTCCTCGCCGAACAGGCCGAGCGTGACGGTGTTCTTCCACAGCGGCGTTTCGCCGGGCGCGGGTTCGAACACGGGATCGTCGACCGCGTCGACGAAGCTGACCGCGCTGGCGCCGTGCGCGAGTAGCACCTCGTCGGCGAATTCCGGGTGGCGGGTGTGGACGCGCAGCTGCAGCCAGGCCATGGGGAAGAAGATCGGGGCGGGGGCGGCGATTGTAGGCGCTCCCGTCAAACAGCGCGCCCTTGTATGGCCCCGACTTCGCAGTGCGCAGCAGTAGCCCGGGCGCAGCCCGGGGTGGGGCGTGCGGTCCCGAACCTCGTCCGGGCTATGGGTTGCTTTCGTCCGGTGCGGGCTGCCGGTGGGCGACCGTTGCGTCGAGGCTGCCGCGCGCGAGCACGATCTGCAGCGCATCGCCGATGCCGGCCTTTGCCGCGTCGGTCAGTGCTCGGCCCTGCGCGTCCAGCGCAATGGCGTAGCCGCGTTGCAGCACCGCGCGTGGATTGATGCCGTCGAGCAGGGCGCTGTGGCGCTGCAGGCGCGTCGTCGCGAGGTCGAGACGACGGCGCAGATGCGAGGCCAGCTGCGCCTGCAATTGATCGAGCGCGCGCTGGCGATGGATCAGGCGCGCAGCCGGCGATCGAGCGTGCAGCAGGGCACGCAGGCGATCGAGCGTGTGGCTTCGGCGCGCGACGCTGTTCTCCAGCGCGCGTGCCATGCGCAAGTTGAGTTCGTCGAGGCGCTGTGCGCGGTCCAGCAGGCGCCGGCCCGGATGCTGCGCGCGCAGCCGCGCCTCGGTGCCGTGCAATCGCTCGCGGCTGGCGTCGAGGCGGCGCAGCAGGGTCGCGCCGATCCGACTTTCGCTTGTGCGCAGATCCCTCCGCCAGTCGGCGATGTCCGGACTGACGCGCTCGGCGGCGGCGGTCGGCGTCGGCGCGCGCAGGTCGGCGGCGAAATCGGCGATGGTCACGTCGACCTCGTGGCCGACCCCGCAGACGACCGGCACGGCGCAGGCGCGGATCGCGCGGGCGACGCGCTCGTCGTTGAACGCCCACAAGTCTTCGAGCGAGCCGCCGCCGCGCGCGAGAATGACAACGTCGACCGGCGCGCGGCGCGGCAGTTCCTGCAGCGCCCGCACGATCGCCGGTGGCGCTTCGGTGCCCTGCACCGGCACCGGGTACAGATCGACCGGCGCGAGCGGAAAGCGCCGCTGCAGCGTCGTCAGGATGTCGTGGATCGCGGCGCCGCTGGATGAGGTGATGACGCCGATGCGGCGCGGCACGCGCGGAATCGGCCGCTTGATCGCCTCGTCGAACAGCCCTTCCGCGGCCAGGCGCTTCTTGAGTTCCTCGAAGGCCCGCAGCAGCGCGCCTTCGCCGGCCGGCTCCATGTGTTCGCAGATCAGCTGCAGGTCGCCGCGCGCGGTGTAGACGCTGACCTGGGCGCGCGCCAGCACGCGATCGCCGTTCTGCGGCGCCGGGCGGACGTGGAGGTTGGCGTTGCGGAACATTGCGCAGCGCAGCTGGGCGTTGACGTCCTTGAGGGTGAAGTACCAGTGGCCGGAGGCCGGCCGCGACAGGTTCGAGATCTCGCCCTGGACCCAGACCCGCGGCAGCGCCTCCTCGATCAGCGCGCGCAGGATGTCCGCGAGCTCGGAAACCTCGTAGATCGTGCGGGCGGGGGGGCTGGTCGTGGCCATCGGCGCGCAGCTTACGAAAAGTTGCCGATCACCGCAGCGGCGCAGGCCCCTGATCGCTTATAATGCCCCGCTTATTCGACTAAGCGCCCCCGCCATGCGTATCCAGTCCGACGCGCTCACCTTTGACGACGTGCTGCTGTTGCCCGCGTTCTCGGAGGTGCTGCCACGGCAGGTCGACCTTCGCACCCAGCTGACGCGCCGCATCGTGCTCAACATCCCGCTGCTGTCGGCGGCGATGGACACGGTGACCGAATCCAAGCTGGCGATCGCGCTGGCCCAGGAAGGCGGCATCGGCATCATCCACAAGAACATGCCGGCCGAGCGCCAGGCCCACGAAGTCCGCGCGGTCAAGAAGTACGAATCGGGCGTGATCACCGACCCGATCGTCGTGCCGCCGGACATGACCGTCGGCGAAGTTCTCAAGCTGACCCGCGCCAACCGCATTTCCGGCGTGCCGGTGGTTGACGGCAAGAACCTCGTCGGCATCGTCACCAGCCGCGATCTGCGCTTCGAAACCCGTTACGGCGAGCCGGTATCGAAGGTGATGACGCCCAAGGAGCGCCTGATCACGGTGCGCGAGGGCGCGTCGAAGGAAGAGGTGATCGCCAAGCTGCATCAGCACCGCATCGAAAAGGTGCTGGTGGTGAACGACAAGTTCCAGCTGCGCGGCATGATCACGGTCAAGGACATCCAGAAATCCACCGACTACCCGATCGCCTGCAAGGACGAGGCGGGACGGCTGCGGGTCGGCGCCGCGGTCGGCACCGGACCGGATACCGACGAGCGCGTTGCGCGCCTGATCGAAGCGGGCGTCGACGTCGTCGTCGTCGATACCGCGCACGGTCATTCCAAGGGCGTGATCGATCGCGTTGCGGCGATCAAGGCGAAGTACGGCGACAGCTTGCAGGTCGTCGGCGGCAATATCGCCACCGGCGACGCGGCGTTGGCGCTGGTGGATGCCGGCGCGGACGCGGTCAAGGTCGGCATCGGCCCCGGGTCGATCTGCACGACGCGCGTCATCGCCGGTGTCGGTGTGCCGCAGATCAGCGCGGTCATGGACGTCGCCAGGACGCTGAAGAACAGGGGCGTCCCGCTGATCGCAGACGGCGGCGTGCGTTATTCGGGTGACTTCGCCAAGGCGCTGGCGGCCGGCGCCTACGCGGTCATGGTGGGCTCGATGCTCGCCGGGACCGAGGAAGCTCCCGGCGACGTCGAGTTGTATCAGGGCCGTTCGTACAAGTCCTATCGCGGAATGGGTTCGCTCAGCGCGATGGCGCAGGGCTCCAAGGACCGCTACTTCCAGGACACGACCTCGGAAGTCGAGAAGCTGGTGCCGGAAGGCATCGAAGGTCGCGTGCCGTACAAGGGGCCGATGGGGTCGATCGTGCACCAGATGATCGGCGGCCTGCGCGCGAGCATGGGCTACACCGGCTGCCAGACGATCGAGGATCTGCGCACGAAGACCCGCTTCGTGAAGATCACGGCGGCGGGCATCAAGGAGTCGCACGTGCACGACGTGACGATCACCAAGGAAGCCCCCAACTACCGGGTTGAGTAAGACAACAAACGCCCCGGTTCGCCGGGGCTTTTTCGTTAACAACGATGAACATCCATTCCGACAAGATCCTGATTCTCGATTTCGGCAGCCAGTACACACAGCTGATTGCACGCCGCGTGCGTGAGCTGGGCGTCTATTGCGAGCTGCATCCCTGGGACATGACCGACGACGAGATCCACGCGTTTGCACCCAGGGGCGTGATCCTGTCCGGCGGTCCGGAGTCGGTGATCGAGCCGAACTCGCCGCGCGCGCCGCAGGCGGTCTGGGATCTGCAGGTGCCGGTGCTGGGCATCTGCTACGGCATGCAGACCATGGCCGCGCAGCTGGGCGGCCAGGTCGACCCCGGCGCGGTCAAGGAATTCGGCTACGCGGAGATCCGCGCGCGCGGGCATTCGCGTCTGCTCAAGGACATCGAGGACCGGGTCAATGTGGAAGGGCACGGCCTGCTCGACGTGTGGATGTCGCACGGCGACCACGTCTCGTCGCTGCCGGCGGGCTTCAAGCTGATCGCCTCGACCAAGGACGTGCCGATCGCCGGCATCGCCGACGAGGCGCGCGGCTACTACGCGCTGCAGTTCCATCCGGAAGTCACGCACACGACCCAGGGCCAGCGCATCTACTCGCGCTTCGTGCACGAGATCTGCGGCTGTGGCAACGCCTGGACGTCCGGCCACATCATCGACGACGCGATCGCGCGCGTGCGCGCGCAGGTCGGCGCGAAGAAGGTGCTGCTGGGCCTGTCCGGCGGCGTCGACTCGTCGGTCGTCGCCGCGCTGCTGCATCGCGCGATCGGCGAGCAGCTGACCTGCGTGTTCGTCGATCACGGCCTGCTGCGCCATCAGGAAGGCGACCAGGTGATGAAGATCTTTGCCGATCACCTGGGCGTGAAAGTGATCCGGGTCAATGCCGAGGCGCGCTTCCTGGGCGAGCTTAAGGGCGTGAGCGATCCGGAAGCCAAGCGCAAGGTCATCGGCCGGCTGTTCGTCGAAGTGTTCGAGGAGGAGTCGCACAAGCTGCAGGGCATAGACTTCCTCGCGCAGGGCACGATCTACCCCGACGTCATCGAGTCGGCCGGCGCCAAGACCAAGAAGGCGCATGTCATCAAGAGTCATCACAACGTCGGCGGCCTGCCCGAGCGCATGAAGATGCAGCTGGTCGAGCCGTTGCGCGAGTTGTTCAAGGACGAGGTGCGCAGCATCGGCGTCGAACTGGGGTTGCCGCGCGAGATGGTCTACCGCCATCCATTCCCCGGCCCGGGCCTGGGCGTGCGCATCCTCGGCGAAGTCACGAAGGACGCGGCCGACACGCTGCGCCTGGCCGATCACATCTTCATCGAAGAGCTGCGCCGCGCCGGTTGGTACGACAAGACCAGCCAGGCCTTCGCCGTGTTCCTGCCGGTCAAGAGCGTCGGCGTCACCGGCGACGGTCGCCGCTACGAGCCGGTGATCGCACTGCGCGCCGTTACGACCATCGACTTCATGACGGCAACTTACGCGCACCTGCCGTACGAGCTGCTCGATGTCTGCTCGCGGCGCATCGTCAACGAGATTCCGGGCGTTTCGCGCGTCGTCTACGACGTCAGTGGGAAACCGCCGGCGACGATCGAGTGGGAGTAGTGCCGTTGCAGGAGCGCCTTCAGGCGCGATTCTTTTCGACAGGACCACGATGGACATCAAGATCTTCGCCACGGTCTTCGTGACGGTCTTTCTCGCCGAGCTGGGCGACAAGACGCAGCTGGCGACGTTGCTGTTTTCCGCCGACCAGCCGGCGTCGAAGTGGACCGTGTTCGCCGGTTCGGCGGCCGCGCTGGTGCTTGCGGCGGGCATCGGTGTGCTCGCCGGCACCTGGCTGTCGCAGCACATCAGTCCGCGCCATCTCAAGCTGGTCGCCGGCACCGGCTTCGTGCTGATCGGCGGCTGGACGCTGCGCTCGGCCTTTGCCGGATAGCGCCGCGGCCATGTCCGAAGGCCTGTTCATCTATGCCGAGCCGTCGCGCTCGCCGGAACAGCGGACCCGCGACGAGGTCTACATGCGCCATGCGCTGATGCTCGCGCATCGCGCGCAGGCACAGGGCGAAGTGCCGGTCGGCGCGGTCGTCGTGCATGGCCAGCGCATTGTCGGCGAAGGCTGGAACCAGCCGATCGGTGCGCACGATCCGAGCGCGCACGCGGAGATGGTCGCGCTGCGTCAGGCGGCGCAGCGCCTCGGCAACTACCGGCTGCTCGACACGACGCTGTATGTGACGCTGGAGCCGTGCGTGATGTGCGCCGGTGCGATCGTGCATGCGCGCGTCGCCCACCTGGTGTTTGGCGCCTGGGACCCGAAGGCGGGTGCAGTGCGTTCCGTCTATGACGTCATCGCCCGGCCGCGCCTCAACCATATCGTCGAATGGCAGGGCGGCGTGCTGGAGCAGGAATGCGGCGACGCGCTGCGCGCGTTTTTCCGCGCGCGGCGCGGCAAGGCGGGTCCGGGATGAGCCGGGACGCGAGCCCGGCGCCGCGTCGCGCGATGGGTTTCGCGTTTGCCGTTGCGTTCGCCGTGGCGCTCGTCACGGCGGTCTTCGCTGTCCAACTCCCGACTTCGATCCCGCGCCTGGTCGACGCCGAGCTGCGCAACCCGGACAGCTACTACAAGCTGGTGCTGCTGGGTGGCCGCGCAGCGGGACAGGAATATTCCTTCGTGGCCCGCGATAACGTGCCGGACGGCAACTGGGTGCACTGGTCGAAGCTGCACTCGGCGACGCTGTGGCAGCTGCATCGCCTGTGGCGCCTCGCCGGCGTGGACGAGAAGTCCGCGCTGCGCTACGCAGGCGGCGCACTGACCTTCGCGAGCATGCTCGCGCTGGCGCTGTTCGTCGCGCTGGCGGTGGCGCGGGTCGGGACGCCGCGTGCCGTCGTCGTGACCGCACTGGTTCTGGTGTCGTCGGCGTCGCTGCGCAACTACGGCTACATCATCCAGATCACGCACCATATCTTCATGCTCGTACCACTGGCGGCTGCGGCGGCCTGCCTGCTGCAGCGGCCGGGCGCGCGGTCGCCGCTGTCCGATCTGTGTGGCGGTCTCTTGCTTGGATTGTCACTGTGGGTCTCTCCGGAGACGATGCCGTTCGTGGTCGGGCTGGCCGGCGTGCGGACTGCGTTGCGGCTGCAGTATCCGGAATCCGCGCCGCTGTGGCCGTTGGCGATCGGTCTGGTGATCACGACCGCGCTCGGCTGGCGGATCGATCCGCCGCCGCCGGGCTTCACGCGCTGGGCGCTCGATCACATCAGCCTGGCCTATGTCGTGCTCGCTGGCGTGCTCGCGGCCGTGCTGCTGGTGGCCGATGTCTGCGCGCAGCAGCGGCTGCGCCTTTCCCGTTCGCTGCCGGCGGTCGCAGCCGCTGCGCTCGCGGCGGCCGGCCTGTGGATGCTCGCCGTGCCTGGCGCGCTCGCGGGTCCGGTCGGACTCGTTCCGGAAGAACTCCGCAGCCTGTTCTGGGACCGCATTCTCGAGCTGCAGCCGGCGAGGAAGCCGGCCCAGTGGGTCGGCTACGTCCTGATTCCGGTGTGCGCGGCGGTCGTCGCGGCCGTTGCGGCCTGGTATCGCCGCAGTCTGTGGCTGGCGGCGATGGCGGCCATGGCTCTGGCTTACGGCGCCCTGGCCGCCTGGCACATTCGCATGGGTGCGATCGGTGCGGTCGCCGCGGCGCTGGCCTGGGCTGCCGGCGCCGCGACGCTGCGCGGCATGGACGCCGCCAACGATGACCGTTTGTCGCGGCGCGAGCTGGCGGCGACCCTGCTGGTCGCGCTGCTGCCGTGCGTGCTCATGGTCGTTCAAGTGGCGCTGTACCGGATCGATCCGCCGGATTCCGCGCAGACCGATTCGCCGCGCTGCAGTCTGCGCCCGGTTGAGGCGGCCCTGAACCGGTTGCCGCCGGCGACGGTTCTGGCGCCTCTGTCGAACGGTCCTGAGTTGCTGTACCGGACCCATCACCGCATCGTCGCCGGGCCTTACCATCACAATGTCGGTGGCATGCTCGACAGCTACCATGCTTGGATGGACAGCGGCGATGATCGTGCCGAGGAAGTCGTCCGCCGCCGCGGCGTGGAGTACGTTCTGGGTTGCGTCGCGATCCAGCGTGCGCTGCGCGGGCGCGCTGGCGCACGTACGCTGGCGCAGCGCGTGATGGACGGCGATGTGCCGGCGTGGCTGGAGCCGATGGACTGGCCGGCTGGCACCGAAACGGGCTGGCGTTTATATCGGGTTCTGCCGGATACGCCATCGGAGACGGACGACGATGTCGAAAGAGGACGCAGGCGTGACTGAGCGTGGCGGACACCAGCCTCTGCGAGTGGCCGTGCTGATTCCCTGCCGCGACGAGGCGCCGACGGTCGCGCAGGTCGTCGCCGATTTCCGCGCGGCGCTGCCGACGGCCGCCATCCGCGTGTTCGACAACAACTCGCGCGACGACACCGCGAAGCGGGCCCGTGACGCCGGCGCACAGGTTGCACAGGTCGCACTGCAGGGCAAGGGCCACGTCGTGCGGCGCATGTTCGCCGACATCGACGCCGATGTTTACCTGCTTGTCGACGGCGACGGCACCTACGACGCGGCGAGTGCACCTCAACTCGTGAGCGCCCTGCTGGAGAACGGCGCCGACATGGTGGTGGCGACCCGGCGCGACGTCACCGGGCGCAGCTATCGTCCCGGTCACGCCTTCGGCAACCGGGCGCTGACGGCGGGGCTGGCCTACCTGTTCGGGCGGCGCAGCGCCGACATCCTGTCCGGTTACCGCGTCTTCAGCCGGCGCTTCGTCAAGTCGTTTCCGGCGCTGTCGGCCGGATTCGAAACCGAAACCGAGCTGACCGTGCACGCGCTGCAGCTCAACATGTCTGTGGTCGAGATCGAAACGCCGTATCGCGAGCGGCCACGCGATTCGCACAGCAAACTCAACACCTGGCGCGACGGCTGGCGCATCCTGCGCACGATGGCCGAGCTGTTCGGCGCCGAGCGCCCGCTGCTGTGCTACGGCCTGATCGCCGTCGTGCTGGCGATGATCTCGATCGGCCTCGCAGTACCCATCGTCCTCGAATGGCTGCAGACCGACTTGGTTCCACGGGTTCCGACCGCCATCCTCTGCACTGGCCTGATGCTGTTGGCGGCATTTTCGTTGTTCTCAGGTCTCATTCTTCACACGGTTACGCGTGGACGAAACGAGCAGCGGATGCTCGCCTATCTCGCGCAACCACCACCGAGGCAGCACTTGTTGGAAGTCCGGTCGACGCCATGAAACGCGAAACCGTCAACGCCATTCGTGCCGTGCTCGAAGAGGCAATCCCACCCTTCATCCGTGACTCCGCGGCGATGCGCTGGCTATTCCGCCGGCATTGGGGATCGCTCATCGACGATATCGAGCGCTTCCGCGAGCGCATCCCCTTCGTGACGGCGGAGGAATATCGCGCGATCTATGAGCGCCTGCCGCGCGTGCATGACGAGACCGACTGTTCCGATGGCTGCCTGAGACGCATCGTCGAGGAGATCAGCGGCGAGACCGTACTCGATGTCGGCTGCGGCACCGGCTATCTGCTCGACTGGATGAAGCAGCGCCGCCCGGAATTGGCGCTTACCGGTACTGATTTCATCGTCGAGGAAGGTGCACGCACGCGCCATCCCGCCATCCGCTTCGTCCAAGGCCATATCGAGCGGCTGCCCTTTGAGGACAATGCGTTCGACACGGTGACGTGCACACACGTGCTCGAGCACATCCTTGAGTTCCGCACTGCCCTTGCCGAGCTGCGCCGCGTGGCGAGGAAGCGGCTCATCGTCGTGGTGCCGCAGGAGCGCGAATATCGCTTTACCTTCAACCCGCACCTTCATTTCTTCCCTTATCCGCACAGCTTCCTGCGCTATCTGACACCGATTCCGCCGCGTCACGCGATCGAGAGCATCGGACGCGACATCTTCTATTTCGAGGATGTGGACTGAGGCATGGCACTGGCATTGACGTCGATGCGTCGCGATCGTGGCGCTACTCACAGCCTGGTGTATGGCGCGCGATACCGATAGCGGGGCGGGCATGATTCGCGTCCCCAAAACGATGATCGGTCAGATATTCGCCTATGCCGTCGGCGGCGGGGCGATAACACTGCTCCATTCGGTGCTGTATTGGGCGATGGCGGAGCTGATCTCGATCGATCCCTATATTGCCAACACGCTCGCAGCGGTGATCGTCGGTGTGACCGGCTATGTGCTCCACAGCCGCTGGACCTTCGGCCACACCAACCAGAGCGGGGGCGGGCTGAAGGCGCAGGGCCGCTATGTCATCGTCTCGCTGATCTGCTATCTGCTCAACAACTTCTGGGTATGGCTGTTCGTCGAACAGATGGCGCTTTCGGTAACACTTTCGATCGCGCCGATGGTGCTCGTGACCCCCTGGCTCGCCTTCGCGCTCAACCGCTTCTGGACCTTTGAGCATCGAGAGCCTGGCTGAGGCCCTACGTCCACGGTGGGAAGTCCATGATCTCAGCGCAGAGCGTCTCGTCGACCGCTGCGTCCGGGCTAAGGCTGCGCCAGCTCCAGCAGCGCCGCAGTGCCCAGGTGTCCGCGTTCGCGCGCGATCTCGGCGGCGGTCTTGCCGTCCTCGGTGCGGGCGTTGCGGTCGGCGCCGCGTGCCAGCAGCAGACGGCACAGGCTTTCGAAGCCGCGCGACGCGGCGAGGTGCAGCGCGTTGACGCCGCTGCCGCCGATGTGACCGGTATCGGCGCCGAGCGCGATCAGCAGCGGGGCCAACGTCTCGCCGGCGACGCCTGCGATGCCGGCGTGCAGGGGCGTATTGGCCATCGGGTTCTGCGAGATGGCATTCATCGGCGCCCCCAGGCCGATCAGTACCAGCAGTGAATCGCGTGCACCCAGAAAGGCGGCGAGATGCAGCGGTGTCCAGCCATCGACGCTGTAGGTACTCAGGCAGGAGGCGTCCCCACAGGCCAGTTCGGCCACCCGCCGCGCATCGTTGGCAGCGGCTGCTTCGAACACGTCGAGGGCGCGGAATGCCTTGAGCAAATCGGCGATGTCCCGGGCGCCGTTATAGAGCGCGAACATCAGCGGCGACAGGCCGCCTGGCAGCGGGTCGGCGGCCTGCGACACGTCGCGTTCCAAGGCGGCCTTGGCGGCGGCGAGATCGCGATTCTGGATCGCGTGCATTAGCGGGCGGACATCGCTCATGGCGGTCTGTTCCAGGGCAACAAAAAAACCGCCGCGCCCAGACGGTCGCAGCGGTTCCTTTACGGATGTCTGGTGGACGGTACAGGGCTTGAACCTGTGACCCCCGCCGTGTGAAAGCGGTGCTCTACCGCTGAGCTAACCGTCCGTGCGATAGGGGGCGGAATCATAGAGAGACCGCCCACGGCCGTCAAACCCGGTGGCTACGGACTCCCCCCGCCTTTCAGGTCGGCGCGCATCACCTTGACCCGGGCGAGCGACTCCTCCGCGTCGGCGTAGTACGACGGCGACAGGTCGATGGCACGCTGGAACATGCTCTGGGCGTCGCTCAGGCGGCTGTCCAGCATGCAGACATAGCCGGTCGTGTAAGCGGCCTCGGACTCCGGCATCGTCTGGCTGAAGGCGCGCACCGCTTCGCGCAACTGCCCCTTGCGAGCCATGACCAGGCCCAGATTGCGCCAGCCCTGGTCGTACTGCGGATCGATCGCAAGCGCGCGCTCGAAGTAGCCGCGGGCGTCGTCCAGCGCGCCAGACAGGTAGCGTGAGTAGCCGAGGTTGTTCAGCAATACCGGCGAATCCGGGCTGATGGCGAGCGCACGGGTGTAGTAGTCGCGGGCGGCGGTGTAGTCGCGGCGCAGGTCGGCCATCGTCGCCAGCCCGTTGAGGCTGCGCCAGGCCTTCGGATCGGCGGCAATCGCCCGTTGCAGCAGCGTCGTCGCCGGTTCGTACTGCGCCTGTCTGAGCAGCAGCATGCCCAGTCCCTGCAGCGCGCCGGAATGATCCGGCTGCAGGCCGAGCACGCGCCGATAGGTCATGGCGGCATCGGAGATCTTGCCGATCGCAACCTGCGATTCTGCGGCCTGGAAGTGAAGTTCCGCGTTGCGCGGTTGTGCGGCCAGCCCCTTCACGAATTCCGACAAAGCGAGCTCGTGCTGGCCTCTCTGTGCGGCCAGCATGCCGGAACGCAGATATTGCTGGGCCTCCATCTCCGGGTCGACCTTGGGGCGCTTGTCGGCACTGGCGCAAGCGCACAGGAACAGTGCCGCGAGCATGACAGCGATCAGCGGCCTCGCTCTCTCATTCACCGAGCGTGTTGGCATGGGCAGGCTCACTGGAGGCCGGGTGTTGCGTTGAAGACTTTCATCACGCCGACGATGGCCGGGCCCACAGCGACCACAAAGAACGACGGGAAGATGCAGATCACCAGCGGGAAGATCAGCCGGGTGCCGATGGTTGCCGCCATCTCCTCGGCGCGCTGCAGGCGCCGGTCGCGGAATTCATCGGCATAGATGCGCAGCGTTGCCGCGATGCTCGTGCCGAAGCGCATGCTGTGATTGATCAGCGAGACGAGGCCGCGGATGTCCTTGAGGCCCGTGCGCTGAGCCAGATTGCGCAATGCCTCCATGCGGTCGACGCCGGCACGGATCTCGCTGTTGACCAGAGCCAGCTCGGCAGCCAGCTGGGGGCTGCTGGACGGAAGCTGTTCGGAGACTCGTTCGATTGCGGCATTCAGGCCCAGACCTGCCTCGGTGCAGGCGACCAGCAAGTCCAGCGCATCCGGCAGCGCCTGCATCAAAGCAAGCTGGCGCGACTGCACGCGCTGGCGCAGCAGATAGTTGGGCAGGAACCATCCGACCGCCACACCGCCCAGCAGCAACAAGGCCATCGTGGTTCCGCTCAGGCGCAGAGTCGAAATGCTCAGCGATGCGACCACGATGGCCGCCGGAATGACGAGCGCGAACGTTGCCTTGATCGCGTACATCACCGACAGCACGCTGGGATCACGCCAGCCGGCCTGCAGCAACAGGAGTCGCAGCGTCTGCCGGACCTGCTCGCTACGTGGCAGCATCGTCGCGCCGATCTGGCCCAGGAGGCCGGGCTCTCCTTCGGGATTGCCGCCGGCCTCGACTGCGCGCAGCCGGCGGCGCAGCGGATCGAGCATCATCCCTGACGCCCGTATCACGACAATCGCGAACAGGGCCAGTGCCAAGCCGAAGGCGCCACCGAAGATCCAGATCGAATCGGGTGAACTGAGCAGGCGGTCCATGAGGGTAGCGTCCTAAACGCGAATGCGGATGGCGTGGCGGACCCAGAGGATGCCGATGATCATCAGCGTCAGCGCCACAAAGATGAGCGTGCGTCCGGTATCTTCGCGCAGCAAAATCGGCATGTAATCAGGCGAGCTGACGGTGAGCAGACCGGCCAGCCCGAAGGGCATCAGGACCAGAACCCAGGCCGACATCCGTCCCTCCGCCGTGAGCGAGCGCACGCGGCGCTGAAAGCGGAAGCGTTGTCGAAGCACGGCCGAAATCTTGTCCAGGATTTCTGCGAGATTGCCGCCTGTTTCCCGCTGCACGAGGATCGCGGTCGCCATCGCGCGCAGGCTGGTCGACGGCATTCTCTGGATGAGATCGTCGAAACTCGCCTTGAGGCTGACCCCGTAGTTCAGGTGCGACCAGGTGGTGCCCATTTCGTGGGCCATCGGTTCATCCATCTCTTCCGCCGCGAACTTGAAGGTCTCGGCCAGCGGATTACCAGCACGCAGCGCCCGGGCCATCATGTCGAGCGCATCCGGGAGTTGTTCCTCGAACAGATTCATGCGCTGGGCGCGCAGGCGCATGATTTGAACGAAGGGCAGGCTGCCCGCGATCACGACGCCCAGCACGATCAGGCCCCAGTGCCAGCCCAGCCACCAGCCCGCCGCTGCGCTGCACGCCATGAGGAGCGGCATCAGCGCGACCAGGCGATAGGCGGGAAAGCCATAACCCGCCTGTTCGATCCGGCGCGCGACGGACCTCATGCCGGGCAACTCCTCCAGACGACGCTCGGTCGGTGAGAATCGGCGCAGATAGCGCTCGCGGATCATCGGGATCGACGCATCCTCCGCGCCTTCGTGCTTGATCGCACGCAGGCGCTGTTCGACGCGTGTGGCCGTACCGCCGGAGAACAGTCGCACGAGCAGGAGGGCGATGACAGATGCGAGTGCAAATGCCGCCGCGGGAACCAGCCATGTCAGGTAGGCCATGTTCACGCCCCCTTGCCGGCGTGCCGCTGCGGATCGTAGATCGACGGATCAACTTCGATGCCGCGCTGCTGGAAGCGCTGCTGGAAGCGCGGCACGACGCCGGTGGCCTCGAACTGCCCGATCACGTTGCCGGCCTTGTCGACGCCGCGCCGCCGGAAATGGAAGATCTCCGCCATCGTGATGATCGCGCCCTCCATGCCCTGGATCTCCTGGATGCCGACCACGCGGCGCTTGCCGTCCTCCATGCGCTCGACCTGGACGACGACCTGGATCGCCGACGCAACCTGCTGGCGCACGGTCGTCGCCGGAAGATCGAGGCCGGTCATCGCCACCATGTTCTCGATGCGCGACAGGGCGTCGCGCGGCGTGTTCGCGTGGATCGTCGTCAGCGACCCGTCGTGGCCGGTGTTCATCGCCTGCAGCATGTCGAGGGCCTCGCCCCCGCGAACTTCGCCGACGATGATGCGGTCCGGACGCATGCGCAGGGCATTGCGCACGAGGTCGCGCTGCGTGACTTCGCCGCGTCCCTCGATGTTGGGGGGGCGGGTTTCGAGTCGTGCGACGTGTGGCTGCTGCAGTTGCAACTCTGCGGAGTCCTCAATGGTCAGGATGCGCTCGCTCGCCGGGATGAAGCCCGACAGTACGTTCAGCAGCGTCGTCTTGCCGCTGCCGGTGCCACCGGAGATCAGCACGTTCAGGCGCGCACGCACGATCGCCGACAACATGTCTCCCATCCACGGCGTCAGCATGTCGAATTCGATCAGCTGCTCGATACCCATGCGTTTGAGCGTGAAGCGCCGGATGGACAGCAGCGGGCCGTCGAGGGCCAGGGGCGGGATGATTGCATTGACGCGCGAGCCATCCGGCAGGCGCGCATCGACCATCGGCGACGATTCGTCGATGCGGCGGCCGACGCGGGCGACGATGCGGTCGATGATGCTCAGCAGGTGGCTATCGTCGCGGAAGCGGACGTCGGTCTTTTCCAGGCGCCCCATGCGTTCGACATAGACACTGTTTGAACCGTTGACCAGGATGTCGGAGATCAACTGGTCGCCCAGCAGCGGCTCGATCGGCCCCAGACCGAGGATCTCATCCTCGATCTGCGTCGCGATCCGTTGCCGCGCC
The DNA here is from genome assembly GCA_041659605.1 of Sinimarinibacterium sp. Classification (GTDB taxonomy): domain Bacteria; phylum Pseudomonadota; class Gammaproteobacteria; order Nevskiales; family Nevskiaceae; genus Solimonas. Next base: position 28,313 of record JBAZXW010000028.1, on the reverse strand, counting down.
AGCGCCGGCAGCGGCACCTGCTGTTCGTTCATCACCTGCTGCGCCAGGTCACGGATCTGCGTGCGCGCCTGTCGTTCGTCGGTGCGGTCGATCGCCGACAGGTCCATGACCTTGAGCAGGCGATCGTGGATACGGTGCTTCCATGCAACTTCGATGGACGACTGCCCGGCCAGCGTCAACGCCTCTGCCGGCGACGAGGAGGGGCCGTTCGAATCAGGAGTCTCGGCAGATTGTGAAGGCGCACCGACGAGTCCCCAGTCGGTCAGCTTCCTGCGCAGGTCATCGCTTTTCATGGTGTGGTCTCGTCATTTGCCGCCGAACAGTGCACGCAGGCCATGCTTCTTCGCGGGCGTCGGGCTGGACTCGGTTGCGGGTTGCATCAAGCGGGCAAGCAGCGCGGCCAGTGCCTTGGTGATGGGCGCATGCTTGTTCAGCTCCTGCACCGGCACGCCAACATTCTGCGCCTCGGAAATGGCCTTGTAGTCGTTCGGCAGTTCCACAATCTGCGGCGGCGAAATCGCGTCGGCGATGTCCTTGATGCTCAGATTCGAGTGCTCGGCGTAGCGATTGACGACGACCGTGACACTCGAACTGGGCACCGCAATGCCGGAGCCGAGGACGCGCAGCAGGCGCTTGGTGTCGCGAATGTGCGCGAGGCTTTGTTGCATGACGATCAGCACACGATCCGCCTGTTCCAGAACGGTCGTTGTCAGGGGGTCGATCTGGCGCGGCAGGTCGACTACGACCGTGCCATAGGTGCGGCGCGCCAGATCCAGGAGCTGTCGAAGCGACTGGGCCGACTGCTCCCAAGGCAGCGGCATCTGATCCGACATGGCGCTGAAGATGGCCACGCCGCTCTTGTGTCGCGCGGCATGTGTCTTCAAGGTCTTTGTGTCCAGCCTGCTGATCTCGCTCAGGGTTTCCAGCAAGGTGTGGTGCGGGGTGACGTCGAAGGCCAGGGGCACGGTGCCGAACTGCAGGTCCAGATCGATCAGTCCGACGTCGGTCTTCGATGCGAGGGCCTGCAGATGGGCCAGATTGGATGCGATCGTCGAAGCGCCGGATCCTCCCTTGGCATTGATCACTGCGATCAGCGTGCCACGTGTTCCCGTGGGTTCGCTGACCGCGGCGCCGAGGTCACGGCGGATTTCCTTGAGCGAAGCCAGCAGTTCGTCCCGTTGCACCGGTGGGCTGAAATAGTCGCGTGCGCCGATCTGCATGGCCCGGCGCATCAGGTTCGCGTCGCCGGCCGGGGCGATGACGACCGTCGGTGGTCGGTCCACGGGCGCGCGTGCGGCCAGTGCGCGCAGCATGTCGTCGGCACCGTTTTCGATCACCAGCACGAGAATGTCCGGGAGGCTACGCTGCTCGTGCAGCGGATCTGCATGTCCCTCCTCAAGGACGACCAGGCTGACGTCGAGATCCGACTGGCCTTCCAGCATCAGCTGGATGGCCTCTCCCCCCGTTTTTTCGCGACAGGCGATGAGGACAGTGTTCGTTTTCATCGGAGCAGGTTCCTGTGAGCCGGAGACAGGGTGCTGGATTCGATCATGAAATGAAATGACGTCATGTGGAGATCATCCGCCCGGACAGCTACGTGTTTCCGTTTCCGGCACGTAGCCGAGGCTTTCCACGGGCAGCGTGGTGCGGAAAGGAGGAACGGTAATCGTGCGTGTGTAGAACGGGATCAGCAGCGTGTGCTGGAAGCCGGTGATCGAGATGCGCACGAAAGCCATGCTGGGGATGCTGGTCGTTGCCGATCCGGCACTGTCGAGGTATTCGATCGTCACGTTGGCGATGCTCAGACCATTGATGTGATCGCTGTCGGCATTTCCGCCGGGCGGGTTCAGCAGCGCCGCGCGCAGGACCGAGGCGTGATTGGGCGGACAGACGACGGCGACGCGCGCCGCACGCCGCGTCGCTTCACCGATCGTGTTCCAGACGAACATCGCGCGACCGATCTCCAGGCACGCGAACAGCACGACGAGGACAACAATCCCGGCGAACGCGAATTCGACCGTCGTCATGCCTCCTTCGCGGCGATGTCCGCGGCGCTCCATCACAGGCCTCCCATCGTCTGGTCCGAGGTCATCGTCGTCTTCGCCGTGATGTCGCTCTGTGTCAGGCCGAAGGTCGGAATCACCGCAAACAACGGCGTGTAGGTGTAGGTCACGGAAATCTGCACGTGCAGCGCATCCGGACTGGAGACCGTCACGTCGCCGGGCTCCAGCCCCGGCAACAGCGCTTCGCCGGCGACAGGCGACCCGTAGACCACGAGGTTGCGCGTCGTGGCGATCACCGCAGAAGTCAGATCGATCACCTCGGTGTCGGGACCGGTCGCCTCTTCGGCCACGTAACGCGTCGCGTCGCGGATGCTCTTCTGCAGCGTATTGAACTGCAGCAGGGCGCGGCCGATTTCGGCCGTGGCCAGCAGCAGCATGATCAGAAACGGCAGCATGATGGCCGCCTCGACGACCGCAAGGCCGTGCTGGAAGCGGGATCGCCCGGGCCGACAGGATGGCTTCATGGCCTTAGCTCTGGTCCGATCCGGGATCGCGGAACAGCCGGATATCGTAGAACGGCGTGTCGGCGTCCGGCACGACATCGACGCTGCCGTCGGCTTCGCATCCAGAAATCAGCTGGCCGTAGAGCGTGCCCTTGCCGGGGCCGGAGTCCTCCACCGGACGCGTGAGGAAAAAGCAGGCGCCGCCGAGCAGATTCGCGTCCTTGCGGCCGTTGATCGGCGTCGAGCAGTCGATCACCGGGACGACGACCATGCGCCGCTGCGGCCGCCCGGGCGGACTCTGGATGTCCCACGCCAGTGGGTTGGCCAGCAGCAGTTCGTAGGCGTCGTGGAAGATCACCGGGACATGCCGGATGACCACGTCCGGCGGGTAATCGCTGGCGCTCACCCCGCCCTTGTAGATGTTGAAGCGCGTATTGAGCCCCTGTGAGGTCGGGCCCGACTTGCCGCCCGGCTCGACGGTGATGGTTCCGCCCGGGGTGAAGCACAGGTTGGACTTGCCGGCCATGCCCTCGCGGATGCAGGCGGCACCGGTGCCGCAGTCCAGCACCACCAGCCCAAAGTTGCCGGGGCCGATCGTTGTGCCGTCGTCCTTGAGCTCCAGCTCGGTGGTTGCGTCGGCCGTGTAGCCGAAGCAGGCGCCGTCCGAGCAGTCGGTGTCGCCGCCGGTGCCGCACAGCGCGACCGGCAGCGCGGCGCAGATCCGGTTGCTGAGCGGCATCGGCCCGGCGACGGCGCTGCCGGCCACGTTGAGCGACTCGCCGATGCCCGGCAGCGCCTGCGCAAGCCGCAGCGTGACCGGCAGGGTATCCACCGAGACGCGCACGAAGCGCAGGTTAAGGCCGCCGTTCACAAATGGCTGCAGGGTCGGCGACATCTCCACCACGGCGGTGATGCCGAAGCCGCTCATGTTCGTAGCGAAGTCCGCCTGTGCGGCGGTCGTTGCCAGGCTCACGCTGCGGGTCTTGTTCAGGACCTTGGCGCCCCGGAGCGCCGCCGCATCGAGGGCATTCTGCAGTCGGGACTTCGCGATGTAGGTGACCCCCAGGTCCAGTGCGAGCCCGGCCATGCCGATCAGGGCGAGGGCGCCGACGGTCACGAGAATCAGGGCAATGCCGCGTTGCCGCCGGCGCGGGCGGACTTGCGGTGCATGGATCAGGGTCGACATGGCGGGGCTCCGGCTGCGGACGCTCAGTTGCCGACCTGCATGTCGATCTTTTCCTGGGCGCGCGCGGGCTTGTCGACATCCGCGCGATAGGTCTTCATGACGCCTTCTGCACGAATGCCGTCGATGCCCACGGGCCCCTGGTCGGACGGGTTTTCCGCCGCCTGCGGGTCATGGATCTGCGCGTGGATCATCTGGCGCACCGAGCCGCCGAATGCGGGGTCGTTTTCCTGCTGCGGGCTGCTCGCGCAGCCGGCGAGCGCTGCGACAGCACATGCGATGGCCAGACGGATGGAAGTGTTCATGACGTGCTCCGGAAAATAGACGGTCGGGGACGGTCGGGGACGGTCGCGGGTCGCTGACTAGGGGTTGAGGTCGTGGCCGACATTCAGCTTTGCCGGCTTCTTGCGCAGCGGCGCGCTGCGCAGCGAGTCGGTGCGGCCGAGCAGGTAGAACTCCAGATCGCCGGGCGGCACGAAGCTGTCGGTCGGCAGGCTGATCTGGTCCGCCGCGATCGGCTTGGCCAGGTGCGGCGTCACGAAGATCACCAGTTCGGTCTGGCCGGACACATATTCCTGGCTGCGGAACAGCAGGCCGATCAGCGGCAGATCGCCCAGGCCCGGCAGCTTGCTCACGAAACTGCGCAGGTTGTCGTTGATCAGGCCGGCGACGCCCATGCTCTGGCCGTCAGCCAGCTCGATCGTGCCCGAGGCGCTGCGCTTGGTCAGCGACGGAATAAAGAACGTGTTCGTAGTGCCGGTCGAGCGCAGCACGACATTGTTGTCGCCGGAGATCTCGCTGACGCTGACGTTGAGCGTCAGATTGATGCGGCCGGAGTCCAGCACGATCGGCACGAAGCGCAGGCCAACGCCGAATTCCTTGAATTCGATCGTTGTCCCCCCGGTGCTGCCGCCCTGCGGCACCGGAATCGGAAATTCGCCGCCGGACAGGAATTGCGCCTCCTGGCCGGTGAGCGTCGTCAGCGTCGGTTCGGACAGGATCTTCGCCAGGCCGTTCTGCTTGGAGATGTCCAGCACGGCCTGCAGATAGGTTTCCCCGGACAGGTAGCTGAGGAACAAGCCGGTGGAATCGATCAAAGGGGTCGTTGGAGCGAATTCGTCCAGCACCGGGCCGACGATGTTCGACTGGTTGCCGAGATCGCCGAGCAGTGGTGTGCGCAGACCTTCCGCGTCGAGCGCGTCGGGGAAGCTGGCACCGCCCGAGGTCGCACCGCCGCTCAGATGGCGGCCGAAATCGAGGATATTGAGATTGGCGTCGAGCCGGCGGACCACGCTGCGCGCCATCTCCGCCACGGTGACCTTGAGCATCACCTGCTGCGCGCCGCCGACCTGCATCAGGTTGACGACGGCGCCCTTCTTGCACGACGGATCGGTGCCGCCGGCGCCGCGCTTGCCCTGGGCCTCGGGTGCGTCGGAAATCGCGCGGATGCAGTCGGGCAGAAACCCTGCGGCCAGTTCCCTGGCGGCGTCCATGCGCGCAATGCTGGATACCTGGCCGCTGAGGACCACCTTCTCCTGTGCCGAGTACACCTGGATCGGTTCGCCGGGCAACAGCTGGTGCAGCTTCTCCTTGAGCGAGTCGAGATCGTGCGTGACCTCGACGTCGAAACTGCTGAGCACGTTGCCGTCGCTGTCCCAGGCGACGACATTGGTCGTGCCCAGGTTCTTGCCGACCACGTACAGCTGCTGGCCACGCAGGACCAGGATGTCGGCGACGCCCGGATTGCCGACCGACACCTGTTTCACGGTGCGCGGAAAAGACAGCACGACGGACTTGTACAGGCGTACCGCGAACGGTCCGGCCTGGCCGGCCGTGACGGTGTGCACATCGGCCGCGGCGGCCTGCGCCACAGTGAACTGGGCCGACAGCGCGCCGACGCCGGTGCAGAGCGCGATCAGCAGACTCCGGGGAATTCTGAATTTCATGGTGTGCTCCTGGACTCTCGTTAGGGCGGGCTGGGTGGGGCGCGCGCGCCCTACTTGGCGGTCTCGGATTCGCTGGTCTGCGCCTGGCGAATGACGGTGACGGTTTCCTTGGTTTCCTTCGGCGGGCGGGCTGCGGACCTGGCCTTGCGCGCCGGCGCCGGCGTCGCCGCGGCGCTGACGCGGGCCGGCGGTTCTTCCAGCGGAATGGTCGACGGCGGCGCGGGACGTGCCGCCACCGAGGTATCGTCCGGATTGCGCAGGGCCAGCTGCACGGTGCCCTCTTCGGTGGCCGACGCCAGCTGCTCCGCCTGTTCCGGGCTCATCTCCAGCGTCACCGCGCGCACGACGACCGGCTCGTCCTTGCCGGCCTGCGCCGTGGTCTGGTCCACCGCGAGCACGCGCAGGTTCTGCAGCAGCGTGTGCGTTTCGGCGCGGCGATCATTGCCCATGCGCGTGGCCAGCACGTCGACGCGGTTGCCCGGCAGCAGGAAGCCGGCGACGCCGATGACGTCGTTGACGCGTACCGTGACGGCGCGTTGATTGGGCTCGATCATCGTCGACAGGAAATTGCCGGTCGACTGCTCGACGACTCGGGCTTTCAGCACCAGCTCGCCCGGCAGCAGCTTCTGGTTGCTGAAGCCGCCGACGACCTCTGCCGGATCGGAAAAGCTGCCCTCGGGCACGTCCGTCGTCGGCCAGGCGATGGTCTTGATGTCGGTATCCCTGATGCGCTCGCCGAACGGGATGGTCGTGGCAGCGACCACCACGGCGGTCGTGCTGTCGCGGGCGCTCTCGGCGGCGGACAGGCGCTGCTGCATCCAGCGCGCGGCCAGCACCGCAGCGAGCACGCCCAGCAGCAAGGCGGCGACGGTAGGAAGGGTTGATTTGCGCAGAGCCATGGGCGTCTCCGGGTCCGGTTCGGTGTGTGCGTCAGTGTGTTCGGTAAGGCGGGCGTGGCGCGGTGGCCTCGCCGGCGGATGTGGACAGGTATTCCGTCCACGCGCGTTCCAGCATCGCGCGCGTCGGTGTCGCGCCGGTGCCGCTGTAACGTGCCTGCTCGTGCAGGCAGGCGAGCAATCCGGACGGATGCGCCGCCAGCGGCGCGACGCCGCGAGGGCCATGCAGCGCCTCCAGCGCGTATTGCGGCAGCGCCGGATCGAACGGAATGCCGAATGCCTGGCAGGCGTGCTGCCAGAGCTTCAGATAGTTCGCGGCCGAGATCTCGCCGAGAGGGATGCGATGGCCGACCAGGTGGCGGAACATGTCGCCGGCGAGCCGTTCGAGTTCGAGGTTCGTGATCAGGATCAGGCGCACGTCGAAGGGCACTTCGGTCGAATACGTGCTGTCGAGGCGGATCCAGTCGCGATGGGTCTCGATCGGCAACGCCAGACGCCGCATCAGCTCGTCGGCCGGTATGCGCTGGCAGCCGAAATCGTCGATCACCAGCACGCCGCCGTTGGCGCGCAGCGTCAGCGGCGCCTGGGCGATGCCGCTGTGCGGATCGATGTCGATGTCGAGCGCGCCGCGGTGCAGCTCGCCGCCGGTGAGCAGGGCCGGTCGCCGGCAGCACAGCAGCCGCGGATCGGAGCTGCCGTCGGCGGGCAGCGTCAACGGATCGTCGACGGCATCGTGCAGTGCGGGGTCGTACACCGCGACACAGCGATCCTCGACCGCGATCGCGTACGGGATCAGGGTCGTGCCGTCCACGACCTTGGTCAGCCGTTCGCACAGATAAGTCTTGCCGGTGCCCGAAGGGCCGTGCACGAGCAACGGCCGCGCCGAGTTCAGCGCGTGTCCGAGCTGATCGAGCGTCTCGTCCGCGACGACGACGTCGGCGAACGCCCGGTGCAGCTGCGCGCGCGTCACCGGGTGCGTCAGCAGCGAATTGGCCTCGACCAGCCGGCTGTAATGCGCTGCCGAGAGCGGCGTGGGGCCGACATAGGGATCGTGCTCCTGCGCCGCCTGCGCGTAGCTGTGGCCGCGCGCGTTCAGGCCCACGCGCAGCTGTCCAATGGCGCCGGCATCGGCATGAACCAAGCCGCCGTCGAGCAAGGACGTCACCAGTTCCCCGGCGACGGACGGATGTACGGCCATGCGCCCCGCGATCGACATCAGCGATTGCTCGCCGCCGGCCTGCAGGTGCTTGGCAAGCAAGGCTTGCAGCAGCGGCAGCGGCAGGCCGAGGTCTGTGACCCGCAGCGGAATGGGATCGGGCTGGACAGCGCTGCCGCCGGGCTGCGGATCTGCAGGGGCCGTGGCAGCGGGAGGAGCATCGTCGAGGAGTGCGGTGCTCATCGCGCGCTCCATCTAGTTTGCGAGCGCCGGCCGCAGCAGCGGCAGAAGCAGCGCAAGGAGGGTTCCTGCGGCAATCGCCGGTGCGTAGGCGAAGCCGTTCGAGAAACTGTTTGACAGGGCGCCATCCAGGCGGTCGGCTGCGGCAGGGCGCGGCGCGCCGCGCCGCCGCAGCAGGACTGCGAGACCCATCACGCCGCCGGCGATGAGCGTCGCCAGCACCGCTACGAGCGCTGCGCCCGCACCCAGGTGGGCGCCGACTGCGGCCATCAGCTTCACGTCTCCCGCAGCCAGTCCGCGCAGCAGCCACATCGGCAGCAGCGCCAGGCCGCCGGCCAGCGCGCCGTACAGTCCTTCCGCGAGGCCGGCGCGGCCCCCGGTTGCGAACTGCAGGACCAGGCCGATCGCGACGCCGCCCAGGCTCAGCCAGTTGGGGATGCGGTGAGCGCGCAGATCGCCGCTCACCGCGAGCCCGAGCAGCAGCAGCAAGCTGGCGGCCAAGAGGGGGTGCACAAGTTCGGAAACGAAATGCGTCATTTGCGTCGCCATGCGGCCCCGACAGCAACGGCGGGCGACCAGTGGTCCCCCGCCGTTACCATCGGGCTCAAGGCCGGCGGATCATCAATCGATGTTGGCCTCGATTTCGTTGATCTTGTTGCCGACCGTGCCGCCGAGCAGCGCGAACGCGGCCACGACAGCCAGGGCGATGAGGGCGCCGGCGACGGCGTATTCGACCGTGGTCAGACCACGCGTGTCGCGGTAGAAGTCGAGGTAGGAACGAAGGGTGCGGTAGATGGTCAACATTGTCGTACTCCAGAATGTGTGGACTGAATTCCGGAGCCCCCAGCGCGTCACATGCATCGAGGTCCGGCAACCCCGGAGCGCTGCGTCATGCATTGCTCCAGTGGTGCCTAATCTGCACGCATCGCGCAACGGCGGATATAGACGAAATCATTGACGCCACAATGCGTTTCGTGGCAGCAAACGGCATTTTTGTAGGAAAAAGCCGACGCTTATTGATCCAGGTCAAAATCCCCTGCAAATCCACCTAGATGAAAGCTCATGGCCGGCGCTGCCGGCCGTTGTTTCGGCGCCGATTCCTACATCGCGCGGTCTTCGTCCTCACCCAGAAACGAGCTCGCCAGAACGACGACCTGGTCGCGGTTGAGCGCACCCAGTTTGCGGTAGATGTTGGAGGCGTGATTTGCGACGGTGGAAGGGCTCACGCCCAGCCGTCGCGCGACCAGCTTGTAGCTTTCGCCGTCGACGATGGCCTTGACGATGTCGTGCTCGCGCTCGGTCAGTCGATCGAACGGATGCGTCGGCCGGACATGCACTTCGAACAGATTGTCGGCGGCCAGGCTGCAGCGTGCATGCAGTCCGAGCTCGGCCAGCGTGACGTTGCGCGCGCCGCCGCCCGCTTCGGGTTCGACGATCATCTCCGTCGGTACGCGCAGGCCATCCCAGTGCGGCAGGCGCTGGCACAGCAGTTCGCGGAATCCGGGACACATTGCGCGCACGGCGCCACTGTCGTCGATCAGGCCGCCCGGGCTGCGATTGCGGCGGCCGGCACGCGCCAGTCGCTGGTCCAGGCAGATCCTCTGTTCGAGCTCCAGGGTCTCGGCCTCGGCCAGATGCGGGAGCAGCGCACCCAGGCGCGCGCACTCGTCATGCGAAAACGGACTTTGAGTGGACGTGCGCAACAGACACAGGACCGTCGTGAACAGTGTGCCGCGCTGCGGGCACAGGGCCACGAAGGCGTGCGACAGACCCTGCGCGCAGAGCTCGGAAGCACGCGGCTGGCGCGTCGCAAGATCGGACAGGTCGAATGGCGCGACCGTCGCCACGGGGCGGTCGCCACTGGCTTGCGGGCGCCGCCATAACCGCACCCCCAGCGCCAGCAGGGGTTCGAGCGCGGGGGCGGGAAGGCCGCGCGCCGCGATGGCCGTCAGCCGGTCGCCGTCGTTGCGGCGCGTGCACCAGGCCGCCGCGGAGAACGGCACCTGCTCCGACAGGCGGTCCAGGGCCCACTGCTTGAGCGCGGCACCCTCGAACACGTTTGCCTGCCGGTACAGCGCGCCGATCCACTGCGTGTCGCGCGAAGTTTCGATCCAGCCCAAGGCCCACCCCCTTGTATGAAGCTCTGCGACATTGTGCACCGTCCGCTTGGGAAATTTCGATCCAGTGCGGGGCACTGCACATTCATACTAGGTAGTATGTAGCCTGGTCCGAAGGGGCCAGTCCAAATGGGGATCGGGATGGAAGCAAGAATTGCCGCACTGCTGGTACGGCATCGAGTATGGCTGTTCGCGGCTGCGTGTCTGAGCGCGCTCGTTCTGATCGCCGGCGCACGCGACCTCTGGTTCGAGGGCAGCTACCGCATCTTCTTCTCCGCCGACGATCCGTATCTGCTGGCGCACGACGAGATCGAGAACTCGTACACCAAGGCCGACAACGTCGCCTTCATCGTCGCACCGCGCGACGGCAAGGTGTTCAAGCGTGAGACCCTGCAGGCCCTGCGCGAGCTGACCGAGGCGGGCTGGACGGTGCCGCGCTCGATTCGCGTCGACTCGATCACCAACTTCCAGCACTCGGTTGCCGACGGCGACGATCTCGTCGTCAACGATCTGGTGCCCGATCCGGCGCAGCTGAGCGACGCCGGGATCGCCGCGCTCGAAAAGTCCGCGCTGGACGAGCCGGCCCTGGTCGGTGGCCTGCTGTCGAGGCGTGCGCACGTGTCCTCGGTCAACGTGCGTCTGGAAATGCCGGGCGACAGCCGCGAGGCGACCGCCGTCAACAAGGAAGTGATGGCGGCCACGCGCAAGCTGCGCGACGAGTTCGAGACGCGCTATCCGGATCTAGAAATCCACCTGATGGGCCAGCTGGTGGTCAATCACGCGTTCAACGAGATCGCGGAGGCCGACGCCGGCACGCTCGTGCCGCTGATGTTCGTCGTCGTGATCGCGCTCATCGGCCTCTTCCTGCGCTCGCTGTGGGGGGTGGCGACGACCAGCCTGGTGATCCTGTTCAGCATCGTCGCGACGGTCGGCGCGCTGGGCTGGCTCGGCTACCAGGTCAACCAGATCAACGTGTCGGCGCCGGTGATCATTCTCACGCTCGCCGTTTCGGACTGCGTGCACCTGCTAGTGCACTACCTCAACGATCTGCGCCGCGGCATGCCCAAGGTCGAGGCGATGCGACACACGCTGGAGATCAACCTGATCCCGGTGTTCCTGACCAGCTTCACCACGGCGATCGGTTTCTTCTCGCTCAACACCAGCGACTCACCGCCGTTCCGCGAACTGGGCACCGTCGTCGGATTCGGCGTCGCCGCGGCGATGCTGTTCACGCTGATGATGCTGCCGGCACTGATGCTGTGGCTGCCGGTGCGGATCAAAGCCGAGACACGTTTCCAGCAGTTCACGCTGGCGGGACTGGCCGATCGCATCCTCAGACACCATCAGCGCTGGTTTCTCGGCGCCATCGCAGTTGCCTTTGCGCTGATGGCGTTCATGCCGCGCAACGAGCTGAACGACGACACCGTCGATTACTTCGATCCGTCGCTGGAAGTTCGCCAGGCCTTCGATTTCGTGCAGGACAACCTCACCGGCGTCGACAGCATCACCTATTCGCTCAACGCCGGCGGCGCGAGCGGCATCAACGAGCCCGGGTACCTGAAGGCGGTCGACGCCTTCAAGACCTGGCTGGAACAGCAGCCGGAGGTCACTCACGTCTCCAGCTTCGTCGACGTGGTCAAGCGCCTGAACCGCAACATGCACGGCGGCGATCCGGCCTATTACACGATCCCCGACGAGCGCGAGCTGATCGCCCAGTATGTGCTGCTGTATGAGCTGTCGCTGCCGCAGGGCCTCGACCTCAACGACTCGATCAACTTCGACAAGTCGGCTACGCGGCTGTCGGCGAGCATTTCCAACGTCGCCTCGCGCGAGCTGATCGAGTTCGAGCGTCGAGCCGCCGTCTGGCTGGAGCAGAACGCGCCGCAGTTCAGGACGCAGGGATCGAGCCTGAGCCTGATGTTTGCCCACGTCGGCCAGAACAACATCTACAGCATGCTGCAGGGCTCGGTGATCGCGCTGGTGCTGATCGCGCTCACGCTGATCGTGTTCCTGCGCTCGTTCAAGTTCGGGCTGATGTCGATGTTGCCGAACGCTTTTCCCGCGGCCATTGCCTTCGGCGTCTGGGGCATCGTCGACGGCAAGGTCAACCTGGCGGCGGCCGGTGTGTTCTCGATCACGCTCGGCATCGTCGTCGACAACACGATTCACTTCTTCGCCAAGTATCTGTACGCGCGGCGCACGCGCGGCGACAGCACCCAGGATGCGATCCGCTACGCGTTCTCGACGGTCGGTGCGGCCCTGCTGGTGACGACCGTCGCGCTGGCGCTGGGCTTCCTGATTCTCGCGCGCTCCGACTTCAACGTGAACGCGACGATGGGCCTGATGACGGCGATGGTCGTCAGCATCGCACTGGTCTTCGACTTGCTGTTCCTGCCGGGATTCCTGATGCGCTTTGACCGGCGCAAGGCGGCGAGCGAGCATGCGGCTCCGGATGCGGAACAGAGGGTCTCGCCATGAGCACGGCCGCGCAGTTCGTCACCCACGAAGTCACCAACCAGGCGCCGCCGCTGGGGTCTTACAACGCCTGGACGACGGACACCGTCCTGCGCGAGGCGGTGGCGCGCGAAGGTGGCGGCTGGGCGGAGGCGCACCTGACCGGATTCGGCGCGGTCGCCGGCGGCGAGCTGATGGAAATCGGCTACACCGCCAACGAGAACAAGCCCAGGCTGCGCGCCTTCGATCGCTACGGCAATCGCATCGACGAGGTCGAGTTTCACCCCAGCTATCACCGCGTGATGCAGCTGGGCATGCAGTACGGCGTGCACGCCTACGCCTGGCGCAACGAGGCCGCCCCGGGCGCTCACGTCGCGCGCGCAGCGTTGTCGTATCTGCACGCGCAGGCCGAAGCCGCCACCGGCTGCCCGCTGACGATGACCCACTCGGCGGTGCCGGCGTTGCGCCACGAACCGAAGCTGGCGGAATTCTGGCTGCCGAAGATCACCTCCTACGAGTACGACCCGCGCGTGCTGCCGGTGGCGCAGAAGACCGGCTGCACCATCGGCATGGGCATGACCGAAAAGCAGGGTGGCTCGGACGTGCGCGCCAATACCACCCGCGCCTGGCGGCAGGCGGACGGTTCCTACGAGATCGTCGGCCACAAGTTCTTTTTCTCGGCGCCGATGTGCGATGCATGGCTCGTGCTGGCGTATACCGACGCCGGCCTGGGTTGCTTCCTGATGCCCAAGCTGAGGCCGGACGGCTCGCGCAACGCGATCCACGTGCAGCGGCTCAAGGACAAGCTCGGCGACTGGGCCAACGCGTCGAGCGAGGTCGAGTTCCACGGCGCCTTCGCGCAGCGCGTCGGCCAGGAAGGCCGTGGCGTCGCGACGATCCTGGAAATGGTCGCGCTGACGCGGCTCGACTGCATGATCGGATCGAGTGGCCTGATGCGCCAGGCGCTGGTACAGGCGGTCCACCACGCCCAGCACCGCAAGGCCTTCGGCAAGCGCCTGGTCGAGCAGCCGCTGATGCGCAACGTGCTCGCCGACCTTGCGCTCGACAGCGAGGCCTGCACGGCACTGACGCTGCGCGTCGCGCGCGCCGTCGATGCGTCGGCGCGCGATCCGATGGAGGCGGCCCTGGCACGCATCGCCACCGCCGTCGGCAAGTACTGGATCTGCAAACGCAGCCCGCCGTTCGTCAATGAGGCGCAGGAATGCCTCGGCGGCGCCGGCTACGTCGAGGAGACCATCCTGCCGCGGCTGTACCGGCAGGCACCGCTGAACTCGATCTGGGAGGGCAGCGGCAATATCCAGTGTCTCGACGTGCTGCGCGCTCTGGAGAAACAGCCGGAAACGCGCGAGGCGCTGTTCGGCGAGCTGATGGCAGCCAAGGGCGGACACGCCGATCTCGACCGCGAGATCGCCTGGCTGGCGACGGCCTTCGACGACGTCACGACGCTGGAGCTGCGCTCGCGCATGGTCATCGAACGCATCGCGCTGGCGCTGCAGGCGAGCGTGCTGCTGCGCGCCGGCAACGCGGCCATCGCCGATGCCTTCTGCACGACGCGCCTGGGCGGCGAGCACGGCCTCAACTACGGCACGCTGCCGGCCGACGCGCCGCTGGACGCCCTGATCGAGCGCGCCGCGGTCGCGGTGTAAAGACCTTCTCCCTCTCCCCGCGCCAGTGGGGAGAGGGAATTACCTGCTGGTCAAGCCGCCTTGCGCGCCGCCTCGACGTGGGTCTGCACCTTGAGGCGGATGATGCGGCGCGCGTTGTGGTGGTTGTAGTCGTACTCGACGTCGCCGTTGCCGCCGGCCAGCGTCGCGTTCGGGAAGCGGCGCATGAACTCCTGCAGCGTGATCGTCGCCTGCGCGCGCGCCAGGTAGGTGCCGATGCAGAAGTGCGCGCCGGCGCCGAAGATCAGGTGGCCGTCGAGATTGCGCGTGATCTGCATGGCATTCGGGGTGACCCATTTTTTCGGGTCGTGCCAGGCCGCGACGAGATTGACGCAGATCGCCTGGCCCTTGCGGATTGGCTGGCCGGCGAATTCGATGTCCTCGGACGCGAAGCGGAAGAACGGCAGCTTGCCGAACGCGCTCCAGCGCAGCATTTCGAGAATCGCGTTCTCCATCAGCTCCGGCTTCTGCTTGAGCAGTTCGTACTGGTCCGGATGGCTCAGCAGCGCGTAGATCAGGTAGGAGTACAGATCGGTCGCGGTGTCGGAACCGGCGGTGATCAGCGCCGAGATCACGGCGATGATGTCCCAGTCCGATAGCGCGTCGTCGCCGTCCTTGGCGCTGATCAGGCTGCCGAGGAAATCGTCGCCCGGCTGCGGCAGCGCACGGCGCCGCGCGATCTCGCGCCTGAAGTAGGCAAAACCTTCGAGGCTGTCCTGGATCGCCTGGTCGCGCTGCTTCGGCGCCAGGTTGATGCGCGTCGCCAGCACGCAGCTGTGCGAGAACTTGTGAAAGATCGCGTCGTCCTTCTCCGGCACGCCGATCATGCGCGCGACCGCGCGCGTTGGCAGCTTCGTCGACAGGGTCGTGTAGACGTCGAACTCCTCCGGCGTGCCGATCGCGTCGAAGGCTTCGACGATCAGGCTGCGGATCTTGGCGTCGATCTTGTGCATCACCGGCCGGCCGAAGGCCGGCAGCGTCAGCTTGCGCAGGCGCAGGTGCTCCGCCGGCGTGACCATGAACAGAGAGTGATCGGTCATGTGGTCGAAGTCGTTCTTCTCAGACTCCGCTTTGGGCGGTGGCGCGTGCTCCCAGACGCGGTAGTTCGGCGTGAAGCGGTTGTCCTTGAGCATCTTCTCGCACAGTTCGTGCGAGTTGACGAACCACATGTGCAGATCCTTGTGCCAGGCGATCGGGTGGTCGCGCAGCAGCACCTGCCACACCGGGTCGGGATTGCGGATGAAGTCGTGCGAGAACGGGTTGAAGCTGCGGCCGTCGATCTCGATGCGGCCGGCTGTCGTTTGAGGGTTCATGTGCTGGGGTCTCCCGGATGTCACTTGAGGCCGAACACGCGCAGGCCGTTCGTGGATGTGATCTTGACGCGGTCGGCGGCGGGAATGCCGGCCTCCTTGAACTGGCTGACGACCTGCGCGCGCGAATTCGGCCAGCAGGTCGCCGGGTGCGGGAAGTCGGTCGACCAGTACAGGCAGTCGGCGCCGAAGTAGTCATAGGCGGCCTTGAGGCCCAGCGGCTCGTACATGAACGTCGCGCCGCACTGCGCCTTGAAGGTCTCGCTCGGCGGGCGCTTCACGCCGGGGAATTCGTAGTGCTGGTGCATGCGCGGATCGAGCAGCGTCGAGAAGAACCAGGGCAGCCAGCCCAGGCCCGGCTCGACGAAGATCACCTTCAACTTCGGATACTTCTCCAGTGTGCCGGTCAGGATCCACATCGAGATCGCCTCGGCCATCGGCGTCCAGGCGAGGCCGGTGAAGATGCCCTTCTGCGGCGTCGGGTCGCGGCGGAACACGTCCCAGAGCCCCTTGTACAGATCCAGGTGGTTGAGGATCGTCAGGCCGCTCTCCTCGATCGTTTTCCACAGCGGCGCATAGCGCGGATCGTAGACGTCCGGCAGCCCGTAGTCGGCGGGGAATGGCGTGATCTGCACGCAGCGTGCGTGCTTGTCCCTGGCGAGGCGCGTGACTTCCTGGACCGCGAAGTCGATGTCGTACAGCGGCAACTGGTAGGCGGTCAGCAGGCGCAGCGGATCGTGCGCGGAGAAGTCGGCTATCGCATTGTTGTACCCCTGGAACACTTCCTTCCAATCGTTGCCCATCAGCGACGGATTGACGATCTTGGCGCCGGCCAGTTCGGGGAAGATCACCTCGGCGTAGACGCCGTCGACATCCATCGACTTGAGCTTGCCTTCGGGCGTGAAGTGCCCCGGATCCTTCGACGCTTCGGGATCGACGAAGTCCTCCAGCTCCAGGTTCTTCTGGCCGCCGCGCAGGACTTTCGCGGCGTACTCCTCGGCCTTGCGGTTGGCCTCGTCCCAGACCGCGTGCAGCGGCTTGCGCAGGCGTGCCTTGATCCATTCGTCGGTGAAGTGCACGTGCGAGTCGACCGAGACGAGGCGGTCCTGGGACAGTGTTGCGGTGTTCATCAATCTCTCCGGGTGTAGTCGTAGTCGTGTGTAAAGCAAAAGGCTCAGAGGCCAAAAGCGTGCTGCAGGGGCGGGTGCTGCGGACCGAGGCCGAGATCGATCTCGATCTCGCGGCGCTTTGCGAGTCGGGCCGGCACCGCGCGGACGTCGGTGTAGAACTGCTCGTACCAGTCGCGCAGCTGCAGGATCGGGCCGTCGCCGGCGCACAGCAGCGGGTTGTCGACGCGCACCTTGTTGTGCCAGACGGCGACGTCCTCGGTGAACGCCTGGATCGTCAGGTCGGTGTACTGCGCGGCGACCTGCGCGTTCTGCTCGGCGCCGAGCGCGGGGATCTTCTTCACCTTGACGCCGAAGCGAAGTTCGAAGTGCTGCTGGTCGATCGGCACGTGGGTGACCAGCAGGATCGACTCGACCGGCAGGCCTTCGGCCTCGCCGGTCATGCTGCAGATCAGCACGGCCGGGCCGAAGTAGGTCGCGACCGTCGTCAGGTGGTTGCGCGTGCCACCGAGGCGCTCGTTGATGCCGACCATCACCTGCGTCGCCTTGTGGCCGTCGAAGATGTTGGCGAAGTACTTCACGTTCGACGAGCCGTGCACCGGGCCGAAGTGGCCGAGGTCGGCGAGGTTGTCGACCAACTCGCGGCAGTTGTTGTCGATCACCCAGCGCGACATCGACCAGTCCGACCAGTCGGACGAGAAGCCCTGTGGCAGGCGCGGAATGTTGTGATCCGGCGGTGGCAGCGCGCCTTCCGGATCGTTCCAGACGAACAGCAGCTCGTTCTCCTCCAGCGTCGGCCAGCCGCGCACGCGCGCCTTCGGCGGAATGGTCTTGCTGTACGGGATGTGCGAGCAGGCGCCATCGGGGCCGAAGCCCCAGCCGTGGAAGCGGCAAACGACGGTGTTGCCTTCGACGCGGCCGATCGACAGGTCCGCGCCCATGTGCGGACACCAGGCGTGGAGCGCGCGCAGCTGCCCGTCTTCACCCTGGAACACCACCAGCCGCGAGCCGAAGGCGCTGACGCCATGCGGCTTGCCGTCGCGGTAATCGCGGGCGAGGCCGAGGCAGTGCCAGCCGCGCGCATAACGGTCGGGCATCGGTCGGCTTTCGATGACGTGGAACTGCGGGGCTGACTTCTCTGCTTGGACTGCCTGGGCTGCGTGGATCGCGGTGACCATGTGCTTCGACTCCGGCGGGGCGTGCGCCGAACTGTCGTTTTTCGCGTCGCGGCGCAGCCTCCTCCATTCGAGTGAAATTGGCCTTCTGGCGATTGACCTAAGTCAATGACGCGTGCAGCCGGCCTGCGGCACGCGTGCGCGAGGCGCCGTTCGTACTCAATTCGGATGAGTTTCGAGGCGGGCGCGACGCCCAAAAGTACGACGTCCAAGTACGACGCCCCGCCGAAGGAGATCCGCTGTGAAAACCAAGCCCGCCACCGTCCTCGATCAACCCAGTGCACAGCAGCTCGTGCAGAGCGCCCGTGAGCTGCTGCCCGCGCTGCGTGAGCGCGCGCGCCGCGCCGAGCAGCAGCGCCGCGTGCCGGAGGAAACCGTGCGCGAGATGCAGCAGGCCGGTCTGTTCCGCGTGCTGCAGGCACGCCGCTACGGCGGCTACGAGATGGACCCCGAGGTGTTCTACGACATCCAGATGACGCTGGCGCAGGCCTGCATGTCGACCGCATGGATCTACGGCGTCATCGCCGTGCACAACTGGCAGATGGCGCTGCTCGACGATCGCGCGAGCCAGGACGTCTGGGGCGACGACACGTCCGTGCTGATCGCGTCGAGCTACATGCCCAAGGGTGTCGTGCAGCGCGTCGACGGCGGCTTCCGCTTCAGCGGCCGCTGGGGCTATTCGAGCGGCGTCGATCACTGCCGGTGGGTGCTGCTCGGCGGGCTGGTGCCGCCGGCGGACGGCAAAGCTGCGCCCGAATACCGCACCTTCCTCGTGCCGCGCGGCGACTTCGACGTGCTCGACACCTGGGACACGATGGGCCTGCGTGCGACCGGCAGCCACGACGTCGTGGTCAAGGACGCCTTCGTGCCCGAATATCGCACGCACAAGTCCGCCGACGGCTTCGCCGGCACCAGCCCGGGCCTGTCGATCAACGCCGCGCCGCTGTACCGGCTGCCGTTCGGGCAAATCTTCGTGCGCGCGGTGTCGTCGTCGTCGATCGGTGCGCTGACCGGCGCGCTGCACAGCTACCGCGAGTTCGCGAGCGCGCGCGTCGGCGACATGGGTACGCGCACCGCCGAGCAGGGCCCGGCGCAGCTCGCCGCCGCCGAGACCGCGGTCGCGATCGACGAGATGACGCTGGTGCTCAAGCGCAACTTCGCCGAGCTGCTGCGCTGTGCGCGCGAAGGCCGCAGCCTCGACATCGAGACGCGCCTGCACTACCGCCTGCAGGCGGCGATGGTCGTCGAGCGCTGCGCGCAGCTCGTCTACCGGCTGTTCGTCACTTCGGGCGCGCGCGGTTTGTTCAACGACAGCCCGATCGTGCGTCACTTCCTCGACATCCACGCCGGGCGCACGCACTACGCGAACAATCCGGACCTGTTCGGGCGCAACTACGGCGGCGTGCTGCTCGGCCGCGACAACACCGACTTCTTCATCTGAGCCCGGCCATGATCAGGATCGAACAGCTCGCCTACATCGTCGCCGAGACCACCGATGTCGAACGCTGGCGCCGCTTCGCTGAGGATGTCGTCGGCATGAGCGCGTGCGACGCGCCCGGCGGAGGTCTGTATCTGAAGATGGACGAACGCCGCTACCGCATCGCGATCGAGCGCGGCGACGCCGACCGCTATGCCGCCTCCGGCTGGCAGCTCGCTGACGAGACGGCGTTTCGCGCGGCGATCGATACGCTGAAGCACGCCGGCATCGCCTTCGATCGCGGCCCGCGCGCGCTGTGCGAGTCGCGCGGCGTGCAGGACCTGCTGCTGCTGCGCGACCCGGCCGGCAACCGCCACGAGCTGATCTGGGGCTGGCAGGCCGACTTCGCGCGCTTCGTCTCGCCGGTGGGCGTGCCGGGTTTCGTCACTGGCGCGCTGGGCATGGGCCACACGGTGCTGCCGGCGCCCAACTTCGACGCGACCTGGGCGTTCTTCCGCGACGTGCTGGGCTTTGGTCTCGCCGACCTTTACCGCCACCGCGTCACGGCCGATCGGGCCGATCCGGCCGAACCGCTCAAGCGCATCTACTTCACGCACTGCGCGAACGGGCGCCATCACAGCCTCGCGCTCTACGAAGGCGAGGTGCCGAGCGGCTGCGTGCACGCGATGGTCGAAGTGCCGACGATGGACGAAGTCGGCCGCACCTACGACCGCATGCTCAAGCACGGCGTCAAGCTGATGGCGACGCTCGGCCGCCACGTCAACGACCAAGTGATCTCGTTCTACCTGCTGACGCCGTCGAACTTCGCGCTCGAGTTCGGCTACGGCGGCGCGGTGATCGACTGGGAAAGGCACAGCGTGTTCGAGGCCACCGCGGTGAGCCAGTGGGGACACGATTTTTCGATCGGGTTCCGGTAGCGTGGCCGGCGGCAAGGGATTGCCGCCCGTCGCCCGTAGGTCGGCAATCCTTTGCCGACAACCGCGTTCAGTGTCCGCGCTGATACGTCCCGATCAGCGTCGCTTGCGCGAGCACATGCCCCTGCATCGCCGCTTCGAGCCTGCGCTTGTCCGGACGCGTGAGGTCCGGCAACTCGGCGTCGAGCGCGTACAGCTTGAAGAAATAGCGATGCCGGCCGACCGGCGGGCAGGGACCACCGTAGCCGCTGCGCTGCCAGTCGTTGACGCCTTCACGCGTGCCCGGCGGCAGTGCGACCGTCCGCACGCCTTCCTGCAGGCCGCTGCTGGTCGCCGGCAGGTCGTAGAGCAACCAGTGCACCCAGGTCATTTTCGGCGCCGCGGGATCGGGCGCGTCGGGATCGTCGACGATCAGCGCGAAGCTCTTCGTGCCGGCCGGTGCGCCGCTCCACTGCAGCGGCGGCGAGACATCGTCGCCGTCGCAGGTATGGCGCGCGGGAATCCGGCCGTCGGCAGAAAAGGCCGCGGAAGCGAGTAGCAGAGCCATCGTGGCGATCTCCATGGCGTGACCCTCGGAGTCGGGGCGACAGATTGATCCTGGATGCGCCCGCTGTCCAGGCGCGGTCCCAAAAGCAAGAAGCCCGTCCTGGAGGACGGGCTTCTTGCTGAATTGGTCGGGGCGAGAGGATTTGAACCTCCGACCACTACCACCCCAAGGTAGTGCGCTACCAGGCTGCGCTACGCCCCGATTGACGAGAGATGCTGCGTAGGGGCGCGCAGTGTAACGGACGCCCGGAAGCAATAAAAGCGGAGCGGGCCTTACTCCGGAAACAGCCGCAGCAGCGACTCCAGCTCGTCGCGCAGCTCGCGGATTTCCTCGGACCGATGCTGAGGCGACGCCGACGCGGCGGTGCCCGGCTTCGGCAGGTCGTTGGCGGCGGCGGCGCCCGGCTTGGCCATGTCCCTGAGGCGCTGGCGCGCGCCGCCGATGGTGAAGCCCTGTTCGTACAGCAGGCTGCGGATGCGGCGCACCATCAGGACATCGTCCTGCTGGTAGTAGCGGCGGTTGCCGCGGCGCTTGACCGGCTTGAGCTGCGGGAACTCCTGTTCCCAGTAACGCAGCACATGCGGCTTGACGTCGCACAGCTCGCTGACTTCGCCGATGGCGAAGTAGCGTTTGCGCGGGATCTCGGGGAGCTCCGCAAGCAACGCTTTGTTGGGCGCCCTGTTATCTGCGGGTGACATCGGTCTCGACTCTCAGGCGCAGCTTCTGTCCGGGGCGGAAGGTCACGACGCGGCGCGCGGAGATGGGAATCTCCTCGCCGGTCTTGGGATTGCGCCCGGGTCTTTGGTTCTTGGAGCGGAGTTCGAAGTTGCCGAAGCCGGACAGCTTGACCTCTTCGCCGGATTCCAGGCGACCGCGAATCTCCTCGAAGAAGAGGTCCACGAATTCCTTGGCTTCCCGCTTGTTCAGACCCAACTCGTCGAACAAGGCCTCGGCCAATTCCGCCTTCGTCAGCGCCACACGCGCCCCCTTTATTGCGTCCCTACTGTCGGATCTGTGCGCCAGCCTCCCTGGCCAGTGCTTCGGTCACGGACATCGTGGCCGCATCGATTTCTTCAACGGTTAGCGTGCGTGAATAGTCATTAAAAATCAAGCCTAAAGCAACGCTTTTGCAAGCTTTTCCTACAGCTTCGCCACGGTAGATGTCGAACACGAAAACTTTCTGCAACAAATTGCCACCGGCGCGGCGCGCGCAATCGAGCAGGGTTTGCGCCTCGACCGCCTCGCCGACGACGACGGCGATGTCGCGCCGCGAAGAAGGAAACTCGGACAACGCCCGGGTCTTGGGCACGCCGACTTCGCGCAGTACCGGCCAGTCGAGCTCGAACAGCAGCGGTGCCGTGCCCAGGTCGAGGGCGCGCACGGTCTGCGGGTGCAACTCGCCGATCCACCCGGCGTGGGAGTCGCCGCGCAGGATGCGCGCGCTGCGGCCTGGGTGCAGGGCCGGGTGCGTCGCCGCTTCGAAGCGGAACTGGTCGGCGACAGAGCCCAGCAGCGCGGCGACGTCGGCCTTCAGATCGTAAAAGTCCGCGGGCCGGTCCTTCTTGCCCCACTGCTCGGCCGCTGCGCCGCCGGCGGCGAGACCGGCGATGCGCGTGGTTTCGACGACTTCGTCGCCGCGGAGCGCGAAACACACGCCGACCTCGAACAGGCGCAGGCGCTCGACCTGGCGCTGGCGGTTGTAGGTCCACGCCGGAATCAGCCCGGACCACAGCGTCGTGCGCATCACCGACTGCGTGTCGGCGATCGGGTTGTCGACCGGCACCGGCGTCGTCTGCGGATCGAGCGCGGATTGCACGCGCGGATCGACGAAGGCCAGCGACACGGCTTCCTGCCAGCTGCGCGCCACCAGCGTGCCGCGCAGGCTCGCCAGCGAACGCTGCGACTCCGGCACGCGCGACGGCGCCAGTGCCGCCAGGTAGGGCTTGGCCGGAATGCGGTCGTAGCCGTACAGGCGCGCCGCTTCCTCGATCAGGTCGGCTTCCAGGCGCAGGTCGTAGCGGTGGCTGGGGATGCGGCACACCCAGGCGTCGCCGATCTCGTTGCGCATCGTGATGCCCAGGCGGCCGAGCAGAGCTTCGACCTCGCGTGCGGGAATCTCGTGGCCGAGCAGCTGCACCAGGCGCGCGTGGCGAAGGCGCACCGTGACCTGTTCCGGCTGCGTGCGCCCGACCTGGGTGATCGGATGCACTTCGCCGCCGCAGATTTCGGTGATCAGCTGCGTCGCGCGTTCGAGAGCCGTGCGCTGCAGGGCCGGATCGACGCCGCGCTCGAAGCGGTAGGCGGCATCCGAGTTGAGCTTGTGGTGACGTGCGGTGCCGGACACGGCGGCGGGTGCGAAGCAGGCCGATTCGAGGAACACGGTCGTCGTCGACTCGGTGACGCCGGAGTCGAAGCCGCCCATCACACCGGCGAGCGCGAGCGGACCGTTGTCGTCGGCGATCAGCAGCTCGCTGCGCTTCAGTTCGATCACGTCGCCGGTCAGCACCTTCAGCTGCTCGCCGGCGCGCGTGCGGCGCACGCGCACCGTGCCGAGCAGCTTGGCGCGGTCGAAGGCATGCAGCGGCTGGCCCAGTTCCAGCATCACATAGGCGGTGATGTCGACCAGCGGGTGGATGCAGCGGATGCCGCTGCGGCGCAGCCGTTCCTGCATCCAGTCCGGCGTGCGCGCCTTGGGATTGAGCTTGGAGATCACGCGCCCGGCGTAGGCCGGGCAGGTCGCGAGATCATCGATCTCGACCTTGACCTGCTGGTGGCCGACGACGATCGCCGGCGGCAGGTTCGGCCGCTTGATGTTGACGCCGTACAGCGCCGAGATGTCGCGCGCCAGGCCCAGCACCGACAGGCAGTCGCCACGGTTGGGCGTGATCTCCAGGTTGAGGATGTGGTCCTGCAGGTTCAGGTAATCGGTGATCGGCTGGCCGGGCTTGCTGGTCGCATCGAGTTCGAACAGGCCTTCGGACTTGTCCGACAGCGCCAGCTCCTTGGCCGAACAGAGCATGCCGAAGGACTCGACGCCGCGCAGCTTGGCGTGGCCGATCTGCATGCCGCCGGGCAGGGTTGCGCCGACGATGGCGCAGGGCGCATGCAGGCCTACGCGTGCGTTGGGCGCGCCGCAGACGATCTGCAGCGGTTCGCCCTGGCCGACGTCAACGCGGCAGACCTGCAAGCGGTCAGCCTGCGGATGTCTCTCGGCGGCGACGATGCGGCCGACGACGACGCCCTGCGGCAGCGTGTCGACCGCCGGCTCGATTTCGAGCTCCAGACCGCCCATCACCAGGCGCTCGGCGATGTCGTGGATGGTGGCCTGCGGGTTGACCCACTCGCGCAGCCAGTTTTCGCTCAGCTTCACTTGAACTGCTCCAGGAACCGCAGATCGTTGTTGAAGAACAGGCGCAAGTCGTCAACGCCGTAGCGCAGCATCGCCATGCGTTCGACGCCCATGCCGAAGGCGTAGCCGGTGTAGCGCTCGGGATCGATGCCGACGGCTTCGAACACCTTCGGGTGCACCATGCCGCAGCCCAGCAGCTCCAGCCAGCGCGACGAGCCGTCCGCCTGCGCCCAGCGCATGTGGACGTCGGCGCCGGGCTCGACGAAGGGAAAGTACGACGGCCGGAACAGGGCTTCGACGTCGCGCTCGAAGAAGCGCGAGAGGAAGGTCTGCAGGTCGTACTTGAGGTCGGCGAAGGTGACCTTCTCGGCGACGTACAGGCCCTCGATCTGGTGGAACATCGGGCTGTGCGTGCGATCCGAGTCGCAGCGGTAGACGCGGCCCGGGCAGATGATGCGGATCGGCGGCGTGCGCGCCTGCATCGTGCGGATCTGCACCGGACTCGTATGCGTGCGCAGCAGGCGCGCGCCGTTCATCACGTAGAACGTGTCCTGCATCGCGCGCGCCGGGTGCGCTTCGGGGATGTTCAGCGCGTTGAAGTTGTGGAAATCGTCCTCGACTTCCGGGCCCTCGACGGTCTCGAACCCGAGCTCGCCGAACAGCTGGCAGATGCGATCGATCGTGCGCGTGATTGGATGCAGTCCACCGGTCGCGTCGCCGCGGCCGGACAGGGTGACGTCGATCGCCTCGGCAGCGAGCCGCGCGCGCAGTTCCTGGTCGGCCAGTGCGCTTGCGCGCGTTTCGATCGCGCTCGCGACGGCGTCCTTGAGCGTGTTGACGCGCTCGCCCCAGGCCTTGCGCTCCTCGCCCTGCAGCGTCGCGAGGCGCTTGAGCAGTTCGGTGATGCGGCCCTTCTTGCCGAGCAGGTCGACGCGCAGCGCATCGAGCGTGCGCGCGTCCGCAGCGGCGGCGACATCGCGTCGGGCCTTGTCCAGCAGGTCGTCGAATTCTTGGGTCATGGCGCGTATTCGGAAAACAAAAAAGGGAACGGCAGACGCCGTTCCCTTATCCAGTGCAGCAACGACTTGAGCGGACTTAGGCGGCGCCGAGCTGGGCTTTCGCCTGGGCCACCAGAGCGCCGAACGCTGCCTTGTCGTGCACCGCGAGGTCAGCCAGCACCTTGCGGTCGAGGGCGACGCCAGCCTTGGCGAGCCCGTTGATAAATCGGCTGTACGACAGACCCAGTTCCTTGCTCGCGGCGCCGATGCGGATGATCCAGAGCGCGCGGAATTCGCGCTTCTTCACGCGGCGGTCGCGATAGGCGTACTGGCCGGACTTGATGACCTGTTCCTTGGCCGAGCGGAACTGGCGCGACTTGGCGCCGTAGTAACCCTTCGCCCGCTCCAGAACCTTCTTGTGCCTGGCGTGGGCGGTCACACCTCTTTTAACGCGTGCCATGATTCGTTCTCCCTACTCGTTAGCCGTACGGCAGCATGATGCGAACTTCGCGGACGTCGGACCCATGCACCTGGGCCTCGCCGCGTAGCTGACGGATGCGCTTGCCCGACTTCTTGGTCAGGATGTGGCGCTTGTGCGAGTGGGAACGCTTGAAGCCGCCTTTGCCAGTCTTGGAAAAGCGCTTGGCAGCGCTTTTCACGGTTTTCATCTTCGGCATTTCTGTACTCCTTTGGA
This sequence comes from Sinimarinibacterium sp., assembly GCA_041659605.1. Lineage (GTDB taxonomy): Bacteria > Pseudomonadota > Gammaproteobacteria > Nevskiales > Nevskiaceae > Solimonas. Next base: position 2,578 of record JBAZXW010000028.1, on the reverse strand, counting down.
GCGAGGTCGATTGCCGGCTGCGCATCCTTGCCAGGGAGCTGACCGGGCCTCACCGCGAGAGCGGGGAGGACTTCCTTTATTCTGCGCAGGCGCAGAAGGGGCGCGATTCTGAACGCATCGCCGCCTTATTTCAAGCCGTAGGGCGGCCCATGGCCGCCGCGGCGGGCTCGGCCCGCCCTACTTGCGCTTCGGCGAGATGACCATCACCGACTGGCGGCCTTCCATCTTCGGGAACTGCTCGATGGCCACGGTGTCGCCCAGCTCCTCGCGCAGGCGCGTCATGACCTGCATGCCGAGTTCCTGGTGCGCCAGCTCGCGGCCGCGGAAGCGGACCACGATCTTGACCTTGTCGCCTTCTTCGAGGAAACGCGTGATCGAGCGGAGCTTGGTCTGGTAGTCCGCTTCTTCGGTGGTCGGCCGGAACTTGATTTCCTTGACCTGGATCTGCTTCTGCTTCTTCTTGGCAACCTGCAGGGCCTTGTCCTTCTGATAAAGGAACTTGCCGTAATCCATGATCTTGCAGACCGGCGGCTCGGCGTTGGGCGAGACCTCGACGAGGTCGAGGCCGGCTTCCTCGGCCCTTTGCAGGGCGTCGCGGGTCGCGAGAATGCCTAGCTGGGCGCCGTCATCAGCGATGACACGTACACGCGGCGCGCTGATCTGGTGGTTGCGCCGGTCCTCACGTTCTGAAGCGATGCGAAATCTCCTCAAGCTGGCCCGTCCAGGGGCCCGAACCCGCCGGCGGTGGACGCAAGCGCACACCGCCGAATGGCGGACAAGGTCGCGGATTGTACGGGCGTGCCGCCGTGGCCACAAGTCGAATCCATGCGCGGAATCAAGCCATTGACTTCGATCAATGCCCGCGCTGACGCGAATCCGCAGGCTGGCACCGAATCCTCCGAGGAGTCGTTGCGATGACCGCCGGCGTTGCCTTTGCGCCCGAACTGATCCGCCGCTACGGCGGACCCGCGCCCCGGTACACGTCCTATCCGACCGCGCTGCAGTTCACGCCGCAGTTCGGTGAGGATGACCTGCGCAGGGCAGTCGAGACCAGCGGCGACGAGCCACTGTCGGTGTACCTGCACGTGCCGTTCTGCAACAGCCCGTGCTTCTACTGCGGCTGCACGCGGGTGATCACGCGCAGCCCCGGGGTCATCGAGGCCTACGTGCGCCGCCTGATCGCCGAAATCGAGATACAGGCGCGGCTGTTCGGCCGCCGCCGCGAGATCCTGCAGCTGCACTTCGGCGGCGGGACGCCGACGACGCTGGACGGCCGGCAGTTCGGCCGCGTCATGGGCGTGCTCGACCGGCATTTCGGTCTGAGCAGTTCGCCGCTGCGCGAGTATTCGATCGAAATCGATCCGCGCACACTCGACGACGAGACCATGCCGATGCTGGCGGCCCTGGGCTTCAACCGCGTCAGCTTCGGCGTTCAGGACTTCGATCCGGCGGTGCAGGAGGCGATCAACCGCGTCCAGCCGGCCTGGCAGACCTGGCGCGCGATCGACCAGGCGCGCGACGCCGGCTTCGCCTCAGTCTCGCTCGATCTCATCTACGGGCTGCCGCGGCAGACACCCGATTCGTTCAGACATACGCTGGATCAAGTCGTCGAAGCCGCCCCCGACCGCATCGCCGTCTATGCCTACGCACATATGCCGCAGCTGTTCCGCGCGCAGCGCCAGATCGCGCTCGGCGATCTGCCGACGCCGGAAACGCGGCTCAAGCTGCTGCAGCTGTCGATCGAGCACCTGACCGGCGCCGGCTACGTCTACATCGGCATGGATCACTTCGCGCGGCCGGGCGACGATCTTGCGCGGGCGCTCAAGGACGGTACGCTGCAGCGCAACTTCCAAGGCTACTCGACGCAGGGCGGCTGCGACCTGGTGGCGCTGGGCATGAGCGCGATCAGCCACATCGGCGGCAGCTACAGTCAGAACGCCAAGGATCTGAAGGCTTACGCGAAGGCGATCGACGCCGGGCATCTGCCGGTCGTGCGCGGCCTGCGCATGACCGACGAGGACGAACTGCGCCGCGGCGTGATCGAGGATCTGATGTGTCGCGGCCAGGTCGACATCGCCGCGGTCGAACGTGCGCACGGCATCCGCTTCGCGGAGCATTTTGCCGACGAGCTTCAAGACCTCGATGCGCTCGCGCGCGACGGTCTGGTGACGCGCGACGAGAGCAGCATCCGCGTGTCGCCGACCGGCCGCCTGCTGCTGCGGCGGGTCGCGCAGGCCTTCGACGCCTATTCGCGCCCGTCGAGCGCGGTGCCGGAGCGGGCGGCGTCGAACGCGGTGTAGAGGGCTACGCACTGCAATCGCGCGGTTATTGCTGCAAACACCTGTAGGAGCGGCCCACGGCCGCGACGCGGTGTGCGCGCCGCACGAAAAGAATCGCGGCCAGCCTTGGCACCGGCGAGGACTGACTCAATGTCAGTCCGAGTTAAGCCAAGGCCGCTTGTATGTTAGTGGGGTCAGGCGAAAGCCTGTCGGGGTGGAGGGACCAAGGCCGCATCTGGCGATTGCACAGACCGTAGGAGATATCGTCCCACCCCTCACCTGAAGCGCCGATAAGGAAT
>JBAZXW010000027.1:0-62602 GCA_041659605.1 Sinimarinibacterium sp. | reverse complement strand
ACGGCCTGCGCTTCAATCCGCATCAGGCGAACCTGGACCTCTATCCGGACCCGTTCTCCTGGGGCTACGTGCTGATCGCGATCATCAAGTACGAGTCGGTGTTCCCGGGCATTTCGTTCGCGCCGCAGATCATCTGGAAGCACGACGTCAATGGCACCGCGCCGGGGCCGGGCGAGAACTTCATCGCCGGCCGCAAGACCGCCGACATCCAGTGGGAGACGCGCTACAAGTCCAACTTCGCGTTCTACCTGGGCTACACCTGGTACACCGGTGCCGGCGACGCCAACATCTATCGCGACAAGGACATGGCACGCGCGTTCGTGAAAGTCCAGTTCTAATCGCGCAGTCGCGGCCGGGGGGCGCTCCTACAACAGGAGCGGCCCCGGCCGCGACTTTTTTATCGCGACAGCAACGGGCGCAGAAACCGTCCGGTGTGCGAGCCGGCACGCTTCACGATGTCTTCGGGCGTACCCTGGGCGACGATCATGCCGCCGCCGTCGCCGCCTTCGGGGCCGAGATCGACGATCCAGTCGGCGCGTTTGATGACGTCGAGGTTGTGCTCGATGATCACGACCGTGTTGCCGTGATCGCGCAGGCGCTCGAGCACGGTCAGCAGCTGGGCGACGTCGTGGAAGTGCAGGCCGGTGGTCGGCTCGTCGAGGATGTACAGCGTCTGCCCGGTGTCGCGGCGCGACAGTTCCTTGGCGAGCTTGACGCGCTGCGCCTCGCCGCCGGACAGCGTCGTCGCGTTCTGGCCGAGCGTGATGTACGACAGGCCGACGTCCATCAGCGTGTCCAGCTTGCGGTGGATCGCCGGCACCGGCTTGAAGAAATCGCGCGCGTCCTCGACGGTCATGCCGAGCACTTCGTCGATGGTCTTGCCCTTGTAGCGGACATCCAGCGTCTCGCGGTTGTAGCGCCGCCCCTTGCAGGTGTCGCAGGTGACGTAGATGTCCGGCAGGAAGTGCATCTCGACCTTGATCACGCCGTCGCCTTGGCAGGTCTCGCAGCGGCCGCCCTTGACGTTGAAGCTGAAGCGGCCCGGCGTGTAGCCGCGCGTGCGCGCTTCCGGCACGCCGGCGAACAGCTCGCGGATCGGCGTGAACAGCTGCGTGTAGGTGGCCGGATTGGAGCGTGGCGTGCGGCCGATCGGCGACTGGTCGATGTCGATGACCTTGTCGAGCGCATCGAGCCCGTCGATGCCGTCGCAGTCGGCGTGCTCGCTCGCGGCGCCGTTGAGCTGCCGCGCTGCGTAGCCGTGCAGTGTGTCGTTGATCAGCGTCGACTTGCCGGAGCCGGACACGCCGGTCACGCAGGTGATGACGCCGATCGGAATCTCGACCGTCACATCCTTGAGGTTATTGCCGCGCGCACCGCGAATCGTGATCGCCTTGCCGGGTTGGACCGGCGTGCGCAGGTCTGGGATCTCGATGCGCGAACGTCCGGACAGGTAGCGCCCGGTGATCGACGCGGGGCTGCGCAGGATCTCGGCCGGCGTGCCCTGGGCAACGATTTCGCCGCCATGCACACCGGCGCCGGGACCGATGTCGACGACGTGGTCGGCATGGCGGATCGCATCCTCGTCGTGTTCGACGACGATCACCGTGTTGCCCAGGTCGCGCAGCCGGAACAGCGTCTGCAGCAGGCGTTCGTTGTCGCGCTGGTGCAGGCCGATGCTCGGCTCATCCAGGACATACATCACCCCCACGAGGCCGGCGCCGATCTGCGAGGCGAGGCGGATACGCTGCGCTTCGCCGCCGGACAGGGTCTCGGCGCTGCGCGCCAGCGTCAGGTACTCGAGGCCGACGTTGTTGAGGAAGCCCAGACGGGCCGAGATTTCCTTCACGATCTTGGAGGCGATCTCGTTCTTGTGGCCGGGCAGTACCATCGTGCTGAAGAAGGACTCCGCGTCGCGCACCGACAGCGCCGAGAGCGCCGGCAGGTTGCGGTCGGCGACGAAGACGTTGCGCGCCGACCGGTTCAGGCGGTCGCCGCCGCAGTCCGGGCAGGCCTTGTTGCTGAGGTACTTCGCCAGCTCCTCGCGCACCGCGTCCGATTCGGTTTCGCGGTAGCGGCGCTCGAGGTTGGGGATGATGCCCTCGAACTTGTGCGTCCGCTTGACGACGCGGCCGCGCTCGTCCGGATACTCGAACTCGATGCGCTCGTCGCCACTGCCGTAGAGCAGCAGCTTGCGCACCTTTTCGGCGAGACGGTCGAACGGCTTCTCGGGATCGAAGTCGTAGTGCCTGGCCAGCGAAGTGACAAAGTGCCAGTAATAGGGATTGCGCTTGTCCCAGGAGCGGATCGCGCCGGAAGCCAGCGACAGCTCCGGGTGTGCGACCACGCGCGCGGCGTCGAAGGTCTGCAGCGAGCCCAGGCCGTCGCACTTGGGGCAGGCGCCATGCGGCGCGTTGAACGAGAACAGCCGCGGCTCCAGCTCCTCCAGCGAGTAGCCGCAGTGCGGGCAGGACATGCGCGCCGAGAACGCCAGCGGCGCGGCGTCACCGCTGTGCGGCACGACGTAGGCCAGCCCATCCGACAGCCGCAGCGCGGTCTCGAAGGACTCCGCCAGGCGTTGCTTGAGGTCGGCTCTCACTTTGAAGCGGTCGACGACGATCTCGATGTCGTGCTTGAGCTTGCGGTTGAGCGTCGGTACCTCGTCCAGTTCGCAGACCTTGCCGTTGACGCGCACGCGCACGAAGCCCTGTGCGCGCGCCTGCTCGAAGATGTCGGCGTGCTCGCCTTTGCGGCCGCGCACGACCGGCGCAAGCAGCAGCCAGGCGGATTCCGGCGCCAGCGCCAGCACTTGGTCGACCATCTGCGACACCGACTGCGCTTCGAGCGCCACGCCGTGGTCCGGGCAGCGCGCGGTGCCGACGCGCGCGAACAGCAGGCGCAGGTAGTCGTAGATCTCGGTGACGGTGCCGACGGTCGAGCGCGGGTTGTGCGAGGTCGATTTCTGCTCGATCGAGATCGCCGGCGACAGGCCTTCGATCACGTCGACGTCCGGCTTCTGCATCATCGACAGGAACTGGCGCGCGTACGCCGACAGCGATTCGACATAGCGGCGCTGACCTTCGGCATACAGCGTGTCGAAGGCCAGCGAGGACTTGCCCGAGCCGGACAGGCCGGTGATCACGATCAGCCGGTCGCGCGGCAGATCGAGCGAGACGTTTTTCAGGTTATGCGTGCGCGCGCCGCGGATGCGGATGGTTTCCATCAGGCCGGGGGAGGGGTGGCTAAACGGGGTAATATATGCGCCCCATAAGCTGCGCGTCACAGGGCGTATTCGCCCGGATTGCATGTGGCCTGCGTTTTGCTGGTTCAACACCCGGTTTCCCACGGCAATATTCGATTCGATGAACGCTCAGGAATGGCGCGCCGTATTTGCGCTCGGCGCCCTTTACGCGCTGCGCATGATCGGCATGTTCATGGTGCTGCCGGTGTTTGCGCTGTACGCGCGCGAGCTGCCGGTGCCGGCGCAGCCCTGGCAGGCCGGTATCGCGATCGGCATCTACGGCCTGACCCAGGCGATCGTGCAGATTCCGATGGGGATCGCGTCCGACCGCTACGGCCGCAAGCCGGTCATCGTCATCGGCATGCTGATTTTCGCCGCCGGCAGCTGGCTCGCCGGCAGCACCCGCGAGATCGAGTGGATCATCGCCGGACGCGCGCTGCAGGGGGCCGGGGCGGTGTCGTCGGCGGTCGCGGCCCTGCTCGCCGATGTCACCCGCGATTCGGTGCGGACGACGGCGATGGCCATCCTCGGCGCCGGCATGGGCCTGGCGTTCGTGTTCGCGCTGGTGCTCGGTCCGGTCGTCGCCGGCTGGATCGGCGTCGACGGCATCTTCCAGCTCACCGGCGTGCTGGCGCTGCTGAGCCTGCCGGTGGTCCTGCTCGGTGTGCCGACGCCGCTGCGGACCGTCGAGCGCGAAGGCGACTTGCGCGCGGTGCTGACCGATCCGCAGCTGGTGCGGCTCGATCTGGGCATCTTCCTGCTGCACGCCTGCATGACGGCCGTGTTCACGACGGTGCCGCTCGCGATCGTCGAAACGCTCGGCCTGCCCAGCGTCGAGCACTGGAAGCTGTACCTGCCGGTGCTGGTGCTGAGCCTGGTTCCGGTGTTCCCGCTGATCCGCATGGCCGAGCGCGCCGGGCATTTCAAGCCCACGTTTCTGGGCGCGATCACGCTGCTGGTCGTTGCGCTCGGCATCGCCGCGGCCGGACATGGGGTCGCCGCAGCGCTCGTCGCCGCACTGCTGCTGTACTTCGTCGGCTTCAATTTCCTTGAAGGCGCGCTGCCCTCGCTGATTTCGCGCATCGCGCCGCCGGCGCAGAAGGGCGCGGCACTGGGGGTCTATTCGAGCGCGCAGTTCCTGGGCGCGTTTGCCGGCGGCGCACTCGGCGGATTCGCATTGCAGCATGGCGGCATCGGCGGCGCCTTTGCGGCGACCGTCGCCTTGCCGATAATCTGGCTCGTCGTCGCGGCACGGCTGGCGCCTCCGGCGCATCATGCGGGCGATGGCATACGGGTGTAAGTAGTTCGTGTGGGGCTTTTTCTGGAGATAGGCATATGGCACGTGGCGTGAACAAAGTCATCCTGATCGGCAACCTCGGCAAGGATCCGGAGGTGCGCTACTTTCCCAACGGCGACGCTGTCTCCAACGTGACCATCGCCACGTCGGACAGCTGGACCGACAAGCAGTCCGGCGAAAAGAAGGAACGCACCGAGTGGCATAACGTGGTCTTCACGCGCAAGCTCGCGGAGATCGCCGGGCAGTACCTGAAGAAGGGTTCCAAGGTGTACGTCGAGGGTTCGCTGCGGACGCGCAAGTGGGAAAAGGACGGCGTTGACCGCTACACCACCGAGATCATGGTCAACGACATGCAGATGCTCGATGGCCGCGCCGGCGGATCGGCGCCGATGGCCGGCGAAGGCGGTGGCAGCTACGAGCGTCGCCCGGCGCAGGCGCAGGCGCCGGGCCGGGCCGCCCCCGCGGCAGCCGCACCGGCCGCGGAGATGGATGCGCCGTTCGAGGACGACGACATTCCATTTTGAGGTCCGTTGCGCGCGTCCGTGTGACGCGCGCCACACGAACGGCCTGCGGCGGGCTCGCGGACTGTGATGCGCTTGGGCTAAGGTTGGCGCCTTGTTTGCGGAGTGCGAATGTCAGCGCAGACTTACCGGATTGCCATCGTCGGTTCGGGGCCAGGAGGGCTCTCGGCCGCGTGCCGGGCGGCGGAAATGGGCGATTCCCATGTCCTCCTCGAAGCGCAGCCGCATCTGTCCAACACGATCTTCCGCTATCAGAAGGGCAAGCACGTCATGGCCGAGCCCAACGTGTTGCCGCTGCGCGCGGCAACGCGCTTCGAGGCCGGCACGCGCGAGAAGATCCTCGGCGAATGGACCGACGATGCAGGGAAGCACAAGGCCAACATTCGTCACCGCGCCGAAGTCGTCAAGATCGAGAAACTCGACGATCACTTCCGGCTGAGCCTGCAGTCGGGTGAGCAGCTTCTCGCGGAAAAGGTCGTCCTGGGCATCGGCGTGCAGGGCAACCCGCGCAAGATGGGCGTGCCCGGCGAGGAGCTGCCGGGCATCCAGTACCAGCTCGACGATCCCGACGAGTACAAGGGCGAGACCATCGTCGTTGTCGGCGCCGGCGACGCGGCGATCGAGAACGCGGTCGCGCTGGCGAAACAGAACACGGTGCACATCGTCAATCGCAAGGGCGAGTTCTCGCGCGCGAAGGACGGCAACAACCAGCTGATCCTGCAGGCGGCGGAGCAGGGCAAGGTGCGCTGCCACTACAACAGTGCGCCGGAAACGATCGACGCGCTGCCGGCCGGGCACGCCAGCGGCAAGCCGATGCTGCTCAAGCTGAACTCGAAGGAGGGCACGGTCGAAGTGCCCTGCAACCGCATCATCGCGCGCCTGGGCGCGACGCCGCAGCGCGAGTTCGTCGAGGCCTGCGGCATCCAGTTCCCGAACAAGGATCCGGCGGCGATTCCGCAGGTGTCAGCGACCTACGAGTCGAATGTTCCCGGGTTGTACATCATCGGCGCGCTTGCGGGCTATCCGCTGATCAAGCAGGCGATGAACCAGGGCTACGAGGTCGTCGAGTTCATCTGCAAGCGGCCGGTGAAGCCTGCGGACGAGCCGATCCTGCGCGAGAAGTTCTCGGCGTTTTCGAAAGACCCGGACGTTGAAGCCTTTCTCGACGTGCTCAACCGCCGTTCGCCGGTCCTCGCGGCGATGAACCGCCTGCAGCTGCGCGAGTTCCTGCTGGAGAGCCGCATCTTTGCGCCGCAAGCAGGCGAGGTGCTGTACAAGGAAGGCGACTACGGCAACTCGGTGTTCATCGTCGTTTCCGGCGACGTCGGCGTGCAGCTCGACGCCAAGGATCCGGCCAAGCTGCGCGGCATCAAGGCCGGCCGCATCTTCGGCGAGATGGCGCTGATCTCCGGGCGCCCGCGCGCCGCGGCCGTGATCGGCGGCAAGGACTGCGTGCTGATCGAGGTGCCGCGGCGCGCGATGCTCAAGCTGATCGCGGGCAATGACCGCGTGCGCGAGTACGTCGACCGTGTGTTCACGACCCGCGCGCTGGAGCGCTACCTGCTGCCGGGCGCCGAAGACGCCCAGCTCAAGGAGACCATCGATACCGCCAAGCTGTGCCAGTTCAAGGCCAAGGAGCCGATCTACGGCCCGGGCGATGCGGCGGATCACATTCACCTGATCCGCTCCGGTTCGGTGATGCTGTCGACGCGCATCGGCTCGCGCGACGTCGTGCTGCAGTACCTTGCCGCCGGACAGTATTTCGGCGAGCTCGACGTGATCGCCGGCACCAAGCGCAGCTACGGCGCGCAGGCGGCGATCAAGACCGAAACGATCCGCATCGACGCCAGGCCCTTCCTCGATCTGCTGGCCAAGAATCCGGACCTGCAGGCCTCGGTGCGCGAGCGCTTCCGTGGCCAGATCGAGCAGCGCCTGCAGATGGAGCGCGACCCCGAGCGCGGTGCGCGCATCCACTTCCTGCTCGGCGAGGGCCTGGGCGAGGCCACCGATGCGCTGCTGATCGACGAGTCGCTGTGCATTCGCTGCGACCAGTGCGAGAAGGCCTGCGCGGCCACGCACGGCAACGTCTCGCGCCTCAACCGCGAGGCAGGTGCGACTTTCGACAATCTGCACGTGCCGACCTCGTGCCGGCACTGCGAGCATCCACACTGCATGAAGGACTGCCCGCCGGACGCGATCCATCGTTCGCCCAACGGCGAGGTCTACATCCAGAACACCTGCATCGGCTGCGGCAACTGCGAGCGCAACTGTCCGTACGGCGTGATCCAGATGGGTGTGCAGTCGCCGGAGAAGCCGAGCCTGTGGCGCTGGCTTCTCCTCGGCCAGGGCCCTGCGCCTGGCAGCGAGCTGCACGACTATCCGAAGGGGTCGATCAAGAAAGCGGTGAAGTGCGACATGTGCGGGCCGCGCGAGGCCGGTCCGGCCTGCGTACAGGCCTGCCCGACCGGCGCGGCGATCCGCGTCGGCCCCGAAGAGTTCTTCGAGGTGCTGTCCGGTGGCGGACGCTAGCTCCGTGCTGGCGCGCCTGCGCGGGCTGGTGCTGCCGCGGCCGCGCGCCGCGCGGCACGAGTCCTTCCTGGTCTATCGCGGCGCGTACTACCTGCGCGTGGCGCTGGCGCTGTGCGCGCTGTCGATCCTGCTGTATGTCCTGCACGATCCGGTGGAAGGCAAGAGCGGCAGCACCTGGCTGGGCTACACGCTGGGGACGCTCGGTGCCGGACTGATCATCTGGCTGGCTTGGCTGGGTGTGCGCAAGCGCCAGTTCATCGAGGCGCGTGCGCCGATGCAGGACTGGGTGTCGGCGCACGTGTATCTCGGCTTGTCGCTGTTGGTGATCGCGACGCTGCACGCCGCCTTCCAGCTCGGTTGGAACGTGCACACGCTGGCCTATGTGCTGATGGTGCTCGTGATCGCCAGCGGCATTTACGGAATCCTCGCCTATGCGACCGTTCCGCGACAGGTGACCGCCAACCGCGACGAGATGGAATTCCGCGCGATGCTTGAGGAAATCCAGCTCCTGAACGAGTCGGCGCTGATGCTCGCCGATCGCATCGACCCGGAAACGCACGCGGTGGTGGCGCGCTCGGTCGGCAAGGTGCGCATCGGTGGTTCGCCCTGGGAGCAGCTGACCGGGCACTACCGCGCGGCCGACGAGCCGGGTGCGCTGGACTCGTTCTTTTCGGTCAAGCGCAAGCAGTTGCAGGCGCTGGCGATGGCCCCGGCGGCATCGACGGCGCCGGGGCAGCGCGGCGGGCGGCAGGCGACGATCGCGTTCGTCGCCGACCAGCTGTTCGCCGCCGGCAGCGGCCGCGCCGGCGGCAAATCCGATGCCGGCAGCGAGACCTTGCAGAAACTGCTGCAGACGATCGCCAAGCGCAAGACGCTTCTGGAACGCGTCAATCGCGACATCACGCTGCGCTCGCGCATCAACGTCTGGCTGTATGTGCATGTGCCGCTGACCATCGCGCTGCTCGCGGCGCTCCTGGTCCATGTGCTGTCCGTGTTCCTCTACTGGTAGCGCGCCGGCATGATTCTGATCCGACGCTTCGATCCCGAAGGCGCGCGCACCGAGCAGACCTGCGAGGGCTCGATCACGCTCGGACGGTCGACCGACAACACGATCGAGTTGCCGGGTCTGCTGGTCTCGCTGCACCACCTGCGCCTGTCGCCGTCCGGCGGCATGCGGCTGCAGATGGAGTGCCTCAGCACGGTCGGCGTGACCGTCAACGGCGCGCCGGTGCAAGGCACGGTCGACCTGTTGCCGGCGGACGAGCTGAACATCGGCGGGCATCGCGTCCGCGTCGGCCTCGACGACAGCGGCGCCGGCCTGATGCTCGAAATCCACGAGCACGATGCGCGGGCCGCGGCCGAAAGCGCTGGTGCGCAGACGAATCTCGAGTCCGCCGGATGGCGGATGCGGCGGCCGGCGCTGATCGGCCTGGGCGTCGTGCTCGTGCTGGCCTTCGTCGTGCCGCTGATCCTGCGCGCGACCTCAATGCCGGCCTGGCTCGGCGACTGGGTGCCCAGCGAGCGCCTGTGGTCGTCCGGCCGCATCAGCGACGCGCACCGGCACTTCGGCGAGCAGTGCAGCACCTGCCACGACGCCGTGTTCGTGCGCGTGCGGGACACGGCATGCCTGACTTGCCATGCGGCCATTTCACATCACGGCGACGACGCCGAAGCGATGGCCGCGGCTGGACTCGATGGCCAGCGTTGCGCGAGCTGTCATTTCGAGCATGGCGACAGCCGGGCGATACTGCCGCGGCATCCGACCATCTGTACCGACTGCCACACAGAGCCGGATCGTTTCGCCTCTCTCAAAGGCAAAAACGCCGTGGGCGATTTCGCCGATCGGCATCCGCCGTTCCAGGCGACCGTGACGGCGCTCAAGGACGGCAAGGCGCAGACCCAGCGCGCCGAGCTGACGGCTGCAACCCGCGATCAGTCGGGCCTGATCTATCCGCACGATCTGCATCTGAACCCCAAGGGTCTGCGCGGTGACAACGGCAAGGAAGTGCTGCAGTGCGACGACTGCCATCGGCCCGGCCCCGGCGATGTCGGCTTCGAGGCGACGCGCTTCGAGCGCGATTGCCAGCGCTGCCATCAGCTCGATGTGACCATCGGCGGATTGCCGTTCCGTCTGCCGCATGGCGACAGCGACGCGGTGCGCACGCTTCTGGAAGGCGCCGTCGGCATGAAGCCGGTGGCGATGGCGGCGGTTGCCGATGCGGAAGCGGATGACCGGCGGCGCCCGGGCGAGCGTGCCGAGCGTGGCGACGACACCGGTGCGCCCGATGAGATCGACGAGATCTTCGAGCGGCGCGTGTGCGCGAAGTGTCACGAGGTGCCCAAGGTCGATGGGCGCGTGGTCGCGGTCACGGCGCCGGCGCTGCGCAACACCTGGATGCCGAAGGCGCGCTTCACGCACGCGCCGCACCAGTGGGTGGCCTGTGATACGTGTCACAAGGCGACAACGAGTGCGGACTCCAATGACCTGTTGTTGCCGCAGATCGACTCTTGTCGCACCTGTCACGGAGGCGTAGGCTCTAGCGGCACGATCCAATCCACCTGCATCGACTGTCACCGGTTTCATCAGTCGGAGACGCTGTCGATGAGCAAGTTGTCGGGGAAACTTGCAGATGCGCAGACGTCGGAGATGGGGCAGTAGCGGTCAGGGAACGCTATTGGCGATTGCGGCGACAGTGTCGCTGCTCGCCGGATGTTCCGGTGGCGATCGACTCGACAACGTGACCGGCATCGGCCTGGTGCCGGGCCAGGCGGGTTGTACCGGCCGTTGCCAGACCGAGAATCCGCAGCGGCTCGAAGTCGCCGATGTCCGGCGCATCATTGCGCAGGGCGTCGCCGAGGCCAATGCCCAAGGCAGGCCGGCAACCTTCGTCGTCATCGATCGCGTCGGCAACGTGCTCGCCGCGTACCGGATGACCGGCGCGCCGGCGGTTATCAACGTCACGTCGGGCATCGACGAACGTACGGGCGCGTTGATCGACGGCGGCCTCGACAACGTCGGCATCGTGCCTTCGGAACTCGGCTCGTTGGCCAAGGCGCTCACTGCGATGTACTTCTCGTCGGAAGGCAACGCGTTCACTTCACGCACCGGCGGCCAGGTCATCCAGGAACACTTCAACCCGGGCGAGCCCAACACGCCGGGCGGCGCGCTGTTCGGCGTGCAGATCAGCCAGCTGCCGTGCTCGGACATCTCGCGTCGCTTCAACGGCGTCGGCCCTGATCCGGGGCCGCATCGCTCGGCCATCGGCTTTGGTGCCGATCCCGGCGGCCTGCCCTTGTACAAGGCCGGCGTGACCGTGGGCTCGGTCGGCGTGATTGCCGACGGCGTCTACGGCGTCGACAAGAAGATCACCGACAACGACGTCGAGACCGATCCCGACGGCAACGTCGACGAGATCATCGCCACCGCCGCGACCTTCGGCTTCGCCGCGCCGCGCGATCGCCGCGCTGACGTCATCACGCTGGAAGGCAAGACCGCGCGCTTCGCCGACGTCGATTTCGACGACCTGCTGACGGATCCGACCGCCGCACCGGCCTTTGACCCGTCGGGCCTGATCGCAATCCGCGGCTACGCCAACGCACAAGTTGCCGCCGGCACGCGCTTCGGGTTGCCGGAGTCCGGCATCCGTCAGGCGGATGCGCTCGCCGACCCACCGGGTCTGCTCGGCGTCGATGGCTTTGTCGTCGTCGACGAGAACAACGAAAATCGCTTCCCGGCCAAGGCCGGCGCAGGCCCCAACGGTCTGACCAAGGAAGAGGTTGAAAGGCTGCTGGTGAAGTCGGTCGAACTCGCCAACCGCACGCGCAGCCAGGTGCGCCAGCCGCTCGGCTCGCCGGCCGGCATCCATCTTGTGATCGTCGACAGCAACGGCGACGTTGTCGGCGCGGCGCGCACTCGCGATGCGCTGGTGGACGCCATCGACGTGAACACTCAGAAGGCGCGCAGCGCGCTGTTCTTCTCGAAGAATGGTGGCGCGGCCGCGCTCAATGCGCTGCCCAACGCGGAGTATCTTGTGCCCGGGCCGCCCGGTGATCCGACCTTCCCGGCGCTGCCCGTCGGGCTGACGCTGCGTCAGGAGGACATCGGGCAGTACGCCTCGAACTACCGCAACTTCCTCGGCATCGAGTTCGGCGACAACGCGTTCTCGACGCGTGCGCTCGGTCTGATCGGCCGGCCGTTCTATCCCGACAACGTCGACGGCAATCCACCTGGGCCGCTGTCCAAGCCGGAGGGCGAGTGGAGCATCTTCTCGACCGGCCTGGAGCTGGATCTGGTCTACAACGCAATCATCCGCCACCTTGCTTTCGTGATCGGCGACCTCAATGGTGACGGCACGATCGACGTGACGACGGATGTCGCCGGCGACGGCCCGACCGGCACGGGCTGCACCGGCTACCGCCCGGTGTCAGAGATCCTTGGGGGCGACGACACGGTGGTCAACCCCATCCCCGAGCTGCGCAACGGCATCACCCTGTTCGCCGGGGGCTTCCCGATCTACCGCGGCGACCAGCTGATCGGTGCGATCGGACTGTCGGGCGACGGGCTGGAGCAGGATGATTTTCTGCCGTTCCTGGCGATCGACCAGGTCGGCAAGGAGCTCGGCGCAAACAGCATCAACAACGCGCCGACCGCGATCCGCGCCGACCAGCTGGCGCCGGGCGGTTTCGATGTGAATCTGCGCTACGTCATCTGTCCGCAGTCACCCTTCCTCGATTCCGACGTCCAGGAGGTCTGCAATGGTCTCTAGGATCGGGGTGGCGGTGTTGATGGCACTGAGCGCATTCGCCGCCGACGCCCAGGATGACCGGCGTCGGCCGGGAGACCGGCCCGGGCGCGAAACCGAGCTGCCGGCCGAGCCGCAGCCGACGGCAACACCCAAGCCGGCGTTGCCGGCGCCGCGCATCGGCATTGACCGCCGGCGGCCGGGCGAAGGCGCTGCTTCGACGGTGCCGGAAGTGGCGCCCGTGGCGCCGGTCGTTGAGTCGCCGCGCATCGGTGCGTCCGAGCGCCGTCGCCCGGGACAACCGGATTACACGCGGCCCGGCGCTTCGGGCGAACGTGGCGAACCGGGCTCTCCGCTGCGCGGCGACCGCGTCCCGTTCACACCCAACAAGGCGACCGGGCTCAAGCCGGTGGCCAAGCCGGGCGGCGATGCGGAGTTCCGCAAGGACCCGGTCGCGGATCGGTGGCAGCTGACGCGCGCACTGGGCCTGACGAACCATCCCTGGTACGACCCGTACAACCAGAACACGCTCAAGGCGGATCGCCCGGTGTTCGGCGAGTACTGGTTCTTCAATGCCAACATCGTCTCGGATTCGGTCGTCGAGCCGCGCCGATTCCCGATTCCGGTTGCGCCGCAGGGCGAGGACGGGCCGGGTCAGTCTGACCTGATCGGCAAGGGCGACCAGCTGGTGCTGGCGCAGAACCTCGCCGTCGGCCTGGTGCTGTACAAGGGCAACACGACCTTCATGCCGCCGGACTGGGAGTTCCGCTTCACGCCGGTGTTCAACATCAATTACGCGGAGGTCGAACAGAACCGCGTGCTGGAGATCGACCCGGCCAAGGGCAACACACGCGAGGACGGCCACATCGGCGTGCAGGATCTGTTCGTCGACAAGCACCTGTGGGACAACACCGCGCGCTACGACTTCAACAGCCTGCGCATCGGCATCCAGCCGTTCAACGCCGACTTCCGCGGCTTCCTGTTCCGTGACGAGAACCTCGGCGTCCGCCTGTTCGGCAACTTCAACAACAACTACTACCTCTACAACATCGCCTGGTTCCGGCGCATCGAGAAGGACACCAACTCCGGCCTCAACGATCTGAGCAAGCCGCTGCGCAAGGACGATGTCTTCG
The DNA here is from genome assembly GCA_041659605.1 of Sinimarinibacterium sp. Taxonomy (GTDB): domain Bacteria; phylum Pseudomonadota; class Gammaproteobacteria; order Nevskiales; family Nevskiaceae; genus Solimonas. Next base: position 49,142 of record JBAZXW010000027.1, on the reverse strand, counting down.
TTGCCAACCTCTACTGGCAGGACCTGCCGGTGGTGGGCATGACCAGCGAGATCGTTGCGCTGTACAACCGCAACCGGGAAGGCGAGGAAGAGGAGTCGTATTTCAACAACAACGGCTTCATCGAGCGGCCGGCGTCGATCGGCATCGAGCAGCCGCGCAACTACGACGCCTACTACCTCGGTCTCAACGGCGAGGGACATTTTGGCCGGCTGAACTTCACCGGCTCTGCGTACTTCGTCGGCGGCGACGAGGATCGCGGCGTCTTCGTCGACCGCGCGACGGACATCGCCGCGTACTTCCTGGCGACCGAACTCTCGATGGACTTCGACTGGCGGCGCTTCCGCATCAACGCCCTGTACGCTTCCGGCGATGACGACCCGTACGACGACGTCGAGAATGGTTTCGACGCGGTGTTCGAGAACGCGCTGTTCGCCGGTGCCGACACCAGCTTCTGGATCCGCCAGAACGTGCCGCTGATCGGCGGCGGCGGCGTCGCTGTCTCCGCGCGCAACGGCATCCTCAACTCGCTGCGCAGTTCGAAGGACGAAGGCCAGTCGAACTTCACCAACCCCGGTACGGTGCTGCTGGGCGTGGGCGCGGATTTCGATGTGACCCCGCAGCTGCGCCTGTCGACCAACATCAACGAGATCGCCTTTGCGACGACCGAGGTGATCGAGGCGGCGCGCCAGCAGTCGGATATCGACCCCGATATCGGCCTCGACGTTTCGCTGGCGGCGATCTGGCGGCCGTTCTTCACGCAGAACATCGTGTTCCGCGGGTCCGGCGCGGTGCTGGTCCCCGGCGAGGGATACAAGGCGCTGTACGGCGACGAAGAGCTGCCGTACTCGATCCTCCTGAATCTGACGCTCACCTACTAGCCATGAGCCGACACAACTTCCTGAAGCTGTGCGCCGCCCTGATCGGCACCGTGGTGGCGTTTGTGAGCATGACGGCGCCGGCTTCGTCCGGCGAGTCGCCGCAGGACATCGACTACGCGGTCTATCCGCCGGCACCGCGGGGTCAGCCCCAGGACGAAGCCGACGCCAAGTCCGCGGGGTGCATGACCTGTCACACAGGGACCGACTCCAAGTCGATGCACCAGACGCCGGGCGTGATCCTTGGGTGCGCCGATTGCCACGGCGGCAACGCGACGGTGATGAAGCCGGAGGGCTTCGATGCCGGCAGCTCGCCCTACGGCGGCGCGGTGGCGCAGGCGCACGTCCTGCCGATGTATCCGAAGACCTGGCACTGGCCGGATTCGGCGAATCCCGAGCACAGCTACGCGCTGCTGAACAAGGAAAGCCCCGAATACGTCCGCTTCGTCAACCCGAGCGACTACCGGGTTGCGCGCGAGTCCTGCGGCGCCTGCCATCTGCCGGTGATCGAGGCGGCCGAACGCAGCATCATGGCGACCAGCGCGATGCTGTGGGGTGGGGCGTCGTACAACAACGGCATTCTGCCGTTCAAGCGTTACCTCCTCGGCGAGACCTACACCCGCGAGGGCGAGGCTGCGGTCCTCAAAGGCCCGGTCACGCCGGACGCCGACATGGCGGCCAAGGGCGTGCTGGAACAGCTCTACCCGCTGCCGAGTTGGCAGACCACGCCGCCGGGCGACGTCTTCCGCGTGTTCGAACGCGGCGGTCGCAACATCGGCAACCTGTTCGCCGAGACTGCAGTGCCCAATGTCGTCGGTACGATCCAGCGGCTCGAGGAGCCCGGTCGGCCCGATCAGCGTCAGTCGAGCCGCGGGCCCGGCACCGGTCTGCGTATCTCGGTCCCGGTGCTGAACGTCCACAAGTCGCGTCTCAATGACCCGCTGATGTGGTTCCTCGGCACCAACGACCAGCCGGGCGACTACCGTTCCTCGGGCTGTTCGTCCTGCCACGTCGTCTATGCGAATGACCGCGATCCGCGGCACAGTGGCCCGTATGCGAAGGCCGGGCACACTGGTCTGTCGCAGAGCGCCGACCCGACGATTCCAAAGGACAAGTCCGGTCATCCGTTGCAGCATTCCTTCACGTCGGCGATTCCGACCAGCCAGTGCATGGTTTGCCACATGCACCAGCCAAACGTCTTCGTCAACAGCTTCCTCGGTTACACGATGTGGGACTACGAGTCCGACGCACCGTCGATGTGGCCGGAGGAGGAGAAGAAGCCGAGCTTCGACGAGATCCGCGAGATCAACCGGCGCAATCCCGAGGAAGCGGCGATCCGCGGCAAGTGGGGCGATCCGGAATTTTCGAAACAGGTCAGCGAGCTCAACCCGACGCTCAAGGACACGCAATTCGCCGACTACCACGGTCACGGCTGGAACTTTCGCGCGATCTTCAAGCGCGATCGCAAGGGCCATCTACTCGACAAGGACGGCAAGCAGGTTGCCGACAACGATCCGCAGAAGTTCAAGAAGGCCGTGCACATGTCGTCGGTCCACGTCGACGTCGGCATGCACTGCGTCGACTGCCACTTCTCGCAGGACATGCACGGTGACGGCCACATCTACGGCGAGGTCGCGCAGACCATCGAGATCGAGTGCGTCGACTGCCACGGCACTGCGGATGCCTACCCGCCGCTGCTGACCAGCGGCCCGGCGGCGCCTGCGGGCGGCACGGACCTGTCGCTGGCGCGCACGCCGTTCGGCAAGCTGCGCTTCGAGTGGGTCGACGGCAAGCTGATGCAACGCTCGAACGTGACCGAAGGCCTGGAGTGGGAACTTAGCCTGGTCAAGGATTCGGTCACGCCAGGCAACAAGCACTACAACGAGAAGGCGGCGCGCGCGAAACTGGTGTCGGCAAACACCAAGACCCAGGAATGGGGTGCGAAGGTCAAGCCCGGCGACCGTGCGCACCAGGACGAGGAGATGATGTGCATCACCTGCCACACCTCGTGGACCACGAGCTGCGGCGGCTGCCATCTGCCGATCCAGGCGAACTGGAAGTCCGACGTGCAGCACTACGAGGGTGGCGCGACGCGCAACTTTGCCACCTACAACCCGCAGGTGGCGCGCGATGACGTCTTCCAGCTCGGCAAGCACGGTCCGGCCAAGGGCGGGCGCATCGCGCCGGTACGTTCGTCGAGCGCGCTGGTGCTGTCGTCGACCAACGTCAACCGCGAGAAGATCTACATCCAGCAGCCGCCGGTTTCCGCGAGCGGCTTCTCATCGCAGGCCTTCGCGCCGCATTACCCGCACACCGAGCGCAAGACCGAAACCAAGATGTGCGAGGACTGCCATCTGTCCGAGCGCAAGGACAACAACGCGATCATGGCGCAGCTGTTGCTGCACGGCACCAACTTCATGAACTTCGTCGGCTACAACGCCTGGGTCGGCATGGACGGCGAGCTCGGCGGCGTCACCGTGACAGAGTGGGACGAGCCGCAGGCCGTGATCGGCAGCTATCTGCACCGCTACGCCTATCCGGAACGCTACATGCGCCACCAGGCGCGCGGCGGCGAGTTGCTGGACGCGTACGAGCATGACACCGGCGACCGTGTCGGCTGCCTGCAGTTGCGCGGCGAATACCTGTACGTCGCCCAGGGCAGCAACGGCTTCGAGGCCTACGACGTCAACGCCATCGCCAACAAGGGTTTCTCGCAACGCGTCATCAGCGCACCGTTCTCGCCGCTCGGGCACGACACGCAGGTGAAGACGACCAACGCGACCTGCGTCGCGCTGCCGTCGAACCAGCCGATTGCGCCGTATCGCAACCAGGGCGAGCTGATGCGCGAGACCAACATGGAGCAGCCGTTCCATCCGATCTACAACTACGCCGTGATCAGCGACAGCGTCGAAGGCCTGATCCTGGTCGACGTGAACACGCTGGCGGACGGCGAACCGCGCAACAACTTCCTCGATCGCGCGCTGACCTGGAACGGTGAGGGTGAATCTCGGGGCGTTCTCAACGGCGCGCGTCATCTGACGGTGGCGGGCGACTGGGTTTACGTCGCCGCCGATGCCGGCCTGGTCGTCCTCAATCTGACCGATCCGCTGCTGCCCAAGTACGTCACGACGATTCCGCTGCAGGGTGTGCGCGGCAGCGCGGTGCAGTTCCGCTATCTGTTCGTCACGACCGACGAAGGCTTGCGCGTGGTCGACATCACCGACCCGAACCTGCCGCGTGTGATCGACAAGGCGCTGGTGCCGTTCAAGAACGCGCGTCGGGTCTATCTCGTGCGCACCTATGCCTACGTTGCGGCAGGCGAGGAGGGCCTGGGGATCGTCGACATCACCAATCCCGAGAAGCCCACGCTCTATCAGCAGTTCAACGCCGAGGGGCAGATCCGCGATGCCTGGGACGTCAAGGTCGGTGCGACCAACGCCTCGCTGTTCGCCTATGTGGCTGACGGCGACGACGGCCTCAAGGTGGTCCAGCTGATGAGTCCGGAAACCCAGCCCGGTTTCTACGGCTTCTCGCCTGATCCCAAGCCGCAGCTGATTGCGAGCCGCAAGACCGGTCGGCCGGCGCTGGCAGTGTCCGAAGGCCTGCATCGCGATCGCGCGGTCGACGAGACCGGCGGCCAGATCGCCGTGTTCGGTCGCATCGGTTCGCGGCCGTTCACGCTGCCGGAGCAGCAGGAACTTTATCTGGATAAGGACGGCAACCCGTGGTACGTGAGCAACGTACCGAAAGGGAAATGACCGCGGGGTGCGGCGCCTGAGGATGTAGGCGTGTTGCGCGCACCCGCGGATGGTCAGGGACGACATTCGCCATGGGAGTGCGCGACATGAATCAGGCGCAAGACTTGCGTAGTTCGACGGCCACAGTGCAGCTGAGGGCCGGCGCCGGGTTGTTGCTGGCGCTATGCATCGGTGCCTGCGGAGGTGGCGGTGGCGGCGGTGGCGGCGGTCAGCAGGTCGCCGTCGACGATGCCGACGCCCTGACCCAGGCGGTCGACGTCGCGCTCGGCGACAGTCTTGCCGATAAGGTGGCGGGCTCGCCGCCGGCTCCCAGCGGTTCGGAGGGCGTCGACGCGCCCCTGGTGTCCGCCGATGTTTCGGCTACCGAGGTCGAGGCGGGCGACGACGTCAGCGTGCCGCTGACCGTGCGCTCAGCGAGCCAGATCGAGAGGCTCTTCGCCAAGATTCCGGGTGCGGCGAGCTATTTCGAAGTCGCCGTGTCGACCGGCGGCAAGCGCATGGCGGCCGCAGCCGCGCGCGCCAAGGCGCAACGGATTGCCAAGGCGCTGACGCAAACCTTCCAGTTCAGCGTGAAAGTGCCGGGCAGCGTCGAAAACGGGCGCTTCTGCATCCAGTTCAGCGCGCAGGACGTCGACGGCCGCGTATCGAATGTTGCCGAGGTTTGCCTCGACGTGGTCGATCAGGCGCAGCCGTCCGCAAACCAGCCGCCGGATGCGAGTGCCGGCGCCGACCAGAGGGTGCTGCCCGGTACCGCGGTGACGCTTGACGGAAGCGCATCGGGCGACGCCGACAGCACGACCCTGTCGTACGCGTGGGCGCAGGTGCAGGGGCCGGCGGTCGCGCTGCAGAACGCGAACGCCGCGGTCGCCACCTTCGACGCCCCCGATACGGACGGCGTCACGCTGTCGTTCGTCCTGACCGTGACTGACGATCAGGGTGCTTCGGGCAGTGCCGCGGCGACGGTCGTGGTGTCGACGCAGCCGCCGCCGACGGTCGTGAGCTTTGCCGCCGCCGCGCAGTCGGCACTGGAATCCGCCGGGACGGTGAACGTGGTGCTCTCGGTTGTGCCCACGCCCACCGAGGACATCACGCTGCCGTTCACCGTGAGCGGCACGGCATCGGGGAACGATCGTACGGTTGCGTCCAGTCCGTTGACCATTCCCGCCGGTGCGACCAGCGCGTCGATCGCGGTGACGATCTCCGATGACGCCACTGCCGAGGATGACGAGACCGTCGTGCTCACGCTGGGCACGCCGACCGGCGCCGAGCTGGGCAGCCCAAGCGTCCACACCCTGACGATCGTCGACAACGAGGGCACGCCGGTGCCGCCGGGAACGCTCTTCGTCGTCGACGAGGCCTACCGGCTGATCCGCTTCCAGGCCGCATCGCCGCAGACGATCACGACGGTCGACATCACCGGCGTCGAAGCGACGGGGGGCGACGGCACCCGCCCGTTGCCGCTGGCTCTCGACTTCCGCCCGGCGAACGGCGATCTCTTTCTGGCGACCGACGACCGCCGCTTCTATCGCATCGACACGAGCAGCGGTGCGGCGACGCTCGCCGGCACGACCGTCGCCGCGGACGTGGCGACGCCGCTGCTACTGGGCATCGATTTCGATCCCTGCGCCGACCGGATTCGCGCGATCGGCATCAACCAGGAGAACTACCGTCTCAATCCGGACGCCAGCCTGGTTGCGCGCGACACGGATCTGCAATTCGCGTCCGGCGACGCGTACGCCGGCTTCGGCCCCGACGCGGTCAACGGCATCGCCTACTCGGCTTGCGAACAGGGTGCGACGACGCTGTACGGCATCGACACCACGCTCGACCTGCTCGTGCGCATCGGCAGCGCCGGCGGCAGCCCTACGTCGCCGAACAGCGGCCAGGTGAGCAGCATTGCAGAACTCAGCACGCCGGTCGGCGGAGCCGGGCAGATTCCGTTCGACATCGATGCGGCGAGCGGGGCCGCCTACCTGCTGAACTCGGACGGCGTCGACACGACGGTTTACGAGGTCGATCTGACCACCGGCGAGCTGACCAATCTCGGCATCATCGGCGACGGCAGCGCCGATCTGCGCGCGAACGCCCTTGCCGTGCAGCCGTGAGAGCAATCCCGCGTCTGCCCGATTGATCGCGCTCTCGTCGCGGGTATGTGACGCACATCAGGTGCGTCGATGCACTGTGGCCGGTATCACAGAAAAGCCGCAATCGTCGGTGTAAAAAATAGCCCTGACGAACAAGGACAGTTCATCGTTTCGACGGCTATGCAAACCAACTACGCAAAATCCTCGCTGCAGGTTCGAGGCTCCTCGCCGCGTCTGACCGGCGCGCTGCTATTTGCCGATATCGCGGACGCAAGCGGTGGGCGGATTGCCGTGTTCTACCGGGATGGACTTGTCGCGTTCGAATTGTGTGAGCGGCAGGGCGGCAAAAATAGGTGTGATGATGTGCGCGCACGCGACGCGGTTCTGGACAAGGATGACGGACGGTGGTAACACACTTGGTCCACATGCCACCCGACCGTCTGCCAACGGTTCAATTAGTGAGGGTACCCACGATGAAAGCTCAGAAAATAGTAGCCCCGATTCGCGTACTGACAACTGCTGCCGGCATCGGCGCCGCAATGTTCCTGGCGGCCTGCGGAGGCGGCGGCGGTGGCGGTGGTGGAGGTAACGAACCGGTTCCCTTGGACGATCCGAATGCCGTCATGTCGTCCTTGTCCAACAAGGTGACGTCCAGCGGTTCGGGTGTGGACTGGGTGACCGATGGCAGTTCGCCGCCCGCTCCGACCACTGAAGATCCCGACACGCCAAAGGCGGAAGCCGGCGTCGCGGATTCCACCGCGGTGCCAGGCGACACGATCAGCCTGCCGATCAACGTGTCGGGCGGTCAGTCTCTCACCAACCTGTTTGCCAAGGTGCCGGGTGCCGCTTCCTACTTCGACGCCCTCTTGGTGCCGTCGGGCGGCAAGTCGATGGTGCGCATGCACAAGACCACGTCGAAGGCGACCGGCTCGTTTACCGCAGTGCAGCTGATCGATTTCCGAATCGACTTGCCGACGAATCTCGATACCGGCGGTGAGTTCTGCCTCGACTTCACCGTGAAGACGTCGACCAACGAAGTGACCGAGCCGACTCGAGCCTGCGTCACGGTCGTGGCGGAGGCGGACCGGCCGGCGCAGCCGGCAGATGACCAGCCGGCAGCCTCTGCGCTGGGGGATGTCCTGGCCGGCAACTGGATCAGCGAATGTTTCGACATCGAGGATATCGATTCGGACGGCGATGGCGTCAACGACATCAAGGCGGCCAAGATCGGCATCGGCTTCGCCAGCGGCAGCACCTATACCGAGTTCATCCAGATTTTCGGTACCGATGCGTGCACCGGCTCTGCGCAGGACTCGCCGTTTATCGACGGTGTCTACACAGCCGGCGCCACCGAGTTCAACGAGCAGGCGGGTTTCTGGCAGCGCCCGTTCGACTTCAACCCCAACGATCCGGACCCGTCGATCGATTTCCTGCCGTGCTACAACCTGCTGCGTCTGGCCAACAACAACACGACCTTGTTGCTGGGCATTCCGCTGACCTTCCAGATCGACGACGGCACGGGTGCAAATCCGCAGGAAGGGGACTGCAAAGACCCGACGACGCGTCCGACCACCGTCATCACTTCGTTGCCGTTCACGCGCTGACGGCTTGGGCCTGGTTTTCGCCGGCTCGGAACGGTCGCGCGAAGCGTGCACAAGGATCGCACCACGACTTCGGTCGTGGTGCGATTTTGCTTGGTGGCGTGGACGGCGCGGCGTCGATTCGGGTGCGACCCGAGAGGCGGCAATAGCGTTATGATGACAGCGGCTGTGGCGCTTCAGCGCCTTGCGTTGTCATCGGTATCAACGGGCATTCTTCTCGGAACCTCAGGGGGTTGATCATGAGAATGGCATTGGTTGCAGCGGCAGCAGGGCTCTTGGGCGTCGCAAACGCGGCACATGCGGAAGGCATGACCTTCAGCGCGCGCGTCGGCCCGACCTTGGGCATGTACCAGAGTGATTCGTCCTTTACATTGACGGCGACCCCGACGGGCACCGGCGGCGCTGAGGGTTCGGAAACGTTCAACTCGGACGACTCCTGGGAGAACGCCTACGGCGCGCAGCTCGGATTCAGCGCCGGCATGCAGAACTTTTTCGGCGACGTCGCGATCGAGTACCTTGCGGTCGATTCCGACGCAGATCTGGACCGGACGGACATCCTGCTGACGGGTGGTTACCTCATCGGCCAGCACTGGTCTGCGTTCGCGGGCTACCGCAAGGGCATGCAGGGCTCCGGCGCCTTCGACGACGGGACCTTCAACGAATCCGGCTTCTTTGTTGGCGGAGGCGTCGGTGGTGTTGAAATGGGCCCGCTGCTTTTCGGTTCGTCGCTTGCCTACAACTTCTCGCAGGCTAAGGACTTTCCGTTCGACGGCGACGAGTTCGACTACGGCGGCCTCAGCTTCAAGGTGAGCATTTCGCCCAAGAGCATGCCGCAGCACAGCCTGCAGCTCCGCTACCAGCGGTTCAGCGGCGACGAACAGCCCAATACGCTGATCGCGGTCCTTGACAATGACGCTGACGGCACGAACGACACGGAAATTCGGTTGAGCGACATTGAATTGACCGAAAGCTACGTCCAGCTGACCTATTCCTACGCATTCGTGTTCTGAGAGCTTGCTTGGCCACCGGCGCAGGCCGGTGGCCGGTTTCAACACGTGGACACTGACAAGCAACATCGAGCCGTTCTCTTCGCTGACGTCGTCGGCAGTACCTCGATGTACCGCCGCCTCGGCGATCAGCGCGCCGAAGCCTTGATCCGTGCCGCCCTGGACCGCGTCGTCACCAGCGCCAAGCAGCAGGGTGGGCGATTGGTGAAGACGATCGGCGACTGCGCGATGTGCGAGCTGCCCAGTGCGGACGCGGCCGCTCGGGCGGCGATGGAGGTGCAGCAACTGGCCCGCCTTCCGATCGCGAAAGGCGACGAGCCGGTGCTGTTTCGCATCGGCTTCATGGCCGGACCGGTCGTGCCACGCGACAACGATGTCTTTGGCGATGCGGTGAACATCGCTGCGCGGCTGTGCGACATGGCCAAGGCCGAGCAGATTCTGACGACGGAGTCGTCCGCAGCCGACCTGGCGGCCGATCTGCGCGGAAACGTGCGGGTATTCGACCACACGCCGGTGAAGGGCGTGAGCGAGTCGCTGACCATCGTCCAGTTCTTATGGGACACGCGCCGTGCGGCAACCCAGATTTTCATCGCGCCCACGGATGCGGCGCTGTTGAAAGTCGGGGGGCTGCTGCTCAAGTACGCGGACCAGAGCATCCTCCTCTCGGAAAAGGAGCTCCCGTACACGATCGGACGTGAAGACGGCTGCAGCCTCGTGGTGCCGTCGCCGTTCGCTTCGCGCGTCCATGCGCGGATCGAGATGCATCGCGGCGGCAAGTTCACGCTGGTGGACGAGAGCACCAACGGCACTTATGTGCTCCCGGAAGGAGCCGATCCGGAGAAGTTTGTATATATCCGGCGTGAAGTCTTCACGCTGCTCGGGCGGGGCATCTTCGCACTGGGCGAGCGCCCTGCGGAAGGCTTGCCGCACTTGCTGAGCTACGAGGTTTCGTAAGCCCGCCGCTTGCGCAACAGCGGCTCAGAAGCCGAAAGGCCTCCGCAGTCGGTCGTCCTTCTCTTTTTCCTCTTTCTTTTTCTGTTCCTCGGCCGCTTTCTTGGCGGCAGCCTCTTCTTCGGCTTTCCGCCGACGTGCGGCTTCGGTGGCCGCCGCGGCTTCGGCTTCGCGCTGGACGCGCGCCTCTTCCTCGCGCTGCTGGCGGGCGCGCTGTTCGGCGTCGGCCTTGCGCTTGGCTTCGAGATCCGCGGCCTTCTTGCGTGCGGCTTCATCGTCGGCCTGCTTGCGCCGCGCCGCCTCTTCGGCGTCGCGCGTGGCCTGTTCGTCTTCGAGCCGACGCTTGTCGATCAACTCCTGCTCGCGGCGGCGCGTTTCCGCAGCCTCCGCCGCTTTGCGTTCGGCCTCTTGCTGCGCTGCTTTGGAGGGCGCTTCCGGCTCCGTCTTCGCGGGCGGCGCCGTCGGCGCGATCGTGGGCTGCGCCTTGGGTTCCGGGGGCTGGGTCTGCGTCGACGGCATCTCCGGTTTCGCCGTCGCCTTGGGCTCAGCGACCGTCGGCTCCTTCTGAGTTGAAGGCGCGACGACCGGTTCCGGCTTCGTTTCAGGGCTGCGCGTGAACCACCAGGCCAGCAGTGCGATGCCGATGATGGCCGCGACCGCGGCAACGAGCATTGGCGTGCGATTGCCCTGGGCAGGTGTGAGCGGCTGGCCCGCCGCAACCGCCTCGCGCTGGCGGGCGTCCTGCTCGGCTTTCTGGCGCTGCTTTTCCTCGGCGCGGCGCTGGCGCTCCTGCTCGGCAGCCGCGCGTTTGCGTTCGTCTTCTTCCGCCTTGCGGCGCTTCTCGTCCTCGCGCCGCTGGCGTTCGGTTTCGGCCTCGGCGGTTTTGCGCGCGCGTTCTGCTTCCTTACGCTCCGCTTCCTCGCGGGCCAGCCGGTCCTTTTCGGCCTTGCGCGCTGCCGCTTCCTCGGCCTTGCGCAGCTTTTCCTCCTCGCGCCGCTGCCGCTCGATCTCGTCGGCCAGCCGCTTGCGCTCGGCTTCCTCCGCTTTGCGGCGGGCGATTTCCTCCTGCCGGACGCGCTCCTCTTCGGCGCGTTGCCGGGCTTCCTCTTCCCGGCGCTTGCGTTCCGCATCTTCGGCCAGGCGGCGCCGTTCGGCTTCCTCTGCCTTCTGCCGGGCCAACGCTTCCTGCCTCTGGCGCTCTAGCTCGGCGTTCTTCCGCGCCTCTTCTTCCTGCCGCTTGCGTTCCGCATCTTCGGCCAGTCGGCGCCGTTCGGCTTCTTCTGCCTTCTGCCGGGCCAACGCTTCCTGCTTCTGGCGCTCCAGCTCGGCGTTCTTCCGCGCCTCTTCCTCCGCGCGTTGTCTGGCCTCCGCGTCGAGCCGTTTGATCTCATCTTCCGCGCGCTTCCGCGCCTCCGCGTCCTGGCGTTTGCGGACCTCATCGTCGGCACGTCGCCGGGCGTCCTCCTGGGCGACGTGGGCTGCGTCCTCGGCCGACTTGCGGGCGGCTTCATCGGCTTCCTTTGCTTCCCGCTGGCGCTGCTGCTGCTCGCGCGCGAACCGCTCCGCCTCCGCGCCGGCGCCGGTAATGATCGTCGGCAGGCTGTTGCCCGTGGTGGTGACCGTATGGAAGGCGCCGGTCGCGTACTGAGGCATGGCCGCGGTGCGCTGCATCGGCAGCAGCGGATCGATCAGCGCGATCAGCTCGGCGGCCGAAGACGGGCGCTGTGCCGGTTCCTTGGCCATCAGGGAATCGACCAGCGGCTGGTACCGGGCCATCTCTTCCGGGAGCCGGGGAATCGGTTCGGTGACGTGCTTGAAGATGACCGCCAGCGAATCCTCGGCGTCGTACGGCGGCTTGCCGGTCAGCATCTCGTAGAGGATTGCGCCGAGGCTGTACAGGTCCGCGCGCGCATCGACGGGCCTGCCGCGCGCCTGTTCCGGGCTGATATAGCGCGGCGTGCCGATCGACACACCGGTGGCGGTCATCTTCGATTCGGACGACATCGCCTTGGCGATGCCGAAGTCGGTCAGCACCGCGCGGCCCTGTTCGTCGAACAGGATGTTCTCCGGCTTGACGTCGCGATGGACGAAGCCGGCGCCGTGGGCGTGGACGAAGGCATCGGCCATCTCGCGCAGAAGCAGCAGCGCCTGGACGTCGGTGAGGCCCTTCTCGATGCGGCCGCGCAGATCGCCGCCGGTCAGCAGGCGCATCGAGTAGTAATGCACGCCTTCCGCGCGGCCGACCTCGAAGACAGTCACGATGCCGGCGTGATTGAGCGATGCGGACGAGCGGACTTCTTTCTCGAAGCGCGCGACCAGCTGCGGATTGCGGCCGAATTCCGGCGGCAGCACCTTCAGGGCCACGTGGCGGCCGAGGGTCTGATCCTCGGCCTCGTAAACGTCGGCCATGCCGCCCGAGCCCAGCGGGCGCAGGATCTTGTAGTTGCCGAGCATTGTTCCCGCGGGAAGCACGCCGCTCAGCCCTCCACCGCCGCGCAAACGGCAGTGACGTTGTCGCCGGCTTCGGTCTCGTTGAGCGTGCGCTCGATCAGCCGCTGCACGATCGCGGCGGCGTCGCCGCCCTGCTTCAGGCATTCGACGATGGCGGACTGCGGCAGATAGCCGTGCAGACCGTCCGTACACAGCAGCACGCGGTCGCCCGCCTGCAGGGGCAGCTTCACCGAATCGACCTTGAGGTCGAGCGTATCGCGGATGCCAACCGCACGAGTCAGCACGTTCCGGTTCGGATGGTTCTCGGCCTCGGCGGCGGTGATCGCGCCGGCGTCGATGAGCTCCTCGACGAAGGAATGATCCTTGGTGATCTGCTTGAGCGCGCCACCACGCCACAGGTAGGCGCGGCTGTCGCCGACCCATTCCACGGTCGCTTCGCTGCCGACGATGCGCAGGGTCACCGCAGTCGAACCCATGCGCTCGGATCCGGCGGCAATGCTCGCGTCGCGGATGCGGCGATGCGCTTCGAGGACACCCTCGGATGCGTTGTTGCCCTTCTGCAGGGTTTCAGAGACCACCGTTGCGACCATCTTGCTTGCCACTTCGCCGCGTGCGAGCCCGCCCATGCCGTCGGCCACCACGGCGGCGGCCTGATCGGGCAGCACCACGAACGCGTCCTCGTTGTGGTCGCGGTGTTTGCCGAAATGGGTGGCGCCAGCCAGTACGATCTTCAGAGGACGGCCCCCGCTCGCGCGGCGCAGAAATCGGAACATAAAAATGCGGTCAACGCAGCTGATCGGCGGCAGACCGCAGCTTGCGCAGGGCAGTGCGCAAAGCTTCGGGATTATAAGTGCGCGGCGCGTCGACCGCAGCGAACACTTCGTCCAGCGGCGCCTGCAGAGCCTGTTTGGCCACGCCATGTTCCTGCCGCAGGTAGGCGAACAGCGCATCGCTGGCGTAGTAAATCTGCTTGGCGGCGCTGTAGTTGCCGGCCTGCGTCTCGACACCGATCTGGGCCACGCGCTGAATCAGTTCGACCGCCTGGGCCTTCCCGATGTCGCGCCTGGCGAGCTCCGGCAGCGCCGCGGAGACGATCTCGCGCAGCTTCTGGGCGACTTCGCGCGTCTTGCCAACCGATTGTCCTGACGCGCGGTGCAGCTCGGCGAGGGTGGCGGTCCAGCGCGCGCCGGCGTCCGGCTGCAGCACGCCCAGGACCGCACCGGACATGACCAGATAGGCGTCGGCCAGCCGCGGCTCGCCCGGCCCCAGGGGGCCGCCGGCGCCGGGGCTCCAACGCGGCTGCTGCATCGCGTGATGGCAGGCGTTGCAGTCGAAGAACACCAGTTCCGGAAACATGCCGCGGTCGGCGAAGCGATCGCCGAGCAGGCCATTCAGAAAGGTTTCGGCGGCGAGCAGCTGGCCGACGACCCAGACTTTCGCGCCTGGCGCGTAGGGCTTGCGCTCGCGGTAATCCTTGTCGATGCGGAAATGTCCTGGCTGGATGTTGGTGAAGGTATCCAGCTCGAACTCCAGGGGCGGATGGCCGGCGCCCATGATGCGATGGTCGATCGGCTTGTCCTGCGTGCCCATATGGCAGTGCAGGCACAGCCTGGCGCGGGCGACCGGATCTTCGAGCGGGTACAGCCCGGCCTCGACGTTCTGCGCGTGCGTGTTGCCGGAAACATGCGGCCCGAGCCAGCTCTTGGCGCCACCGTGGCAGGCTTCGCAGCCGACGCCCTCGCTCATCGCGTAGCGGCGCCCGCGCAGTTTGTCCGGGATGTAGTCGGTGTGGCAGGTCAGGCACTCCGACGCCGAAACGGCGTCTTTCAGGCCCAGGTTGGCGGCGATGCGCTTGGCGTCGGCGCTTTGCAGCAGCTTGTAGGCATTGGAATGCGCGTCGTCGCGCTGCCACAGGAAGTACTCGTTCTGCAGCACCGGGGAATCGTCGAACGGGCGCTGCGAGCCATGGCAGTTGCTGCCGGCGCAGGTGGCGACGCCGACATGCTCCCACTTGTCCGCGAACGGCATCGGCGGCGCCGCCGATGCGGCGCTGCCGGTCACGATGGCCAGGAACAAGAGGCCGACCCGAAACAGCGTTCGAACGTGCATTGCGTTCCCCCGATGAACCGCGCTATTCCGATACCTAGGGCGCCGGGCCGGCCGCCAGGCTGCGAATCAGCACGCAGCCCTGCGGCGTGACCAGCGCGTTGACCCATTGACCGTTGGCCATCTCGATCCGCGGTACCCGGATGCCGGAGCCGTCCGCCTCCGCGCGCGCGCCCGGGAACCGCAGGGCGTCATCGTAGACCAGATTTCCGTCCGCAGTCAGCGACGACACGTGCAGCGCGCAGCGCTTGCGTTCGCGGGCGATGCGCTGGGCACGAGTCTCGGCGTCGGCCGCGACTGCGGTCGCTGCGGGTGTCGCAGCGGCGCCTGCGGCCGCCGGCGTGGTGGCCTGTTCCTGCGGCCACAGCAGCCACAGCACGGTCGCTGCGAGCACGGCGCACAGTGCGAGCGACGCGCCGACCCAGCCCCGCTTGCGTGACCGCGCCGGTGCGGGAGCCTGTGCGGCGCCTGCGGCGGGAATGGGCGGTGCCGCCGCCTGCGCGGCGACCGCCGCCGGGGGAGCCGGCGCGACCGCGGGGCTTGGCGGCGGAGGCGGCGATGCCTCGGCAGGTGCGGGGGGCGCGGCCGGCGCCGCGCCCGGGCTCGCGTCCGGATAGAGACGCAGGAATTTGCGGATCAGCTTCTCGGCCTCCGCCGCGGATGCCGGGCGCTGGCCCGGATGCTTGGCCATCAGCTGATCGATCAAGGGCTGCAGATTCGCGAGCGTCTCGGGCAGGTGCGGGACCGGTTCGGTGGCGTGCTTGAGCACCACCGACAGCGGATCGGGACCGTCGTAGGGGGCGTGCCCGGTCAGCAACTCGAACAGGATCACGCCCAGGCTGTACAAATCGGTGCGCGCGTCGACCGTGCCGCCGCGCGCCTGCTCGGGGCTCAGATAGCGCGGCGTGCCCATCGCCGTGCCGATCATCGTCAGCTGCTCCTGGGCGCGCAGGACCTTGGCGATGCCGAAATCGGTCAGGACCGGCTGTCCGTCTTCGGCGAACAGGATGTTTTCGGGCTTGATGTCACGGTGGATGATGCCCTGCTGGTGGGCGTGTTCGAGTGCGGACGCGAGGGACTGCAGGATTTCCAGCGCGCGGCGCGGTTCGGCGCCTTCCCCGATTCGCTTGCGCAAGTCGCCGCCGGGCAGCAGGCGCATCGCGTAGTAGTTCACACCCTCGGCTTCGCCGACCGAATAGATCGACACGATGCCGGGATGGTTCAGCACGGCGACGGCGCGGACTTCACGCTGGAACCGTGCGAGCGTGTCCGATGTGCGGTTGACTTCCTGCGTCAGGATTTTCAGCGCAACCGAGCGCTGCAGCAGCGGATCCTCGGCTTCGAACACGTCGGCGAAGCCGCCGGATCCGAGCAGGCGCACAATGCGGTAATTGCCCAGTACGTCGCCCGCTTGCGGCATGTTCCTCGCGGCCCCCGAAGGATGAAGCGGAACTATAGCGCCGGGATCGCCGGGCGATCCGTGATCTGGCGCCGGTTTGAATGCAGATAGAATGCCGCCCCCGTCAGGTTTCCCGCCGACGGTTCGCCCCCTCCATGTTCAATCACATCATCGTCGTCTGCACCGGCAACATCTGCCGCAGCCCCATGGCCGAGGCGCTGTTGCGTGTCCGGCTGGGGGCGCGTGTGCAGCGCGTGGCTTCGGCGGGGACGGGCGCGCTGGTGGGGTATCCGGCCGACGCCATGGCCGTGGAGGTCGCCAGCGAGCACGGGCTCGATCTGAGCGGGCACCGCGCGCAACAGGCGACGCTGCCGCTGCTGTCGTCGATGGACCTGATCCTGACACTGGACCAGTCGCACAACGACTGGCTCAACCGCCAGTATCCGCAGCTGCGCGGCCGCGTCCACAAGATCCTGAAATGGCGCGAAAACGTGGATGTCGAAGACCCCTACCGGCGGCCGCGGGACGCCTTCGTCAAGGCCTTCGACGACATCGAGGGCGGGGTCGAGGACTGGCTGCGAAAGCTGTGAAATCAGGGCTCTGAGATCAGGGCGCGGAAATCCTGCTGGAATCAGCTGCCTTATACTGTACGGCCGCATTGCAGACGCGTTCGATGTCCAAGAAGCTGTATCTCATCAGCTATGGTTGCCAGATGAACGAGTACGACTCGGCCAAGATGGCCGACGTGCTCGCCGCATCCCACGGCTATGAGCGGACCGAAAACCCGGACGAGGCCGACCTGCTGCTGCTCAACACCTGTTCGGTGCGCGAAAAGGCCCAGGAGAAGGTGTTCTCCGAACTGGGCCGCTGGCGCGACTGGAAGAATGCCGATCCGTCACGGGTGATCGGCGTCGGTGGCTGCGTCGCTTCGCAGGAAGGTCAGGCGCTGACCGAGCGCCAACCGCTGGTCGACATCGTCTTCGGCCCGCAGACCCTGCACCGCCTGCCGGAACTGCTGGATTCGACGCGCAGCACGCGCAAGCCGGTCGTCGACGTCAGCTTCCCGGAGATCGAGAAGTTCGACCGCCTGCCGGAGCCGCGCGCGGAAGGCCCGAGCGCCTTTGTCAGCATCATGGAAGGTTGTTCCAAGTACTGCACCTTCTGCGTCGTGCCGTATACGCGCGGCCCCGAAGTCAGCCGTCCGCTGGATGGCGTGCTCACCGAGATCGCCCAGCTTGCCGACCAGGGCGTGCGCGAGGTCACGCTGCTCGGCCAGAACGTCAACGCGTATCGTGGCTCGATGGGCGGTTCGATGGGCCAAGGCGACGGCACCTGCGACCTGGCGCTGCTGATCAACTACGTCGCGCGCATCCCGGGCATCGAGCGCATCCGGTACACGACCTCGCATCCCGCCGAGTTCGGCGACGCGCTGGTGCGCGCGTTTGCCGAGGAACCGAAGCTGGCCAGCTCCTTGCATCTGCCGGTGCAGTCCGGTTCGGATCGCATCCTAGGCATGATGAAGCGCGGCTACACGCGGCAGCAGTTCCTCGACAAGATCCGCCGCGTCCGCGCGGCGCGACCGGACATTTCGCTGTCGACCGATTTCATCGTCGGTTTCCCGACCGAGTCCGAGGACGACTTCGTGCAGACGATGGATCTGATCGCCGAGGCCGGGTTCGACTTCGCCTACAGTTTCCTCTACAGCCCGCGCCCCGGCACGCCAGCGGCGAATCTGCGCGACGGCGTGCCCGAGGCGGAAAAACATCGGCGACTGGACATCCTGCAGTCGCGCATCCGCGCGCTCGACGACGCCTTCAAGCGCCAGCTGGTCGGCACCACGCAGCGTGTGCTGGTCGAACGGCCGGCGCGTCGGTATGCCGGGCAACTCGCCGGACGCACCTCGACCAACCGCTGGGTCAACTTCGATGCGCCGGACGCGCTGCTCGGCCGCTTCGTCGACGTCGACGTGACGGAGGCGCTGAACAACTCGCTGCGTGGCCGCTGCGTGTCGGATCAGGTTCTCGCCGCATGACCCATTCGCCGGACACGAATGTGGGCAGCCGCAAGCCTGGTCCCGCAGCTGCGGAGGCCCGCGGCGCGCGCGCCGCGCAGATGCGCGCCGACGTCGTGCTCGAGCCCGACGATGGTCAGCGCCTGATCAACCTGAACGGCCCCTTCGATGCCCACTTGCGGCAAATCGAGCTGCGCCTGGGCATCGAGATCCGCAACCGCGGCAATCGTTATCAGCTGATCGGCGCACGGCGTGACGTCACCTCCGGCGAGGCGGTGCTGGGACAGCTGTTCAACCAGACGCTCGACGACACGGTCACGACCGAGCACGTCCACCTGGCGCTGTCCGAACAGGGCGCGTCCGACGACAGCTCCGACGACGCCGCGCCAACCAGCAGCCACGACGAGGTCGTGATCCGCACCCGGCGCGGCGTCGTGCGTGGCCGCGGGCCGCAACAGAAGGTGTACCTCAAGAGCATCGCGACGCACGATCTCAACTTCGGCGTCGGCCCGGCCGGCACCGGCAAGACCTATCTTGCGGTCGCCAGTGCAGTGCAGGCTCTGGAGCGCGACCGCGTGCGCCGCCTGGTGCTGGTGCGTCCCGCGGTCGAGGCCGGCGAGAAGCTGGGCTTCCTGCCCGGCGACATGGCCGAGAAGATCAATCCGTACCTGCGGCCGCTGTACGACGCGCTGTACGAGATGCTCGGTTTCGAGAAGGTCGCGCGCCTGGTGGAGAAGAGCGTGATCGAAGTCGCGCCGCTGGCATTCATGCGCGGCCGCACGCTCAACGAATCCTTCGTGATCCTCGACGAGGCGCAGAACACCTCGGTCGAGCAGATGAAGATGTTCCTGACGCGCATCGGTTTCGGCAGCGTTGCGGTCGTCACCGGCGACATGACCCAGATCGATCTGCCGCGGCACCAGGCCTCGGGTCTGCGCCACGCGCTGGCGGTGCTCGAAGGCGTGGCGGGGATCAGCTTCACGCACTTCCGCAAGGAAGACGTCGTGCGTCATCCGCTGGTGCAGGCCATCGTGCAGGCCTACGAAGAGCACGAACAGAAGAATCCGGCGGCGCCGTCGCCATGAAGGGCCCCCAACCTCCGCCTGCGGGCGAGATCGCGGTCCAGCGCGCGATCATTGCGCGCGGGGTGCCGGCTGCAACGACGCTGCGGGCCTTCGCGGCGGCGGCACTGCCGGCGCGACACGGCGAGCTGACGATCCGCGTCGTCGACGAGGACGAGAGCCGCGCACTTAATGCCGGCTACCGCGGCAAGGACAAGCCGACGAACGTGCTGTCCTTTCCTGGCAGCGGCGGCCTCCTCGGGGATCTGGTGATCTGCGCGCCGGTGGTGGCGCGCGAGGCGCTGGAGCAGGGCAAGCCGGCACGCGCCCACTGGGCGCACATGGTCGTGCACGGCTGCCTGCATCTGCGCGGCTACGACCACGAACACGATCTCGACGCGCAGCGCATGGAAGCGCGAGAGAAAAGAATTCTGAAAGGACTGGGGTTTGCTGACCCGTATCAATGAACGAAGAACAAAGCGGTTCCAAGGTTGAGGACACGAGTCTGGCGCAGTGGTGGCGGCGGGTGACGCAGCGCCTCGCGGGCGGTCCACGCACGCGCGAGGATCTGCTCGACATGCTGCGCGAAGCACGTGCTGCAGAGTTGATGGACGCGGATGCGCTGACGATGTTCGAGGGCATCCTGCAGACTGCGGAGACGCAGGTGCGCGACGTGATGATTCCGCGCGCGCAGATGGTCGTCGTCGAGCACGACTGGTCGCTGGACCGCATCATTCCGGTCGTCGTCGAGTCCGGGCATTCGCGCTTCCCGGTGATCGGCGAGTCCAAGGACGAGGTGGTCGGCATCCTGCTGGCCAAGGATCTGCTCAAGTTCAGCGCCGGCGTGCCGGGATTCGATCCGGCGACCTTCGACATGCGGCGCCTGACGCGACCGGCGGCATTCGTCCCCGAGTCCAAGCGCCTCAATGTCCTGCTCAAGGACTTCCGCCGCAGTCGCAATCACATGGCGATCGTCGTCGACGAGTACGGCGGGGTCGCCGGCCTGGTGACCATCGAGGACGTGCTCGAACAGATCGTCGGCGAGATCGACGACGAGTACGACGAGGCCGAGAGCGCGCAGATCCTGAAGCAGGACGAGCGTCGTTTCCTGGTCAACGCGCTGACCCCGATCGGCGATTTCAACGCGTATTTCGGCACCGAGTTTTCCGACGAGGAGTTCGACACGGTCGGCGGCCTGTTGATGCACCGCTTCGGCCACATGCCCAAGCGCGGCGAGAGCCTCCGCATCGACCGCTTCACCTTCATCGTGCAGCGGGCCGACAGCCGGCGCGTCTACCTGTTCCAGGTGACGCTGTCGCCGGCCTGATCCGTGCGGATCCTGCTCGCGCTGGCGATAGCCCTGCTTTTCTCGACCAGGGCGCAGGCTCTATCCGTGCCGGCGGAAATGGCTGTTGGGCCGGTGCCGCAGATCAGCCTGCTGACCTTCGCCCCCGGCGAGATCTACTGGCAGCGCTTCGGCCACAACGCGATCCTGGTGCGCGACCACGCGCGCGGCGAGGCGCGCGTCTACAACTACGGCATCTTCGATTTCCAGCAGAAGAATTTCTTCCTGAACTTCGCGCGCGGCCGCATGCTGTACCGGCTGGACGAGGCACCGCTGGACTGGACCCTGCGTTTCTACGCGTCGGAGGGGCGCTGGGCGGTCGAGCAGCAGCTGGCGCTGAGCGAGGCCCAGCGTCTCCGGGTCGCGGACTTCCTGGCCTGGAACGCGCGCCCCGAGAACGCCGAGTACCGCTACGACTATTTCATTGCCAACTGCTCGACCAAGACGCGCGATGCGCTCGACCTGGCGCTGGACGGCGGCCTGCGCGTGGCGCTGGAGCGGCGGCCGGGCACGACGACCTTTCGCAGCGAAGTGCTGCGCCTGATGGCGCCGGTGCCGCCGCTGATGCTGGGCATGGATCTCGGGCTCGGGCGGCGCGTCGACGCGCCGCTGAACCAGTGGCAGGAGGGTTTCATCCCGATGCGCCTGATGGACGCGATCCGCGATCTGCAGGTCGACGACGGCAGCGGCGCGCGGCGCCCGCTGGTGGCTGCGGAGCGACAGCTGCTGCCGGCGCGCCTGCCCGATGCGCCGGCACAGCCCGTTTCGCTGTGGCTGCCGTGCCTGCTCGCCGGCCTGGGCATCGCCGCGGCGCTGCTCGCCACAAGCCGCGTTCGGGTTCTGGGGGCGGCGCTGGCGGGATTTTATGTCTTCGTCTGCGGCCTGGCAGGGTTGGTGCTGCTGCTCGGTTGGCTGGCCACCGAGCACTGGAGCATGGCGGCCAATCTCAACCTGCTGCTGCTCCACCCGCTGTGGTGGGGAGTGCTGCCGGCGGTGTGGCGCACGCGGCGCGGTGGCGCGGCACCCGGACGCGGTGTGCGCCTGCTCGCCGTGCTGCTCGCGGTCCTGACGCTGCTGGCGGTTGCGGCAAGCGCGCTCGATCTGCAGCCCAATGGACACTGGGTGGCGTTCTTCGCGCCGGTGCAGCTGCTGTTGCTCGGCGCCCTGCTGCGTGCGCCGGGGCGCGGTCAGGTTTTATAGGACGGATCGAGCCGGTCCAGCCGCCGCAGCAGGCCCGGCCACGCCAGCTGTCCGCCGAGCCCTTTGGTCACCGCGGCCGCCGCCTGCTGCACCCCGGCGACGATGCGTGGATTGACGGATATCAGCTCGCCGCCGCCGGCCTGCGCACGCACCTGGATCATGCACGCGGCCTCGAACACGTACATCGCCAGGAAGGCATCGGCGGCGCTGGTGCCGACGGTCAGCAGGCCGTGATTGCGCAGCATCAGGAAGGTCTTGTCGCCGAAATCGGCAACCAGCCGCGGTTTCTCGTCGTCGCGCAGGGCGATGCCCTCGTAGTCGTGATACGCAAGCGAGGCCAGCACCAGCGTCGACTGCTGCGAGATTGGCAGCACGCCGTTCTTCTGCGCCGAAACGGCGACGCCGTTGAGCGAGTGCGTGTGCATCACGCAGTGCGCATCCTCGCGGGCGGCGTGGATCGCGCTGTGGATCGTGAAGCCGGCCGGATTGATCTCGCAGGGCGAGTCCATGACCTTGCGGCCGGCGAGGTCGACCTTGACCAGGCTGCTCGCCGTGATTTCGTCGAACAGCCAGCCGTAGGGATTGATCAGGAAACATGGTTCGGTTTGGGGATGATCGCTGCCCGGCACCCGCGCGGAGATATGCGTGAACACCAAGTCGTCCCAGCCGAAGTGGGCGACCAGCCGGTAGGCCGCCGCGAGGTCGATACGCAACTGCCATTCCGCCGCGGAGACGCGGTCTTTCACATTCAGGCTACTATGGTCCATGACTTCGACGCTCCGGCGTAACGCAGGGGGGAATACCCTAGCGCGCCGGCGGGTTGGAGCACCAAGATTAGGCAATATTTCCGGAGGGATCGTGCAGGCGCAACTGGTGCTGGCGTCAGCGTCACCGCGGCGGCGGGAACTGCTGGTGCAGCTGGGAGTGCGGGCCATGGTGCGCCCGGCGGGCGTGCCGGAAACTGTGCGCCCGCGGGAATCTGCGGAAGCCTATGCGCGCCGCATCGCACTGGAAAAGGCGCAGGCCGGCGCGGCCGGCACGGCAATCGATCTGCCGGTGCTGGGTGCCGACACCGATGTCGTGCTCGACGGTGAGATCCTCGGCAAGCCGGGGTCGCGGCAGCACGCCGTCGAAATGCTGCTGCGGCTCGCCGGGCGCAGCCATCAGGTCTACTCGGCGGTCGCGATGGTGCGGGGCGGCCGCGAGGCCGTGCGCCTCTCGGTGACCGAGGTCAGTTTCGGCCCGATCAGCGCCGCACAGGCCGAGGCCTACTGGGCCAGCGGCGAGCCCGCGGACAAGGCCGGCGCCTACGGCATCCAGGGGCTGGGCGCCGCATTCGTGCGCGAGATCCGCGGCAGCTACAGCGGCGTCGTCGGCCTGCCGCTGTACGAGACCTGCGAGCTGCTGGCCGAATTCGGCGTCGACGTGTTCGCGAGGCCGCCGGTAGTATGAGCACGGAAATCCTGGTCAACATCGGTCAGCAGGAAACCCGGGTCGCGCTGGTCGACGGCGGCGCGGTGCAGGAAGTGCATGTGCAGCGCGCCTCGCGTCACGGCTTGACCGGCAACATCTACAAGGGCCTCGTGCAGCGCGTGTTGCCGGGGATGCAGGCGGCTTTCGTCGAGATCGGTCTGGAGCGCACCGCGTTCCTGCACGTGGCCGACATGGTGCCGATCCTGCCCGGTGCCGGCGATGTCGAGCCGAGCATCAACCAGCTGCTGAGCGAGGGCCAGGAGGTCCTGGTCCAGGTGCTCAAGGATCCGCTCGGCACCAAGGGCGCGCGGCTGACGACGCTGCTGTCGGTGCCGTCGCGCTATCTGGTGCTGCTGCCGCACGAACGGCACGTCGGCGTTTCGGCGCGCATCGAGGACGACACCGAGCGCGCACGCCTGAAGGCGGTGCTCGACGAATTGCAGCAGCGCATGGCGCCGGAATACGGCCTGATCGCACGCACCGCGGCGGAAGGAGCGGATGCGGCTGCGCTCGAAGCCGACGTCGCGTTCCTGATTCGGCTGTGGAAGGCGATCAGCGACAAGGCCACATCCAGCAAGGCCGCGTCCCTGGTGCACGGCGATCTGCCCTTGTCGATGCGCATCCTGCGCGATCTGCTCGGCACAGACGTCGAGCGCGTGCGCATCGACAGCACCGAGGAATGCCGGCGCGTCAAGCAGTTCGCGCAGCTGTTCGTGCCGAAGGCGGCGCCGCTGATCGAACTCTACGAAGGCGCTGCGCCGATTTTCGATCTGTACGGCGTCGAGGACGACATCAACCGCGCGCTGAGCCGGCGCGTCGAGCTCAAGTCCGGCGGTCACCTGGTCATCGACCAGACCGAGGCGATGACGACGATCGACGTCAACACCGGCGCGTACATCGGCCACCGCAATCTCGACGAGACCGTTCTCAAGACCAATCTCGAAGCGGCGCAGGCGATCGCCCGCCAGCTGCGGCTGCGCAACCTCGGCGGCATCATCATCATCGACTTCATCGACATGAAGTCCGAGGATCATCGTGCGCAGGTGCTGCGCGCGCTGGAGCGCGCCCTGGCCGCCGATCACGCGCGCACGCAGCTCTATCCGTTCTCGCCGCTCGGGCTGATCGAAATGACGCGCAAGCGTACGCGCGAATCGCTCGGCCACATCCTCTGCGAAGCCTGCACGATCTGCAGCGGCACCGGCATGATCAAGACCGTCGAGACCGTGTGCCATGACGTCACGCGCGAGGTGCAGCGCGCCGCGCGCCAGTTCGAGGCCAAGGGCTTCCTGGTGCTGGCGGCGCCCAACGTGATCCAGCGGCTGGTCGAGGAGGAGTCGATGGGGCTGGCCGAGCTGGAGACCAGCCTCAAGCGCCCGATCCGGCTGCAGGCGGAGAAGGCTTACGGTCCCGAGAGCTTCGACGTCGTTCCGCTCTCCACCGTTAACGGACCCTGAACCTGAACTGAGCCGAGCGCCCGCGCCCGGTGGCCGCCGGTCCGCGCGAGCGCGACAATACAAAGTTCATCACCATTTTCCGCCCCTGCCCGTTGCTGTAATCCCCGAATCGCCGCTCGTCGATGGAACGCGTCAAACGCCGCTGGTGGACCTGGGCGATCTCGCTGATCGCCGTAACCGTCATTGCGGGCGCGGCACTGAGCGGCGCGTTCCAGCTCGCGGTGCTGGCGGTGCCGGGCTATCGCTCCGACCTTGCCGCCTGGGTCAGCACGGTCACCGGCCGGCCGGTGCAGATCGGCGGCATCAGCCTGTCGTGGCATGGCCTGGCGCCGCGCCTGGACCTGAGCAACATCACGCTGTTCAGCGACGACGAGGGCGAGCAGCTGAGTGTCGAGCGCCTCAGCCTGGGCGTCGGCCTGCGCCGGTTGCTGATCGGCGAATGGGTGCCGACGCGGCTGGAACTGTCGGGTCTGCGTGTCTCGGCCGAGATCGATGAGCAGGGCAAGCTCCGCATCGCCGGGTTCGAGCCGGACGAAACCGGTTCGCGCGCCGGGCGCCGCGAGCAGTGGCTCGACGATCTCGATCGCTTCGAGTACGTGCGCCTGGAAGACTGCGAGCTGCGCCTGCTGCACGAATCGCTGGACGGCAAACCCTTGACGCTGCGGCTCGAAGCGGTCGACATCGACCGCACCCGTGCCGGGTTCGAAGTCGCCGCCGAGCTGAGCCTGCCCGCCGAGCGCGGCGGCGAGCTGAGCCTGGAAGCGGAGATCGACGGCCCGGTCAGCCAGCTGGCGCGCTGGAACGGTCGGTTCGAAGTCAACGCCGGCGATCTGCGCCCGCAAGGCTGGCTGCAGCCGTGGCTGTTGCCGGGCACTCAGATCGCCGTCGCCGATCTGAGCGGGCGCGTCACTGGCGAGGTCGGTGAAGGCCGGCTTACGCGCGCGCGCATGGAGCTGACTTCGGGTGCGCTGGTGCTGGCGCGTGCCGGCGTGCTGTCGAGCGCGCAGGAGTCGAGCGTCGTCGTCGACTATCTGCGCAATCCGCGCGGCTGGCGCGTCGACGTCAGCGATCTGAGCTTCGACGAGCGCCTGCTGCTGCGCGGCAGCCTGCGCCATGACGACCTCGATACGCAGGTGGCCTGGGACTTCGACGCCGACCGGCTCGATCTGGGCGCGCTCGGACCCTGGACCGGCGTGTGGCGCGACGGCGCCGACTGGACGCGCTTTGCCGGCCGCGGCGCCGGGATCGTCGAGGGCCTGGTGGTGCGTGTGCGCAGCGGTGCCGAGGCGCCCAGCTACTCGCTGCGCGCGCGCCTGCAGGAGGTTGGCCTGCGGACGGATCGCAGCTTCGGCATCTCTGGCGTCAGCGGCGCGCTCAGCGCCGACGAGACCGGGGGGCAGCTGCAGCTCGAGGACCGGCCGGTGACGCTGGATCTGCCGGCGGCGCTGGAGACGCCGGTGACGTTCTCCAGGCTCGGTGCGGACCTGCGCTGGCAGCG
Organism: Sinimarinibacterium sp.; assembly: GCA_041659605.1. Taxonomy (GTDB): domain Bacteria; phylum Pseudomonadota; class Gammaproteobacteria; order Nevskiales; family Nevskiaceae; genus Solimonas. The sequence goes on along the minus strand of JBAZXW010000027.1, from coordinate 22,868 downwards.
CGAGAGCGAGGGCTGGCGGCTGTCGGCGGAACGCCTCGACTGGGCGCTGGCCAGCCTCGGCGGCAGCGGGCATTTCGCGCTGCAGCTGCCGGACGCCGAAGGGGCCTCGCCGGTGCTCGACCTCGACGCGAACTTTGCGGCCGACAATGCGCTCGATGCGCGGCCCTACATGCCGCGGCACTGGCCGGACAGCCTCAAGGCCTGGCTGATGCGTTCGATCATCGCGGCACGCGTGCCGCGCGGCGAGCTGCGCATCCAGGGGCCGCTCGCGGACTTTCCGTTTCATGCGCGGCCGACCGGCGAATGGAGCCTGGGCCTCGACGTCGCCGACGCAGCGCTCGATTTCGCCCCCGGCTGGCCGCGGCTCGACGACATCCGCGCGCACCTGCTGTTTCGCGGCAACGGCCTGACCATCACCTCCGATCACGCCGGACTGATGGGCAACCAGGTGCGCTCGGCCGAAGTGCGCTTCGACGACTTCAACGATCGCCTGATCGCGGTCAAAGGGGTTGCGCAGGGCGAGCTAACGCGTTTCTACGCTTTCCTGAGTGCCTCGCCGCTGCGCCGCCCGCTGGCGGTGCTGCTCGACAAGACGGTTGCGCGCGGCGACGCGCAGGTCGACGTGCAGCTGCGCATTCCGATCGAGCATGCGGAGCAGACCACGGTGAGCGGCAGCGTTGCCGTGGCCGCGGCCGAGTTCCAGTACGCGGCCCTGGAGCCGCCGGTGACGGCGCTGAGCGGCAGCGTCGCGTTCACCGAACGCGGCGTCAGTGCCGACGCGCTGCAGGGCCGTTTTGCCGACCTGCCGCTGCAGCTGCATATCGACGCCGAAGAGGGCAGCCGCGGCATCGTCCGCGGCAGTTTTCCGTTTGCGCCGCAGGCGGACGGCAGCGGTGCTTCGCAGTTCGTGCCGACTTTCCTGCGGCCGCTGCTGAGCGGCAGCAGTCAGTGGCAGCTCGAATTGCCGCTGCGCGAGACCGACAACGCGCTGCGCCTGCGCTCCGATCTGCTCGGTACCGCGGTCGCGCTGCCGGCGCCGCTGGGCAAGCCCGCCGAACAGCCGGCGAATCTGACGCTGCGCATCGGCGCCGACGAGCAGGCGCCGGTGCGCATCGGGGTCGGCTACGACACGCGCATCGGCGTCGACGTGATCGTCGCAGCGGAGGAAGGAACCTGGCGCGCGACCGGCGTGCATGCGCGCCTGGGCGCGGACGCGGCCCCGCCGGCGACCCCCGGACGCTTCAGGGTTGACGGTCGCATCGCCGAGATGAGCGTGCCGGAGTGGATCGGCGCCCTGGCCGGTGGCGGCCGCGGCGGCATCGCGCTGGACAGTGCCGAGATCGAAGCCGGTCGCCTGTTGTGGGCGAATCGTGTCGCGCCGGCGACGCGGCTGCGCTACCGGCCGGTCGCGGACGGCTGGCAGATCGACCTGGACGGGGAGGGGGCCGCCGGCCAGCTGTCCTGGCGCTCCGCCGACGGCGGACATCTGGATGCGCGCTTGCAGCGGCTCAAGGTCGAGGTGTTGCCGCCGGATCCGGCCGCCGGGTCTGCGGATACGGCGACGCCGACCGATCCGTCGCATCTGCCGACGCTCGACGTGCTGTGCGAGCAGCTGACCGTCGGCGAGGCCGCGCTGGGCCGCGTGCAGCTGCAGACCGAGCGCATTGACGCCGGTCAGGTCATGCGCAGCCTGCATCTCGACGGCGGCATCGCCGGGCTCGATGCGAGCGGCGCCTGGCGCCGCAGCGACGGCCAGTCGTCGGGCGAACTGCGCTTCGATCTGGACACCAGCAACATCGGCAAGCTGCTCGCCGCGTTCGGATATGCGCAGAGCATCGGCGCGCAGCGCGCGCACTTCACCGGCGAAGCGGCGTGGGCGCCCAATGCCGACGGCCTGCGCTGGGAAGTCGCGACCGGCGGCATCCACCTCGACATCGACGACGGCAAGCTTCGCGCGGTGCAGCCGGGCGCGAGCCGCATCCTCGGATTGATCAATTTCTATGCGCTGCCGCGGCGCCTGCTGCTGAACTTCGACGACGTCGTCGGCGAGGGTCTGGCCTTCGATCGCATCAAGGGCAATTTCGCGCTGGGCGGCGGGGCGGCGACGACTGCGGATCTGCATATCGAAGGTCCGTCGCTGCGCATGGACATCAAGGGTCGCGTCGGTCTGCTGGACCGCGACTACGACCAGCGCGTGACGGTCTATCCGGACGTGTCGGCCGGCGTCACGCTCGGGGCGGTGCTGCTCGGCGGGCCGGCCGTCGGCGCACTGGTGTTGCTGGCGCAGGAGCTGCTCGACAAGCCGCTGGACCAGGCCACGCAGCTCAGCTACCGCATCACCGGACCGTGGGACAATCCGCGCGTCGAGCGCATCGACCGCGTGGAACCGGACGGCGCTCCTCCGGCGCCGACTGCGCCTGCGCCCGTGCCCGTGCCTGCGCCGCAACCGACCGTTCCCGGCTGAGATCGTCCATGCCTGCATCCAAAGCTGCCGTCATCCAGATGACTACCGGCGCCGACCGCGACGCCAATCTGGACGCGGCCGCAGGTCTGCTGCGCGCAGCCGCCGCGGCCGGCTCGCGGCTCGCGGTGCTGCCGGAGAACTTCGCGTTCATGGGCCTGCGCGATACCGACAAGCTCGCGCTCGCCGAAGCCGACGGCACGGGACCGATCCAGGGCTTCCTCGCGCAGAGCGCGCGTGCACTGGGCCTGTGGATCGTCGGCGGCACGATTCCGCTGGTGGTGCCCGGCGATGCCAGCCGGGTCTACGCGGCCTGCGGCGTCTGGAATGACGCCGGCGAGCGCGTCGCGCGCTACGACAAGATCCACCTGTTCGACGTCGAGCTGCCGGACGGCCGCAATGAGCGCTACCGCGAGTCGGCGAGCATCGCGCCGGGCGCGCTCAACCCGGTCGTCGTCGACACGCCGATCGGCCGGCTTGGCCTGTCGGTCTGCTACGACCTGCGGTTTCCCGAGCTGTACCGCGCGCTCACCCTGGCCGGCGCCGAAGTGCTGTGCGTGCCTTCGGCCTTCACCGAACGCACCGGCGCGGCGCACTGGGACCTGCTGCTGCGCGCGCGCGCGGTCGAGAACCTTTGCCACGTGCTGGCGTCCAACCAGTGCGGCACGCACGCCGGCGGACGCCGCACCTGGGGACATAGCTGCATCGTCGAGCCTTGGGGCGAAGTCAGTGCCGCCTGCGCCGGCGAGCCCGGCATCGCCGTTGCCGAACTGGATGCCCAACGCTGTGCCGCGCAGCGCCGCAGTTTTCCGGTACTCGACCATCGCCGCCTATCCTGACACCCAAGCCCATGACCGACCGTCTCGACCTCGCGCGCCGCACCCTGCTTGAACCCACCGGACTCGACGAACGCGCGCTCGAACAGGTGCTGGATCGCCTGATGAAGCCCGGCGTCGATGCCGCCGACCTGTACTTCGAGCAGGCGTTGACGGAAACCTGGTCGCTGGAGGACGGACTGGTGAAGTCCGGCGCACATCACGTCGAGCAGGGCGTCGGCGTGCGCGCCTGCGCCGGCGAGAAACAGGGGTTGGCGTATTCCGACGCGATCGAGCTGCCGGCCCTGGTCGACGCGGCGCAGGCCGCGGGCGCGATCGTCCGTCATGGCCAGCAAGGCCGCGTGCGGGCGCGTGGTGTGCGCCACGCGCAGCCGCTGTACCCCGCGCTCAACCCGCTGCACACGCTTGAAGCGCCGGCCAAGCTCGACCTGCTGCACCGCGCCGACCGCGCTGCGCGCGCGGCCGATGCGCGCGTGATCCAGGTGATGGTGTCGCTGGCGGCGAATGCCGAGACGGTGCTGATCGCCGCGACCGACGGCACTTTCGGCGCCGACATCCGCCCGCTGGTGCGCATGGACGTGAGTGTGATCGTCGAACACGCCGGTCGCCGCGAGCAGGGCCATGCCGGCATGGGCGGGCGTGGCGCTTACCTGGATTTTCTCGGCGGCGACGCGCCGGAACGCCTCGCGCGCGAGGCGGTGCGCCTGGCGCTGGTGCAGCTCGAAGCGGTCGCCGCGCCGGCCGGCTCGATGACGGTCGTGCTCGGTCCCGGCTGGCCCGGCGTGCTGCTGCACGAAGCGATCGGCCATGGCCTCGAAGGCGATTTCAACCGCAAGGGCACGTCGGCATTCTCCGGCCGCATCGGTCAGCAGGTCGCGTCGACGCTGTGCACGGTGGTCGATGACGGTACGCTGCCGGGTCGGCGCGGTTCGCTCACCGTCGACGACGAAGGCACGCCGACGCAGTGCACGACGCTGATCGAGAACGGCATCCTGCGCGGCTACATCCAGGACAAGCTCAACGCACGCCTGATGGGCGTTGCACCCACCGGCAACGGCCGGCGCGAGTCCTACGCGGCGCTGCCGATGCCGCGCATGACCAACACCTACATGCTGCCCGGCCCGCACGACCCGCAGGAGATCATCGCCTCGGTCGACCGCGGCCTCTACGCCGTCAATTTCGGCGGCGGCCAGGTCGACATCACCAGCGGCAACTTCGTGTTCTCGACCTCCGAGGCCTATCTGATCGAGAACGGCCGCGTCACGCGCCCGGTCAAGGGCGCGACGCTGATCGGCAACGGGCCGGAGGTGCTGACCCGCGTGTCGATGGTCGGCACGGATCTGCAGCTCGACGCTGGCGTCGGCATCTGCGGCAAGGACGGCCAGAGCGTGCCGGTCGGCGTCGGCCAGCCGACACTGCGCATCGACGGCATCACGGTGGGTGGCACCGGTTGACGCCGCCGCGCCGACGGTTAAAAGTCGGCGCCATGGCGACCCGTGCTGAAGGCAAGCTGCGCGTGATCGGCGGGCAATGGCGCTCGCGCATCATCGATTTCGAAGCCGCCGACGGCGTGCGTGCGACGCCGGATCGCGTGCGCCAGACCGTGTTCGACTGGCTGGCGCCGGTGGTTGAAGGCGCGCGCTGCCTCGACCTGTTCGCCGGCAGCGGCGCGATGGGCATTGAGGCGCTGTCGCGCGGCGCGGCGCACTGCACCTTCGTTGACCAGGGCACGCGCCAGTGCAACAGCATCAAGTCGACCCTGCTCGCGCTCAAGGCGCAGCACACCGACGTCGTGCCGATGGACGCGATCTATTTCCTGCAGCAGACCTGGCACCGCTACCAGATTGTGTTTCTCGATCCGCCGTTCGAGTCGGACCTGCTCGGGCGCGCGCTGACCGAGCTGCCCAAGGTGTTGCATCCGGGCAACCGGATCTTCATGGAATGGCCGCTGCGCAAACCGCTCGCCCTGCCCGAAACCTTCGAGCTGCTGCGCGAAAAGCAGGCGGGACAGGTCGGCTTCGGCCTTTGGACTTACCATGCATCGAGCGGCCATTAGGGGGCTTGGGCCGCACACGCCTGATCGCATGCGCGATCGCATCGTCTGGGGGATTCCATGATCAAGGCTGCGTACAGCGGCACCTTCGACCCGATCACCTACGGGCATTTCGACATCATCGAGCGCGCGGCGCACATGTTTCCGCGCCTGATCGTCGCGGTCGGCCTCAATCCATCGAAGAACCCGCGCTTCGAACTGGACGAGCGCGTCGCGCTGATCCGCGAGGTCGTCAAGGATCTGCGCAATGTCGAGGTCAAGGGGTTCTCCGGCCTGGTCGTCGATTTCGCGCGCGACAACGGCATCACCGTGCTGGTGCGCGGCGTGCGCACAGTGGGTGATTTCGATTACGAGAAGCAGATGGCGGTGATGAACCGCGATCTGTACGCCGCTCTCGACACCGTGATGCTGGCGCCGTCGCCGCAGTACGCGCATCTGTCGTCGTCGCTGGTCCGCGAGCTCGCCGGTCTGGGCGCGCCGATCGAGAAGCTGGTGCCGTCGGCCGTGGTGTCGGCGTTGAAGGCGCGAGTCGGACGCAAGTAGCCCGGACGAAGTCCGGGGCATCCGACCCGGGCTGCGCCCGGGCTACGGTTGCGGCTACTACAATGCCGCCATGGCGCTGAAGATCACCGACGACTGCATCAACTGCGATGTCTGCGAACCGGCGTGCCCGAACCACGCGATCTCGCAGGGCGAGGTGATCTACGAGATCGATCCGGCGCTGTGCACGGAATGCGTCGGCCACTTCGAAAAGCCGCAATGCCAGCTGGTCTGTCCGGTGAACTGTATTCCGCTCGATCCGGATCACACCGAAACCCCCGAAGAGTTAATGGACAAATACCGCAAGCTGATGACCCTCGACGGCGGGACTGCGCGATGAGGCTACGGTGCATCACGTTCGCCTGCGCGGCGCTGGTCCTGGTCCGCGGCGTCGCGTTCGCAACACCGGCCGAACCGACGCCGCCCGGCTACGCCTGTGCGACCGCGCATCCGCTGGCGACGCAGGCCTGCATGCAGATGCTCGCCGGCGGCGGTAATGCCTTCGACGCCGCGGTGGCCGCCAGCGCGGCGCTCGCGGTGGTCGAGCCGACCGGATCGGGCCTGGGCGGCGGCGGCTTCTGGCTGCTGCACCGGGCATCCGATCGCCGCGAGGTGCTGGTCGACGGCCGCGAAACCGCGCCGGCACGGGCCGCACGCGACATGTACGTCGGCGCGGACGCCAAGCCGGACGATCGTCTGTCGCGTTATGGCGTTCTCGCGGCGGCCATTCCCGGCGAGCCGGCGGCGCTGGAGCACATCGCGCGCCGCTATGGATCGAGATCGCTGGCCGATCTGCTGCAACCGGCGATCGCCTACGCGCGCGACGGTTTTGCGATCGACGCCAAGCTTGCCAGGGCGATCGTCGCGCAACAGGCGCAGCTGTCCTGGGCCGCGAAGAAAGTGTTCACACCTGACGACGTGCCCCTGGCCGAAGGCGCATTGCTGAAGCAGCCGGACCTGGCATGGACGCTGGAACGGCTGGCGAAAGACGGCCGGTCCGGCTTTTACGAAGGTGAGGTCGCCGAGCGTCTGCTGCAAGCGGTCGAGCGCGCCGGTGGCCTGTGGAGCGCGGCGGATCTGCGCCGCTATGCGGTCGTCGAGCGCGAGCCGGTGATCACCTGGTTTCGCGGCTATCGCATCGTCAGCAGTCCGCCGCCGTCGGCCGGCGGCGTCGCGCTGGCCGAAGTGTTCCAGCAGCTGGAAGTGCTGGGCTGGCGCGACGACGGCAGCGCGCAGGCGCAACATCGGCTGATCGAATCGCTGCGCCGCGCTTACCGTGATCGCGCGGCCTATCTGGGCGATCCGGACTTCCTGCCGATCCCGATGCAGCGACTGACCGGGCGCAGCCGCGCGATCACGCTGGCGTCGACCATTGCTGCCGACCGGGCGACGCCGAGCGCCAGCCTGGCGCCGGCGCCGTTGACGCCGGAGGGCACGGACACCACGCACCTGTCGGTGCTCGACGCGCAGGGCAACCGCGTCGCCGCGACGCTGTCGATCAATCTGCCCTTCGGCTCCGGCTTCATGGCGCCCGGCACCGGCGTGCTGCTCAACGATGAGATGGACGACTTCGCCAGCGCCGTCGGCGTTGCCAATGCCTACGGCCTGGTCGGCAGCGAGGCCAACGCGATTGCGCCAAACAAGCGGCCGCTGTCATCGATGACGCCGACCTTCGTCGAAGGGCCGCGCGGTTTGCTGGTCATCGGCACGCCGGGCGGCAGCCGCATCATCACGATGGTGATCCAGGGCATTCTGAGCTGGATCGGCGGCCTCGATGCCGAGGCCATCGTCGCGCGGCCGCGGCTGCATCATCAGTACCTGCCCGATGTCGTGCAGCTCGAGCCGGGATTCGCCGGCAATCTGGAGACGCTCAGCGGAATGGGTCATTCGATCGCGCCGCTGGAACAGCGCTGGGGCAATCTGCAGGTCGTGACCTGGGATCCGCGGGCGGACCGGCTGCAGGCGGCCAGCGATCCGCGCGGCGTCGGCGCCGCCGCCGTGCGGCTGTCGGCGCCCGCCGACGCGACGGGCCCGTAGCGATGCTGCTCGAATGGCTGCGGCTGGGCGGGGTGCCGATGTGGCTGCTGCTCGTCCTGTCGCTGACTGCGGTGACGGTCGCGATCGTCAAGTCCTGGGAGCTGTGGGAGTGGCGCTACGCGCGCCTGCCGGCGACGTGGCGGCATCAGCGTGCCGATCTGGCCGTCGCGCAACTCGCGGGCGAGCGCTCGCCGCTGGCCACGGTGCTGGCGATCGCCATCGCCGCGCTCGGCGACGGCGCCGCGACCGAAGCGCAGGCGCGCGAACGCACTGAGCAGGCTGCAGCGGTGGCGCTGGAGCGCATGCGCAGCGGATTCCGCGTGCTTGAAGTCATCGCGCAGCTGGCGCCGCTGCTGGGACTGTTCGGCACCGTGCTGGGCATGATCGATTCGTTCCGTTCGCTGCAGCAGGCCGGCGGCGACGTGCAGCCGGCGCTGCTCGCCAGCGGCATCTGGCAGGCGCTGCTGACGACCGCGGCGGGCCTGGCGATCGCGATGCCCGTGATTGCGCTGCTCAGTGCCCTGGAACGCATCGTCGACGGCCAGCGCCTCGCGCTGGAGGCGGACCTGACCCAGCTGTTTACGCAACCCCGATTGCAGCGGCGCCATGCGGCTTGAGCGCACGCCGCGGCGGCGGGCGGCACTGGCGCTGACGGCACTGGTCGACGTCGTCTTCATCCTGCTGTTCTTCTTCATGCTCGCGGCGCGGCCGGCCCCGGCCCAGCTGCTGGAGCTGCAACTGGCGCAGTCGGCCGACGGAACTGCCACGCCGGCGCCGCGGACCCTGGTCCTGCGCGGTGCGCAGGTGCGCTGGTCGGGTCGCGACTGGCCGCTCGTCGAGCTGGTTGCGCAGCTGCGGGCCGCCAAGGCGACGTCGGTCGAACTCGGCGCCGATCCGGAGGCGGCGCTGCAGGATCTGCTGCGCGTATTCGACGCGCTCGGCGCAGCGGGCATCCGCGTACAGATCGTGTCGGCACCGGCATGAAGCTCCGGCGGCGCGACAGGCCGGCATTGACGGCCGACATGCTGCCGATTCTCAACGTCGTGCTGTTGCTGCTCGCGTTCTTCCTGATGCTGGTTCGTTTCGCCCCCGGGCCGGCGCGCAGCGGCGAGCTGCCGCGCAGCGCATCCGCGACCACGGACCGCAGCGAGCTGCCGCTGTTGCGCCTGGGCGCCGATGGCCGCGTCGCCGATGGTGCACGCCCGCTGCAGGACGCGGACCTCGGCGCGTGGCTGCAGCGGACGCAGGCCAACGGGGTCCGCCTGCAGGCGGATGGCGCGGCGCCGGCAGTGCGGGTGTTGACGGTGATCGGCCGCCTTCGCAGCGCCGGCGCCGAGCGCGTGCTGCTGATGGTGGCGGGCGACCGATGATGCGCATCGACACGTGGCGCTGGCCATCGGCCTTCGCGCTGGCGCTGTTGCTGCATCTGCCGCTGTTTGGCACCGGTTCGGCCGCCTGGCGCGACGGCGCGCAGAACGCGGCCGGCTCCGCGCGCGGCGCCGGCCGCGATGCCGTTTCGATCTATGAACTGCATTTCTCCGCGCCTGCGCCGCGGGTGCAACCGCCTGCCGAGTCGGAGCAGCGATCGGAGCCGGCACCTGCGGTCGAATCGATCATGCGCGAAGCCGGCGGCGGTGGCCGCGGCGGCTATTACGCGAGCCTGCGCGCCCACCTGCAGCGCTATCGGCGGCCGATCCAGGCGCAGACGGCCGGGGCGCGGACGGTGATCGTGCGTTTCCGGGTCGATGGCGAGGGCCGGGTTTCGGCGATCGGACTGCAGCGCAGCTCCGGCGACCCGTTGCTCGACGCGGAAGCGCTCGATCTGCTGCGCCGCTCGGCGCCGGTGCCGCCGCCGCCGCGGCAGATCGCAATGAACCTGGTCGTGCCGATCGAGTTCGAATAGTTCTACGGTCCCCGCCCGACCGCGGCGGGGCGCTGGCCGGCGGCGGCGTAGCGCCTCGGCTTGGAGCTGCGGACGATCTTGCGCAGGCGCTCGGCATTGATGGCGACCGGTCTGTGCCGGAGTTCGCCCAGGCGATGCTGCCGCGTCAGCCGCTCGATGCGGCTCAGATGCTGGCGGACCGTGCGCACGTAGGGATTGGGCCCGCCGAAGTGAGCATCCAGATAGCGGTGGATGCCCTGGAAGTAGCCGTCGAGGCGCTCATCCCACAGCTTGCGATTGAAATCGGTTGTCTTCTCCAGCAGCTCCTTGGCCGAACGGTAGATCGCACTGTGGCCGTCGCCGGCCAGCCCGCACAGCGAGAACTCGCGGAACAGGAAGTCGCGGCATTTCTCCAGATAGCAGCGATCGGCGGTCTGCGCGAGGATGTCGGCGCTACCGAGCATGAAGCCGAGCAGCCGGTCCTTGTGCGGCGAGACGCGGATCTTGTCGAGCGCGATCTCATAGCCGGTGAAGTGCACGAGGCGCGACGCCATCCGCGCTTCGGCGCCGAAGCCGACTGTCGGCAGGAAATCGGCGAGGAAGTCGCCGCTGCGGCGCACGTGGCTCAGCGTGTATTCGGCGCCGTTGCGGGCTTCGTCGTCGAAGTGGCGGATATAACCGGCGTCATGGAACAGCGCGATGATGATGCCCAGTGCGGCGCGGCGCGGGCCCAGGCGTTCGGCAGCGGGCACGCTGCGCTCGTAGCCGTCGAACAGGCGCGCCATCGCCAGCGCGCAGTCGAGGCTGTGCTGGGCGTCGTGATACCAGGTGTCGCAGCCGACGTAGCCGGGCAGGGTGCCGGCATACAGACGCGCGAAGGTGTCGAAGGCCTGATGCACCGGCGCCAGCGGCAGATCCGGATAGAGCCCGTGCAGCAGACGACTGACCGCAGCACAAACCTCGTGCGGATTCGAAATGCGCACCGTGTCGGTGACGTCGTAATGGCTGCGCCGTCGCTCAGTCATCGTGCTCCTCCGGCGCTTCGCGGTGTGAAGTGGATCAATGTTAGACCCGTTCCGAGCCCGCTGAACAGTGAACTGCTGCTCAGTTGGGACTTGACGGTGCCGAAATATTGACGACGACCGGCGCGTGGTCCGAGGGGCGTTCCAGCTTGCGCGGTGCAACATCGACCGCGCAGGCCGTGCAGCGCGCGGCCAGTCCGGCCGAAACGAGAATATGATCGATGCGCAGGCCCATGTTGCGGCGGAAGGCGGCCTGCCGGTAATCCCACCAGGTGAAGCTTGCCGGCGCCTGGTCGAACATGCGAAAGCTGTCGCGCAGGCCCAGCGCCAGCAGGGCGCGCAGGCCTTCGCGCTCCGGCTCCGAGCACAGGATCTGGCCTTCCCAGATCTGCGGATCGTGCGTGTCCTCCGCCGCCGGTGCGATATTGAAGTCGCCGATCACCGCCAGCTGCGGATAGCGCGCCAGTTCCGCGGCGAGATAATCGCGCAATGCCGCCAGAAATCTGAGTTTGTGCGCGTACTTGTCGCTGCCGAGCGCCTGGCCGTTGACGACGTACACGTTGACGACGCGCACGCCGCCGATGGTCGCGGCGATGACGCGCTTCTGCTCGCAGTCGAAGCCAGGCAGATCGCGCGACACGTCTTCCATCGGTTGCCGCGACAGCAGGGCGACGCCGTTGTAGGTCTTCTGCCCGTTGTGCACTGCGTCGAAGCCCGCGGCTTTCAGTTCATCGAACGGAAAGGCGTCATCGACGAGCTTGGTCTCCTGCAAGCCGATCACGTCGACCGGCTGCTGAACGAGCCAGTCGAGCAGATGCGGCAGGCGCACGCGCAGCGAGTTCACATTCCAGGTGGCGATCTTCATGCGGCAAGCATATCCGCAGCCAATGCCGTTGGTCAGGTGGCGAACGCCTTGCAGTGGACGGGGCCAGAACCCGCCCGGGAATTGCATGTCTTCTATCGCGGACGAGCCCGATCGTTCGCGCAGCGGGATGCTGAAGGGCGTTGGCACGGAAACCGCATGTCTGCCGCAGGCGCGGAAGGCGTGCAGAGATTACGGATGCGGCGTACTCTGAACGGAGCACGCGCGAGATCGGATTCGCCTTCGAACGGAGGTCGCTGATGAGCATTGTGGAGAGCTTTCGCAGTCACTACCTGAAAGCGCGCGAGGAGGAGATGTCGTTGACCGACTATCTCCAGCTGTGCCAGCGCGACCCGATGGCCTACGCCACGCCGTCCGAGCGCATGCTTGCGGCGATCGGCGAGCCGGAGGTCGTCGATACCCGCAACGACGCGCGCCTGTCGCGCATCTTTTCCAATCGCGTGATCCGGCGCTATCCGGCGTTCCGCGAGTTCTACGGCCTCGAAGACGTGATCGCGCAGATCGTCGCGTACTTCAAGCACGCCGGGCAGGGACTCGAAGAGCGCAAGCAGATCCTTTATCTGCTGGGGCCGGTAGGCGGCGGCAAGTCGTCGATCGCCGAGCGTCTCAAGAGCCTGATGGAGGCGCACCCGATCTACGCGCTCCGCGGCTCGCCGATCAACGAATCGCCGCTGGGCCTGTTCTCGCCGGACCGCGACGGGCCGATGCTGGAAAAGGAATACGGCATTCCGCGGCGCTACCTGAGCGGCATCGCATCGCCGTGGGCGATCAAGCGCCTGACCGAGTTCGATGGCGACATCAGCAAGTTCAGCGTCGTGCGCGTGCAGCCCTCGGTGCTCAAGCAGATCGCGATCACCAAGACCGAGCCGGGCGACGAGAACAACCAGGACATCTCCTCGCTGGTCGGCAAGGTCGACATCCGCAAGCTTGAGACCTACTCGCAGGACGATCCGGATGCCTATTCGTACTCCGGCGGGCTGTGCCTGGCCAACCAGGGCATGCTCGAATTCGTCGAGATGTTCAAGGCGCCGATCAAGATGCTGCATCCGCTGTTGACGGCGACGCAGGAAGGCAACTTCAAGGGCACCGAAGGCTTCTCGGCGATTCCGTTCAACGGCGTCATCCTCGCGCATTCCAACGAGAGCGAGTGGCAGTCGTTCCGCAACAACAAGCACAACGAGGCGTTCCTGGACCGCGTCTACATCGTCAAGGTGCCGTACTGCCTGCAGGTCAGCGAAGAGGTGCACATCTACGACAAGCTTCTGCGCAACAGTTCGCTGGCCAATGCGCCCTGCGCACCGGGCACGCTGGACATGATGGCGCAATGGTCGGTGTTGACGCGCCTGAAGGAACCGGAGAATTCGAGCATCTATTCGAAGATGCGCGTCTACGACGGCGAAACGCTCAAGGACACCGATCCCGCGGCGAAGTCGCTGCAGGAGTACCGCGATTACGCCGGCGTCGACGAGGGCATGGACGGCATGTCGACGCGCTTCGCCTACAAGGTGCTGTCGGCGGTGTTCAATTACGACCAGACCGAGGTCGCCGCCAATCCGGTGCACATGATGTACGTGCTGGAGCAGCGCATCCTGCGTGAGCATCTGCCCGAAGAGCAGCAGCGTCGCTATCTCGAATTCATCAAGGCCTGGCTGGCGCCACGCTATGCCGAGTTCATCGGCAAGGAAATCCAGACTGCGTACCTGGAATCCTATGGCGAGTACGGGCAGAACATCTTCGATCGCTACGTCACTTTCGCCGACTACTGGATCCAGGACGAGGATTACCGCGACCAGGAGACCGGCGAATCCTTCGATCGCTCCGCGCTCAACACCGAGCTGGAGAAGATCGAAAAACCGGCCGGCATCGCCAATCCGAAGGACTTCCGCAACGAGATCGTGAACTTCGTGCTGCGCGCCCGCGCGCAGTCCGGCGGCAAGAAGCCGGAGTGGACCAGCTACGAAAAGCTGCGCGAGGTCATCGAGAAGAAGATGTTCTCGTCGACCGAGGAGCTGCTGCCGGTCATTTCGTTCAACGCCAAGGCCTCCGCGGAGGACCAGAAGAAGCACGAGAATTTTGTCGGCCGCATGGTTTCGAAGGGCTACACCGAGAAGCAGGTGCGCCTGCTGTCGGAGTGGTACCTGCGCGTGCGCAAGTCGCAGTAGCCGTCGGCCCCGGCGGCCATGTCGATCATCATCGATAGGCGGCTCAACGACCGCAACAAGAACGCGGTCAACCGTCAGCGTTTCCTGCGCCGCTACAAGGAACAGATCCAGCATTCCGTCGACGAGATGGTGTCGAAGCGCTCCATAACCGACATGGAGCAGGGCGGCAAGGTCAATATCCCGGTCAAGGACATCTCCGAGCCCAGCTTCCGCCACGGCCAGGGCGGCGACCGCGAGGTCGTGCATGCCGGCAACCACAGTTTTTCCCCTGGCGATCGTCTGCCGCGGCCGCAGTCGGGTGGCGGCGGCGCCGGTGGGCACGGCGAAGGCGAGGCCGAGGACGATTTCGTCTTCAGCCTGTCGCGCGAAGAATTCATGAACCTGTTCTTCGACGACCTGGAGCTGCCGCGGCTCGCGCGCAACGTGCTCGGCGACGTACGCGAGTACAAGTGGCGCCGCGCCGGCTACACCCCGAGCGGTGTTCCGGCAAACCTGTCGATCCTGCGCTCGCTGCGCAACGCCACCGCGCGCCGCATCGCGGTGACCGGCGACGTGCGGCACGAGCTGCGCGAGGTCGAGGAGGCGCTGGCGCGCAATCCGACCGCTGAGCTGGAGCAGCGCGCCGAGGAACTGCGCGCGCAGCTCGCGCGCGTGCCGTTTCTCGACGAGTTCGATCTGCGGTTCCGCCATCGCGTGCGCGAGCCGCTGCCGGTCGCGCGCGCGGCAATGTTCTGCCTGATGGACGTGTCGGCGTCGATGACCGAGGAGAAGAAGGACCTCGCCAAGCGCTTCTTCACGCTGCTGTACCTGTTTCTCAGCCGCAAGTACGAGCGCGTCGAGCTGGTCTTCATCCGCCACACCGACAATGCCCAGGAAGTCGACGAGCAGACGTTCTTCTACGGCACGCAGAGCGGCGGCACCGTCGTGCTGTCGGCGCTCAAGCTGATGGAGGAGATCGTCGAGGCGCGCTACGACGCGACGACCTGGAACATCTACGGCGCTCAGGTCTCGGACGGCGATGCCTTCGGCGCCGATCCGGAGAAAAGCCGCGCGTTCCTGAACGATCGCCTGCTGCCTTCGCTGCGTTATTTCGCCTACGTCGAGGTGCCGGACGAGGCGGATCACGCCGGGCCGCTCGCACACGCCTATGCGCGCATCGAGGATCCGCGTTTCGCGATGAAGAGTGTCGTCGCGCGCAATGAGATCTACCCGGTGCTGCGCGAGCTGTTCCACAAGGAGACGGCATGACAAATTCGCAGGAAGCGAATTTGGACAGTCCGAAGGCGGAGTCCCCCGGGGCCGACGCCAAGGCTGTGGCCAGCGCCGGCGCGCTGGCGGTGCGGCCGCTGTCGACCGGTTCGGAGTGGAACTTCGAGTTGATCGATATCTACGACCGCGCGATCAAGGAGATCGCGGTCGGCGAGTTCGGGCTCGACTGCTATCCGAACCAGATCGAGGTCATCGCGTCCGAGCAGATGCTCGATGCCTACGCCTCGCTCGGCATGCCGATCGGCTATCCGCACTGGAGCTTCGGCAAGGAATTCATCCGCAACGAGCACCTGTACCGCAAGGGGCATCAGGGGCTCGCCTACGAGATCGTCATCAACTCGAATCCCTGCATCGCCTACCTGATGGAGGAGAACACGATGCCGATGCAGGCGCTGGTGCTCGCGCATGCCTGCTACGGCCACAACTCTTTCTTCAAGGGCAACTACCTGTTCCGGCAGTGGACCGACGCCGCGGCGATCATCGACTACATGGTGTTCGCGAAGAAGTACGTGACGCTGTGCGAGGAGCGCTTCGGTTCGGAGGCGGTCGAGGACGTGCTCGATTCCTGCCACGCGCTGATGAGTCATGGCGTCGACCGCTATCACCATCCGGCGCCGCTGTCGGTCGAGGAGGAACTGCAGCGGCAGAGCGAGCGCGAGAAGCACGCCTGGAAGCAGTTCGACGAGATCTGGCGCACGGTGCCGAAGAAGTCGCGTAACCACGACCGCAAGGGCCATCGCGCCGAGCGGCCGTTTCCGGCCGAGCCGCAGGAGAACCTGCTGTACTTCATCGAGAAGAATTCGCCGCGCCTGGAACCCTGGCAGAGCGAGATCGTGCGCATCGTGCGCAAGATGGCGCAGTACTTCTATCCGCAGGGCCAGACTAAGGTCATGAACGAGGGCTGGGCCACGTTCTGGCACTACACGATTCTCAACCGGCTGTTCGACAAGGGCCTCGTCGAGGCCGGCTTCATGCTCGAAGTGCTGACTTCGCACACCAACGTCATCACCCAGCGCGGCTACGACCAGCGTGGCTATGGCGGGCTCAATCCCTATGCGCTGGGTTTTGCGATGTTCACCGACCTGCGGCGCGTCTGCGAGAAGCCCACCGCCGAGGACAAGCGCTGGTTCCCGGACATCGCCGGCGGCGACTGGCGCAAGGTGCTGGACTTCGCGATGCGCAACTACAAGGACGAATCATTCATCGGCCAGTACCTGAGCCCGCGCCTGATCCGCGAGTTCCGGCTTTTTGCCGTTGCGGATCACGAGGACGAGAACGAGCTGGTGATCGATGCGATCCACAACGACGACGGCTACCGGCGCCTGCGGCGGATGATGGCGGCGCAGTACAACCGCGACAACCAGATCCCGGACGTGCAGATCGTGCACTACGCGCGCCGTGGCGACCGCGCGCTGACGCTGCGCCACCGCCGCCACCGCGGCCGCCCCCTCGACGATGCCGCCGACCAGGTGCTCAAGCATCTCGCCCGGCTGTGGGGTTTCACCGTGCGCCTGGTGACGGTCGACGACAACGACAAGGAAGTCGCGACGCGCGAGATCAAGGCGGCGTGACGGAGCCAGGGCCGAACAGCGGTTGGCCCCGTCCGACGGCAGGCGGAAGAGCGCAGGAACTTTTCACACTCGCGTTTCGCGGCCATTCGCCGCTCATCAGTAGAATTGACCCATTCGTCCAAGCCTTTGATCGGAAAAGAGCTTGTCGGCGAGGCGGGCCTTGACCGGCAGGCGTCGCGCACGCACAGTACGCACCGCTACGGGATAAAACATCTACGGCGCGGCCATGTGGGCATTCAAGCCCCTTGCCGCGTATACCGAAGGGAGGCGCCCGCAGCCGCAGGTTGGGACTGATTGAGGGTTTGTGGAATGAGCCTGCTTGGGCGCTTGAGCGCAGCGTTGTTCGTGTGCCTGCCGTTGGCTGCGGGCGCAATGGTGGAACGGTCGGATCTGGAAGGTGCGCGAGACGTACGCCTGCAGGCCGCGCTGACTTCCGCAGTCAATCGCCTGGGCCTGAGTCACGCGGTTGCGCGCGGGCAGCTCTCGGTGGCCCTGGTCGATCTGGCCGATCCCGCAGCGCCACGTTTTGCCGGGCTCAACGACGGCGATATGGTCTACGGGGCGAGTCTACCGAAGATCGCGATCCTGTTCGGTGCGTTCGCGCGCATAGAGGACGGCACGCTGGAGCTGACGCCGGAACTGCGGCGCGATCTGGAAGACATGATCCGGCGCTCGTCCAATGTCGCTGCATCGCGCGTGCTGGCGCAGGTCGGGCCGGAATATCTCGCGAACCTGCTCAGCTCTGAGCGCTATGCCCTGTACGACCGCGCGCACGGCGGCGGTTTGTGGGTCGGCAAGCCTTACGGGCCGGGCGAAGCGTACCGGCGCGATCCGCTGTTCAACCTCTCGCACGGCGCTTCCGCCTACCAGGTCTCGCGCTTCTATTATTTGCTCGAAACCGGCCGCCTGGTGTCGCCCGCGGCCTCGCGCGCGATGAAGGAGATCATGGGCAAGCCGGCGATCGCGCACAAATTCGTCAAGGCGATCAAGGCCAGCTATCCGCAGGCGGCGCTGTATCGCAAGTCCGGCACCTGGCGCGACTACCACTGCGACAGCGCGCTGGTCGAGCACGACGGCAAACGCTACATCATCGTCGGACTCTCGCACGCGGAACAGGGCGGGCACTGGCTGGAGCAGCTGGCGCTCGCGGCGGACGCACTCATCGCGCCCGATTCAGCGCTTCCTGTGCAATGAGCGCGCGGTAAGGTCTGGCCAGGCTCAGCACCAGCAGCGCCCAGACCAGCGCAGCGGGAATCGTGAAATAGCAATACGCCGCCGGCTCCATGAGCCAGTGCGTCCATTCCGTTAGCAGCAGGATCGCCGTCGCCCCCAGAACCTTGAATGCACGGTAGCCGAACATGTCGATCCAGGCCTTGAGCTTGAAGATCAGCTCCGGCGCGATCGGCACGTAGAGCAGTTCCTTGGACGCCCGGTTCAGCGAGTACGACAGGCCGCGATCGGAGATCTTCATCGCCGCACCGGAACTCAGTCCCGGCTGCAGCAGATGCAGGAACGAGAACAATCCCAAGGTCAGCGGCTGCGCGAGCATGCCGCCGATCGCGCTCAGGCCGCGCAGTACCAGCGGCGTGACGATCAGGTTGATGCCGAGCGCCACGGCATTGAGCAGCGACAGGAAGCCGGACAGATACGCGGTCCGTGCTTCGCGTTCCGGAAATTCGATCTGCACGAAGTGCATGAACTGGTATTCGACGATCGGCTCGGCCACCTGCGCCAGCAGCAGCACTGCGGTGATCGTCACCAGATAGCGGTTGCCGAGCCAGTCGCGCAGCGCCGGCCGCGCCGGCAAGCCCGGCAACGCGGCAGCGCCCGGCTGCTCGGCGAGCACGCCGCTGCGCACGAGCACGCCCGAGAACGCCGCGACTAGCACGATCAGCGCGGCGGCGACCAGCAGCAGATCCACGGTCCGAAGCCCCGCGTGCGTCAGCAGCGCCTGCGCGAGCCAGCCGCCGCTCATGCCGCCGACGAGGCCACCGGCGCCGATCGCGCCGAACCAGCGGCTGCCCTGGCGGGTCGGGAACGCGGCATTGGTCAGACTCCAGAACTGCTCGACCAGAGCGACCGACAGGATGTCGACGAATACATAGAAGCAGACCGCTGCGACAGGTCCGCCGATCCACAGGCGAAAGCCGACCAGGATCAGCGCGAAGCTCAGGCAGGTGCCGACGACCAGGTGTGGGCGTGACACGCGGCTGACCAGCCTGCCGTAGGCGGGCATCAACGCACCGAGCACCAGCGCCGACAGCACCCAGACGTAGGGCAGCTGCGCGGCGGTGAAGTGTTCCAGGTACAGCGAGCGACTCGCCGGCTTGATCTGGTAGTAGGCCAGAATCACCAGCAGGAAGTCCGCGAACAGCGCCAGCGCGCGCGCCCAGCGTGCTTCGGGGTCAATCCTCATCGGCGTGACGTCCCTCGGCGTCTTCGACCGTGGCCGGCGGCAGCGCGGCCGCCGCGTCACGTATTTCCTTCAGGCGTTCGGCGTGACGGGCCTCGATCATGCGGTGAATGCGCAGTGCCAGTGTCTGGTGCGCGACTGCGGAATTCTTGCGCAGCACGTTCGACATCACCGCCACTGCATACCGCAGCGTCGGCGCCTGTGCCGGGTACTCGATCAGCGCCAGCGATGCGAGCTGGTTGATCTTGTTGCCGCGATACTTGCCGCAGACGTAATCCGGCTCGGGCTGGCAGATGTAGAGCGAGCCCGATTTGAAATAGACCGCCGCCGGTTTGAGTACCGGGTGCGAGGCATAGCGGATGCGCTTCTGCGTGGTGTACAGCAGGCGCTTGGCTTCGCGACTGCTCCAGGCATCGACGAAACGGTTGGACTCGATCAGCGCGATCAGCTGCAGCAGGTCGCGCGGCGTCGCGTAGCTCGACTGCCCCGGCATCAGCTGCTTGCCGCGGTGCGTGAACAGGCTGCCCTGGCGGATGTGTTCAGGATCGAGGCCGGCTGCGGCCAGCGGTCGCAGCATCGCATCGAGCATCGCGCGGCCGCGCTCCGTCGCCGACAGCGCCGCGAGGCGGGACGCGGCTGGTTCCGCGCCCGCAGCGAAGCCGGGGCCGAAGCGCTCCGCCGCGGCGAGTTGCTGCATCACCATGCTGCCGGCGGCGTTGGAACTGGCCGAGATCATCCAGTCCATGTATTCCCACAGCGAGCCCTCGTCGCCGTGGCGCAGCGTGCGCCAGGTCGCCGGCCCGGCGCCGACCGTGTGGAGGATCGGCATCTTGTGCACGTCGTGGTCGATGTACGCGTCGGCGGTCACGCGCGTTTCGCGCAGCACGCGTTCGCGCGCGGCGAGGTCCTGCGGGTACCAGTCGGCGAGCTTCTGCATCCAGGCGAGCAGCGCCAGGACCTTGCCGACGCTGCCGACGTTGGCGCGATAGTCCGGCTGGTGCGCGGCGTAGCGCAGATCCTCGGGATCGCTGAGGTCGAGCACGGCGACGCCGTAGCGGTCGGCGTCCTCGCCGAGCATGCGTTTCAGCTCCGCGCTCCAGTCCGGGTCGGGCGGCGGCAGCGTCGTCGCATCGATGCCGCTGGGCAGGACGGCGCCGAGCGGCAGCGTCGCCCCGGGCGGCAGCACCGCGCGTTGTGCCTGCAACGTGCGCGTGTGCTCCAGCCGGCGGATGCCGCTGTACTCGTAGCCGTCGAGCGGATAGCCAAGGCTCGCGGGCGCCACCGAAGTCAGCAGCAGGCCGAGCAGCGGCCGCGCAAGGCTGCGCACGATGGTCCGGTTCATGGCGTTTCATCCAACGCCACGGCGGCCTCGCGCGCCGCGGCGAGACCGGCGTCGAGCGAGCGCAGCAGTGCGTTGCGCTGCGCCTGCGCGCTCTGCAGGTAGGGGCGGATCTGCAGCAGGTACAGCCGCCCGCCGGCGAACGCGAACTCGACGTCCGCCGGCGCCGGACGGCCGGCATCGTCGCGCAGCTGCGGGTACTGGCTGGGGATGCTGCGAGCGATGGCCATCAACTGCTGTACCTCGGCCTGCGTGAGCAGAAGCTCATCGCCGCTGGCCGGCACTTCGCGCAGGCCGCCTTCCGCGAGCGTGGTCCGGCGCGTCGGCTCCGTTGCTGAGGCGACGAGATCGACCTGGCCATCGGCCAGGCGCACGCGCAGGCTTTCCGCAGACTGGCCGTCGACGGCGCCGCCGGCGCCTTCGTTGGCGCTGACGAAGATCGTGCTGCTATCCCCGGTTTCGGGATCGACCGTGACCATCACGCCGGATTTGTCGCTGGCGACGGTCTGGTGCAGCAGCACCGAGACATAGACCTGCTCCGGGCGATCCATCGCGAGCTGGCGCCAGCTGTAGGCGCGCTCGGAAAACGGCGAGGCCCAGACCGTGCGGATCGCGTCGAGCACGGCGTCGAGGCCGACGACATTGGGCACCGTGCGGTTGAGTCCTGCGCCGCTGAAGGCCGGCAGATCCTCCAGGTTGGTGTCCGAGCGCACATAGACGCCGTAGCGGCCGTCGGCGCCGAACAGCGCGTCCATGTCGGCACGCAGCCGGTCGACGAGGCCGGCGGGAAACTCGACCTGCGCAAACCACGCGCGTGTCGTCTCCAGAAATTCGCGCAGGGCGCGCCCGCGCTGTGCGGGATCGTCCATCTCATTGATCAGGCGGTGCTGCAGCTGCAGCCAGTCGAACATCGGCTGGACGCCGTCCGGCGAGGTCTGGTCGAGCAGGCTGCGGTAGACGCCGAACGGGATCGCCAGCGCCGGCGACACCTTGCCGGGATAGCGGTTCGCCAGCTCGGCGAGGTGCGCCGCCTTCGGGCCGACGATGCGGCCGGCATCCGTTGCGCGCAGATCCGACAGTACCACCGGGCGCCGAAGGCCGAGGTCCAGCCGCGCCGTGTCGACTTCGATACTCACAGGCCTTTGCGTCGCCTGCGGAAACCATGCTGCCCAGGCGGGGCCATCCGCGGCGATGCGCACCGTGCCGCCGGGACTGGCCGCGAGGACGATCGGCGTGCCGATACGCGCGTGCAGCAGCGGCAGGTATTGCGCGCCGATCACGACATTGGGCAGGCCGAGGTTGCGCGCCAGCATCTGCACGTGCGACAGGGCGTTGCCTGCCGACTCGGTGAGGATGCCGGCGACCGAGGTCAACTCGGCGGTGGTTTCCGCAGCCAGGACGATTGCGGCAGCGGCACCGGCTTGGCGCGCATCGGCCAGCGGCAGCAGCGTGCCGCGCGCGAGTCCGGGATTGAGCACGCGCAGTCCGCCGGACGCCGCTTGGTCGAACAGGATGTGCTGCACGCCAGCGAGCCGGTCGCCGTCGGCCACCAGCGGCTCCAGGCGCTCGCCGTAGCTCAGCATCAGGCTCGCATGCAGGCGGTCGGCGACGAAGGCATGGGCACGCGGCTCCACTCGCGCGAAGCTGCGGACCGTCGGTTGGAATTGAAAGCTGAGCCGGCGCGCGGCCCAGCCGGGGGCTCGAGCGAGGATCGCGAGCGCGTCGCGATACCTGCCGACCGCCAGGATCTGCGCGTCGATCAGCGATCGAAGCGTCTGCTGCAGCTGCAGGCGCTCGCGCCGCGTGAGCAGACCGCTGCCGTAGAGGATGTCGACCATCGGCAGCAACGCGCGCAGCCGTGCGCGCCGGCTGTCCTCGCCCGGACCTGCCGGCTGTCGCGTGACGGCAAACGCCGCTTCCTCGGCGGCGAGCGACAGCTCCATCGCGCGCACGCGGCGCGCGGCGGAGTAGCCGGGCATGGCGTCGCGGATGCGCACGAGGATGCTTGCCAGGAGTTGCAGCTGTTGCGCGGGATCCGGCGCGACGCGGTAGCGCGTCGCCAGCGCCTGCAGTTCGGCGTCAACCTGCGCGGAGGCCGTGCGCTCGAGCTGGTCGGCGAGAACGGCGTGCGCGAAAGCGGTCTCGATGTTGCGGGCGAGCGCCTCGAACTGCCGGCGCAACTCGTCGTCCTCGTGCTTGAGCGCGTGCTCGCGAACACGGATGGCCTGATCGGGCGCCGGGCGTGAGTGGATCAGGTTGCGCAGGTCGACGAAGTCCGCGTCGCGCTGCCCCAGCTCGTCGGCCAGTGCGCGGACCTCGCGAAAGCTGCCGGCGGCGATCGGGCGCGGCAGCAGGCGCACCGCTTCGCGCAGCAGCGAAGCGGTGCGCCTGCTGCCGCGC
>JBAZXW010000026.1:0-62788 GCA_041659605.1 Sinimarinibacterium sp. | reverse complement strand
CACAAGGTCGCCCTCGTCGCCGTCGCCCGAAAACTCCTCACCATCCTCAACGCCATGCTTCGTGATCACAGCCAGTGGAATCCCCACTTGGCCGCAAAACGCGCTTGACGAAACATGGTTGCTACGGATGCCCGTGCTGTTCGTCCGGGCAGGACGCACGCTCGGTCTGCACGGTGACATGGCGCACCCGATGGTGCGCATGCACCCAGCTCTTGATCTCGCGCACGACGCGGTCGTCCTCGGCGCCCTCGGCCAGCACCGCGTGCAGGGTCATCACCGAGCGCTCCGGCGTCAGCATCCAGTGATGGACATGGTGCACGCTGCGTACACCGGCAACCGCCGCCGGCAGGGAATGCGCGAACGACGCCACATCGAAGCCCTGCGGCGTGCCTTCCAGCAGGACATGCGCCGATTCGCGCACCAGCTGCGCCGCACTCCGCAATATCAGCAGGGCTACGAGCAACGACAGCAGCGGATCGATCAGCGTCCAGCCCGAGATCAGGATCACGACGGACGCGACGATCGCGGCCACTGAACCGAGCAGGTCGCCGAGCACATGCAGGAAGGCGCCACGCACGTTCATGTCGTGATCGCGACCGCTGCGCAGCACGGCGAAGGCCAGCAGGTTCACGATCAGGCCGGCGATCGCCACAGCAAGCATCGTGCCGGCGACGATCTGCGGCGGTGCCAGCAGGCGTTGCACGGCCTCGAAGCCGATCCAGCCGACGATCAGCAGCAGCGCCAGCCCATTGACGAAGGCAACCAGCACCGGCATGCGGTGATAGCCGTAGGAGCGCAGCGGGTCCGGCGGACGGCGGCTCTGCACCTGCGCCCACAGCGCCAGCGCCAGCGCCATCGCATCGGTGAGCATGTGCCCGGCGTCCGCGAGCAGCGCCAGCGAGCCGGACCACAGGCCGCCGACGACTTCGACGAGCATGAATCCGGCGGTGAGCAGGAAGGCCAGACGCAAGCGCGCGACGCCGTCGTGCTCCGGGTGAGCGTGCGTGTGGGAATGGGGGTGGTGATGGTCGTGCACAACGGATGCAGCGGGAGATAACGGCACAAGCTTAGCCGCAAACGACGAGGGCGGCTCATGGCCGCCCTCGCTGTACCCGCTGTCGCTATTCAGCGCACGATGTTCTTGCCGTAGAAGATTTCCATGATCTCGCGGTTGACGCTGTCGCGGATCTTCTTGGCCTCGCGCGGCGGCAGCTCGGACGCGCCTTCGCCGAACAGATAGGTGTCGAGGTCCAGCTCCTTGAGGCGCATCTTCGTGTGGAAGATGAACTCCTGGTAGACGTTGACGTCGATCATCTGGTACCGGTCCTTGACGTCCGCGGACAGGAAGTCCTGGATCGACTCGACCGAGTGATCGATGAAGTGCTTCATGCCGCGCACGTTGCGGGTGAAGCCGCGCACGCGGTAGTCCATCACGACGATGTCGGAGTCGAAGGACTTGATCAGATAGTTCAGGGCGCGCAGCGGCGAGATCTTGCCGCAGGTCGACACGTCGATGTCGGCCCGGAACGTCGAAATGCCCGCGTCCGGATGAGTCTCCGGATAGGTGTGCACGGTGATGTGCGACTTGTCGAGGTGTGCGACCACCGAATCCTTCTCGCCCTTCTTCTTCGGCGTCGGCAGGCCGTCGTGATGACCTTCGGAAATCAGCATGGTCACCGACGCGCCCTGCGGGTCGTAATCCTGGCGCGCGACGTTGAGGATGTTGGCGCCGATGATGCGCGCGACTTCGGTCAGGCTCGCGGTGAGCCGCTCCGCGTTGTAGGCCTCGTCGATGTACTCGATGTATTCCTGCTGATGCTGCTTGGTGCGCGCATAGCAGATGTCGTAGATGTTGAACGACAGCGACTTGGTCAGGTTATTGAAGCCGAGCAGCTTCAATCTGGGGTTATTGGTCGGCTTGGGCTTGGCCTTGGCCAATTCAGTACTCCGGTGATGACAATCAGACGCGCCGGCCGGCGCAGCCCTCTAAAACGCGAATTATGCGGCAATTGCGCGACGATTCCATTACGCCGGCGTGCGCAGTTCGTAGTCATGCGTGATCGCCACGCCACCGCGACCGAGCATGATCGACGCCGAGCAGTACTTTTCCGCCGACAGCTCCACCGCCCGCTTGACGTGATTTTCGGCGAGCTCGCGGCCGACGACGACGAAGTGCATGTGGATCGCCGTGAACACCTTGGGATCGGTATCGGCGCGCTGCGCGTCGAGATCGACCCAGCAGTCGGTGACCTGCTGACGGGATTTTTTCAGGATCAGCATCACGTCGACCGCCGAACAGGCGCCGACGCCCATCAATACCAGCTCCATCGGCCGCGGGCCGAGATTGCGACCGCCGATCTCCGGCGGACCGTCGACGATCAGCGCATGGCCGCTGCCGCTCTCGGCGACGAAGCTGGCGTTTTCCGACCATTTGACACGTGCTTTCAAGGACTTTTCTCCAACCGGGCAGCTCAGCCTGGATATGTTACTTTTGGGCTATTTTCGGGCAAAACAACAACCGATCCAATGCGGCCGAGGATGCAATGCAGATGAAACCCGTGGTGCAGGCCTTCGTCGACATGGCGCACAAGCGCAGTTTCCCGCCCAAACATACCCTCATCCACGCTGGCGACGAGCCGCAGTCGCTATACCTGATCCTGGAAGGCTCGGTCAGCATCCTGCTGGAGGACGAGGACGGCCGCGAAATCGTGCTGGCGTATCTCGGCCCCGGTGAATTCTTCGGCGAGATGTGCCTGTTCCCCGACCAGCAACTGCGCACCGCGATCGTCCGCACGCGCACGCCGACGCTGCTCGCCGAGGTCGGCTACCAGAGCTTCCGCAGCTTCGCGCTGCAATACCCCGACATCATGTTCGAGCTGGCCGGGCAGCTCGCCGCGCGCCTGCGCGACACGACCAAACGCCTCGGCGACCTGACCTTCCTGGACGTCGCCGGTCGCATGGCCCACATCCTGCTCGACCTGGTGCGCAAGCCCGGCGCGCAGGCCCATCCGCGCGGCGTCATGATCCGCACCTCGCGGCAGGAGCTGGCGCGCCTGGTCGGCTGCTCGCGCGAAATGGCCGGCCGCGTGCTCAAGAAGCTCGAAGAGGACGGCATGGTGCTGTCGCAGGGCCGCAGCATCCTGCTGCTGGGCGTCAAGGCACCGTAGAGCCGATCAGGCGAGCCAGCGCCACTCCCGGTCGCTCCTGCCGCATCAGCGATTCGCCGATCAGGAACCGGTGCACGCCGGCGGCGCGCATGCGCGCGACGTCCGCGGTGGCCGCGATGCCGCTCTCGGTGACGACATCGAGTCCGGCCGGCAGGCGCGGCAACAGGTCCAGCGTCGTTTCCAGCCGGGTTTCGAAAGTCCGCAGGTTGCGGTTGTTGATGCCGAGCAGCCAGCCCTCGCCCAGGCCCGCGCCCAGCACTTGATCCAGCTCGGCGCCGTCGTGAATCTCGACCAGCACGTCGAGCCGCCAAGCGCGCGCGCAGTCGTACAGCGCCTTGAGTCGCACCGGTGCCAGCGCCGCGGCGATCAGCAGCACGCAGTCGGCGCCGATTGCACGCGCCTCGACGATCTGCATTTCGTCGATCAGAAAATCCTTGCGGATCACCGGCAGCCGGCATGCCGCGCGCGCCTGTACCAGAAACGCGTTGTGGCCCTGGAAGAACGGCTCGTCGGTCAGCACCGACAGGCAGGCCGCCCCACCCTGTGCGTACTCGCGCGCCAACCAGGCCGGATCAAAATCGG
Organism: Sinimarinibacterium sp.; assembly: GCA_041659605.1. Classification (GTDB taxonomy): domain Bacteria; phylum Pseudomonadota; class Gammaproteobacteria; order Nevskiales; family Nevskiaceae; genus Solimonas. The sequence goes on along the minus strand of JBAZXW010000026.1, from coordinate 59,039 downwards.
CACGGATCAGACCCTTGCTCGGCGACGCGCGCTTGATCTCGGCAATGACGCCGGCCTGACCGGCCGCGACCTTCGCCCGCAGCGCGTCGATGAAGCCGCGCGGCGCATCGGTGGCGTGCGCCAGGTCTTCGAGCGCGCCGCGCGAGTAGCGCCTGTTCAGCAGCGCGATTTCTTCCTTCTTCTTCGCCAGGATGGTGTCGAGGATGTCTGCCATCAGCCGCTCTGCTTGATCCGCTGCGTCGTCGCGACGAACGCGTCGAGCTGGGCGCGCGCCTTGCCGCTCGCGAGCGCTGCGCGCGCCTTGACTATGCCGTCTTCGATCGTCGTCGCGACGCCGGCGACATACAGCGCCGCTCCGGCGTTGAGTGCGACGATTTCGCGCGCGACGCCGTCGCGATTATCGAGCGCTTCGAGCACGCGCAGTTTAGATTCCTGCGCATCGGCGACGCGCAGGTTCTGCGAGCCGGCCATGCGCAGGCCCAGGTCTTCGGGATGGATCTCGTACTCCCGCAGCGCGCCGTCGCGCAGCTCGCCGACCATCGTCGCGCCGCCGAGCGTGATTTCGTCCATGCCGTCCTTGCCCCAGACCACCATCGCGCTCTTCACGCCCAGTCGCTGCAGCACGCGGATCTGGATGCCGACGAGATCCGGGTGGAACACACCCATCAGGATGTTCGGCGCGTTCGCCGGGTTGGTCAGCGGACCGAGGATGTTGAAAATCGTGCGCACACCCATCTCCTTGCGCACGGGTGCGACCGCCTTCATCGCCGGGTGGTGATTCGGCGCGAACATGAAGCCGATGCCGCAGGTCTCGATGCACGCCGCGACCTGCTCGGGCTGCAGATCGATGACCGCGCCGAGCGCTTCGAGCACATCGGCGCTGCCTGACTTCGACGACACGCTGCGATTGCCGTGCTTGGCGATGCGCGCGCCGGCCGCGGCCGCGACGAACATCGACGCCGTCGAGATGTTGAAGCTGTGCGCGCCATCGCCGCCGGTGCCGACGATGTCGATGAAATGAGCGTGGTCGGGGACCTCGACCTTGCGCGAAAACTCGCGCATGACCTGCGCCGCGGCGGCGATCTCGCCGACAGTCTCCTTCTTGACGCGCAGCCCGGTCAGGATCGCCGCCATCATCACCGGCGAAACCTCGCCGCGCATGATCTGGCGCATCAGCCCGATCATTTCGTCGTGGAAGATCTCGCGATGCTCGATCGTGCGCTGCAACGCCTCGTGCGGTGTGATCGACATCAGTACGCCTCCAGGAAGTTCTTCAGCAGCGCGTGGCCGTGCTCGGTCAGGATCGATTCCGGATGGAACTGCACGCCCTCGATCGGCAGCTCGCGATGCTTCAGCCCCATGATCTCGTCGACCGATCCATCCGCCAGCTGCGTCCATGCGGTGATCTCGAAGCTGGCCGGCAGCCCGGCCTTGTCGACGATCAGCGAGTGATAGCGCGTCGCGGTGTACGGCGACGGCAGGCCGCGGAACACGCCGTGACTATTGTGATGAACCTGGCTGACCTTGCCGTGCATCACCTCGCGCGCACGCTTCACCGTGCCGCCGAAGGCCTGGCCGATCGACTGATGCCCAAGGCAGACGCCCAGGATCGGGAAACGCCCCTTGAGGCGATCGATCAGCTCCAGGCAGATCCCGGCCTCGTTGGGCGTGCACGGTCCCGGCGACAGAACAATGTGCCGCGGATTCAGCGCCGCGACCTCGTCGACGCGGATCTCGTCGTTGCGGAACACGCGCACGTCGGCGCCCAGCTCGCCGAAGTACTGCACGAGGTTGTAGGTGAAAGAGTCATAGTTGTCGATCATCAGCAGCATGGCTCAGCCCTCCCCGCCCACGGCGGACCGGGCCTGCGCCTGCGCAGCCGCGCGCAGCATCGCCGCGGCCTTGTTCATCGTTTCGTCCCATTCGAGCTGCGGCACCGAGTCGGCGACGACGCCGCAGCCGGCCTGCACGTGCAGCTGTCCGTCCTTGATCACTGCGGTGCGGATCGCGATCGCGGTGTCCATGTTGCCGTCCCAGCCGAGATAGCCGACCGCGCCGCCGTAGATGCCGCGCTTGACCGGCTCCAGCTCGTCGATGATCTCCATCGCGCGCACCTTGGGCGCACCGGACAGCGTGCCTGCCGGAAACGTGGCGGCGAGCGCATCAAGCGCATCGAGGCCCGGTTTCAGGCGGCCGGTGACGTTGGAGACGATGTGCATCACGTGGCTGTAGCGCTCGATCACCATCTTCTCGGTCAGGCGCACGCTGCCGATCTCGGAGACGCGGCCGACGTCGTTGCGTCCGAGGTCGATCAGCATCAGATGCTCGGCGACTTCCTTGGGATCGGCGAGCAGCTCGGCTTCGAGCGCACGGTCGTCCTCCGGCGTCGCGCCGCGCTTGCGCGTGCCGGCAATCGGACGCACGGTCACCTCGCCATCCTCGACGCGGACCAGGATCTCCGGCGAAGAGCCGACGACGTGGTGATCGCCCAGGTCCATGCAGTACAGGTAAGGCGACGGGTTGAGGCGGCGGATCGCGCGGTACAGCTGCACCGGATCGGCGGTGAACGGCGCGGTCAGGCGCTGCGCCGGCACCACCTGCATGCAGTCGCCGGCGGCGATGTACTCCTGGATGCGCTCGACCGCGCGCTTGAACGGCTCTTCGCCGAAGCGCGATTCGAACGGCAGCACCGTGCCGGCGCTGGCCAGCGGTGCACGCGGCAGCCGCGTCGGCGCCGCCAGCTGCGCCTCAATCTCGTCGAGACGCGCGCGGGCCCGCGCCATGTCGGCCGCATCGGCCGGATCGGCATGCACGACCAGAATCAGGCTCGCGCGCTGGCTGTCGAACACGACCAACTCGTCGGCCAGCATCAGCAGGATGTCCGGCGTGCCGAGCGGATCCGGCTTCGTGGTCTTCGCCAGCTTGGGCTCGAAGTAGCGCACGCAGTCATAGCCGAAGTAGCCGACCAGTCCGCCGGAGAAGCGCGGCAGACCGGGTTCGGGGCGCACCCGGTAGCGCGCCGCGTAGGCGCGCACCCAAGCGATCGGATCGGCGGTCTCGGCCGACTCGACGACAGCGTCGTTGCGCGTCACTGTGACGCGTGAGCCGCTGACGCGCAGCACCTCGCGCGACGGCAGGCCGATGAAGGAGTAACGGCCCCAGCGCTCGCCGCCCTGCATCGATTCGAGCAGGAAGCTGTAGGGGCGATGGGCGAGCTTCAGGTAGGCGCCGACGGGCGTGTCGAGGTCGCCGGGCAGTTCGCGCGTCAGCGCAATGCGGTTGTAGGCAGTCATCGGGAATCAGGAATCCGAGGGTAAATCGGTTAAGGATCGTGAAAGCGGGCGGACGCACAGGTCCGCAGGCGGCTTCTCAGCGCCATCGCCACCACAGTCGCCACGATTCCCGTTCGCTCATTCCCGACGTCTCTATCTATTTAGCCCGCTTGCGCAATTTGGGCGCGCATGGCGGCAATTGTAGCCGCGTAATCCTTGGCGCCAAAGATGGCGCTGCCGGCGACGAAGGTATCGGCGCCCGCGGCAGCGATCGCACCGATGTTGTCGACCTTGACGCCGCCGTCGATTTCGAGGCGGATCGGCCGGCCGCTGGCGTCGATCAGCGCGCGTGCCTCGCGCAGCTTGTCCAGCGACGCGGGGATGAAGCTTTGGCCGCCGAAACCGGGGTTCACCGACATCAGCAGCACCATGTCGACCTTGTCGATGACATGCCTGAGACAGTCCATCGGCGTTGCCGGATTGAACACCAGCCCGGTCTTGCAGCCGGCATCGCGGATTGCCTGCAAGCTGCGGTCGATATGGCGCGTCGCCTCCGGATGGAAGGTGACGTAGCTGGCGCCGGCCTTGGCGAACAGCTGCGCCAGCGCGTCGACCGGCTCGACCATCAGGTGCACGTCAATGTCGGCCTTGATGCCGTACTTGCGCAGCGCCTCGCAGACCGCCGGACCGAAGGTCAGGTTCGGCACGTAATGGTTGTCCATCACGTCGAAATGGACGATGTCGGCGCCGGCGGCGAGCACCATGGCGACTTCGTCGCCGAGACGCGCGAGGTCGGCGGACAGGATGCTGGGGGCGATCAGGGGCGCAAGCTTGGCCATGGTCGGTCCGGGAAAACTTGAAGGCCGCGCATTATCCACCAGAACCCGCCGTCGGGCGCGCGGGCTTTACCCCCCCGGTGCGCTTCTCCACAATGCGCGCCTGTTTGCGCGAGCCCGACGATGGACGCCCTCTACGAATCGACGATCACCAGCGTGCCGCGCATCCACCGCGGCAAGGTCCGCGACATCTACGCCCTGGGCGAGCGCCACATGCTGATCGTCACCAGCGACCGGCTGTCGGCTTTCGACGTGATCCTGCCGCAGCCGATTCCGGGCAAGGGCGCGGTGCTGACCGCGGTCAGCAACTTCTGGATGGCGCGCTTTGCGCACCTCCTGCCCAACCACCTCGCGCCGGAGGTGGATCTGGCGCAGTACCTGACGCCGGCCGAACTGGCGCAGGTCGCCGGCCGCAGCAACGTGGTGCGCAAGCTCAAGGCCCTGCCGATCGAGGCGGTCGCACGCGGTTATCTCATCGGCAGCGGCTGGAAGGACTACCAGAAGACCGGCGCGGTCTGCGGCATCGCCTTGCCCCCGGGTCTGCCGCTCGCCGGACAGCTGCCCGAGCCGATCTTCACGCCGGCCGACAAGGCGCCGGTCGGCCAGCACGACGAGAACATCAGCTTCGCCGAGGTCGAGCGCCGCATCGGCACGGATCTGGCCGCGCAGGTGCGCGACACCACGCTGCGCCTGTATCGCGAGGCCAGCGACTACGCGCGCACACGCGGCATCCTCATCGCCGACACCAAGTTCGAATTCGGTGTCGACGAGGCCGGACGCCTGCATCTGATCGACGAGGCGCTGACGCCGGACTCCTCGCGCTTCTGGCCCGCCGACACCTACCGCCCCGGCATCAGCCCGCCCAGCTTCGACAAGCAGTTCGTGCGCGACTACCTGGAAACGCTGGACTGGAACAAGCAGGCGCCCGGCCCGCAACTGCCGGACGAGATCATCCGCAAGACCGCCGCGAAGTACCGTGAAGCGCAGCGCCTGCTGACCGGCGCCTGATACGGCCGGAAGCACACGCGATGAGCTTCGTCTCCGCCGCCGTCCTGCTGTTCCTGGTGATGGACCCGCTGGGCAACATCCCGCTGTTCCTGTCGGCGCTGCGCCAGGTTCCGCCCGAGCGCCTGCGGCGCGTGATCCTGCGCGAGATGCTGATCGCGCTGGCGACGCTGCTGCTGTTCCTGTTCCTCGGCGGCCAGATGCTGCGCCTGCTCGGCCTGTCCGAACCGGCGCTGTCGGCCGCCGGCGGCATCATCCTGATGATCATCGCGCTGCGCATGGTGTTTCCGTCGCGCGAGCATTCCTTGCAGGAAGAGGTGATCGCCGAACCGTTCATCGTGCCGCTGGCGATTCCCTACATCGCCGGCCCCTCGGCGCTGGCCACCGTGCTGCTGCTGATGAGCCGCGAGCCGGAACGCTGGATGCAGTGGACCGGCGCGCTGCTGCTGGCCTGGGGCCTATGCCTGCCGGTGATGCTGGCCAGCATGCGCCTGCGCAAGCTGCTGGGCGAACGTGGCCTCACCGCGATCGAGCGCTTGATGGGCCTGATCCTCGTCACCATTGCCGTCGAGATGCTGATGGCCGGCGTCTCGCAGTGGTGGCTGCTTCACAAGTAAGGGCCAGAGAAGCCGGCGCAAGTGGCGACCGGCACGGCGCGGCGGGTATGCTCCGGCGCACTATCCCTCGGAGCGCGCCATGCAGATCAAGATCGAAATCGACGTCCGCCCCGATGAGCTGCGCCGCTTTCTTGGCCTGCCCGACGTCGCCGGCTTGCAGGACGACGTGATCGCATTCGTACGCGACAAGCTCGGCGCCGCCGGTGAATTCGATGCCTCGCACTTCGTCAAGACCAACATCGAGAGCCTGCGCAAGAATCCGGCATGGCAGAAGCTGGTCGCGCGCGTGAAGATCGCCGAAACGGTCGACGAAGTCGCCGCGGCGGCGATGCATGCCGCAGCGGCGCACGAGAAGGGCGCCAGGACGCCGGCGAGGAAACGCAGCCGCCGCAAGGCGACCGACTGAGCGTCGGCGCCGAGACGCCTCAGGCCCGCGTTTTCAGGTCGCGGACAAAACCACGCCACAGCTCGCGCCGCACCAGCTGATCGCGGCGCCAGCGGTTGCGCGATTCCGGCAGCAGATCGAACTGGTTGCGCAGCAGCTCGCCGACACCCCGTGCACGGTGCGCCACACGCACTCGCTCGCCGACTGCGGCGACGTGCGCCTGGATCGCGCCGACCTCATGCACGGCAATCAGCCGCAGACCGCCGAGGACACGGTCGGCGTAGTGCGCTTGGCGCCCGTTCCCGCGACGGGTCGCTGCTTGAGTAGCAGTCTGTTTTGTCATGGTCATGGTCCGGAAAAGCAAAAAAGGGGCCGAGGTATCCCCCGGCCCCCTTTGTCATCGTGTGGATGATTCAGCTCGGGAATGAATCCCGATACGGCTTCTGCGGCCGCGTACCGAATTTAGGCTGCCTTCGAAGCGGTCTTCCGCGCCTTGGCGACGGTCTTGCGGACGGTCTTCTTGGCGGCCTTCACGACCGGCTTCTTGCCGGCGATCTTGGCGGTGATCGTCTCGTAGCCGCTCGAGAAGGTCTTGGCGAGCTGGTCGCCGGCCTTGGTGACCGTCTTGACGCTGTCGTTGTAGGCGCCGATCACGGTGTCCTTGCCTTCCGGCAGGTAGGCGATCGGGTTGGCGGCAACCGCCTTCACGCCGTCGGTCTTGGCCTTCTCGAGGCTGGCCTGGGCGAGCTCGATCAGCTCCTTGCCGGCGGCAACCTGGGTCTGCACGAGCGTCTGCACGCCGTCGACGATGATGGCGTTGGCGGCCTTGATGGTCTCGACGCCAACTTCAATGGCTTCCTGGCCGCGCGTCACCACAACATCAGCGCGGGTCTTGACATCGTTCACGAGGGTTTCAACGTTCATCTGCGTGCTCCTTAAAAAATAACCAGTTAAGACAAAGCGACAAATCGCCCGGCGCCCAACGCAATGTTGCATTGCAGCATTTGTTGCGGCGCATCATATTGAGCCCACCCCGACGTGTCAACGCCCCCGATCCGTCGGGCGACGAACGGTCGATGCACCCGCAGGCCGGCTGCGGCCGCAGCCGTGACCGCCTGCGAGAAGCCGCGGACATTCCGGTATCCTCTTGTGATGAATCGGGTTTTCCAGCACGTCCGCGAACTCCTGTGGGACCTGGAGAAGGCCGCGCGCTACCCGAAGCGGCTGATCGGCATCGGCCGCTATGCCTTCGTCCTCGCCCGCGACCTGCTGGAGGGCCAGATCAGCCTGCGCGCAATCAGCCTGGTCTACACGACGCTGCTGTCGATCGTGCCGATGCTGGCCCTGGCGTTTTCGGTGCTCAAGGCACTGGGCGTGCACAATTCCCTGGAACCCGTGCTGCTGCAGTTCCTGCATCCGCTCGGCGCGCAGGCGCAGTCTCTGACCGACAGCGTGATCGGCTTCGTCGAGAACATCCGCGTCGGCGTCCTCGGCTCCCTGGGGGTCGCCTTGCTGTTCTACGCGGCGCTGTCCCTGATCCAGAAAGTGGAATCGTCATTCAACTTCATCTGGCGCATCGAACGGCCCCGCCCCATGTCGCAGCGCCTGGGCGAGTATTTCGCCGTGATCACGGTCGGACCGGTCGCGGTGTTCTCGGCACTGGGCATCACCGCGACCATCCTGAACAGCGAACTGATGGCGCGCATCTCGGCGATCGAACCCTTCGGGCTGCTGGTCTTCGCCGGCACGCGGATACTGCCGTATGCGTTGATCGTGGGCGCTTTTTCGTTCCTGTACAGCTTTGTGCCCAATACCCGCGTGCGCATCAGCGCCGCAGCCTGGGGCGGACTGATGGCCGGCGTGCTCTGGCAGACCGCCAGCGCCGCGTTCGCATCCTTCGTCGCGACCGCGACCAACTACAACGCGATCTACTCCAGCTTCGCGATCGTGATCTTCCTGCTGATCTGGCTCTACGTCGGCTGGCTGATCCTGCTGGTCGGCTGCCATCTGACGTTCTACATCCAGCATCCGGAGCACCTGAAACCGCGGCGCACGCCGGCAACGCTTTCCGGCCGCGAAACCGAGTATCTGGCTTTGATGATCATGGGCATGGTCGGGCGCCGATTCATGCGCGGCGAGCCCGGCTACGCGCAGGACGAACTGGCGCTCGCGCTGAACGCGGAGCCCGAGCACGTCGCGCGGGTCGTCGAGGTGCTGATGTTCCACGGTCTGCTGACCGAAGCCGGCAGCGACCGCACGCAGCTGATCCCGGCGATCGACCTCGATTCGCTCGAACTGGCGCGCCTGTGGCGGCTGGCCCGCGCCGGCGCCACGACCTTGCCGGCGACGTCCGAGCCCTTGGGACGCGATGCCGGCCAGCTGCTCGATGCGGCCGAGAAAGCGTTCGAGGATGTCACCGGGCGGCTGTCTCTGCGCCAGTGGCTGACAAGACAGTAGCTGGCTTGTCCGCGCGCTTTTTTGAATAATCCGCTGAACGACAAGCCCGCAGCGGCAGCGGCTGCACCGAGGAGAGACAGGGTGAATCAGGTCTGGTATCAGCAATATCCGGCAGGCGTTCCACGCGAAATCGACGTCGACGCCTACGCGTCGGTCGCCGAGCTGCTGGAAAAGAGCTGCGAACAGTACCGCCGCGGCTGCGCCTACGAGTGCATGGGCGTCTGCCTGAGCTACGACGATCTCGACCGGCTGACCCAGGATTTCGCCTCGTACCTGCAGAACGTCCTGGGCTTCAACAAGGGCGACCGCATCGCTCTGATGATGCCCAACCTGCTGCAGTACCCGGTCGCGCTGTTCGGCGTGCTGCGCGCCGGCATGACCGTCGTCAACGTCAATCCGCTGTACACGCCGCGCGAGCTGGAGCACCAGCTCAAGGACAGCGGCGCGCGCGCGATCGTCATCGTCGAGAACTTCTGCCACACGCTCGAACAGGTCGTGAAGAAGACGAAAATCGAATGCGTGATCACGACCCAGCTGGGCGACCTCGCGCCGTTTCCGAAGAGCCTGCTGGTCAATGGCGTGGTCAAGTACGTCAAGAAGATGGTGCCGAAGTGGAACATCCCCGGCACCGTACCGCTGCGCGCGGCGCTGGCACGCGGCAAGGCGCAGCCCTACATGCGCGTGCCGATGACGCACCAGGACATCGCCTTCCTGCAGTACACCGGCGGCACCACCGGCCTGTCCAAGGGTGCGACGCTGACGCACGGCAACATCGTCGCCAACCTCGAGCAGTGCAGCGCGTGGATGTCGGCGTTCATCGGCGACAAGGAGCGGATCGTGATCACGGCGCTGCCGCTCTATCACATCTTCGCGTTGGTGGTGAACTGCCTGCTGTTCATCAAGTTCGGCGCGAAGAACGTGCTGATCACCAACCCGCGCGACATGCCCGGCTTCGTCGCCGAGCTGAAGAAATATCCGTTCACGGCCCTGTCGGGCGTCAACACGCTGTTCAACGGCCTGCTCAACACGCCCGGCTTCGAGACCGTCGACTTCTCGCACGCGCGCCTGGTCGTCGGCGGCGGCGCGGCCGTGCAGAAGGCGGTCGCCGAGCGCTGGCTGGAAGTCACCGGCAAGCACATCACCGAAGGTTACGGGCTGACCGAGTGCTCCCCGGTGGTGACGCTGGGTGTGCCCGACGCGCCCTGGAACGGCACGATCGGCTTGCCGGCGCCGTCGACGATCGTCTCCCTGCGCGACGACGACAACCGCGAAGTGCCGCAGGGACAACCCGGCGAGCTGTGCGTCCATGGCCCGCAGGTGATGCAGGGCTACTGGCAGAAGCCGGAGGAGAACGCGAAGGTGTTCGCCCCCGACGGCTACCTCAAGACCGGCGACGTCGCGGTGATGGACGACAAGGGCTTCTTCCGCATCGTCGATCGCAAGAAGGACATGATTCTCGTGTCCGGCTTCAACGTCTTTCCCAACGAGATCGAGTCGGTCGTCGCGCTGCATCCGGGCGTGCTCGAATGCGCCTGCGTCGGCGTGCCTGACGACAAGACCGGCGAGGCGGTCAAGGTGTTCGTCGTCAAGCGAGATCCGGCGCTGACCGAGGAGGCGCTGATGCAGCACTGCCGCCAGAACCTGACCGGCTACAAGATTCCCCGACGCCTCGTCTTCATCGCCGAGCTGCCGAAATCCAACGTCGGCAAGATCCTGCGCAAGGAACTGCGTGACAAGTAGCGGATCGGGCGATCGCGGCTACCTGCGCCGCGCAGTCGAGCTGGCGCGCGGCAATCTGCAATCAGGCGCCGGCGGCCCGTTCGGCGCCGTCATCGTGCGCGCCGGCATCGTGCTCGGCGAGGGATCGAACCAGGTCCTGCGATCGCACGACCCCACAGCGCACGCGGAGGTGGTCGCGATCCGCGCCGCGTGCGCCGCCTCCGGCGATTTTCACCTCGGCGGCGCGACGCTCTACAGCAGCTGCGAGCCCTGCCCGATGTGCCTGTCCGCGGCGCACTGGGCGCGCATCGACCGCGTCGTGTTCGCGGCCAGCCGCGACGATGCGGCCGCGATCGGCTTCATCGACGCCGATCTGTACGCGCTGTTCCAGGGCTCCGGCCACTCCAGCATGAAACGCGAGCACGTCGATCTGCCGGAAGCACGGACGACGATGCAGGGCTGGCTGACGTCGCCGTTCCGTCAGGACTACTGAGCGGCGGAGAGCCGCAGCGTAGCCCGGGTGCAACCCGGGGGGCATGAATCCCGGGCTGCGCCCGGGCTACAACAGGGTGCCAACCAGCGGCCGCGGACCCCTCACGTCGTCTCGGGTAAGGTGATGTTCATTTCCAGGACTTCGAGGCCGGCCTCGCGCTGCACGTGCACGTTGACCGCGCTGTCCGGCACCTGGACGTACTTGCGCACGACCAGGAGCAGTTCCTCGCGCAGTCGCGGCAGATAGGCGGGGCCGTTGGCGCGTCCCTGGCGTTGATGGGCGACGACGACCTTGAGCCGCTCCCTGGCGACGGAGGCAGTGTTCTTGGGTTCGGCGCGGAAGAATTTGAGCCAATCCATCGTCGCTCTCCTCAAGTCCCGAACAGACGGCCGAGGAGTCCCCTCTTCTCCGCCGTCAGAAAACGGTGTTCGCGCTCTTCGCCGAGGAAGCGCGCAACCAGATCGTCGTAGGCGCGTCCGGCATCGGTTTCGCGATTGGCGATCACCGGCGTACCGGCGTTCGACGAGGTCAGCACCGCCTGCGACTCCGGAACGACGCCGAGCAGCGGAATCGCGAGGATATCCCTGACGTCGTCGACCGACAGCATCTCGCCCTTCAGCACGCGCTGCGCGTTGTAGCGTGTCAGCACCAGATGTTCCTTGACGCGTCCATTGCCGGTCTCGGCCATCTTCGTCTTGCTCGAAAGCAGGCCCAGCACGCGATCCGAATCGCGTACCGAAGAGACTTCCGGGTTGGTGACCACCAGCGCCTCGTCGGCGTGATACATCGCCAGATGCGCGCCCTTCTCGATGCCGGCCGGCGAGTCGCAGACGATGTAGTCGAACTCCTTGGCCAGATCTTCAAGCACGCGCGCCACGCCTTCCTCGGTCAACGCGTCCTTGTCGCGGGTCTGGCTGGCGGCCAGGATAGACAGGTTTTCATTCTGCTTGTCCTTGATCAACGCCTGGCGCAGCGTCGCCTCGCCCTGGATCACGTTGACGAAGTCGAACACCACGCGCCGCTCGCAGCCCATGATCAGGTCGAGGTTGCGCAAACCGACGTCGAAATCGATCACGACCGTCTTCTTGCCGCGCATCGCCAGCCCGGTGCCGAAGGACGCACTCGTGGTGGTCTTGCCGACGCCGCCCTTACCGGAGGTCACCACTACAATTTTTGCCAAGGCCCTGCTCCTGCTCTAGTCACAGCTCCGCAATCGCGGAGCCAACACGACACCCACACCCAGGCGACCCGATCCTTACCAGTCGAGCCGCTCGATCTTCAGCTTGCCGTCGACCAGCCCGACCTGCGCCGGCTTGCCGCGCAACTCACCCTGCATCTGCTCGGCGACCGCGTAGACGCCGGCCACCGACACCAGTTCCGCCTCGAAGCGCCGGCAGAAGATGCGCGCCGTCGCATCGCCGCGCGCGCCGGCCATCGCGCGGCCGCGCAGCGCACCATAGACGTGCACGCAGCCGTCCGCCGCGACTTCGGCACCGGCGCTGACCGTGTTGATCACGACAAGGTCCGTCTCGGCCGCGTAGATCTGCTGGCCCGAGCGCACCGGCTCGGTGACCACGCGCGTCGAGCGCCGGGCGGCCGGCTGCGCCGGCGCTTCGCTGGCCGCGGCGGTCACGCGGGCGGTGCGCGCGCCGGTGTCCGGCGGCAGCACCGGCAATCCCCAGTTGGCGGCCGATGCGGCGAGCGGGCCGTCGCTGACGCCCACCGGCTGCATCCCGACTTCGCGCATCGCCGCGATCACCGCACCGATCTCGAAGGCGCTGTCGGCCTCAAGGATCACCGGCATGCCCTTGACCGCCTGCGGCATCTGCCGCGCGAAATCCCGGAGCTGCGAGGTAATGGCGGTGACGTCGGGGTCGAGAATCCGTGCACGCGTCAGCGACAGCATGCGACCCTTGAATTCCAGCGCTTTCTTCGACGTCATATCTGAACGACCCGGTTGGCCGATTGTACACCGCATGTTGGGGTTGTGGACCTGCCCGGACACAATAGATCGCGATGGCGCGACTCCCGCTTCGATGCCGGCCACAGGCCCTTTCAGTCCGGGGCTCGCTGAGGTATGTCCACCAATCCTGCAAGGCAAACCGGATGGATCCGGCACCTCGGGCGCCACCCGGCTGCACGCCTTGCGCCGCGTGGCGGCAAGCGTAGTATATAAAGTCGTCTATATGTATAGAACAGAGTATGGCGCTGAGCATCAAGGATCCTGAGGCCGATCGGCTGGCGCGTGAGGTGGCCAAGGCCACCGGCGAGACGCTGACCGCCGCGGTGGTGCAGTCGCTGCGGGAGCGGCTGGTCCGTGTCCGCAGGCCCAAAGCGCGCCGGCTCAGCGGAGAGCTGCTGCGCATCGCTCGACGTTGCGCGGAGCTGCCCGTGCTGGACGGGCGCGCCGCGGACGAGATTCTGGACTACGACGAGCACGGCCTGCCACGCTGAGCAAGGCAATATGGTCATCGATACTTCGGCGATCGTCGCGCTGCTGAACCTGGAGCCCGAGGCTGAGCGGATCGCGCGCGCCATCGAGTCCGACGCGGTGCGGCTGGTTTCCGCAGCCACGGTGGTGGAAGCCGGCTTGGTCGTGGAGTCGCGCTACGGCGCGGCGGGCGGACGCGAGCTGGATCTGCTCATCGCCAAGGGCGAGATGTCTGTCGAACCGGTTACAGCGCGGCAGGCAGACCTCGCGCGCGAGGCATGGCGCCGCTACGGCAAGGGTCGCCACCCGGCGGGACTGAACATGGGCGACTGCTTCAGCTACGCGCTCGCCAGATCGAGCGGCGAGCCACTGCTGTTCAAGGGTGAGGATTTCACGCAGACGGATGTCGGTGTGGCGGCCTATTGATTCCGCACGCCAGGCGGATGCGGCGGCACTTCAGGTGACTTTCTACGAGGAACCGGCTCGCTAGACGACGGGTGGCCTTGGTCGCGAGGGTCTTTCCCGCCTGCCCTGCGGTTGGCGCGCGTTTTGCTTCGATGCCTCATCATGGAGCAGACGAATATCCGAAAGGCCCCCTGAAACGCATGGCGATCGACTGGCATCAGTACCGCTGCGACGGGTTCTACGACGAGTTGTTCGCAGCGCCGGGGCTGCCGCGTGCCGGCGCCCACCGTCTCGCCGATTACCTCGGCGGCCTGACTGCCGGCGAGCTGGCCGAGCGCCGCCTCGCCGCCGAGCTGGCGATCAAGATCATGGGCGTGACCTTCACGGTCTATTCGGAAGGCCGCAACGTCGACCGCTCCTGGCCCTTCGACATCATCCCGCGCACGATCACGCGGCCCGAATGGGAGCGCACCGAGCGCGGCCTGTGCCAGCGCGTGCAGGCGCTGAACCATTTCATCCAGGACATCTACGCCGACCAGAAGATCGTCAAGGACCGCGTGTTCCCGGCGAGCGTCCTCAAGGAATCGGCCAACTTCCGGCCGCAGTGCGTCGGCATGCGGCCGCGCAGCGGCGTCTGGGCGCACATCTGCGGCTCCGATCTGGTGCGCGACCGCGACGGCACGATGTACGTGCTCGAGGACAACCTGCGCGTGCCGTCCGGCGTGAGCTACATGGTCGAAAACCGCCTCGTCACCAAGCGCGTGTTCCCCGAGCTGTTCGAGACCGGCGCGATCCTGCCGGTCGACGACTACCCGGCGCAGCTCTACGACATGCTGGCGGCGATGTCGCCGCGCCCCGGCAGCCAGCCGACGATCGTCCTGCTGACCCCCGGCATCTACAACTCCGCCTATTTCGAGCACTCCTGGCTGGCGCGGCAGATGGGCATCGAGTTGGTCGAAGGCAGTGACCTGTCGGTCGGCGACGACGACGTCGTCTACATGCGTACCGTGTATGGGCCACGCCGGGTCGACGTGATCTACCGTCGCATCGACGACCTGTTTCTCGACCCCGAAGCCTTCCTGCCGGACTCCGTGCTGGGCGTCAAAGGGCTGATGCGCGCTTGGCTCAAGCACAAGGTGGCGCTGGTCAACGCCCCCGGCGCCGGGGTCGCCGACGACAAGGTGGTCTACGCATTCGTGCCGGACATGATCCGCTACTACCTTGGCGAAGACCCGATCCTGCCGAACGTGCCGAGCTGGCTGTGCATGCGCAAGAAGGATCGCGAACACGTCCTGGCGAACCTGGACCAGCTGGTCGTCAAGCCGGCCAATGAATCCGGCGGCTACGGCATGCTGATCGGCCCGCGCGCGAGCAAGAAGGAGCGCGAAATATTCGCCGGCCTGATCCAGGCGCATCCGCGCAATTACATCGCTCAGCCGACCTTGTCGCTGTCGACCGCGCCGACGCTGACGCCCGAGGGCATCGAGCCGCGCCACCTCGACCTGCGGCCGTTCATCCTCTCTCGCGGCGACTCGACCTACGTCACCACCGGCGGGCTGACGCGCGTGGCGATGACGCGCGGCTCGCTGGTGGTCAACAGCTCGCAGGGCGGCGGCGCCAAGGACACCTGGATCGTCGACCTCGACGGCGAAGCCGAACCCGCCCTCGCGGCGCAGCAGCAAACGAGCGGGCCGAATCCCCCGGCGCGGAGGGCCGCTTGATGCTGTCGCGGGTCGCGGAAGACCTGTACTGGTTCGGGCGCTATGTGCAGCGCGCCGAAAACACCGCGCGCCTCGTTTCGGTGCATTCCGACCTCGTGCTCGACCTGCCGCGCAACATCGAGGTCGGCTGGTCGGTGCTGGTCGAAATCCTCGGCGTCGAAGCGCAGTTCGCCGAGCGGCACGGCACCGACACCAGCGAAGCCAATGTCGTGCACTTCCTGTTGCTCGATCCGGACAATCCCGGTTCGGTCGCCGTCTCGCTGTCGCGGGCCCGCGAAATCCTGCGCACCGTGCGCGAATCGCTGCCGCACGAGACCTGGGAACACATCAACAACCTGTATCTGCTGCTGCAGGAAAAGGGCGACAAACTGCTCGGCCGCGCCAAGCGCCAGGAGCTGCTGCAGGAGGTGCTCGACACCGCGCTGATGGTCTACGGCATCCTCACCGCCAGCATGAACCACGACGTCGGCTTCCAGTTCCTGCGCCTGGGCACCAATCTGGAGCAGGCGGACATGACCACGCGCATCATCGATGTGCGGACCTCCAGCCTGATCAAGCCGCGCGCCGCCGACGAGCAGCTCAGACCGTTTCAGAACATCCAGTGGATGAGCGTGCTGCACTCGCTGACGGCCTACCACATGTACCGGCGCCACGAGCGCTCGCGTGTCACCGGCACCGCGGTGCTGCGCTTCCTGCTGCAGAACCGCGAGTTTCCGCGCGCGCTGATGTTCTGCTGCAACATGATTGGCTCGACGCTGCCGCGCCTGCCGGCGAATCGCTCTGCGGAACGCGCGCTGGAACGCACGCGTGCGCTGGTGCAGGACGCCAATATCGACAAGCTGCTGGACGCTGGCCTGCACGAATGGATTGACGAAGTGCAGATCGGCCTCGGCCGGCTGCACGAGGCAATTGCGGGCAGCTATTTCCGAACGTAACGTGACCGCTGAACCACTGTAGGAGCGCCTCTTAGGCGCGATTCTGTGGCGTGGCGCGCAGTCGCGCCTAAGAGGCGCTCCTACACGGACGCAGTCTCACTCTCACCCGCCGCTCGACCCGTCGCCGAGCAGGCTCTGTTGCGCTTCCGGCAGTTCCCACTCGAAACGCGGCAGATTGCGGAAAGCCTGGACCAGCTGCTGACCCCAGGCTTCGCGCAGGCGCGCCAGATAAGGCGTGTCCAGGTCCAGGCGCAGCGTGTGGGTGATGCGCAGCGCATCGCGCGGCAGGATCGCCAGGTCGAGCGGCGGGCCGACCGAGATGTTCGACTTCATCGTCGAATCGAGCGAGACCAGCGCGCAGCGCGAGGCGTCTTCGAGCGGCAACGCCGGCCGGATCACGCGATCCAGAATCGGCTTGCCGTACTTGCTCTCGCCGATCTGCAGATAAGGCGTTTCCGGCGACGAGGAGATGCAGTTGCCTTCCGGATAGATCAGGTACAGCGCCGGCTCCTCTCCCTGGATCTGGCCACCGAGAATCAGCGTCGTGCGCAGGTCCACCGTGTTGGCGAACTGCATCTGCGCGGCCGTGTCCTTTTGCGCCCGCACCGACAGGCCGCCGACGTACTCGGCGACATCGAACATGTGACGCCCGCGCCGCAAGTTCATCGCCGCATTGGGATCGTCGAGATCACGGCGCAGGTGCGCGAGCACGGTCTGCGTCGTCGCCAGGTTGCCGGCCGACAGGATGACGAACACGCGCTCGCCGGCGAACTCGAAAACGTGCAGCTTGTTGTAGGTACGCACGTCGTCGACACCGGCGCTGGTGCGCGTGTCGGCGGCAAAGACCAGTCCGTCGTTGACCTTGATGGCGACGCAGTACGTCATGCGGATGGAGCGCTGAAGATGAGAGTGAGGATGTCAGGGCGCGTAGTGTAGGAGATGCCCCCCGTGATGCATAACTTGTGCCGCGAAAATCCCGCATGCAAGACTGCCACACCCTCTTGATCCGGAAAGCCCGCATGTCCGCTCGTACAATCGAATTCTTCTGGGATTCCGTCAGCCCTTATACCTATCTCGCCGCGACGCAGATCGAGGCGTTCGCCGAACGGCATGGCGCCGCCGTCGTGTGGAAGCCGTTCCTGCTCGGCAAGGCCTTCGAAGCGACCGGCAACAGACCGCCGGCGCAGATCCCGGCCAAGGGCAAGTACCTGTTCCAGGATCTGCGCATGTGGGCCAAGCTCTACGGCGTGCCGTTCCGCTGGCCCAAGATCTTCCCGGTCGCGAGCCTGACGTCGCTGCGCATCGCCTGCGCCCTGCCGGACGCGCAGGTCGCCCCCTGGGCCAAGGCGGCGATGAGCGCCTACTGGGGCCGCGAGGAGGACATCGGCCAAGCCGAAGTGCTCAAGGCCGTCGCCGCTGCGCTCGGATGGAACGGCGACGAGTTGCTGGCGAAAGCCCAGGACCCTGCTGTCAAGGACAAGCTGAAAATCAATACCGAAGAAGCGATCAGCCGTGGCGTGTTCGGCGCCCCGACCTTTTTCATCGGCGACAAGATGTTCTGGGGCAACGACCGCTTCGAACTGATGGCGGCGCTACTGGACGGCAAGCTCGGCTGAGTGTACGTCCTGTACAAGCCCGAGCCATCCATGGCTCGGACTCTCAAAACAAGCACTACCTCCGCAAGTCCAGCGTGCAGGGGAAGTCCGGATTCGGCCGCTCCGCGACGACGCGGAACGGCCCGGGCGTGTGGCCGAGCGGCTCGAAACGGGCGAGGCGCCGCGCCTCGGCCTCGAAGGCATTGACCGGGAAAGTCTCGTAGTTGCGCCCGGCCGGGTGCGCGACGTGGTAGGTGCAGCCGGCCAGCGCGCGGCCGCTCCAGCGGTCGTAGAGATCGAACACCAGCGGCGTGTGCACGCCGATGGTCGGATGCAGACAGGAATGGGGTTGCCAGGCGCGGTAGCGCAGACCGGCGACGCTCTCCCCCTGCAGGCCGGTCGCGCGCAGCGGCAGCTCGCGGCCGTTGCAGGTCACGCTGTGCCGGCCGGGCGTGAGGCCGCTGACCTTGACCTGCAGGCGCTCGATCGAGGAATCGACGTAGCGTGTCGTGCCGCCGGCGCCGGGCTCCTCGCCGAGCACCGGCCAGGGTTCGAGCGCATGCCGCAGCTCCAGCTCCATGCCCTCGTAGCGCAGCACGCCGTGACACGGAAAGCGGAACTCGAAGTGCGGCGCGAACCACTCGCGGTCGAAGGCGAAACCGGTGCGGCCGATGTCATCGAGCACCTCGCACAGGTCCATCCAGTTGTCCTGCGGCAGCATCCAGCGGTCGTGCAGTTGCGTGCCCCAGCGCACCAGCGGCCGCTCGTAGGGCTCGCGCCAGAACCAGGCGATCAGCGCGCGCACCAGCAGCTGCTGCACCAGGCTCATGCGCGCATGCGGCGGCATCTCGAAACCGCGCAGCTCGACCAGGCCCAGGCGACCGGTCGGCGAGTCCGGCGAATACAGCTTGTCGATGCAGAATTCGGCGCGGTGCGTGTTGCCGGTGAGATCGACGAGCAGGTTGCGCAGCGTGCGATCGGTGATCCAGGGCGGTGCCTCCGTACCCTTGCGCGGCAGTTGCGCCAGCGCAATCTCCAGCTCGTAGACCTGGCTGTCGCGCGCCTCGTCCAGGCGCGGGTGCTGCGAGGTCGGCCCGATGAACAGGCCGGAGAAGAAGTAGGACAGCGCCGGATGGTTCTGCCAGTAGCGCAGCAGGCTGGCGAGCACGTCGGGCCGGCGCAGGAACGGCGAGTCCGCCGGCGTCGCGCCGCCGACGACGACATGGTTGCCGCCGCCGGTGCCGACTGCGCGGCCGTCGATCAGGAACTTCTCGGTCGACAGGCGCGACAGGCGTGCCGCCTCGTAGAGATCCAGCGTGTTGTTGCGCAGCTCGTCCCATGAGCGCGTCGGCTGCACGTTGACTTCGATGACGCCGGGATCGGGCGTGATCTTGAGCAGCTCCAGGCGCGCGTCCGGCGGCGGCGAATAGCCTTCGACGCGCACCGGCAGCTGGGTTTCGGCGGCAACGTCCTCGATCGCCGCGATCAGCTCGATGAAATCCTCGGTGCGCGCGACCGGCGGCAGGAACACGGTGATCCAGCCGT
Source organism: Sinimarinibacterium sp. (assembly GCA_041659605.1). Classification (GTDB taxonomy): domain Bacteria; phylum Pseudomonadota; class Gammaproteobacteria; order Nevskiales; family Nevskiaceae; genus Solimonas. The sequence continues at coordinate 39,623 of JBAZXW010000026.1, read as the reverse complement.
CGCGCGGCTCGACCGACAGCGCAGTGCGCACGTTCTGGCCGTTGAGATAACCGTTGGATAGGGCGCCGCGTCCACGCGGCGGCGGCTGCGCCGGTTCGGCGCTGACACGCTGCTCGCGCGCGGTCGGCACCGCGCTGTTGCTGCGCATCTGCAGAAAAGGCTGGCGCCGCGGATCGACCGCCGGCAGCTCGGACGGCAAGGACCAGGGGTCTGCCGGGTAGCTCGCCGGCACGCTCACGCCCGGCGTCCACGGCAGGGTTTCGATCGGCAGACGCAGGCCGATCGGCGAGTCGCCCGGAATCAGGAACAGCTTGCCCGTGCGCAACAACCAGCGCTCGCTCATCCAGCGCGCCGCGGCCTGCCAGCGCTGCACCGGCAACACGTAGCCGCGCGGCGTGCCCAGGCCGCGCTCGAACACCTGCAGCAGGCGCGCGCGTTCCTCGGGGTCCTTGAGACGGCTGTCCTGCGGATCGAGATTGACCGGCAGCTTGCGCTCGCGCACCAGGTAATGGAGCGCGTCCTCGTAGGCGTCGCAGACATTGCGCGGATCGACGTCCAGCCGTTCGGCAAGCCCGAGCATGAACTTGTTGGCCTGCAGCAAGGTCGCCGGCTTGTCGGCGTCCGGCGCACGCACCGGCAGGCGCCACAGCGGCTGGCCGTCGCGGCGCCAATACAAGGTGTAGGCCCAGCGCGGCAGCGATTCACCCGGATACCACTTGCCCTGGCCGTAGGTCAGCAGGCCCTGCGGTGCATGGTGCCCGCGCAGGCGCAGAGCCAGATCGAGTGCGCGTTGGGTCTTGGTCGGGCCGACCGCCGCCGTGTTCCATTCCGCCGACTGCATGTCGTCGGCGGCGACGAAGGTCGGCTCGCCGCCCATGGTCAGGCGCACGTCGTCCTGTACCAGGCGCGCATCGACTTCGTTGCCGAGCCGGTCGATCGCCGTCCAGGCGTCCTCGGAATACGGCAGCGTGACGCGCGGCGACTCGAAGATGCGCTGGATGCGCATCTCGTGGCCGAACTCGACCTCGCACTCGTCGACCGCCCCGGAGATCGGCGCCGCGGATGAAGGTTCGGGCGTCGCCGACAGCGGGATGTGTCCCTCGCCGGCGAACAGGCCCGAAGTCGGATCGAGACCGAGCCAGCCGGCGCCCGGCACGTAGACCTCGGCCCAAGCGTGCAGATCGGTGAAGTCCTCGGCCGCGCCGACCGGACCTTCGAGCGGCTTCACGTCCGGCTTGAGTTGCAGCAGGTACCCGGACACGAAGCGCGCGGCGAGTCCCAGATGACGCAGCAGTTGCACCAGCAGCCAAGCCGAGTCGCGACACGAACCGGACGCCTGCTCCAAGGTCTGCTCCGGCGTCTGCACGCCGGGCTCCATGCGGATCAGGTAACGGATGTCCTGCTGCAGGCGGAGGTTGAGCGCGACGAGAAAGTCGATCGTCCGCGTCGATTCGGCGTCGATGGTCGCGAGAAGCTTCTGCAGCAGCGGCCCGGCCGGCTGCGGGCGCCGGTAGAGTGCCAGATCCGCGGCGAGGGCCGGCTCGTAGTCGAAGGGGAACTTCTGCGCGCTGTCCTCGACGAAGAAATCGAAGGGATTGATCACGGTCAGGTCGGCGACCAGATCGACCGTGACCGAGAACTCGGTGACCTTGTCCGGGAACACGACGCGCGCCTGCCAGTTGCCGAACGGGTCCTGTTGCCAGTTGATGAAATGCGGGTCCGGTGCCACGTGCAGCGCGTAGCTGAGCACTGCGGTGCGCGTGTGCGGCGCCGGGCGCAAGCGGATCAGCTGCGGCGACAGCGTCACGCGCCGGTCGTAACGGTAACGCGTCAGGTGATGCAGCGCAGCGTGAATCGACATGGGCCACCACGGGATATGACGCCGATCTATCTGGCAAAAGGCTTGCCAGCATCGTAGGCTCGGCCAATGATGACGCGACTTCAGCGCCGCCGCTCGGCGTCGCGGCGCTCCGCCCCGCCTACGGTCACATGACAGCAACTGCCAGCCGCTCCGCCAGCAGATCCGCCAGCAAATCGGATTTCGTCCGCATCCGCGGCCTGCGTTATCACGTCCGCCGCTGGGGTGATCCCGCCCGACCGCTGCTGTTCCTCGGCCATGGCTGGCTCGACGTGTCGGCCACATTCCAGGATCTGGTGCAGCCGCTGCTCGCCCACTGCCAGGTGCTGGCGCCGGACTGGCGCGGCTTCGGCCACTCGCAGTGGCCGCAGGACGGCTACTGGTTCCAGGACTACGTCGCCGACCTCGACGCCCTGGTGACCCACTACGCCCCGACCGATCCGGTGTGGCTGGCCGGGCACAGCATGGGCGCCCAGGTCATGAGCCTCTATGCCGGCCTGCGGCCCGATCGCGTCAGCCGCCTGATCTGTCTCGACGGCCTGTTCCTGCCGGACATGCCCGCCCAGCTTGCGCCCAAGTTCCTGTTGCGCTGGCTCGACACCTGGCCGGGCAGGGACCCGGACCGCAGTTATCCGTCATTCGAGTACCTGGCCGCACGCATCCGCGTGCAGCATCCGCAGCTGACGCCCGAGCGCGCACTGTTCATCGCGCGCTGCTGGGGCGCGGAAGACGGCTACGGTCGCATCCGCCTGCTCGCCGATCCCAAGCACCGGCTGTCGATGCCCGGCCTGTACCGTGCGGCCGAGTCCGAGGCAGTGTGGAAGCAGGTCAGCGCAAAGACGCTGTTCGTCGATGCCGGCCAGTCAAATTTCATCAACGCGATCCCGCCGGCGCAGACCGAACAGCGCCGCGGCTGCTTCCGCGACCGGCGCGAGCTGCGTATCGCCGGCGCCGGCCACATGCTGCATTTCGATGCACCGGAAGCCACGGGCCGCGCGATCGCCGGCTTTCTGGCCGGGCATTGACGTGGACGACGCCCAGGCCCTCGATTTCCTGCAGACGACGCAGCCGTGGCAGTCCGCGGTCGGCGACGGTCCGATTCTGCGCGGACGCCACACCGCGACGCGGGCGCGCACGTTTCCCCACACCATTCACTTCCTGCACGGCAACGGCTTCTGCGGCGGTGTCTACTGGCCGTTCCTGCGCGGCTTCGCCGGCGACTATGGCCTGTTCTGCCACGACCTCGAAGGCCACGGCGCCAGCGACGCACCGGTCCGCTACTCCGGCACCGGCGCGATCATCCGCCGCGTACCACAGGTCATCGCCGACCAGCTGGGAACCGCACCGCTGATTGGCATGGGCCACAGCTTCGGCGCGGCGGTGACGATGGCCTCCGCTGCAAATCAGCCAAGCCGCTTCGACGCGCTGATCCTGCTCGATCCGATCTTCCTGCCGATGCCGCTGTGGCTGGGATCGAAACTGTCCTATCGCCTGAACCGCAACCCGATGTCGGTCGCCGCACTGCGCCGGCGCGACCGCTGGCCATCGCGGGACGCGGCACTGGAGGCGCTGCGCGGCCGCGGCATCTACAAGGGTTGGCGCGAGGACGCGCTGGCCAGCTTCATCGATCACGCAACGCATGACGACCAGGACGGCAGCCGTGCGCTGTGCTGCCCCAAGACCCTCGAAGCGGCGATCTTCGGCAACCCGGTCTATCCGTGGCGGCGACTGGCCCGCATCGACTGCCCGACGCTCTTTCTCTACGGCGAGTCGAGCTACCCGTTCTTCAAGGCCGCGGCGGAAAAGACCCGGTGCATCAATCCGCGCATCGAGGTGCAGACGATTCCCGGTGGACACTGCTTCATGCAGGAAGACCCCGCGCGCGCGACCGCCGTCGTCCACGACTTCCTGCGCCGGCACGGCTTCTGACCCGCGCGGTCGACGCGCTGCGACCTTTTTCACGGCGGCCGCATCTAAGGAGTCATGAGCGCGACCTTCGATGCCGTCGTCGACGAACAGGTGCTGACCCGCGCCCGGGCGGGCGGTCGCGACGGCCAGGAAGGCCTGTACCGACTATTCTCCAAGGCCGTCTACACACTCGCCCGGCGCATGACGCAGTGCCCGGACGCCGCCGCCGACGTCATGCAGAACACGTTTCTGCGCGCGTTCCGCTCGCTGGCGCAGTACCGCGGCGAAGCGCCCTTCGGCCACTGGCTGCGCTCGATCTGCGCCACCGAAGCCTTGATGCACCTGCGCGCCGGTCGCCGTTTTCTCGAACTGTTCGAGCCGACCGAGCTGAGCGACGTCGATGCGCCGGGCGTCGAGGACCTGTGCCAGCTCGATCTCGAAAAAGCCCTGTCGCTGTTGCCGCAGATGCCGCGCGCGGTGCTGTGGCTGTACCACGTCGAGGGCTACAGCCACGCCGAGATCGCGGCGCTGTGCGGCAAGACCGTCAGTTTCTCCAAGTCGCAGCTGTCGCGTGCACATGCGCGGCTGCGCACGCTGCTGGACGACCAGACGACAGCCGATGGGCGCGCCCAGCCGTCTGCGACCGTCGTACCGATCCGGGAAATGCCATGACACCGCCCAACCAAGCCCTGAAGGAAACCCTGAAAGCGCTGCCCCCGTTCGAGCCGCCGCAGCAAAGCTGGCCGCGCCTGCAGCAGGCCCTGTCCACGACATCGCAGCGGCGCATCAAACTTTTTGCCACCGGGCTCGCCGTGGCGGCGTCGGTGCTCGTCGCCGTCGGTGTCGTTTTGCGGCTGCCGTCGACGCAGGCGCCGGTCGCGACCGCCGCGGACCGCGACATCGCCGCGCTGATGCAGCAGTCGCGCGACCTCGAACAGGATCTTGCGCATCTGCGTCCGCAGGTCGCGGTCTGGAATGCCGGTTATGAGGCAGCGACGCAGACCATCGAGAGCAACCTGGCCGTGGTCGACATGCAGCTGAACTACGCGCAGCCGGCCAGCGCACGCCGCCTGTGGCAGGACCGCGTTGCGCTGCTGGACAACCTCGTCGAAACCCACCAGGCCGCGAGTCTGCAGTTCGCGCCGCCGACAACCTTCACCCCGAGCCGGCCGCAGCCGGACAAGCAGACGGAATGGAGCCTATGAATCGCCTGAGCCTTTCGCTGTGCGCAGCGTCCCTGCTGGTCGCACTCAACGTCGCTCCCTTGTCGGCCGCCGACGCCCCGGTCGCCGACAAGGCCGAAGCCGCGGACATCGAGCGCGCGCGCGCCGAATTCAAGCGCGCCCAAGCGGAGCTGGCGCGTGCCGCCGGCGAGATGGCGCGCGTCAGCCGCGAGTTGCACATCGACAGCCCGCGCGCCTATGCCTACGAGTTCGTCACCGACCCGGACCGCGCGATGCTGGGCGTGACCATCGCCAACGCCGATGAGAAGGACGGCAAGCGGGCGGGCGTGCGGGTCACCGGGGTCACGCCGCGCAGCGGCGCCGACGACGCCGGCCTGAAGTCCGGCGATCTGCTGCTCAGCGCCAACGGCACGGCGCTGGCCAGCGCCGGCGACGATGAGCGCGAACCGGTCGAGCGCCTGCGCGATGTCATGAACGGACTCAAGCCCGGGGACAAGGTCAAAGTCGACTACGAACGCGACGGTCGCCGCACGAGCGCAACGGTGACGGCATCGCGTCCGCAGGAATCCATGCTGCCGATGCTGGGCTGGCAGGACGACGAGGACTTCGACGTGCTCGTCCCGCCCGTGCCGCCCCATGCACCGATGGCCGCTGCGGCGATGCGGCTGCATCACGGCGGTGCCGACTTCGGCCTGCAGCTGGCACGCATCGACGACGATCTCGCCGCGTATTTCAAGACCAAGGACGGCGTCCTCGTCGTGCGCGCGCCGGACGGCGGTACGCTGGGACTCAAGAGCGGCGACGTGATCCGCAAGATCAACGGCCGTTCGGTGGCCAGCCCGGTCGCCGCATGGGAAGAACTCGCGGATGCGAAGAACCAGCCGGTCAAGATGACCGTACTGCGACAGAGCAAGGAGCTGTCGCTCGAAGGCATCCTGCCCGAGAGCAGCCGGCGGCACGTCGAGCGCCACATCGTCATCAAGAAGGAAAAGGACGAGTAGCCGCAGGACATTTCCTACACGTCGGAGAAGCCAATCCAAATCGGCGTTTTGTCGTGATATCGTCGCGCGCGCTGCAGAACCTACGCTTGCGTACGGCCTGCGGAAGTCCCGCACTCGAACACGAAAAATGTCATGGAACGCTTGACTCCCCCGCTCTATCGCCTCGCCGCAGCTTCCATCCTGATCTGCAGCGCCTCGGCCCAGGCCCTCGACCTCTCGCTCGACGCCGACGGCGACTGGACGGGGGTGTTGAATACGTCCGTGATCGGCGGCGCCGGCTGGCGCATGCAGGGCCAGCATTCCGACCTGATCGGCAAATCCAACCTCGATCCCACGGTCTGCTCGCACCAGTACCAGTCGTGCCAGGGTCTGTTCATGGACCAGACCTATCCGGGCGAGCGCATCCGCACCTCGCGCGGCCAGCCGTCGATGCGCAATGACGACGGCAACCTGAACTACGACAAGCACGACGTGTTTTCCGGCCTGATCAAGGTCACGCAGGATCTCAACATCACGCACGGCGACTTCGGCCTGTTCGCGAAGTGGCTGTACTTCTACGACTTCGTCAACAACGATTTCACCGAATACCACCCGAACCTGATCACCGCCGAGAACGTCGACGAAGTCGGCTACCGCGGCGATCCGATCTCGAACCGCTACTACGAGCAGACTTTCGGCCCCGGCGCCGTGGTGCAGAACCAGCGCAACAACGGCGAAGTGCTGCGCCAGGTCGGTACCGACCTGCAACTGCTCGACGCCAATGTCTACGGCCGCCTGCCGCTGTTCGGCGAGAAGGAGCTGAGCTTCAAGATCGGCCGGCAGACGGTGAACTGGGGTGAGTCGACGCTGCTGGCAATCAACAGCGTCAACCAGGCCAACCCGGTCAACGCCAACAACCTCTACCGCGTCGGTTTCCAGGTCGAGGAGATCTTCACGCCGGTGGGCATGGTGTTCCTCAGCACCGAGCCGTTCGCCAATGCGACGCTCGAATTCTTCTACCAGTACGAATGGATGCCGGTCGAAGCCCCGGCGCCGGGCAGCTTCTTCGGCTTCGCCGACATCGGCACCAACAACGCCGTGATGAACGCCAACCTGAGCTTTGGCGGTTCTGCCGAAGATCCCGACCGCGTCGGCTTCTTCCTCGACAACCCGCTGACGCTGATCACGCCGACCACCGCCACGGTGCTGCGCGTGCGCGACAACGAGGCCAGCGACCAGGGCCAGTTCGGCCTTGCGCTGAAGTACTACGCCGAGGAGCTGAACAACGGCACCGAGTTCGGCTTCTACTTCATGAACTACCACTCGAAGCTGCCCTATGTCAGCTTCTACGCGACGCAGGCCTCCTGCGCGCGCCGCGAAGGCAACAGCCTGGGCATCGATGCGCGCAACACCGTCGAGTTCCTTGAAGCCTGCCCGAACCTGCCGGTGATGGTCGTCGACAGTGCACGCAACCAGCTGACCAACGACTCGGTCGACCTGATTCTCAACAATCCGGGCGTACTGCTCGACCTGGGCATCACCGATCCGGCGCTGCTGGCCAACCCGATTGCGGCGCTGGGCGTGTTGCAGGGTCTTCTGCTCGGCGGCAACCCGGACGAGCCGTATTCGGATGCCGTTGCGCTCGACACCGGCATGATCCAGTTCGAGTATCCCGAAGACATCCAATTGTACGGGTTCAGCTTCAACACGACGGCCGGCGAGTACTCGCTGCAGGGTGAAGTCGCCTACCGTCCGCAGCAGCCGCTGCAAGTCGCGATCGCGGACCTGTCGCTGGCAGCGGCCGGCCCGACGCTGACACGCTGCCACGATCCGAATCTGGGCTGTGCCGGCTCCACGGCCGGCAGCGGATTCCAGGAGGACGGCACGCACAGCACCGACAACGGCATCTACTACGGCTCGTCCGACTATGCCGGGTTCAACGACACGATCAACATCCTGCTCGGTCACGCTCCCGGCTCGGCGCGCGCGTTCCCGAACTTCATCATCCCCTACCGCGGCGGCGTGGTCGGCGAGAACGCGCCGACCGACCTGAGCAGGCCGCTGGATTCGCGCAATCCGGGGTACATCCGCGGCTGGGAGGAGTTCGAGACCTACCAGTTCAACTTCGGCTTCACGCGCGTCTACGGCGCCACCGACAACGTCTTTGGCGCCGACCAGATCCAGTTCGTCGGCGAATTCGGCGCGGCCTGGATTCCCGGCCTGCCGCCGCTCGACGAGCTGCAGATCGAGGCACCCGGCATTTTCACCAGCGCCACCGCCGGCGCGGACGGCACCGGCTTCCGCCTGACCGATCCGTCGCAGCCTTTCGACGCGGTCGACAATCCGTACGTGCCGATCGGCGGTCAGCAGCAGGCCTGCTCATCGAACGTCACCTGCGTGATCGGCCCGGACGGCCTGCGCTTCAACCCGACGCAGGCCGATCTCGATGCGTTCGTCGACAAGTTCTCCTGGGGCTATCGTTTGATCGCGATCGTCAAGTACGAGGGCATCTGGGGTCCGGTCAGCATGCAGCCGTTCATCATCTGGGCGCACGACGTCAACGGCACCGGCCCGGGCCCGGCGGAGAACTTCGTCGAGGAACGCAAGCAGGCGCTGGTGAACATCGAGACACGCTACCGCAGCGCGCTGTCGTTCACCGTGGGCTACGGCTGGTTCTTCGGCGCCGGCCCGCACAACCTGTACCGCGACCGCGATTTCGCACAGGCCTTCGTCAAGTACCAGTTCTGAGCCATCTCGAATCGCCGACGCTGCCGAACGAAAGCTCGGCGGCGTTTTTGTTGCACCTTTAACAGTTTATCCGGATCAGTCAGTTGTCGTTCAGCATTGCCCGCGGCGCGCTGTCGGACAAACGTGGTACTGCGCAAGCCCCTGTGTCTGTTAACATTCCGGCCCGCCGCCGGTGCATACGGCAGGACGCTTCCCGCATCGGCACCATTCGAACCGGTTCGTTTAAACAAGGGGACGCACATGAAGTTCGCATCCGTTTGCATTGCTGGCGCCGTCACGGTGCTGGCTTCGGCCTCGGCCAACGCGCACGACGCCCAACTCGTTGCGCCGAGCTATATCGGCATTCTCGGCGGTTACACCTTCGCCGATGACGAGCGCGGCAACGACAGCCTCGACTACGCCACCGGCATCCAGGTGCTGTACGGCTCGGCTTTCGAGAACAGCCAGTGGGGCTATGAAGTCGGTTTCATTCTCGACAACTACGAGACCGAGGAGACGGCCGCCGTCGACTGGTACCGCAACAGCCTGGGTGCCGACCTGACCTACACCTTTGGTCAACGCAACGAAGGTGCGCTGTTCGTGCTCGGCGGCCTGGCGGCCGCCTACAACGACACGCTGCCGGATTCCGAGGACGACTGGTCGTGGACCGGCAACGTCGGTGTCGGCTACGTCAGCGGTCCGCTGACCGAGCGCGGCCAGATCCGCTTCCGCGGTGAAGCGCGCTACGTCTATGACGACTTCCAGGACGGCTACTGGGAACCGCGCATCAATCTCGGCATCGAGATTCCGTTGTTCGAGGAGCACGTGATGGAAGTCGCCGAGGCGGGCGAACCCACGGCCGTCGTACCGGTTCCGACCGGCCTGCTCGACAGCGACGGCGATGGCGTGATCGACGAGAAGGACCAGTGCCCGGGTACCCCGGCCGGCGACCGCGTCGACGGCAACGGCTGCACGCTGGCCAAGGTCATCGAGCTCAAGGGCGTGACCTTCGAGTTCGACAAGATGCGCCTGCGTCCGGACGCGCAGACGATCCTCGACTGGGCGACGGACATCCTCAAGAAGTACCCGGACATGCAGGTCGAGATCGCTGGCCACACCGACAGCATCGGCACCGACGAGTACAACCAGACGCTGTCCGAGGGCCGCGCGCAGGCGGTGAAGCAGTACTTCATCGACCACGGCATCCCCGAGGGCCAGATGAGCGTCAAGGGCTACGGCGAGTCGGAGCCGCGTGACACCAACGACACGGCCGAAGGCCGCGAGCGCAACCGTCGCGTCGAGCTGCGGATTCTGAACTGAGGTTTGGATGTGTTCTGAAAGACACCCCGCTTCGGCGGGGTGTCTTTTTGCCGTCCCTGGCGAAACCTCGTCACTTTGCCGACCCCCGGCCCGGCCCTCCATGGCCGGGCGTTCGCCGGCTCGAAGCGGTGCTTCGCGACAGCCCCGGCTCACCCCCGCTTCGGCGGGGTGTTTTTTCTTTCCCTCTCCGCACCGCACTCGCCGGCACGAGCAATTTTCTTACACGACTGAATTTCATGCGTTCAGCGCGAAGAAAGCGTCCTTCATCCGCGTAGGGGGATTCCTACATCAAGATGGTCAGGGTGCCGGTAACATCTTTACGTTTCCCCCTCGCACCGGATACTCCCATGAATTCGATGAAAATATTAGTGACGCCGCTCGCCATCGCACTGCTCACGCTGGGCCTCGCCGGCTGCCAGGCGGATGCCGACGGATCCCTCAACACCGGACCTAGCGGCGACGGCACCGGCCAGGTCGATACCGATGACGGCATCGACGACGACGGCATCCCCACCGGTTCGGGCACCAACACCGATACCGGCTTCCCGAACGACGGCACAACCGGCGGCAACGTCGTACAGGACGATGGCACCGGCACCAACACGGACGAGACGATCGCTGGCGAGGGCAGCGATCCGGCCCGCAACTTCGTCTGCACGAAATCCGCGCAATCGTTCTTCGGTGCCACGACCGAAGTCGGCGTCAACGGCCTTGTCGGCGATACGGTATCGGGGCTCGTCGGCGGCCTCGGCGGCGCCAGCGTCACCGACCTGCTCAACAGCGTGAAGGACAAGGACCTGGCGATCGACGGCGACCTCAAGACCGCGGCGACGTTCACGCACACCGCCAGCCTGCTCGGCCTGGCTGGAGCCGGAACTGTCGACTCGCTGGACCTGAACGTGCTGATGCCCAGCGGCACGACCATTCCCGCCGGCGAGTTCGCGGTGTTCGCGGTGTCGTTCCCGCCGGGCCTCCTGAACCTTGGCCTGCTGACCAGCGTGCGTGTGACGACCTTCCTCAATGACACCGAGCAGGAACAGCCTGCGGTTCTGGATGCCACGGCGATCGACTTGCTCGGTACCGGTGTGGTCGGTCCGGTCTACGCATTCGTCGGTCGCAAGGTCACCAAGCCATACAACAAGGCCACGATCTCCCTCGAAGGTGACCTGCTGGCCGCCGACGTGGGCGATGCGATGTTCGTCCACGAGATGTGCACGGCCGGCACGCTGGTCGCCGCACCTGCGCCGTAAGTAGCCGTTTGAAGTTCAGAGCACCCCGCCAACGCGGGGTGCTCTTGTTTTGGGCGTCAGGAATGCCCTGACCGTTCGCGAACCGCTCGTCCGCGGCCAACCCCGCCAAGACCCGGTTCTGGCCGACAAACGGGAGTGAGCGAACGACCGATGACCTTGATCTCGCGCGAACCCACCGCTTGTTCCCGGAAGTCGACCGTTCATTTTCATTAGCACCCTTCCTACAGGGGTCGATCCGTAGATTGACGGCTCACGTCATCACCCCTTCCGGGAGTCTTCAGTGCTCAAAAAAACATTCTTCGCTGGCGCCATCGGTAGCCTTGTGTTCCTGTCCGCCTGCGGCGGCGGCAGTTCCCGTTCCGATTCAGTCGCCCCTACACCGCAGAGCGGGGACGGCATCCTGACGACCCAGTCCGTCGACGGACCGCTGGACCCGGTCCAGGAGCAGCTCAGCGGCGGCGTGTTCACGCCACTCGCGGCCGCGCTGTCCGGAACGCCACTCGAAGGCGTCGTGTTGTGCGCGAACCAGACGATCAACTACGACATCCTGGACATCGCCGACACCGTGCTTGCCGAGCTGCAGGACGCGGCGACCGGCGGCGGCATGCAGCCGGACCCGGCCGCGCTCGCGGCTTCGCTGCAGTCGCTGGTCGTCGACCTGACCGGCCTGCTCGGTTCGCTGGGCGGCGTCAGCGACAGCTGCCTGACCGGCTCGCTGACGCTCGACCAGATCAGCGCCGGCGGCAATCCGCTCGTCGGCACTCCGCTGGAACCGCTGGGCGCGGCCCTGGCACCGGTCCTGGCACAGATCGCCAGTGCGCTCGACAACGCCGAAGGCTCGGGCGAAGACCTGCAGCTGACCACCGTTTCGGCACTGGTCTCGCAGCTGAATGCCGCGCTGCAATCCGGCCTGAGCCAGATTCCGGCGGACGTGCAGACGGCGCCGGTTGTCGGCGGCATCCTCGCGACCCTGTCGATCGCCCTGGACGACACCGACGACCTGCTCGGGGCCGCACTGGCCTACAACGCTTCGGGCACCGAGGTGGAGCTGCGCAACACGCTGTACGACACGCTGGTCAACGTGACGACGCAGGTGGTCCCGGTGGTCTTTCTCGAACAGCAGGCCGGACAACCCGGCGTGATCAGTGACCAGATCAAGGCCGCTGCCGCGCAGCTTTCGAGCACGCTGGCGTCGGCACTGGGCCAGGTCACCACGCCGGTCTTGTCCGACGTGCTCGCCGATGCGGCCGAGCCTGTTCTTGACCCGATCGAGAACCAGGTCCTGCCGGCCATCGTCGGACCGATCGTCGACGCGCTGGCCGGTGGTGGTCTCGGCGCTGGCGGCAGCCCGCTCGCAGGAACGCCGCTGGACGCCGTCGTCGGCACGCTGATCACGACGCTGACCGGCCTGCTGGGCGGCGGTGATCTGGGTGGTCTGCCGATCGGCGGCGCATGCCCGCTCGCCAGCGTGCCGCTGCTGTCGGTGCTGTGCGGACTGACCGGCGGTTGACCAGAACCCCATAAGAAGCCCTGCAGCAAACTGGGGCCACCGACGGGTGGCCCCTTTTCTTTGGCAATCGATGCGAAGCCGACCGCTTTGCGTAGCCTACTCGACGTGTCGCGCCGGCCTCAGCACCGCCGCCGCGCGCGGCGGCGCGCAAGGCCCGCCGCCATGAGCAACAGCAGACTGCTGCCTGCCAGCGCACCGCCGAATCTGCCCGCATCGGAATCCGAACCGGTACCCGGCGGCACGTCGGGGAACGGATTCGGGTTGTCGATCGTCACGCACTGCACGTTGCTGAACGGCCCGGTCACGTCACCTGCGAACAGGCCGGCAATCCGGAAGTAGCGCGTGCCGTTGGGGCGTTCGGCCAAGGCCACGTTGCTTGCGCCTTCACCCGCCGTGGTCAGCGGCGTGAAGTCGGCGGCCGTGATACGGATGTTCTCGATGTAGGTTCCGACGCCGGGCACGAGCTCATCGGCGGTGGCGCGGAACAGCAGCTTCACCGAGCTGCCGGCGAACGCCGACAGATCCACCTGGCGTTCGCCGACAAAGGATTCGCCGCTGAACGAGGCCACCGAGACGAAGCTGGTCCCGCCGTCGGTGCTGACCTCGACGTGCAGAAAGTCGCAGCAGGCCTCCGTGCTCTGCGTCGAATCGAAGGTCAGTGTCGCGCCGCCCGGCGGCAGCACGACGGCATCGATCATCTGCAGGGTCTCGTTCTGGTCTATCAACGACGGGGCGTAATACGCGGGGCTGCCGGTCGTCGGATTGGGGCGGGTCTCCCAGCCGGATGTGCCCTGCCAGCGCGAGTTGCTGCCGCCGGCGAGCGACTCGTCGGCATCATCGAAGAACGCCTCGACGAATTCGGTGGCCTCGTCGATGCGGAATCCGGTGGGTGCCGGGCTGTCCTCCCCGGGCGGCGTATAGCTGAAGTTCAGCGTGAACGCGCTGTCGGTGTCGACGCCACAGTCTGGCGGCGTCGCCGGCTCCTCGACACCGGTCGGTACTTCCTGCACCGGCGCCACGACGTTGCTCAGGCTCGGCGCTGCGCAGGACTTGCGGTTGCCGGTGAAGTGGTACTCCCACACGCTGCGCCCGTAGGTGCCGATGAAGATCTGATCGGGATCGCAGGGCGAGGGCTCGACTTTCGACACCGGCACGACCGGCAGGCCGTTACCGAGCGGTGCCCAGTTGGCGCCGTCGTCGTCCGATGCGAACACGCCGATGTCGGTGCCGACGAGCAACTGGCCGCCACGCAGTGCAATCGAGTTGGCGTGCACCTGCGGCAGCCCCGCGGATATGTCCACGAAGGTCTCGCCGGCATCGGTGGACTTGAACACGTTGCCGCTGCCGATATTCGTGTTGGCGTCCTGGTAGCGTCCGGGCGGCAGATAGCGCGGCTCGCCATAGCCGCCCAGCGTCACGTACACCGTGCCCGGGTCGGAGTGATGGATCTTGATCGAGGTGATGTAACGATCCGGCAAGCCGTTAAGCGACGCGAAGTGCCAGCCCTTGGCCGTGCCCTTCTCCGGCGGCTCGTCGCCGCCAACGTTGGTCGCCAGATGGGTCTCGAACGGGCGGTCCAGGCGCGACGAGGAGTTGCAGCGCCCGCAGGCGCCGACGTAGGCCGCATCGCCGCGCACGTCCAGGGTCGTCATCGTCTTGGGCACGGTGTCGTCGTCGGCCACCGTGCCGAGGTTGAACACCTCGATCCAGGAACCCGGATCACCGGTGTTCGCATCGGAAGCGATCGTGTCAGGGCCGAGCAGCGTCTCCACGACTTCCGGGCCGGCGGTGATCAGGTGGTTGGGGTCCAGCGGATCCATCGCGAAAGGATTCGAGAACTGGGCGCCGGTCACCGGCGGCGTGATGGTGGTCCAGCTCTGCCCACCGTTGGTGGTCACGCGCATCGCCGCGTCGGTGGTCTCGCTGTAGGCGATCAGGCCGTTGGCCGCGTTGACGGCCACGTAGAAGCCGTCACCGCCGAAGGTCTCCAGTTGCTTGCGCGTGTCGGGCTCGATCTTGCCGGAACCGTTGTCCTGCAGGCCGAACCAGACGGTGCCGTCCTTCGCCGCGGCGATGTTGTACGGCAGCAGCGTGTAGAAGCCCTCGTTGTGGCCGTCGCCCCAGCCGGTGAGACTGAACTCCTCGCCGGGTCCGACGCACTGCTTGTACACACCGCCGTCGTTGCCCAGGATCAGGCAGACGCCACCATCGTCGGTCGGCACGTAGATCGCGTCGTGCTGATCGGGGTGAGTCGTGGTCTCCACGACCGGTTCCGTGCGACCGGGGCATCCTGGGGCGTCCAGGCTGAAGCCGAGACAAGAGCCGCCGGCGAAGTAGACCCCGATGACCTGGTAATCATCCTCGCCGGACTGCGCGATGCCGTTCTGCGGTACGTCGGTCAGGCGGTTCTGCCAGACCTCCTCGAGACCGAAATGCAGGCGTGTGGGCACGCCGGCGAGCTGCCGGGTCGGATCGACCACGATCCACTGGTTGTACCAGGCCTGGACGCCGGCCGCGGTCAGCCCCTGCAAGGCCACGAAGAACGAGCCGGTGTTGGGGTTGTTGGCGATCTCCGCAGTGTCGGCCATGCGGATCCAGCTGGCGCCGAAGTCGGACGACGCATACAGCCCGCTGATGAACGATGAATTCGGGATGCCCTGGGTCTCGCGCTGGATCTGGATGTCGATGCCGCGGGCGCCGCCGGCCAGCAGCACCGCGTCCTGGACGATGGCGTAGATGTAGTTGTGGTCCTGGTCCGCTGCCGTAACGGTTGCGAACTCGGTGCGGCCGAGACGCTCCAGCGGCGGAAAGCCGACGTTCGACGCGCCGTCGCCGGAGGCCGAGTCCAGTCGCTCGAAAGTGCCCGGCTCGCCGGTGGCGGAACGGAACAGGCCGTTGCCGGGCGACAGCGGCGTGCCGTCGCCGTACGCGCGCAGGTTCGACAGCTGGTAGCCGATGACCGCGAGCACCGCGCAGCCGGCCGGGTCGCAGCTCACGTCGGTACTGCCGCCGGGCGCCTGCACCGCGACGTCGGTGACCACGTTGGCGAACTCGCACGCATTACCAAGTGTGGTGACGCCGGCACAGTCCGGCGTCGACGGCAGCACCACGTTGGCGTAGCTGCGGCCGGCGTCGGTCGAGCGGAACAGGCCCTTGCTGGTGGCGATGTAGACGATCTCCGGGCGGCTGGGATCGACCTCGACTTCGAAGGTCATCACGCCGTCCGGAATGCCGCCGGCCTGGTTCCAGGTCTGGCCCAGGTCGTTGCTCCAGAACGCGCCGAGTCCGGTAAACACCGACCCGCCGCCCAGAAACAGGGGCTCGCCGCCGCCCACGAGCACGGTGCCGCCACCGGCCGGCGTCCACGCCACCGCGCCGACGGCCTGACTGGGGAGGTTGTCGCCGATGGAGGCCCAGCTCTCCGCCAGATCCGTCGACATCCACACGCCGCCGGTGCCGATCGTGGCGAACAGCCGCCCGCTGGCCGGGTCGTGGCTCAGGCTGTCGACACGGCCGCTGTTCTTGACAAGGCCCAGGCCGTTGACGCTGTTGAAGCGCGGATCGTTGACGATCAGCGGGCCCTGGCCGTACGGCGCCCAGCTGCGATCGCCGCCGGCCACCTTCATGCCGCTCTTGAGCATCTGTTCGCGCTGCTCCAGCGCGCGACGGTACGCGCCGGGCGCAACGCTGCCTCGCGGGTTCAGCCGCGAATCAAAGGCCAGCTCCTTCGCGGCGAATGACTTCGGCAGCTGCCCAGGCAGACAGCGGAATTCGCCCAGTTGAACAACCAACTGTTCCACCTGGGCGGCGTCGAGTTCGGGACGCAGCTCGCGCGCCAGCTCGCGGATCGCACGCGCCTCCGTGCCCGCCGGGCACACGTCCGCGACGTCCTGCGGCGGGGCCGGCGGCTTGAGCGACAGGATAAGGGCGGTCGCGCTGAGCGAGATGACGCCGGAAAGGACAAGCGCGCGCCGGATCGGCATCCGGATGATGGTGTGGATCATATAGCCCCCTGGCTGACCCATGACTGGCATTTCCTTGTGTCCGGTCTGCAGCCGGCGCACGTCTGGATGTTACTCCGGCCGGCCCAAGCCGTCAGGGGCGGACTGGATGGACGGAGAGGCAGGACGCCACACACGCCTCTGAACCCAGCCCAATTCCGTATGGCAGGCGACCGGCGCACAATGCCGGCGCTCTTGCGGGGGACTCAATGAACAAAACCAGGTTACTGGTGCTGGCGACCGTCGCCGCGGCGATCGCCGCGTTTTTCGCGCTCGATCTCGGCCGCTATCTGTCGCTGGACTATCTGCAGGCGCAGCGTGCGGCAATCATCGCGTACCGCGACGCCCACCCGCTGCTGCTGAGCCTGATCTATTTCGCCGTTTACGTCGCGGTCACCGCGCTGTCCCTGCCCGGCGCGGTGGTGATGACGCTCGCCGGCGGCGGCGTATTCGGCCTCGCCTGGGGCACGGTGCTGGTGTCGTTCGCGTCCAGCGTCGGCGCGACACTGGCGATGCTGGTTGCGCGCCTGATCGCCGGCGAGTCGCTGCAGAAGCGTTATGCGGACAAGCTCAAGGCGATCAATGCCGGCATCGACAAGGACGGCGCGTTCTACCTGTTCACGCTGCGCCTGGTACCGCTGTTCCCGTTCTTCCTGATCAACCTGCTGATGGGCCTGACGCGGATCCGCGCCTGGACCTTTTACTGGGTCTCGCAGCTCGGCATGCTCGCCGGCACGCTGGTCTTCGTGAACGCCGGCACGCAGCTCGCGCAGCTGACGTCGCTCAAAGGCATTCTCTCGCCGGGACTGATCGGCGCGTTCGTGCTCCTGGGCGTCTTTCCGCTGCTGGCGCGCAAGCTCGTCGACGCCGCGCGTGCACGCAAGGTCTACGCACCGTACTCGCGCCCGAAACGCTTCGACCGAAACCTGATCGTCATCGGCGCCGGCTCGGCGGGCCTGGTGACCGCCTACATCGCCGCTGCGGTCAAGGCCAAGGTCACGCTGATCGAAAAGCATCGCATGGGCGGCGACTGCCTCAACACCGGCTGTGTGCCGTCGAAGGCGCTGATCCGCTCGGCCAAGCTCGCCAGCCATCTGGACCGCGCGGCCGAGTTCGGCTTCGAGTCTGTCAGCGGTCGTGCCAACTTCGCCAAGGTGATGGAGCGCGTGCACAAGGTTGTCGAGGAGATCGAGCCGCATGATTCGATCGAACGCTACAGCGGCCTGGGCGTGGAGTGCCTCCGCGGCAACGCGCAGCTGATCGATCCGTGGACCGTCGAGGTCGACGGCCAGAAGCTCACCGCGCGCGACATCGTCATCGCCGCCGGCGCCGAGCCTTTCGTGCCGCCGATTCCGGGACTCAAGGAATCCGGCTTCCTGACCTCCGACACGCTGTGGGATCTGCGCGAGCTGCCGCGGCGCCTGGTCGTGCTTGGCGGCGGTCCGATCGGCTGCGAGCTGACGCAGGCCTTTGCGCGCCTCGGCAGTGCGGTCACGCAGGTCGAGATGCTGCCGCGGTTGATGGTGCGTGAGGATCCCGAAATCTCGGACGCGGTCAAGACGCGCTTCGAGGCCGAAGGCATCCAGGTGCGCGTCGACACCAAGGCGCTGTCGGTCGCCGTCGACAACGGCGAGAAGGTGCTGGTCTGCGAGCGGGGGGGCGCAGAACTGCGCATCCCCTTCGACCAGATTGTCGTCGCCGTCGGCCGCGTCGCTCGCCTCAAGGGCTACGGCCTCGAAACCCTGGGCGTGAAGACCGGCCGCACGCTCGAGGTCAATGAATTCCTGCAGACAAACTTCCCCAACATCTGGGCCTGCGGCGATGTCGCCGGCCCCTACCAGTTCACGCACACCGCCGCGCACATGGCCTGGTACGCCGCGGTCAACAGCCTGTTCGGTCCGCTGCTGCCGCTGCGCGGCGGCAAGTTCCGCGTCGATTACTCGGTGATCCCCTGGGCGACGTTCACCGAACCCGAGGTCGCGCGCGTCGGCCTCAACGAGACCGACGCCAAGGCGCAGAACATCCCGTACGAAGTCGTGACCTATCCGATCGACGATCTCGACCGCGCGATCGCCGACGGCGAGGCACACGGCGTGGTCAAGGTGCTGACGGTGCCGGGTAAGGACCGCATCCTCGGCGTCACCATCATGGGCGAGCACGCCGGCGACCTGATCGCCGAATACGTGCTGGCGATGCGCCACGGCATCGGCCTCAACAAGATCCTCGGCACGATCCACATCTACCCGACGCTCGCCGAAGCCAACAAGTACGCCGCCGGCCTGTGGAAACAGGCGCACAAGCCGGAAGGCCTGCTGCGCTGGGTCGAGAAGTACCACGACTGGCGGCGCGGCTGATCGCATCCAGCCGTCACGGAATGGTCACGCGGCCGTCACACTCCGCTCATGCGCGGGCCCCATCCTGCGAGGCATGAAAAAGGCGAACCGACCTGCGCTGGATGCCGGCGAACGCAAAGTCTCCCGGCGCCGGCCCAAGGACGAGGGCAAGACGCACTACCGGACGATCTGGATCTCCGACGTGCACCTGGGCACGGCCGGCTGCAAGGCCGGGCACCTGGTCGACTTCCTCAAGCAGCACACTTGCGACCGTCTTTACCTGGTCGGCGACATCATCGATGGCTGGAAGCTGCGCTCGGGTTGGTACTGGCCGCAGGAGCATACCAACGTCGTGCGCAAGATCCTGACCAAGGCCAAGCGCGAGACCGAGGTGATCTACGTCACCGGCAACCACGATGAGTTCCTGCGCAAGTTCGTCGACTACCGCCTGGAGATCGGCAACATCCGCCTGGTCAACGAGGCCGTGCACGAAACGGCCGACGGCCGTCGGCTGTTGGTGACGCACGGCGACTTCTTCGATGTGATCACGCGCTATCACAAGTGGATCGCGCTGGCCGGCGATGCGCTCTACGAAGGCACGATGCGCTTCAATCTGCTGTTCAACCGCGTCCGCGCCAAGCTCGGCATGGGCTACTGGTCGCTGTCGGCGTTTGCCAAGCAGCACGTCAAGACCGCGGTGAATATCGTCTCGACCTTCGAGGACTCGCTCGCCCGCGAATGCCGGCGCCGCAACTTCGACGGCGTGGTCTGCGGCCACATCCATCACGCCGACGCACGCGACATCGGCGGCGTGACGTACTACAACTGCGGTGACTGGGTCGAGTCCTGCACCGCGCTGACAGAGGACATGAACGGCCGCATCCAGATCATCCGCTGGGTGCAGCTCGACCACCTGAACCAGACTTCGCCCAAGGTCACGCCGCTGGCGAGGGCGCGTGCGGTGGCGACATCGTAGGCAGGAGGGCCTGGCGCTCGTAGCCCGGGCGCAGCCCGGGGCACGCGCCGGCGTCATCCCGGGTTTCACCGGGGCTACGAAGCTAATTCCAGGTCTGTGTGACCGGATCGGCCACCCGCCACAGATACCAGCTCGCCACCGAGCGGTACGGCGCCCAGGGCTTCACGATCTGCAGCGTGCGCCGGTCCGATAGCGCGCGGCCCTTGCCGTAGAGCATGGTGACGCCGCGGCGCAGGCCGACATCGTCCATCGCGAAGATGTCGAGGCGGTGCAGCGCGAAGATCAGGAACATCTCCGCGGTCCAGCGGCCGATGCCGGGCAGCGCATCCAGAACCTCGATCGCCGCCTCGTCGTCCATGCGATTGAGCTGCGTGAAATCGAGCGTACCGCTGCTGTGCGCGGCACCAAGGTTCTGCAGCCACTTGGCCTTGCTCTGCGACAGCCCGCAGGCACGCAGCGCATCGAATTCCGCCGTCGCCAGCTGCCGGTCGCTGATCCGTCCCTTCACGCCGAACGCGGCGACGACGCGCGCCTGGATCGTGTCCGCCGCGCGGCTGGAGATCTGCTGGCTGATGATGGACGCGCACAGCACCTGGAAGGGCTCCCGCTTGCGTGCGGCCAGCGCGCAGGGGCCGTGGCGCGCGATCGCCTCACCCATGACCGGATCGGTCTGCGAGAGATGTTGCTCCGCGGCGCGCAGCTGGTCGTGGATCGAGGGCATGTTGGGTATTATGCGGGCAAGTTCAAGAGGCCGCCCTTCGTGCTGTTCACCTTCTTCTTCACGCTGCGTGCCGCAGGGCTCAAGACCAGCCTGAGCGAATTCCTGATGCTGTTGGAAGCCCTTTCCAAGCACGTCGCGATCTTTTCGCTGGAGGATTTCTATCACCTGTCGCGCTCGGCGCTGGTCAAGGACGAGACGCAATTCGACCGATTCGACCGCGCCTTCGCCGCGTACTTCAAGGGCGTCGAGGCCGTCACCGGCGAGCTGTTCGGCGAAATTCCGGAAGAGTGGCTGCGCAAGATGACGGACCGCCACTTCACCGACGAAGAGAAGGCGAAGATCCAGGCCCTGGGCGGGCTCGACAAGCTGATGGAGACGCTGAAGGCACGCCTCGAAGAGCAGAAGGAGCGCCACCAGGGTGGCAACAAGTGGGTTGGCACCGGCGGCACCTCGCCGTTCGGGCACGGCGGCTACAACCCGGAAGGCATCCGCATCGGCGGCCCCGGCGGGCAGAAATCCGCGGTCAAGGTCTGGGAAAAGCGCGAGTACCGCAATCTTGACGACACCATCGAACTGGGCACGCGCAACATCAAGCTGGCACTGCGCCGGCTGCGCAAATTCGCGCGCGAAGGCGCACCGGATGTCCTCGATCTCGACGACACGATCAGCTCGACCGCGCGCAACGCCGGCTACCTCGACATCAAGATGGTGCCGGAGCGCCACAACGCGGTGAAGGTGTTGCTGTTCCTCGACGTCGGCGGCTCGATGGACCCGCACGTGCGCGTCTGCGAAGAACTGTTCTCGGCCGCCAAGACCGAGTTCAAGCATCTCGAATACTTCTACTTCCACAACTTCCTGTACGAATCGGTGTGGAAGGACAATGCGCGCCGTCACTCGGAGAAGATTCCGGTGTTCGACGTGCTGCACAAGTACACGCCCGACTACAAGGTGATCTTCGTCGGCGACGCAACGATGAGTCCCTACGAGATCGTGCATCCGGGCGGCAGCGTCGAGCACTGGAACGAGGAAGCCGGCGCAGTCTGGTTCAAGCGCGTGATGGACGTGTATCCGCGCCTGGTCTGGCTCAATCCGGAGCCGGAGTCGCACTGGGAATACACACCGTCGATCCAGGTTGCGAACGAACTGCTCGGCAGGGAGCGCATGTTCTCGCTGACGCTCAAGGGTCTCGAACAGGCGATGCGCCGGCTGACCCACTGATTCACTGATTCACTGTCTGCCCGTTTCGGGCCTTTAATGCTTGGGGGATCTGCAAATGACTGGGGACATGACTGGACTGGCCGCGTTGATCGGTTTCGCCGCGTGGACGCTGGCGCTGGTGGCGCTGGCGGTGGGCTGGCGCGTCGTCGAGGTGCTGCGCGGCAAGGCGGCGAACAGCTGGACGCGCGGCGCAGCGGCGGAGACGCCCGCCTTTGTCAAGCGCGCCGAGCATGCACACCTGAACTGCCTGGAGAACCTTCCGATCTTCGCAGTGATCGTGCTGGTGGCGCAGGCGCTCGGCAAGAATCCGGTCGTCGATGCCGTTGCTGCCTGGGTGCTGTACGCGCGCCTCGCGCAGAGCGTCACCCACCTGATCGGCACCTCGCACTGGCTGGTACTGATCCGCGCGACCTTCTACACCGTCCAGATCGCGCTGTTCGCATATCTGCTGTGGGGTCTCGCGGCTTGAAACCGTCGACCCGCAGACTGCTGAAGCGCTGGTCGGCGCTCGCGGCCAGCACCATTGTGCTGTTCGTGCTGCTGAGCAACCGCTGGGTGATCAACAGCACGGACGCCTACGTCTTCCGCAACTGGGCGCTGTTGCCGGACAGCGAAGTGGGCGTCGTGCTGGGCACGAGCAAGTACCTGGAAAGCGGCAAGCCCAGCCCGGAATTCCGCGGCCGCATCGCCGCGGCCGCGGAGCTGTACCGCAACGGCAAGGTCAGGCATCTGATCGTCAGCGGCGCCAACCCGGATTCCACCTACAACGAACCGCGCAAGATGTACCAGGAGCTGGTGCTGCTGGGCGTGCCGGAGAAGGACATCACGATGGACTTCGCCGGCTTCCGCACCTACGACTCGATCGTGCGCGCCGAGGCCGTGTTCGGACTGGATCGATTCACGATCATCACTCAGAAGTACCACAGCTATCGCGCCGTGTTCATCGGCCGCAAGCTGGGCCTGAAAGTCGTGGCCTATGTCGCCCCCGCCACCAGCACCGGCGACCCTGGCCTGCGTCATCCACCGCGCGAAGTGCTCGCCCGCGCGAAGGCCGTGCTCGACCTGTTCCTGCTGCGCACCACGCCGCGCTTCCTCGGCGATCCGCAGCCGATACGGCTGGACCCGGCCGCAGAAGCCACGTGAACTAGAACGAGTACTTGAGAGCCAGGTCGATGAAATCGCGGTCCGAAAACAGATTGAAGCGGCCGGCGCCGAAGTAACGCGTATAGCCCGTTTCCACCGACCACTGCTGGAAGTAGAACGCGGCCACGCTGGCCTGGATCAGCATGCGCTCCTGGATGAAGTTGGCGATCGGTGTCGGCGTCACGCCGTTGACGTCGTGGTCAAAGCGCAGCGCCGGCTCGATGCGGAAGCGGCCGAAGATGTTGTTGTACTGCGCGCGTGCGAGGAACTTGTAGCCCCAGGAGAAATCGGTCGCGTAACCCTCGGTCTGCTGCGGCACGGCGCGTCCGAACGCTGGCACCGTCGCTGCCGACACCAGGGCCGCCACCGACGCATCGCCCGGCGTGTAGGTGGCCGGGCCGTCGTAGCGCAGCTCGCTCTCCGGCGGCAGGTCGTGCACGAACACCCCGGCTGCCTCGCCAACCAGCGTCAGCTGGTCCCAGCCCATCCAGGTCGACGGCCCGAAGATATAGGTCAGACCCAGATCGGTCTGACTGACGTCGTGTCGCCGCCAGCCCTGGATGTACTTGCCGCCCAGCGCCGAGCCGAACGCAGGCGCCGGCGGCGGCGTCACCTGGCTCGGCAGGCCCACGCCGGCGAGCAGGACTTCGACATCGTCCAGCTGCAGCGGCTGATCGACCTTGTAGCTGTATTCACCCTGCAGCGACAGATCGCCGACGACGGTGTTGAAGGACAGGCCATACAGCTGGATGTCCTCCGGATACTCGATGAAGTAAGTACCGGTGCTCGCCGGCGCCGCGAAGCTCGCCTTCGACGTGCCGCTCACCAGCGGCAGGCGGCTGTGATAGTTCATGCCGTAGAACGACAGGTCCATGTCGTTGAGCACCGGCACCAGCACACTCAAGCGCCCGCCGAACTGGCCATCGTTGCCGGGTTCGCGGTCCGCTGATCGCGGAATCGTCGAGCCCGGGAAATTTTCCGGCGGCAGGCCGAAGGTGATGTTCGCGCGCCGGCCGCCGATGCCGGCGAAATCGTTGGTCGCCCAATACGTACCGGCGGCATCGATCTCGGTCTTTTCCCATTCGAGCTGGTAGAACACTTCGGCCGACACGCCTTCGACGATGCCGGCCGAAAACCAGGCCATTGCCGTCGGTCGCAGCAGTTCCTCGATCTCGAAGCCGGGTACGCGCTGCTGGTTCTGGTCGAAAGTCAGCAGGCTGTTGATGCCGTGCAGCACGAAGGTCGATTCGCCCCAGTTGATGACCTGGCGCCCGATCTTGAACGCAAACTGGCGGTCGCCGGCATCGAACGCGCCGAAGACATAGGCGTCGAGCAGATCGGCGTCGTTGCCGATCTCGTCCTGGACTTCGCTGCGCCGCTCGCGCAGGACGGAGATCGGCACCTCGGACGGACATTGCGGCAGGTTGAGCGTGGGACAGCCGTTCGGGCGCAGGCCGACGCCGATGTCAGGGCCCGCTGCCGGCGGCGTGTAGTAGTTGTTCTCGTCGAAGAAGCCGTAGTTGTAGATCCGCTCGTTGAACACGTAGCTGCCGCGCACGAAGACGCCAAAGCCGCCCTTCTCGGCGGTCAGGTCCGACGTGATCTTGAAGGCGCCGGAGACGATGTCACCCTTGTCGAAACTAAGATTGCCGTCGTCGCCGTTGGTCGAGTTCGCTTCGCCGCCGTTGCCGATGCCGACGAACTTGTCGTCGCGCTCTTCGAGGCGCCATGCCGCGCCGGCGGACAGCTTGTTGTCGAGACGGATGCTGATGCCGGCCGCCTCGGTGCTCAAGGCACCGGCGGTGCCGCTGAGCGTGCACAGGGCTGCGGCAGTGAGCGCGATGAGATTCTTTTTCATGATTGTGTCTCTCCTCATTCGCCGCAGGTGCCGATCGGCAGTTGCGTGCCGTTGCTCGCCAGGAACACTGCCGCCTGAGTCTGCATCTCACAGGTCACCAGCGCGTTCGCCGCGGGGCTCAGGATCGAACCGTGATCGCCCTGGTTGAAGCGCACGACCGCGTCGATGCCCTCGGCGTCGGTGATCGTCTGCGCCGCGATCGGCACGTCAAAACCATCGAACTGGGTCGGTCCGGGCAGGAAGTCGAGGCCCATCGCCCGCGCCAGCGGATCGGTGCCGGAGAGATAGCCGGAAATCGGGATCGCATCGATCGCCGTGCAGTTCTCATCCTCGACCACGGTGCAGTTCGGCACGACGCCGTCGCCGCGCACCTCGAACATCAGGGTCGCGCGGTTGGCGGTGGCCGCCTCCGCATAGTTGATCGGATCGCCGTCGTCGACGATGGTCTGGGCGAAGCGCAGGAAGGTCTCGTAGGTGTCGTTGCCCTGGGCGATGCTGCCGCCGCTCGCGGCCGACAGGCCTGCGGCGATGCGCGGACCGAAGGCCGCCGAGCCGTCGAGCAGCTTGGCGACGCCGCCGCCGGGCATGGCCAGCACTGCGGCAGCCGATCCCGGCTGTACGCCGAGGAAGGTCGTCGCGACGATCGCGCCCAGCGAATGGCCGACATAGCGCACCGGACCGCTGCCAAAGTCAACGCCGTTGGGCTGCAGGTTGCCGCCCAGGATCGTCGCGCCGCCGACCGACACCGCCAGCGTGATCAGATCGGCCTCGGCCTGGCGCAGGTTGTCGCGACTCGTCAGCAGGCTCGACAGGTTGATGAAGTGCGTGCCCGACGGATCGGGGATGCCGTCCGCCGGCGGTGCGCCGCTGGCGTTGTCGACCAGGTCAAGATCGAAAGTGCGTTCGGAGGGACGCAATCCAGCCGGGAACTGCTCGGTCGCCGCACGCAGCGCGCTGTCCTGCGGCAGGCCGTGCAGCGGCAGATCGATCGCAACGACCGCGAAGCCCGCCGCGGCCAGCGCCGGCGCGATCGCCAGCATCTGCGAACGGTTGCCGGTGATGCCGTGCTGGAAGATCACGACCGGCCAGCCGTTTTCCGGCTCCGTGCGTCCACTGTTGGCGTTTGGAATGGTCGCGATCACCGGCACGCGCTGCGCCGCGCGCGGCAGCGGCTGCGGGAAGCAGCTCGTCGTGCTCGCGCTGGGCTGCAGTGCGGCGCAGGGGGCGCCGACCGGCGCATTGCCGTCCGCCACCACCGACGCGTTCGCGCGCCAGAAACTGGTCAAGGGATTGTCCGGTGTCTCGCCGATCAGGAAATCGCCGTCCTCCGCGGTCGCCGTCGCGTCGGCCAGGTAGTACGGCAACTCGATACTGCCGACGTACACATCTGCGATCGGCGGCAACTGCTCGATCACGTCCTGCGTGGTCAGGCCGGTGGCCACCAGCGTCAGCGCGCTCGGCTCCACGTTCTCCTGAAGGCGCGCGAGTGTGTTGCTGATGCCCTGCGTCGTGAATGGCCAGGCGATCACCAGGTTGTCGGCGCCGAAATCGATCGGCACGCCGGTCAGCTGCGAAAGACCGGCACCGATCTGCGCCAGGCTCGGCAGGATGCGCGCCCGGTACAGCTGACGAATGCCCTCGAGGGACTCCAGCCGCGCCGACGTCAGCAGGGCCAGCGTCGGCTGCCACGGCAGGCTGAGGTCGACGAGTTGCTCGTTCACGGTCTTTTCCGAGAGCACCGCGCTGAACAGATCGGCCGGTTCGGCAGCGACGCCTTGGTCCGAAGTCAGCGCGCGCGTGATCACGACCAGGTAAGTGGTCGCCGGATCGAGCGGCTTGAGCGGCTCGATCAGCAGCCGCGAGCGCAACTCGTCGAGCGGTCTCTGGGTCACCGGATCGATGGCGGTCGAGAACTGCACCCGGTAGTCCACGCCGGGCGTCAGCAGCGGGTTCTGCCCCAGCGCCGCAGCCCGCGTGTTGATGATCCACAGCGCACGCTGGTTGAGCGGCGCCGCATTCGCGGAGTCCAGATCGACGCGGCCGATCAGATCAGTGAACGCGGACGCGACCGTCGAAAAGCCGTCGAGCTGGTTTGCCGCAGTGACGAAGGGCGCGTTCGACGCGTTGGGAATATTGAGCGTGCCGTCGGTGGTGCCGCCGAACAAGCCGTCGTTCGGAAACGGAATGACGGCGCTGGACGCCACCGGGTCGAACAGCGAAATCAGCTTGCTGGGTGACGCCGCGAGGCCGCCGTCGCCGCCATCGGCCTTGTCGCAAGCTGAAAGGACAAACGCCAGCACGAGCACTGGCGCCAACCTGAGAACCGTCATCACGCTTCTCCTTATCTTCGCACCGGAGAGCGACGCTCCCCGCTTATTGAGGGGCACCCCGTCGCGATCTCACAGGGGGGCCTTCGTTAGTCCAGAGAAGTATTGCGCGGCCGCGCCGCGCGTCGTATCGGTATTTGCCGCAATCGAACGGCGATTAGCTACCGCTCGTCGGATTGCGGCGTCGCAGCATCAGGCAACACGGAACCCGGGCTCCTCCTGGAGCACGGCCGCCAGGTGCGATTTCCAGGCGTCGCCAGAGACCAGCAGCGACAGCGGCATGCGCCGGCGCGCGACATCGTCGAGGCTGGCCGCCATCTCGGCGCGCACCGCGTGCACCGCCTCGGCGAGCACGAACGGCGCGTGCTCGTCGATACGTGCGGCCAGCTGCGGCCGTTCGCGGATCAGCGCGAGAATCGCGTCGATGCCGGTGCCGTGGCGCATCGACAGCCAGCGCGCCGCTTCGACATCGACGCCCGCGGCGGCGAGCTGGCCGATCGCATGCGAGTGCCAGTGCTCGAACTCGCCTTCCGGTGCACCAGGCAAGCGCCGCTCGTGCGTCACCGATCGTATGGGCTTGCGTCCCAGCGCGCGCAACGCGGCATCGACGATCTCGGTGCTGTCGCTGCGCGAGGTCGTGAACTTGCCGCCGACGTGCATGACCAGCCCCGGACGCGGCTGCAGCACGTCGAATTCGCGCGTGACCGCGGCCAGCGACTCCGACTGCTCCGCCTGCAGCATGCGCACGCCGGCGAAACGACCGACGACATCGCCTTCCGTCCAGCCCAGTCCGGGAAACCCGCGGCGCACGCCGGCGAGCAGATAGCGCGTCTCCTCGTCGGTCGGCACGGCCTCGGACGGATGCTTCACTTCCTGTTCGGTGGTCCCGACCAGCGTGCGGCCATACCACGGGATCACGAAGAACACGCGGCCGTCGTCGGCCGTCAGCAGGAAAGCCTCGTTGCAGCCGGCGATCGCCGGCAGGACCAGGTGCGTGCCCTTGATCAGCTTGACCTTCGGCGCGGCCGCGCCGAGCAGGAACGGCGCCCATGGCCCCGCGGCATTGACGACGACGCCGGCCTTCACGTCGAAGGACTCGCCCTCATGCAGATCCGTCAGACGCGCGCCGCAAACGCGGCCGTTCTCCTCGATCAGCGATTCGGCGGCGACGCGGTTGGCGCAGACCGCGCCGCTGGCCTGCGCCGAGGCGGCGACAGCGAGCGTCACGCGCGCGTCGTCTTCCTGGCAATCGCCGTAACGGAAGCCGCCGAGCAGGTTCTCCGGATCGACGAAGGGGTAGCGCGCGAGAAGATCGCGTGCGCGGTGATGCTTGTGCCGCGGCACCGGGTGGCTGCCGATCGCCAGCATGTCGTACAGCGTCAGGCCCGCCGAAACCATCAGCGGATGCGCGCGCGGCCCCTTCCACATCGGCAGCACGAAATTCAGCGGCCGAACCAGATGCGGTGCGATGCGATACAGCGTGCGCCGCTCCTTGAGCGCGTGGCGCACCAGCCCGAACTCGTAATGCTCCAGATAGCGCAAGCCGCCGTGGATCAGCTTGCTCGACGCCGACGAAGTGCCCGCACCCCAATCGCTCTTTTCCACCAGTGCGACCGCCAGCCCGCGGCTCGCGGCATCGTATGCGGTCCATGCGCCGTAGATGCCGCCGCCGATGACGAGGACGTCAAAGCGGCCGTCGCGTAGCGCAGAGGTGTTGCGGACAAACGGAAAGGCGTTCACGTACTTGCGCTCCCCCGGCCGGTGTTTGTCGTCGTCGGCACGTCGTGCTTATTTATAGACCGTCTCGATGTCGAAATGACCCTTGGGTTGCCGGTGCAGCGCGATGAAGGCTCCGGCGATGCGGCTCGGATCGAAGCGGGTGCCGTGCTGCACGAAGCCATGTACGGTCACCGTCGCCACATGCACGCCGTGCGTGCCCAGTTCCTGCGCCAGGGTGTAGGTCAGCGAGCGCAGCGCCGCCTTGTCCATCGACAGCGACGCATAGTCCGCAGCCGGTTCGTACGCGAAGCCGCCGCCGGTGAACAGGATGGTGCCGCTATGGCGCTCGACCATCGCCGGTGCCACCGCCCGTGCCGCAACCAGCGCACCGACGACGTTGATGCGGAAATCGTCGACCAGGCGGTCGACCGGCACCTGCAACGGTCGACCACGCTCATGCGTCGCGACGTTATAGACCAGCACGTCGACATCGCCGAAGTCCGCGTGCGCGGCGTCGAGGCCGCAGATCAGCGAGTCCGCATCGGCGGCATCCGCCGCGTAAGCACGCGACTGACGGCCGGTCTTGGTGTGAATCTCGTCGCAGGTGCCGGCGAGCCGCTCCGGACGCCGCGCCAGCAACGCAAGGTTGCATCCCTCGTGCGCGAACGCCAGCGCGACCGCGTGCCCGATGCCGGGGCCGGCGCCGACGATCACGCAACAAGGCGCGCGTGCGGATTTCGACGACGGGGATGCTGTCGGACTCATGCGACTCCTGTCCTGAAGGATTCATGCGCGGAGAAGCGATGCGTCAATGATACTGCGCGGCAGCAGCCACTATCGAATCGCCCACATTTTTCGAGCGCAGCGCCTCATCTGCCACAGCGCGCCTCTTGGGTGGTATTCCGCTGGATCGATGCCACGAAAGCCGGCACACTGGCGCGCGTTTTCAACGCCACCGCCGTGCATGAACGACAACTCCAGTCTCCTGGGCCAGCTCAAGATCGACCGCGGCACCCCCTCTCCCTCCGGCTCCGGCCGGCGGATCGGCTGGCTGCTCGCTGTCGTCGCCGTCGTCGCGATCGCCGGATGGTGGCTGCTGCGAGGCCCCGACGCCGTGCCCGTGCGCATCGCCATCGCGCGGGTCGTCAGCGAGAACGGATCGGCATCGGTGCTCGACGCCTCCGGTTACGTCATCGCCCGCCGCCAGGCCACGGTGTCGTCCAAGGTCACCGGCAAGGTCGTCGAGGTGCGCGTCGAGGAAGGCCAGGCGGTGCGCGCCGGCGACGTCCTCGCGCAGATCGACGACAGCAATGCGCGCACCCAGCTCGCCCTCGCCCGCTCGCAGCTCGACGCGGCGCGCGCACAGCAATCCGAAGTTCGCGTGCAGCTCGACGAGGCGCGGCGGCAGCTTGAGCGCACGCGAGGCCTCGCGGCGCGCAAGCTCGTCTCCGAGCAGGCACTGGACGCCGCACAGGCGAATGCCGACGGCCTGGCGGCGCGGCTGGAAACGACCGAACGCAACGCCGCGGTCGCCGAGCGCAGCGTCGCGGTGCAGCAGCAGCTGCTGGAAGACACCGTCGTGCGCGCGCCCTTCGACGGCGTCATCACCGTCAAGAACGCGCAGCCCGGCGAGATGATCTCGCCGCTGTCCGCCGGCGGCGCCGGCACGCGCACCGGCATCGGCACGCTGGTCGACATGGACTCGCTCGAAGTCGAAGTCGACATCAATGAAAACTTCATCAATCGCGTGCAGCCTGGGCAGGCCGTCAGCGCGCGCCTCAACGCCTATGCCGACTGGGAGATTCCCTGCGAAGTGGTGGCGGTGATCCCGACAGCCGACCGCGCCAAGGCCACGGTCAAGGTCCGCGTCGCCTTCAAGCTCAAGGATCCGCGCATCCTCCCCGAGATGGGGGTTCGCGTCGCTTTTCGCGAATCGAGCAAGGCGGGCGAAGGCGCGCCGGCTACGGCCGGCGTGCTGATCCCGATCGAGGCGATCCAGCTCGACGGCGAGCGCGGCGTGGTGTTCCTGGTGAAGGACGAGCGGCTGGAGCGGCGCGCGGTACGCGTCGCCGGCAAAACCGCCGATGGCGTGCGCGTCAGCAGCAGCCTGGCCGCCGGCGATACGCTGGCCGTCGGCGATTTCGCACAGATGCAGGACGGGCTGAAGGTTACGATCCAGCCCTGAGTCGGGAACGGACGACGTTTTCGCAAACAGTCCGTTGCTGACTTTATTTAATACTTAATCACAGCCCGGCGACGGGCAGGCGAGCAAGCAATGGGCGAAGCGATTGTCAGCCTCAAGGGCGTCAAGAAGAGCTACACGCGCGGCAAGCAGAGCGTGGAGGTGCTGCAGAGCCTGGACCTGCAGATCGCCAAGGGGGACTTCCTGGCGCTGATGGGCCCCTCGGGCTCGGGCAAGACCACGCTGCTGAACCTGATCGGCGGCCTCGACAAGCCCTCGGGCGGCGAGCTGCGGGTCGGCGACGCGCGCCTCGACCAGATGTCGGCAGCGCAGCTGACGCGTTGGCGCGCCAACAACGTCGGCTTCGTGTTCCAGTTCTATAACCTGTTGCCGGTGCTCAGCGCCGAGCGCAACGTCGAACTGCCGCTGCTGCTGACCTCGCTGCTTGCCGCCGAGCGCATGAAGCGCGTGCAGATCGCCCTGGGCGTCGTCGGCCTCGCCGATCGCGCCAAGCACAAACCCAGCGAGCTGTCGGGCGGCCAGGCGCAGCGCGTCGCCATCGCCCGCGCCATCGTCGCCGACCCGACCCTGCTGGTCTGCGACGAACCCACCGGCGACCTCGACCGCAAGACGGCGGACGACGTGCTGCACCTCCTGCAGGTGCTGAACCGTGAGCACGGCAAGACCATCGTCATGGTCACGCACGACCCCAAGGCGGCCGAGTTCGCCACCCATACACTGCATCTCGACAAGGGCCAGCTCGTCGAGCAGGGGCAGCTGGCATGAAGTACTTCCCCCTGGTGTGGGCGGCGCTGTGGCGGCGCAAGCCGCGCACGATCTTCACGATGCTGTCGATCGTGGTGGCCTTCCTGCTGTACGCGCTGCTGACCGGGGTCAACGCCGCCTTCAACGCCGGCGTCGAAGTCGCCGGCGCCGACCGCCTGGTCACGACCGGCCGCTACTCGCTGACCCAGGTGCTGCCTGCGGGGCATGTGCAGCAGGTGCGCGGCCTGGCCGGCGTGCACAGCGTCGCCGCGCAGTCCTGGTTCGGCGGCTACTACCAGAAGGAGAGCAACTTCTTCCCGCAGTTCCCGACCGAGATTGAGCCGTACCTGGCGATGTATCCGGAAATAGTGCTGCCCGAGGACCAGAAGCAGAAGCTGATGCAGACGCGCACCGGCGCGATCATCGCCAAGACGCTGGCCGACCGCTACGGCTTCAAGGTCGGCGACCGCATCCCGATCATTGCCGGCATCTGGCCGCTGGCCAATGGCTCCAACAACTGGGAATTCGACCTGGTCGGCATCTTCGACACGAAGAACCCGAAAGACCGCTCGATGTTCGAGATGATGCTGTTCCATCACGACTACTTCGACGAGGCGCGCCAGTGGGCCAAGGGCACGGTCGGCTGGCTGGTGATCAAGGTCAACGATCCCTCGCAGAACGAGGCGATGGTCAAGAAAGTCGACGCGCTGTTCGCCAACTCGCCGAACGAAACCCGCACCGACACCGAGAAGGCCTTCAACCAGTCCTTCGTCAAGCAGATGGGCGACATCGGCCTGATCATGTCCTCGATCATCGGCGCCGTGTTCTTCACCCTGCTGTTCCTGACCGGCAACACCATGATGCAGTCGGTGCGCGAGCGCATTCCCGAACTCGCCGTGCTCAAGACCCTGGGCTATTCCGACATGCAGGTGCTGGCCCTGGTGCTGGCCGAGTCGCTGGCGTTGTGCCTGCTCGCCGCGGTCGCCGGCATCGGCCTGGCGGCGCTGCTGCTGCCGGGTATCGCCGCGCAGCTGCCCGGCTTCTCCGGGCTGACGCTGACCTTCCCGGCCTTTGCCGCCGCGCTGGGCCTGGCGGTGCTGCTGGCGCTGATCGTCGGCTTGCCGCCGGCGCTGCGCGCGATGCGCCTGCAGATCGTCGACGCACTCGCGGCGCACTGAAGCGGAGATCGCATCCATGGCCAATACCCTGAACCAGGTGATCGCCGTCACGGCGATGAGCGTGCGTACGATTCCGGCGCGCCTGGGCACCTCGATGGTGATCGTCATCGGCATCGCCGGCGTCGTCGGCGTGCTGGTCGCGCTGCTGTCGATGGGCGCCGGCTTCGAGGCGACGCTCGCCGGCACCGGCACCGCCGAACGCGCGATCGTGCTGCGCGGCGGCTCCAACGACGAACTGGGCAGCGTGGTGACGCGCGAGCAGGCCCAGATCATCGCCGACGCCCCCGGCATCGCCCGCGGCAGCGACGGCCAGCCGCTGGCGCTGCCCGAGCTCTACCTGCTGACTGACGTCGCCAAGCCCGGTTCGACCTCGCCCAACAACGTCGTCGTGCGCGGCACGCGCATCGACCGCCTGGGCCTGCGTCCGGAGTTCAGGATCGTCGCCGGTCGCATGTTCGAGGCCGGCAAGCGCGAGGTGATCGTCGGCAAGACCGTGGCTGCGCAGTTCGACAACCTGAAGATCGGCAGCACCGTCGACGTGCGGGACGGGCCCTGGACCATCGTCGGCCTGTTCGAGACCGGCGGTGACGTGCACGAGTCCGAACTCTGGGTCGAGGGCGAGGTGCTGATGACGATCTCGCGGCGCCAGGCCTTCAGCTCGGTGTCGGTGAAGCTGGAGAGCGTTCAATCCTTCCAGACCTTCAAGGACGCGCTGACCAGCGACCCGCGCATGGTGATGTCGGCGCAGCGCGAGCCCGACTACTACGCCTCGCGCTCCGAGCAGCTGCACAAGCTGATCAACATCCTCGGCTACACCGTCGCCGTGATCATGGCGATCGGCGCCTTGTTCGGCGCACTCAACGTGATGTACGCGGCGGTCGCGACGCGCACCGTCGAGATCGCGACCCTGCGCGCGATCGGCTTCGGCGGCCTGCCGGTCGTGATCTCGGTGATGATCGAATCGCTGCTGCTGGCGTTCGTCGGCGGCCTCGTCGGCGCTGCCGGCGCCTATCTGTTCTTCAACGGCTTCACGGTCAACACGCTCAACTTCCAGACCTTCAGCCAGGTCGCCTTCGACTTCCGCGTCACACCCGCGCTGATCCAGCAGGGCCTGAGCTGGGCGCTGGTACTGGGCCTGATCGGCGGCATCTTCCCGGCCGTGCGCGCCGCGCGCCTGCCGATCGTCGACGCGCTGCGCGCGAGCTAACTGAACCCGTCATTGCGAGCGGAGCGAAGCAATCCAGGGACTTCGCTCAACAGCCCCTGGATCGCCACGTCCCCGGCGCTACGCGCCGGGTCCTCGCGATGACGGAATCGCTCAGCCCGGCAGCTTCAGCCACAGCGTCAGCGCGATCATCGCGCTGCCGACCACGATCGCCGCGGCGATCAGCGCCGCGCCGCGCAGGACGGCGTCCGCGCCTGCCGGCACCGGCGCGGCCGCGGTCGCCGCGGGTGCGCCCGTCAACGGTTCGCCGGCGATCTCGCGGGTCACCGGTTCTGAAGATGGCGCCGTCTGCGCGTCCGCCAGGTCAAGAGCATCGAACAGCGCGCGGCGGAACTCGTCGGCGCGCGCGTAGCGATCCTGCGGCTGCAGTGCGAGCCCCTTGCGCAGCACCGCGGCGAAGGCCGGCGGTCCCAGGTGCGGCTCCTCGGCGACCGCGTCGTGGCCCATGCGGTCCATCGGCGCCGGCGGCGCGCGGCCCACGACCATGCGGTACAGCGTCGCGGCCACGCCGTAGACGTCGGCCGCGGCGGTCTGATGGGCGTTACGCTGGTACTGCTCCAGCGGTGCGTAGCCCTCGGACAGCAGGATCGCCTTGCCCTGATGGGTGTTGTCGCCGGCATGCAGCAGCGCCGCGCCGAAGTCGAGCAGAATCGCGCGCCCGCCGCTGGCCAGATAGATGTTGTGCGGCTTGATGTCGCGATGCACGACGCCGCGCTCATGCACGAACTGCAGACCGTCGAGCACCGGCCCCAGAAGCCCGACCGCGGTCTGCGGATCGACATGGCCCTGCTCCAGGCCGGCAAGGTAGTCGCCGAGATTGACGCCCTCGTAGTAGTCCATCACCAGGTAGGCGGTGCCGTGGGCGCGGAAGAAGCTGCGCACGCGCACGACGTTGGGATGGTTGAAGCGTGCGACCACGCGCGCCTCGTGCAGGAAGTGCTCCAGGCCCTCGTGGTACACGCGCTCCTGGCTCGCCTCGTGCACCTGCACCTCGAGCGAGTCGGCGTTGCGGACCGCGAGCGCCTTGGGCAGGTACTCCTTGACCGCGACCCGCTGCTGCAGGTGCACGTCCCAGGCGAGGTAGGTGATGCCAAACCCGCCGGGCCGGCCGAGGACGCGGCCGATGCGGAATTCGCCGCCGACCACCACGCCGTGCGGCAGATACAGCGGCGAGCGCGACGCCGACTCGTCGTAGCCGCAGTGCGGGCACACCGCGAGCCCGCTCTTGCTGACGAAGCAGCCCGGACAATGTTTTTGGTAGATCACGTGCGGGTTGCCGTCGTCGCGCCGGCCGTGTGAGGGAATTCAGCGATCGTAAGGCATGTGTATGCTTGTATAAACTATGACCAACGACGCTTCGCCGGTTTGCGGCTTGAAGCCTTGCAGGCAATGACGACACAGGCAACGCAGGAAGTCATCGGCAGTGTGCTCCTCGCGGAGTTCAGCGACCCACGCCGCGCGCTGATCACCGACCAGGCGCTCAACCCGGACGAGACCAAGCAACTGAGCCTCGAATGCGCGGCTGCGCAAGGCCGCGTCATCGAAACCGATGGCCGCCGGCTTCTGGCCCACTTCGAGCAACCCGAACAGGCCTTCGGCTTTGCGCAGGCCGCTCAGCGCATGCTGGAAGGCGTGCGTGCACGCAGTCCCGAGCGCCACTCCCTGGCCGCACGCATGATCCTGGGCCATGGTCCGCTGGTCATCGAAGGCGGACGGCCGCGCAGCAACTGGCTGCACCGGCTGCCGGGCCTGATCTCGCGCGTGCCCGTGCACTGCATCGCCGCGCTGAAGAACTTCGTCGACCACCTGCCCGCCGGAAGCCTGCCGGGCACACCGCATGCGCTCAACGCGGAGCTGCAGCTGCTGCAGGGCGCAAACGCCACCGGGGTGGAAACGCAGCTGGCCTCGCCGCTGGACGTCTCCGACATGGGCGTGTTCACCGCCATCACCCTGCGCGTGCGCGGCGCGCCGCGCGTGTTCCGCGCCGCCGATTGTCCGATCCTGATCGGGCGCGACGAGCGCTGTGCGGTGCGCATCAGTTCGGACACTGCCTCGCGCGTCCACGGCCGTATCGAATACGTGCACGGCAAGTTCTACTACGTCGACGACAGCCGCAACGGCAGCTGGGTGCTGATCGGCTCCGGCGAAGAGGTCAAGCTGACCAAGGACCGCACGGTGCTCGCCGGCGAGGGTGCGATCAGTCCCGGCGCGCCGCTGTCGCAGCAGAAAGGCGAGGTCGTGCGCTACGAATGCCACTCCACGCGCCTGTCGATGCCGGGCGAGGGACCGGACGGAAATCAGGACGGCGACACCAAGCGCCTGTAGCCATCGTGGGTCAAAAGATCACAATACATTTCCGTTCGCCCCGAGTGCCGCGCCGCAAGGCGCGGTGTATCGAGGGGCCGCGCAGTGTCTCGATACGCCGCTACGCGTCTACTCGACACGAACGGACCGCGTTTGGTCAGCAACTTTCTGATTCATGCCGTTAGAGCCCCCACGATGACTTCGCGACTGACGCCCGATCAAATCCGGCAGCGCTTCGTCGAACGGGCCACCGCCAAGTTCGCACGCAACGTGCCCGACTTCGTCGCGCTGCAGAAACTGGTCGCCGACAACGGCGGCCGCTTCCACAACGATCACGGCGCGATCCGCACCGCCGACCCGGCGGTGACGCAGCTGTTTCTGCGCGCTGCGCAGGTGCTCGGCTTGCGCCGCGAGCGCGACTACCGCTTCCCGGCGAAGAAGCTGGTCTCCTGCGACCTGCAGGTGATCGGCGAGGACGCGGGCGAGTTCAAGATCTTCGTGTCGCAGGTCGACCTCGCCGCGTTTCCGGCCGACGTCGCCGCGCTGATCCGCGAGGACTGCGCGACGCAGGCGCGCGCGGTTGACCACGGCCCTTTCGTCGAGCGCATCGAGCACTTCGAGCAGCACGGCGGCCTGGGCGCGGCCGACGCCGAAGCCTTCATCGCCCATTTCGTCGACCGCCTGATGGCGCGCAACGGCCCGCCGCTCAAGCGCAGCACGCTCGCAGCGGTCGCGCGCATCTCCGGCGAAGCGGCCAGCGCGCTCGCGCTCGGACCCGACTTCAACCACGTCACCATCGACATCTATGCCGCCGGCTATTCCGGCATCGAGGCGATGGCCGAGGCGATGCTTGCCGCGGGCTTTCGCATGCTGCCGCAGATTCAGGGCGCGCCCGACACGCAGCTGCGCCAGACCGCGACGCTGGCGGCGACGATGGACACGCCGGTGCGCGAAGCCGACGACGCGCCCGGCCTGGCGCAGACGGAGAAGCAGTTCGTCGAAGTCATCGAGCGCAACCAGGCGGTCGACGACGACGGCCGCAGGCTGTGGCGCCAGGACGGCCAGCCGCTGATCTTCCGCAACTTCCTCGCCGCCAACGCCGAGAAGATCTTCGACGCGGCGTCGACCCGGTTGTCCTGCTGATTGTAGGAGCGGCCCACGGCCGCGATTCTTTTCAGGCGGCGCGCGCGCCGCATCGCGGCCGTGGGCCGCTCCTACACCTGAGCCGGTTCGTGTTGAGCCAATGCCGCGTTCATTTCGTTATTGGTCGATAAAATATCACAATTGCCCTGGCCGCCCGAACGGCGTTGCCACGTGCTTTTTGCGGACGAATCGAGCGCTGATGCGGCCTGCACGGGTGGCCCGCACCTAAGTCTCTGGATTTCTTGGGCACGGCGGATTCATCCCCCGTTTATGCACAGGCTGTTCACCGGCCGTGCACCGTCTTAGACACAATGGGTTGCGGTTGACTGTCCTCCGAACCACAAGATATGGTTGGCACACTGCCACGATTGCCCACATCGACATCCGTGGCATTGACGTTTTCAACCGAAATTTTCTGTGTGGGGGAGCCCGAAAAAATGCAAACCGAAACCATGGTTGCTCCGTCCGCGTCACAGTCCGACTCGCGCCGCCCTGCCCCGGCATCGACCACCGCAAGCACTGCTGAGCTTGCCGCCACCGCGCCCGGCGCGGTGAAGGTCATCCGCCGCAACGGCAAGGTCACGGCCTTCGACGCGTCCAAGATCCAGATCGCGATGACCAAGGCCTTCCTGGCCGTCGACGGTGCGGCCGCGGCCGCGTCGGCGTCGATGCGCCAGAAGGTCGAAGCCCTGAGCGCGCAGGTCGAGCAGGCGCTGCTGCGTCATCTCTCCGGCGGCGGCACGCTGCACATCGAAGACATCCAGGACCAGGTCGAGCTGGTGCTGATGCGCGGCGGCGAGCACAAGGTCGCGCGCGCCTACGTGCTGTACCGCGACGAGCAGTCGAAGAAGCGCGCGGCCGAAGCCGCGACCAAGCCGGCGACGGCCAGGGCCGTCTTGTCGATTACCCGCGACGACGGCTCGGTCGTGCCGGTCGACGAGGCGCGCATGCGCCGCGTCGTCGCCGAGGCCTGCGCCGGCCTCGCCAGCGTCAACGCCGACGAAGTCGTCACCGCCGCGCTGCGCGACCTCTACGACGGC
Source organism: Sinimarinibacterium sp. (assembly GCA_041659605.1). Taxonomy (GTDB): domain Bacteria; phylum Pseudomonadota; class Gammaproteobacteria; order Nevskiales; family Nevskiaceae; genus Solimonas. The sequence goes on along the minus strand of JBAZXW010000026.1, from coordinate 753 downwards.
ATGCCGGAAGCGGAGCTGAGCCAGGCCCTGACGCTGGCGGCACGCGCACGCATCGAGAAGGAGCCGAACTACACCTACGTGTCGTCGCGCCTGCTGCTCGACGCCATGCGCCACGAGGCGCTCAAGTTCCTCGGCATCAGCCAGTCGCGCCCGACCTTCGAGGAAATGAAGGCGGTCTATCCCGAGTACTTCCGCGAGTACATCCACAAGGCGGTCTCGCTCGAGCTGCTCGACCCCAAGCTCGCGCTCTACGATCTCGACGCGCTCGGCAAGGCGCTGCTCGCCGACCGCGACGGCAAGTTCGACTACCTCGGCCTGCAGACGCTGTACGACCGCTACTTCATCCACAGCAAGAAGACGCGCTTCGAGCTGCCGCAGGCGTTCTTCATGCGCGTGGCAATGGGCCTGGCCATCAACGAGGTCGACCGCGAAGCCAAGGCGATCGAGTTCTACAAGCTGCTGTCGTCCTTCGACTTCATGTCGTCGACGCCGACGCTGTTCAACTCCGGCACGCTGCGCCCGCAGCTGTCGAGCTGCTACCTGACGCAGGTGCCGGACGATCTGCACGGCATCTTCAACGCGATCCACGACAACGCGATGCTGTCCAAGTTTGCCGGTGGCCTCGGCAACGACTGGACGCCGGTGCGCGGCATGGGCGGCTGGATCAAGGGCACCAACGGCAAGTCCAACGGCGTCGTGCCCTTCCTCAAGGTCGCCAACGACACCTGCGTCGCCGTCCACCAGGGCGGCAAG
>JBAZXW010000025.1:5356-66535 GCA_041659605.1 Sinimarinibacterium sp. | reverse complement strand
TATTGGTGCAAGGCGTTCTGCTTGACCTGCGTTTCCAGATACGCGGCGATCTTGCCGGCGGCTTCGTCGAAACCCAGCGCCATGCCGCGCACGATCTCGTCCACCCAGACCACGTGGTGGCCGTAGCGCGACTCGACGGTAAGGCCGGCCAGGCCGGGTTTGAGCATGTGCAACTGGCGCTCGAACTCCGGCGTGGTCTGGCCGCGCTCGATCCAGCCCAGATCGCCGCCGTCGTCGCGGGACGGGCAGGCCGAATGGCGCATGGCGAACTCGGTGAAGCGCTCCGGATGCTCGCGCAGTTCGGCGATCAACTCCTCGCCCAGCTGGCAGGCGCGGGCACGTTCGCCGCTGTCTCCGGGCGCCGCGGCCAGCAGGATGTGCCGAACGCGCAGGCGGTCGGGCTGACGCAGGCGCTCGCGGTTGTTCTCGTAGTAGCGGCGGCAGCTCTCTTCGCTGGGTTCCGGCGTCGCCACCTCGCGCTCGATCAGCGCGCGGATGCAAGCCTCCTCCAGGGTCTCGCCGTCTGCCGGCTCGACCTCGGCGGGCAGACCCAGGCGTTCGGTCTCGCGGCGCAGCAGCTCACGTACCACCAGGGCGCGCGCGGCATCGGCACGCGCGCGCTGCGGGCTGGCCGCCGGGTGATGCTGCATCTCGCGGGCGACCTCGGCCTCGCTGATCTCGGCATCGGCCACCCGAACATAGACCGGCGCGGGGCCAGGCAGCGGCCGGCTGGGGGCCTTGGCGCGTTCGTGCACCGGCGCCGCAGCATGGTGCTCCGCCTTCGGCAACGTGCCCGCGTTCATGACAATGGGAATGTCCCGGAAATCAGCCATGGCTTACTTCACCGGGTAGCTCAATGGCGCCTGGCGCTTGCGCACCACCTGGTAGGGACGCCGCAGGTAGCCCAGCGGAATCGACCAGATGTGCACCAGGCGCGTGAACGGGAAGATCAGGAAGAGGGTCAGGCCGAGCGTCACGTGCGCCTTGAAGATCCAGTGCGCGTCGAGCATGAAGTCCGCCGCCCCGAGGCGGAAGGTGGCGATGTGCTGCGCCCACTCGCCGAGCTTGATCATCTGCCCGCCGTCCATATGCCCGGCCGAGACGAAGATCGAGCTGAGGCCGAGCAGCAGTTGGGCGTACAGCAGTACCAGCACCAGGATGTCGCGGAAGCTCGAGGTAGCGCGGATGCGCGGGTTGAACAACCGGCGCAGCAGCAGGATGGTCAGGCCGATGAAACACATCACGCCGAAGATGCCGCCGACGACCATGGCCAGCAGCTGCTTGTCGCCGGCGCTGATGAAGGGTTCGTACAGTGCATGCGGGGTCAGCAGCCCGACGAAATGGCCGGCGAGGATGGCGAGCACGCCGATGTGGAACGCGTTGCTGCCCAGGCGCATCCACTTTCCGGAAAGGAGCTGGCTGGAACCGGTGCGCCAGGTGTAGGGGTCGTAGTCGAAGCGCACCCAGCTGCCGATCGCGAACACCGCGAAGGCGATGTAGGGGTAGATCTGGAAGAAGAACGTATTCACGTAGTTCATGGCGTCACCTGTGATCGGGGATCTGCGCCCCCACAACCGACCGGTGCGGTGGCTTGCAGTCCGTGGCCGGCGCCTCGGGACCGAAGCGCACGGCCTCCTCCTCCCACACCCGATCCATGGCCTCGGCGGTATCGTCGCGTGGTTCGGCGATCGCACAGCGCCGCGCGATGTCCAGCTCCACCTTGCCCTCGGCCATCTCGACCAGGGCTTCGAACAGCACGGCATAAGGGCTGCGGCGCTCGGCCGCGCGCGCCGCGAGCAGCTTCAGAATGTGCGCGGTGTGCTGCAGCCACTCGCGCGCTTCGGCCGGCGGACGCTGTGACAGATACTCCAGCATCAGCGGCAGGTAATCCGGCAGTTCGCGCGCGGCCAGTTCGAATCCGCCCTGGCGATAGGTCTCGATCAGGTCCACCATCGCCTGGCCGCGGTCGCGCGACTCGCCATGAACGTGTTCGAACAGCAACAGGCTCATGTGGCGGCCGCGATCGAACAAACCCAGCCAGCGCTCCTGCGCCTGCATCGGATCGAGCTCAAGCAAAGCAGCGACGAAGTCCGCCAGCGGCCCGCGGCGCGGCCCGGGCAAGTCCTCGTCTTGGGTCGCCGCAAGCAGATCGTCGCGGTGTTCCCAGAGCGTCTCGGCCGGATAGTCCAGCAGCACGCCGATCAGTTTCAGAACTTTCATGCTTTCTCCCGTTCGACCGTCTGACGGTTCGGCGGCACCTGGTAGGCGGTCGTGGCTCGACCGCCGAACAGCGCCTCAGCCTTTGAGGCCGGTGCGCAACCGTTGCCGAAAGTAAAACCGCAGCCGCCGCGCTCGCCGAAGGCGTCGTTGGCGTACTCGCGGTGCGCGCTCGGGATGACGAAGCGGTCCTCGTAGTTGGCGATGGCGAGGTAGCGGTACATCTCCTGCGCCTGCGCCACAGTCAGGCCGGCCTGCGTCAGTACCGCGGTGTCTTCGACGCCATCCACGTTCATCGCCCGACGCCAGGCGCGCATCGCCAGCAGGCGCTCCAGCGCCCGGATGACTGGGGCCTCGTCGCCGGCGGTGAGCAGATTGGCGAGATAGCGCACCGGAATGCGCAGCGATTTCACGTCCGGGATTTCGCCGTTCTTGCCCAGCGTGCCGGCATCGGCCGCAGACTGGATCGGCGACAGCGGCGGCACGTACCAGACCATCGGCAGCGTGCGGTACTCCGGGTGCAAGGGCAGCGCCAGCTTCCAGTCGATCGCCAGCTTGTACACCGGTGAAGCCTTCGCGGCTTCCAGCCAGCTGTCCGGGACACCTTCGGCACGGGCGGCAGCGATCACTTTCGGATCGTTCGGGTCGAGGAAGAGGTCCAGGTGCGCCTGGTACAGGTCTTTTTCGGAAGAGACCGCGGCCGCGGCTTCGATGCGGTCGGCGTCGTACAGCATCACGCCGAGGTAACGGATGCGGCCGACGCAGGTTTCCGAGCACACCGTCGGCTCGCCCATCTCGATGCGCGGGTAGCAGAAGATGCACTTCTCGGACTTGCCGCTCTTCCAGTTGTAATAGATCTTCTTGTATGGGCAGGCCGAGACGCACATGCGCCAGCCGCGGCACTTGTCCTGGTCGATCAGGACGATGCCGTCCTCCTCGCGCTTGTAGATCGCGCCGCTCGGGCACGCCGCCACGCAGGCCGGGTTCAGGCAGTGCTCGCACAGGCGCGGCAGGTACATCATGAAAGTCTTCTCGAACGCGCCGTAGATTTCCTTCTGCACGTTGTCGAAGTTCTGGTCCTTGCTGCGCTTGGCGAACTCGGTGCCGAGGATTTCCTCCCAGTTCGGCCCCCAGTGGATCTTCTGCATGCGCTCGCCGGAGATCAGCGAGCGCGGTCGCGCGGTCGGCTGGTGCTGGCCTTCCGGCGCCTGGTGCAGGTTCTGATAGTCGAAGTCGAACGGCTCGTAGTAGTCGTCGATCTGCGGCAGGTCGGGATTGGCGAAGATCCTCGACAGGATGCGCCATCGGCCGCCGGCCTTGAGCTGCAGCCGGCCGCGGCTGTCGCGCAGCCAGCCGCCGTTCCACTTCCGCTGGTTCTCCCATTCCTTGGGATAACCGATGCCGGGTTTGGTTTCGACGTTGTTGAACCACGCGTATTCGACGCCTTCGCGCGAAGTCCAGACGTTCTTGCAGGTGATCGAACAGGTGTGGCAGCCGATGCACTTGTCCAGGTTGAGCACCATCGCGATCTGGGCACGGACTTTCATCACACCACCTCCTGGGCACGGCGCGGGACCGGCTCGCCGTCATGCCATTCGATCTTGTCCATCTTGCGCACCACCACCATCTCGTCGCGATTGGTGCCGACGGTGCCGTAATAGTTGAAGCCGTAGGCGAACTGCGCATAGCCGCCGATCATGTGGGTCGGCTTGACCACCACGCGGGTGACCGAGTTGTGGATGCCGCCGCGGGTGCCGGTGACCTCCGAGCCAGGCGTGTTGATGATGCGTTCCTGTGCGTGATACATCATTGCGATGCCGTTCATCACGCGCTGCGATACCACCGCACGTGCGGCGATGGCGCCGTTGACGTTGAACAGCTCGATCCAGTCGTTGTCCTCGATGCCGGCGCTGCGCGCGTCGTCCTCGCTCAACCATACGATCGGGCCGCCGCGTGACAGCGTCTGCATGATCAGGTTGTCGGAATAGGTACTGTGGATGCCCCACTTCTGGTGCGGCGTGATCCAATTGAGGACGATTTCCTTGTGGCCGTTGGGCTTGACCCCCAACATCGGTGCCACCGTCTTGGTACTGACTGGCGGGCGGTAGCCCATCAGGCCCTCGCCGAAGGCCAGCATCCACTCGTGATCGAGGTAGAGCTGCTGGCGGCCGGTGAGCGTGCGCCACGGGATCAGCTCGTGCACGTTGGTGTAACCGGCGTTGTAGCTGACGTGATCGTCTTCCAGACCCGACCAGATCGGCGAGGAGATGATCTTGCGCGGCTGCGCCTGCACGTCGCGGAAGCGGATGGCTTCATGTTCCTTGCCCTCCGCCAGATGAGTGTGCTTGCGTCCGGTGAACGTCTCCAGCGACGCCCAGGCCTTGACCGCGACATGACCGTTGGTCTCCGGCGCCAGATGCAGGATCACCTCGCAGGCATCGATCGCCGTCTCGATTTGCGGGCGACCCTGGCTGACGCCGGCTTCGGTCACGCTGTGATTGAGCTTGCCGAGGAATTTCACCTCATCCTGGGTATCCCAGCTCATGCCCTTGCCGCCGTTGCCGAGCTTGTCGAGCAACGGGCCCAGCGAGGTGAACTTCTTGTACAGGTTCGGGTAGTCGCGCTCGACCAAGACCATCGAAGGCATGGTCCTGCCCGGGATCGGTTCGCACTCGCCCCGCTTCCAGTCGGTGACGCCAAACGGCATCGCCAGTTCGCCGGGAGTGTCGTGCAGCGTCGGCACCAGCACCAAGTCCTTTTCCACGCCGAGCACACCCGGCGCCATCTCGCTCAAGGCGCGCGCAATCCCCTTGAAGATGTCCCAGTCGCTGCGCGCCTCCCAAGCCGGGTCCACCGCCTTCGACAGCGGATGGATGAAGGGATGCATGTCCGAGGTATTGAGGTCGTTCTTCTCGTACCAGGTGGCGGTCGGCAGCACGACGTCCGAGTACAGCGCCGTGGTACACATCCGGAAGTCGAGTGTGACCAGCAAGTCGAGCTTGCCTTCCGGGGCATCGTCATGCCACTTGACGTCCTGCGGCCTGGCCGCGCCGCGCTCGCCCAGGTCCTTGCCCTGCAGGCCATGGCGGGTGCCGAGCAAGTGCTTGAGCATGTACTCGTGGCCCTTGCCCGAAGAGCCGAGCAGGTTGGAACGCCAGATGAACAGGTTGCGTGGAAAATTTTCCGGCGCCTCGGGATCGGCGTAGGCGAAATCGAGCGCGCCCGATTTGAACTGCGTCACCGCTTCCTGCACGGGATCTGCGCCCTTGGCCACAGCGTCGCGCACGAACTTCAGCGGATTGGTGTTGAGCTGCGGCGCCGACGGCAGCCAGCCCATGCGCACCGCGCGCAGGTTGTAGTCCACCAGCGAGCCGCCGTATTTCTTCGCGTCGGCCAGCGGCGACAGGATCTCGCTGACGTCGAGCTTTTCGTAGCGATACTGGCTGGAGTTGAAGTAGAAGAACGAGGTGCCGTTCATCTGCCGCGGCGGCCGGCTCCAGTCCAGACCAAAGGCCAGCGGCGTCCAACCCGACTGCGGACGCAGCTTTTCCTGGCCGACGTAGTGCGCCCACCCGCCGCCGGTCTGGCCGACGCAGCCGCACATGATCAGCATGTTGATCAGGCCGCGGTAGTTCATGTCGCTGTGATACCAGTGGTTCATCGCGGCACCGACGATGATCATGCTGCGGCCACGGGTCTTGTCTGCGGTGCGCGCGAATTCGCGGGCGATCCGGATCACCTCCGCCCGCGGCACGCCGGTGATCTGCTCCTGCCACGCCGGCGTGCCGGGGACGTTGTCGTCGAAGCTCTTGGCCACGTGATCGCCGCCGAAGCCGCGGTCGAGACCGTATTGCGCCATCAGCAGGTCGTAGACACTGGCGACCAGCGTTTCGTTGCCATCGGCGCACCTGATCGTTCGAATCGGCAGCCTGCGCCTGAGCACATCCTGCTGCTTGTTGCCGGGCCAGTACGCATTCTCGACGCCGCCGAAATATGGAAAGCTGACTTCGGCGATGCCGTTGCAGGTCCCTGCCAGACTCAGGCGCAGGCGCGTCTCGCGGCCGCGGCTGTCGCGCTGCTCGATGTTCCAGCGCCCTTTCTCGCCCCAGCGGAACCCGACCGAACCTCGCGGCACGACCAGTTCGCCGCTGAGCTCGTCGAAGGCCAGCGTTTTCCACTCCGGGTTGTTGGTCTCGCCCAGCGCGCCGTCGAGGTCGCTGGCGCGCAGGAAGCGGCCGGCGACCAGGCTGCCGTCCGCATGCCGGTCCAGCTTCACCAACAGCGGCATGTCGGAATACTGCCGGCAGTAGTCCTGGAAATACTGCGAGGGCTGATCGAGATGGAACTCGCGCAGGATCACATGGCCGAACGCGAACGCCAGCGCCGCATCGGTCCCCTGCTTCGGATGCAGCCAATGGTCGGTGAGCTTGGCGACCTCGGAGTAATCGGGCGTAATGGCGACGGTCTTGGTGCCGTTGTAACGCGCCTCGGTGAAGAAGTGCGCGTCCGGCGTCCGCGTCTGCGGGACGTTCGAGCCCCAGGCGATGATGTAGCGGCTGTTGTACCAGTCGGCCGACTCTGGCACGTCGGTCTGCTCGCCCCAGACCTGCGGGCTGGAGGGTGGCAGATCGCAGTACCAGTCGTAGAACGACAGGCAGGCGCCGCCGAGCAGCGACAGATAGCGCGCCCCTGCGGCGTAGCTGACCATGGACATGGCCGGAATCGGCGAGAAGCCGATGACTCGGTCCGGGCCGTACTGCTTGGTGGTGTACAGGTTGGAAGCGGCGATCAGCTCATTGGCCTCGTCCCAGGTGACGCGCACAAAGCCTCCCATGCCGCGCCTGGACTTGTAGCTGGCGGCCTTTACCGGGTCTTCGACGATGCTGGCCCAGGCGTCCACGGGCGATTGGATCTTGCGCGCCTCCCGCCAGAGTTTGAGCAGCGCGCTGCGCATCAGCGGGTACTTCAGCCGGTTGGCGCTGTACAGATACCACGAGTAGCTGGCGCCGCGCGGGCAGCCACGCGGCTCGTGATTCGGCAGGTCCGGACGGGTGCGCGGGTAGTCGGTCTGCTGGGTTTCCCAGGTCACCAAGCCGTTCTTGACGTAGACCTTCCAGCTGCAGGAACCGGTGCAGTTCACGCCATGGGTAGAGCGCACGATCTTGTCGTACTGCCAGCGCTGGCGATAGCCATCCTCCCAGCTGCGGTCCTCGTCGCGTGTCGCCCCATGACCATTGGAAAACGGCGCCGGGGCCGGCTTCAGGAAGTTCAGTCGATCAAGGAAGTTACTCATACGCGCCTGCTCCAGGAAAACGAATCGATCCGCACGGTCCGCGCGCGCTCAGCACGGACACTCCGCGCCCTTGCGGAAGTACCACCACCACGTGACCAGCACGCAGATCGCGTAGAAGACGACGAAGCCGTAGAGGGCTGCCTGAGGACCGCCGGTCAGGGCGATCGAGGAGCCGTAGCTCTTGGGAATGAAAAATCCGCCATAGGCGCCGATCGCCGATGAGAAGCCGATCACCGCGGCCGACTCGATGCCGGCCCGACGCATCGCCACGGCTTTTTCCTCGACGCTGGCGTTCGCACCGAGCGCGCGTTCCTGAAGGGTGCGGAAGATCACCGGGATCATGCGGAAGGTCGAGGCGTTGCCGATGCCGGTCAGGACGAACAGCAGCATGAACATCGCCAGAAAGCCGTAGAAATTGCCGCCACTCCCCGCATCCGGCAGGAAGTGGACGACGCCGAACACCGCCGCAACCATCAGTGCGAATACCCAGAAGGTCAGCAGCGCACCCCCCAGCCTGTCCGCGAGTGCGCCGCCGGCCGAACGTGCCAGCGCCCCCACCAGTGGCCCGAGGAAGGCGAACTTCAGCACGTCCACCGCCGGGAACAGCGTCTTGGTCAGCATCGGAAACCCCGCCGAAAAGCCGATGAAGCTGCCGAAGGTGCCGACGTACAGCCAGCACATCAGCCAGTTGTGCTTGCGCTGAAAAATCACCGCCTGCTCAGCGAAGCTGGACTTGGCGTCGGCGAGGTCGTTCATGCCGAACCAGGCCGCAACCGCGCTCACCAGCAGGAACGGAAGCCAGATGAACCCCGCGTTCTGCAGGTACAGCGTCTGACCGCCGGCGGCGGTCTGAGGACCGCCTGCGATCGCGCCGAACAGACTCAGCGAGATCACCAACGGAATCACGAACTGGGTAGCAGACACGCCGAGGTTGCCAAGCCCGGCGTTCATGCCCAGCGCGTAGCCCTGCCGTGCCTTGGGGAAGAAGAACGAGATGTTGGACATGGACGACGCGAAATTGCCGCCGCCAAGGCCACACAGGATGGCAATCGCCACGAAATGCCAGAACGGCGTGCCCGGGTTCTGCACGGCGAGGCCCAGCCAGATTGCGGGGATCATCAACGAGGCCGTGGAGATGGCGGTCCAGCGCCGGCCGCCGAAGACCGGCACCATGAACGCGTAGAAAATGCGCAGCGTCGCGCCCGATAGCCCCGGCAGCGCTGTCAGCCAGAACAACTGGTCGGTACTGAATCCAAAGCCGATCTTGGGCAGGCTTACTGTCACTGCCGAGAACATCATCCACACCGCGAAGGCCAGCAGCAGCGCCGGGATGGAGATGGCGAGGTTGCGGTTCGCGATCCGTCGTCCGCCGTCCACCCAAAAGACCGGATCCTCCGGACGCCAGTCGTGAAGCGCGTCGTCGCGACGCCCGGCAAGGAGTGCATGGGTCGCTGTCATATCGGCTCTATGTCCAATCCGGAAAAGCTGGGGATGATCTGCGCGGGCGCGGTCATCCGCTAACCTGCAGCCTAGGGGGCGCGGACGCGCTGCGCGTTGACCCATATCAAGAACGACAGTTCTGCAGATGACTCATATCGGATTTCCTAGAATCGGTACTCGACCCACGCCCACGACTTGGTCGTGTCGACGGAAACGGATCTGGCGTTGTAGTCGGCGTACTTGGCACCGACGGACAGTGTCTCGAGGAAGGCCCAGGTGAGCTGGGCGTCGATTTCGTCGCCGTATTCGGGGCCGCCCTCGTCGGCTGCGAATTCGTGCCCCCGCAGCAGCCAGCCGAGCTTCTTGAACAGCGTGCCGCTGATCTGCGCGTAGCTGTCTTTGATGCCCTTGCGTGGGGTCATCAGGAACTGGTCTGCCCAGCCCTGGAAGGCGTGCAGCGTGGCGAGCGGGGTCTGGAAGCTGTCGGTGCCGTCGCCGCCCAGCACTTCGTAGCCGAGCTTCAGTCCGATGGCCGGAATGCCGTAGCCGAACTCGGCAAGAAGGTAGGACGACTCGCCGATGGCCGAGTCGCTGTAATCGGACTGGCGGGCGACGTCCGCGGCGTAGACCAGCTTACCGGCCCCCAACGCGATGCTTCCAGCCGCACGCAGGCCGAAGGTGCGGCTGTCCTCGCGCTGCGGCGGACTGAGCGATCCGGGCGCGTTGGGCACCGACGTAGCATTGGCCGACCAGTCGAGCAGATAGCCGTACGCGGTCAGCGACAGCCACTGCGCCGGCGCGTAGATAACGTTCAGCAGATGGCCGTGCAGGCGCAGGTCGGCGAAAGTGACGGTGTTGATGTCGGTGACGAAGGCATAGTCGATCGTGGCCTTCGGAATCCAGCTGCCGGTGAGCCGCGCTGCGTCGAAAGTCTGCTCGTTCTGGCGCCAGCCGACGTTGCCAACGAAGCGGGCGTTGTCGAGCACGATGCGCTGACGGCCGTATTTGACGACGGTACCGGGGAGGCCGGCATAGCGGACGAAGGCTTGGTTCAGCTCATTGCCCTTGGGATCGGCAACCGTCGCGAACCCGGTGCGGCCATTCAGCGTGCTGTTGTAGCGCTGCGCACCGATGGGTTCGACGCCCTCGAACTCGATGCCCACGTCCAGCCCGTTCCAACGGTCGGTGGTGTAGCCCAGGCGCGTGCGGACCGTGCCGGCGGCGGCGCTTTCCAGCGCGTTGTCCTGGTCAACGCTTTCGTAGCGCAGCCGCAGATCGAGATTGGGCTTGCCGCCTGCCAGTGCGCTGCGCAGCGTCAGCAGATCATCGTTGGCCAGCGCGGCACCGGCGTTGGCGACCGCCAGCGCACCCAGCCCCAGGATCGTTGTTTGCAGACGGTTCATGTCAGCTTTTCTGTACCGTTGTCTCAAGGGCTCGCACCGAAGGCGCCGACCGCCGACGTCCAGCCCAGCGCCGGACCACGCCTGATCGTCAGCACCGACAGCTGCCGCGTTCCATGAGTCGCCACCTTCGTTCTCCTTTTCCTGCGGGCTCGTTGCGAGCGGGCGCAGGTTGCGGCCGGTGGTGGGGTGCGGATTTGACTCAGATCAAACGCCGTGGACGGGCGAGTTGGCGACTACCTCAGAAGGGGTACTCCCGGCGCGCACCGCAGACCACTGTTTTTCCTTGACTTGAGTCAAAGTTGCCGCGCCCGCAGCGGCTACGATGGCGGCGTCGAACTCATTGGAGGTAGCTTCGCAAGACCGGCGCGGCACCGTATGACGAACCCGGACTCGCTGCCGACGCTACCCGCGAGGAGCCTGCTGCTGCGGCTCGCTCTGGCGATGGGCACGATCACGACACTCGCCTTCGCCAGCATGGCGAGTTCGGTGTTCTTCGCCGAAGCGATGCGGGGGGCCGCTGGCGCCATCAATCAGGCGGGCACGCTGCGCATGCAGTCCTATCTCATCGCTGCACGCCTGGCGTCGGGCGACACCAGCACGACCGTCCGCCAGCAGCTTGCGGCCGACTACGATGCCCGGCTGGCGAGCCCGCGGCTGACCTCGGTGTTGCTGACCGGTCCCGACGACGAGGCGCGCGTGAGCTACATCGCCGTCGCGGGAGAGTGGACCAACCACATCCGGCCCCTGCTGCTGGCGACGACAGCGGATGCGGAACAGGCACAGCGTTTTCTGGCCAGCGTGGCGCCCTACGTAGTCAAGGTGGATGATTTCGTCAGCCTGCTAGAGCGCCGCACCGAATCCAAGGTGCGCTGGCTGCGCTTGATCCACGTGGCCTCGCTGTTCCTGACGCTGGCTGTCGTCGTACTCACGATGTACATGATGCACGTGCGCGTGCTGTTGCCGCTGCGCGACTTGCTGGCCTGCGCACGCCATGCACGGCGCGGCGACTTCAGCCAGCGTACGCCCTACGAATCCGGGGACGAATTCGGACAGCTCGGCCGCGCCTTCAACACGATGGCCGAGGACTTGTCGAAGATCTACGCGGACCTTGAAGAACGTGTGCGCATCAAAACAACCGACCTGGAGCGCAGCAACCGCTCACTGGAGCTTCTGTACAGCGTCGCCGTACGGCTGAACCAGAGCCCGCTGCCACAGGACGCCCTGCGCGCGCTGCTGCCCGATCTGGAAACCGCACTCGGCGTAGGCCCGACCGCGATCTGCCTGAACACGGTCGACGGCTGCGACTCGTTCTATCTGGCCGGCACGCATACCGCAGACGCGGGCGACGCCAGTACCTATGCTGCCCCGCACTGTCACGGCTGCGCGCCAACCACCGCGTCGACCGTCGCGGAGCGACTGCCGCAGCACTGCCCGCGCCACAGCGGACACACATTCCCAGTCCGCGGCCACGAACAATCCTACGGCGTGCTTGTGGTCGGCACCTTGCCGCGCGAACTGCAAGCCTGGCAGTCGCGCCTGCTGGGAGCGGCGGCCGCACAGATCGGTACAGCGATCACCAACAGCCGACGCGCAGACCAGAGCCGTCGTCTGGCACTGTTCGAAGAACGTGCTGTGATCGCGCGCGAGCTGCACGACTCTCTGGCGCAGTCGCTTTCCTACCTCAAGATCCAGACCAGCCGACTGGATGCGGTGCTGCAGAAGAAAGGTCCGGGTAGCGACGCCCAGCGTGTGATCAAGGAGCTGCGCGAAGGCGTCGGCAGCGCCTACCGCCAGCTGCGCGAACTGCTCAGCACCTTCCGCCTGCGCATGGACGGCAGAGGCCTTGCGCCGGCTCTGGAGGCCACGGTGCGTGAGTTCCAGGACCGCAGCGGCATTCCGATTGTCTTCAACTACCGCATGGAACGCTGCCAGCTTTCACCCAACGAGGAGATTCACGTTCTGCAGGTGGTGCGCGAGGCCCTTTCCAACGTCGTGCGTCACGCTCAGGCCACACAGGCTTCGGTGACGCTGGACTACGACTCGGCCGCCCCCCGTGTCACAGTGACCGTCGACGACAACGGTACCGGCATTCCGCCGCACGCAATGCGCGCGCAGCACTACGGCCTCGCGATCATGGACGAGCGGGCGCACAGCCTCGGCGGCACATTGCATGCGTTCACGCGTGCGCAGGGTGGCACACGGGTGCAACTGGTGTTCTCGCCCCCCACCGCTGATGGCGCGACGCGCGCGCACGCCGAGGTTGCAGCCCATGCCTGAGTCCGAGGTTCCCGTGAACCTGGTCGTGATCGATGACCACCCGCTGTTCCGCCGCGGCGTCGCCGATCTGATCCAGATGTCCGACCGGCTGCACCTGTCCGGCTGTGCATCGTCGGGTGCTGAAGGTGTTGCACTGGTGCGTACGCAGAAGCCGGCGCTGGTTCTGCTGGACCTGAACATGAAAGGCATGAGCGGCATTGATACGCTCAAGGCGATCAAGGCGCTGGACTTGGACAGCCGCGTCGTGATGCTGACGGTGTCGGATCACGAGGACGACGTGACTGCCGCATTGCGCGCCGGCGCGGACGGCTACCTGCTCAAGGATATGGAGCCGGAAGACATTCTGACCCATCTGGAGCAAGCCGCAGCTGGGCACCTCACGATCAGCCCCCGCCTGACCGAGCTGCTGGCGCGCGCGCTCCGCGGATTGCCTCCGCCAACCGATTCGCTGACGGCACGCGAACGCGACATCCTGCGACTGCTGGCGACCGGTCGGAGCAACAAACTGATTGCCAGCCAGCTCGACATCGCCGAGGCGACCGTCAAGGTGCACGTCAAGAGCCTGCTGAAGAAGCTTCGCATGCGCTCTCGCGTCGAGGCCGCCGTGTGGGCCGTCGAGAACATCGAGCGCGACCGACCCTCCGGGAAACTCAAGACGCCATGACGCCCTCCTCCGCCCAGGCGCTCGCGCTGCTGCGCGATGGCTCGCATTTCCAGTGGTACGTCATCCCGCTGCTGCTGATCGTGCTGTACCTGTATGCCGATCAGGTCGCCCAACGGCGCTGGTCCGTTGTGCTCGGCGCCCTCGCGTTCTGGCTGATGGACTGGATCAATGAAATCTGGAACGGCCTGCTGTTCCACTTCACCCAGTTCGCGCCAGCCTGGGGCACTTCGGGCGCCTCGGCCTACGTGATCCTGATCGGGCTCAACATCGAGATCAGTCTGATGTTTGCGGTGATGGGCCTGTATGCCGTGCGTCTGCTGCCGCCCGACCGTGGACTGAGGGTCCTCGGTATCAACAATCGCTGGCTCATCGCCGTGATCAATTCGATCGCGTGCGTGCTGGTCGAGGTCTGGCTCAACCGCGCCGGTGCGCTGACCTGGGACTGGAGATACTGGAACGCCGGCTTCCCATGGCTGATCTTCCTGATCGGCTACCTGCCGTTCTATGTCGTCGCCTACCGGATACATGACATGGCCAGCACACGGCGGCAATTGATCGTTGTTGGATCGTTGGCCGGCGTCGTCGTAAGCGCGCTGGCGGTATTCGGCGGCGCACTGGGCTGGATCTGACGCAGTCCGCCGACCGGGCGACCGGTAGCATTACGAGTGGGCGGGCCTCTGCGAACGTGACGTCGGAACTTGGCGCCGGCATCGGAGTCCCACCACAACCCGGCCGGTCTACTGCACCCGCGCGCCAGCGGATAGGTAATCGGCGGCGCGGCGAGGATTTCTTCGACGGTGAACGGCTTGCGGAATTGCGATTGCGCACCGAGTGCGTGTGGTTCTTCGCCGATACCGCAGCAATAGCGGCACAGCGCCGCGTAGATCACCATGAAGCGGCTGTAAGGCTTGTCGGACTCGGATCCCGGCGGCGGGAGAACACCTTCACCCATCTTCAGCAGCGTCGCGTAATTCTCTTCGGCGCGCGACACGTCCCAGCCGGCCTCGAACAGCGAGAAGGCCTTGGCCTTGTCGGCGACGTTCATCTTCTCTGCGCCCAGCGCCAGCGCGACATCGGCGGTGCCGGCCTTGAGGCTTTGCAGCGCAAGATTGAACGCCGACGAGCCCGACGCACAGGCGTTCTCGACGTTGTAGACCGGGATGCCCTCGATGCCGATCTTGGCAAACACGACTTGGCCGGGAATCGAGATCTGGCCCTGCAACGGGCCGTTGGTCATGCCCGAATAGAAGGCGATGCCGAGGTCGCGCGCGCCTAACAAATCCAAGGCCATGGGCGAGACCGGATCTGCTGCAAAGTCTACGAACAGCGATGAGTCCCAGACCTCAGGGCCACGTGGCTCCTAGCATTCGGCCCACGTCAATGGCTGAGGTGACGGCATCTTCGTGGAGGCCGTATCCAAAGTGCGAGCCGCAGTAGTAGGTGTTGTTCTTTCCGTTCAATGACGGCAGGTCTTTGATCGTCAGGATGGATTTTTTATCGTACAACGGCGTTCGGAACACTTTCTTGAATTCGATTTTGTCCGGGTCAATGTGGATGTTCGGATGCTGGCAGCCAATGTATTCACTCTTATTGTGCACTCCGTTCTGAAATCTGTAGTGTGCATTGATGGACGTGTTGATTTTGCCGTCTTCATCGGTATACAGATAGCTGTACATGGCCCAGAGATTTTCGGGCGGGTAGTTCGTCTTGTCCGTATGAACGATTACAAGGCCGTCCTTGTATCGCCAGGGTGACAGTAGCCCGATCTCGTCACCGGTTGGTTCGGCTAAAAGGCCCAGGGCCGTATCCGCCGGACAGGCGAAAATAACCTTATCAAAAGTGTGTTCCGAGTGGTCGGCCATGGTCAGGGTCACGCCCCGGCCGTTTCTCGCGACCGATGCGATGGCGGCTTGCGTGATGATCCGGTCCTTGAAGGGTGCGGCCAGTTTTTCAAGATACACGCATGTCTTGCAGGGAAACAGCCGCCATGAAGCGAATTTGAGGGGTGATCCGATCTGTTTTTCAATCTTGGCAATGGCGAATTCAGAGGGGGCGTCCATCAATTCATCCCAGAGCATGGACGTCATGATGCAGATGGGAAAAATGGCAAGTTTCAGCAGGTCTCCCGTTAACTCCGGGCAGAATTCCAGCGCCTGTCTGAGGGTGAGCCCATCCAGCTGGCCCTCCCGGTACATGCGTACCATCTTGAGGTAGTTCCGCAGCACAACCATCTGATGTATCGACGATTTGAAATTCTTTAAACTGAAAGTCGATCGCAATTTGGTCGGATCGCAGCTCAGGTAGTAATTCCGCCGGGTGCCCATGTTTAGAAAGGACTGGCTGAGTCCTTCCATGGGCCACGTGCCGAGTCTGATGCCAAGCTTTTTCAAAAGCGTGGCAAAGTTAGGGTAGGCGCGGAGGGACCAGAAAAACACGCTGATATCAATGTCCTCGCCTGTTTTTGTATCAAGCGTGTAGGCGTTGCCGCCCAGCCTGTTTTCCTTTTCAAAGAGGGTCACATTGTGCCGGTCATGCAGAAGGTAGCCTGCTGTGAGTCCGGCCATGCCGCCTCCGATGATTGCAATGTTTTCGGCCATTACTTTCTCCTTAATAGTTTTGGGTTGCGCTCGAAAGCGCTTGAGGAAGCGCCAGAACAGCAGCGCGTAAACCAGATCGCCGAGCGCGGCCACAGGCAGGATCGCGTTGATCGTGCCGGTGAACCAGTTGCCGAACGCGATGGCGACGACGCCGAGCTTCAGCGCCATGCCGAGGCGTACGAACGAAAGGTTTTCGTCCGGCGCGCACGCCGCCTGCCAGTAGCCACAGCCGAAGCCGACGATCGCGAGCCCGGCGATCTGCGCGAACAGCAGGCTGCCCGGCTCGCCGACGATGCCGACCAGCGCCGAGACCTCGCGCCCGGCGAAGAGGATGGGCAGACCCGCGAGCCAGTTGAACACCGCGGCCGAGCCGAACAGCTTTCGCGCGTATGCGCAAGTCGCGTAGCGACGCTGCGGTGGTGAGGGCGGCCATGCGCACGCGGACACTCATCGGTGGGTTTGTAGGTTCGCGCATGGCCGTCACCGGCTGGTTCTCTTCTGCACCGTGCTGGCTTCGAAGAAGCTCTCGGAATATTTCTGCGTGCCGTCGTACGGCTGGTCCTCGTTGTACATCGCGGTGACGAAGTAGCGACCCGAGTCGAAGTGGTAGATGACCTCGGGAACCGTGCTCGCCGCCAACACGCCCTTGGAAAACACGAGGTGGCCTTCCTGGAACTGGAAGAACTGGTCGCGCTGGTCGTAGTTGTCCACCGCGACGATGTTCCAACTGTCCTCGTCGAGGTAGAAGCGCCGCTTCTTGAAGGTGTGGCGCAGGTTGGGACGGTTGTCGGCCTCGACCACCCAGACGCGGTGCCGCTCGTAGCGCGGCAGGTCCTGGTTGAGGTGCTTGCCCTTGACGATCTCGGCGTACTTGACCGTGGGCCCGGCGATCTTGTTGGCGTGATACGGGATGTAGACCTCGCGCTTGCCGACCAGCTTCCAGGTGTAGCGTTCGAGCACGCCGTTGAACATGTCCACCTGGTCGTAGAACTGGTGGCCGTCGGTGCCTTCGTACGGGTTGTCGCAGCACACCGCCGGCGCGCGGCGGATGCGCTTCAGGCCGGGGCTGTACAGCCAGACGGCGCGGCCTTCCGGTCCGGTGCCGGCCTTCTCGTGCACCAGGATGAAGGTGCCGGCCATGCGCGGCGGCGCGATGGTTTCGGACAGGTACCTGATGAAGGTCGTGCCGGCGCCGATTTCCGCCAGCTCGGCGGGATTGGCGTAGTAGTACTTCCCGTCCTCGACGATCTTGGTGAGCTGGAAACTGCCGTTGGGCTGGACGATGGCCTGGTTGTTGTAGCGGCGGATGCTCTCGCCGCGCCATTTCAGCTTGTGGTTCCAGATCGGCTCCGCGCCCGACCGCGGGATCGGGAAGGGAAAGCCGAGCTTGGCGAGCTTGGGGCTGTCCACGTCCGCGAGTTCGGCGCGCGCGGCGTTCTCGCGGGTCGCCTGCAGGATCGCCTCGGGAAACGTGATGTCGCGGTGCGAGGGATAGACCTTGAGCTTGTAGCGGTCCGGGTAGCGGCGCAGCAGCTCCTTGTGGCCCTCGGTCAGGTTGCCCTCGTATTTCTTGTAATTGGCCGCCGTGATCGTGAACAGCGGCGTTTCGACGTCGAATGCGTCGTCCTTGGGGTATTCGCCCTTGAGCGCGCCGCCCTGCCTGGCCGCCGTCCAGGCCGGAATGGTGCCGTCGGCATTGCCAGCTTTCTCCGCGCCAACCGGCGTCAGCTCGTTGCCGAGCTTGGCGACCTGATCGGGCGGCGCTTTGGCTTGAACGGCGCATGTCGCCAGCGACAGGCCCAGGGCGACTGCCAGCCGCCGGGCGATACGGAGCTTGCTCATGTCATCTCTCCACTTCGGATGAGGTCAGGAAGCGCCAAAACAGCAGCGCGTAAATCAGGTCGCCGGTCGCCACGGCGGGCAGGAGCCCGTTGATCGTTCCCGCCAGCCAGTTGCCGAACGCGATGACGACGACGCCCAGCTTCAGGACCATGCCGAGCCCGCCGATGGCGCGGGTCTCGTCCGGGGCGCGCGCGACCTGCCAGTAGCCCCAGCCGAAACCGACGATCGCGAGCCCGGCGATCTGCGTGAACAGCAGGCTCGCCGGCGCGCCGACGATGCCGACCAGCGCCGAGACCTCGCGCCCGGCGAAGAGGATGGGCAGACCCGCGAGCCAGTTGAAAACCGCGGCCGAGCCGAACAGCTTTCGCGCGTATGCGGAAGTCATGTGCGCTCCGAAAGGCTTCATCCGCCGAGTAGCTTCAGCAGCGCTGGATAGCGATCGGGCAGCAAGCGCGACAGCCACCAGATCGTCTTCGACTTGTTGCCGGTGAGGATGCGCCTGCGGCCGCGGCGCAGGCCGTCGAGGATGTCGGCGGCGCATTGCTCCGGGGGCGTCAGCAACATTGCCTGCGCCTTTGCGGCGAAGCCTTCTTCATCGGCGCCGGCCGCCCTCGCGCGACGCCCGGCCTTCTCGATGCCGGTCCGGATGCCGCCCGGATGCACGCACACCGGCTGTACGCCGGTGCCTTCGAGCTCGCTCCACAGGCATTCGGTCAGGCCGCGCACCGCGAACTTCGACATGTTGTAGGCGCCCTGCGCCGGACAGCCGATCAGGCCGAAGACGCTGGAAATATTGACGATCCAGCCCTCGCGCTGCGCCAGCATCATCGGCAGGAATGCCTTGGTGCCGTAGAGCACGCCGTAGAGGTTGAGGTCGAGCTGCCAGCGGAACTCCTCGATGGACGTGTGCTCGACGGTGCCAATGACAGTCGCGCCGGCGTTGTTGATCACGAGATGCGCGGTGCCGAAGTCGCGCTTGACCTCTTCGGCGTGCGCGAACACGGCATCGTGCCTGGAGGCGTCCACGACGTAGCTGCGCGCCTCGCCGCCGGCGGGCAACCCGCGCATGGTCTCGGCAAGACCGGCCGCATTGATGTCGGACAGTGCGAGCCGCGCGCCGGCACGAGCGAATTCTCTCGCCAGCGCGCGGCCGATGCCGGACCCGGCGCCGGTGATGACGACGACTTTCTGCTTGAACACTTCAGACCCTGCTGAGGATGTGGATGGCGACGGCAGCTTCCTCGACGCCCTGCAGGCCGCCGCCGTTCTCCTGAATCGCGTGGCGTGCGCCTTCGACTTGGCGCGCGCCAGCCTCGCCGCGTAGCTGAGTGACCAGCTCGTAGAGCTGACCGATGCCGGTCGCGCCGAGCGGATGGCCCTTCGACTCGAGGCCGCCGGAGGTGTTGATCGGAATGCGGCCGCCGAGGGTGAACTCGCCGCGCTCGGCGGCGGGCCCGCCGCCGCCGAAGTGCACGAAGCCGAGGTTCTCGGCCTGGATGATCTCGCCCATCGCCGAGGCGTCGTGCACCTCGGCGACGTCCATTGCGTCGGGACCGAGGCCCGCGATCTCGTAGGCCTGCTTTGCCGCGAGATGGCCGACGTTACGCTCCGGCTGGTCGAGGCCGCGGTGGGTGAAGCTGCGGATCACGCTGGCGGCGACCTTTACGCAGCGCTTGCGGTCGGCGCCGATGCGCTTCAATCCTTCTTCCGTGCACAGGATCGCTGCCGCGGCGCCGTCGGACAGCGGCGCGCACATCGGCAGCGTCAGCGGATAAGTGATCGGCGGCGCAGCCAGCACCTCGTCGATGCTGAACGGCTTGCGGAACTGCGAGTACGGGTTGTGCACCGAGTGCGTGTGGTTCTTCGCCGACACCGCCGCGATCTGGCGCTGCGTCGTGCCCCAGGTCTTCATGTGATAGCGACACAGCGCCGCGTAGATCGCCATGAAGCGGCTGTAAGGCTTGTCGGACTCGGATCCCGGCGGCGGGAGAACGCCTTCACCCATCTTCAGCAGCGTCGCGTAATTCTCTTCGGCGCGCGACACGTCCCAGCCGGCCTCAAACAGCGAGAAGGCCTTGGCCTTGTCGGCGACGTTCATCTTCTCTGCGCCCAGCGCCAGCGCGACATCGGCGGTACCCGCCTTCAAGCTCTGCACCGCGAGATTGAACGCCGACGAGCCCGATGCGCAGGCGTTCTCGACGTTGTAGACCGGGATGCCCTCGATGCCGATCTTGGCAAACACGACTTGGCCGGGAATCGAGATCTGGCCCTGCAACGGGCCGTTGGTCATGCCGGAATAGAAGGCGATGCCGAGGTCGCGCGTCGTGCAGCCGGCATCCTTGAGCGCGCCGTTCAGCGCCTCGCCGGCGAGGTCGTGCAACGGACGCTCGAGATGACGGCCGAACACGGTCATGGCGATGCCGGCGACGTAGATGTTGCTCATCAGCTTCTCCGTATGGACTTGGTCCGACGCCTGCTCAATCGAAAATCGCCCGCCCGCTGAGAATCCGCCACGGGATCACCAAGCCGGAGCGGATTTTGTATTCGTCCCATCCCGGATGCCGGGAGATGGAGGCGTCCTTGACCAGCATCCGCGGCAGGAACAGCAGGAAGAACTGCGCGGCGATGACGAGCCAGCCGACCCAGTGCGCGACAAGCAGCGCGTAGGTCGCGTAGATCATGATCTCGCCGAAGTAGTTCGGATTGCGCGTATAGGCGAAGACGCCGTTGGTGATGAGACCCTTGCGGTAGCGCAGAGTGCAATTCTTCTGCAGGTCTGCCGAAACCATCCACGCCACGCCGAGCGTGTGCAGAACGATCGCTGCGAACAGCAGCGGTCCCGAAGGCTCGATGTGGCGCGAAATGAAGAGCCACGGCAGCGACCAGTAGGCCGGTCCCAGAATGGCGTAGAACGCGAGCAGCGCGGGAATCGTCATGCGCTTGGCGAACGCCGGGTTGGGGAAAGCGAGATCCTTGATCACCCAGGTGTAGCCGTAGGTGCCGTGCAGGCCGAGGTACACCCACGCGCCGAGCGAGAAGTTGTCGTAGTGGCGCATCAGGGTGTAGATGAAGAACACCGTGACGAACTTCTGCACGTTGATCGCTTGATCGAGGCGCAGCGTGCGCAGGCCGCCGCCAAGATCGGTGATCGCGTACTCGATTCGGTCATACAACCATTGCGCCCAGGCGGGAGCGGGATGCTTGACGACGGGATGGTTCATGGCCTGTCCTCGTTGCGCTGCTCGCCGACCAGGAGCAACGTATTGCTGCCGCTGAGTTGTTTCATCGCCGTGCGATCAGATCTTGCGCTGCGCGTGCTGCCAGTACTGCGCACGCAGATCCTTCTTCAGAACCTTTCCGACCGGGCTGCGCGGCAACGCGCTCACGAAGTTCACAGTCTTTGGTGCCTTGACCGAGCCGAGTCTGTCCTTGCACAGCGCGATCAGTTCTTCCGCCGTCACGGTCTGCCCGGCGTTGAGCTCGACGACCGCCTTGACCGCCTCGCCCCACTTGTCGTCCGGCACGCCGATCACCGCGCAGTCCTGCACGGCCGGGTGGCCCCAGATCACCTGCTCGACTTCGCTCGGGTACACGTTGAAGCCGCCCGAGATGATCATGTCCTTCTTGCGGTCGGTGATGTGCAAGTAGCCGTCGGCGTCGATGTGGCCGACGTCGCCGGTGTGCAGCCAGCCGCCGACGATCGTCTCGGCGGTCTTGTCGGGCGCCTTGTAATAGCCCTTCATCACGAGGTCGCCGCGCACGCAAATCTCGCCGGTCTCGCCAACACCGAGAATCTGGTTGGCGTCGTTCAGGATCTCGACGCGGATCAGCGGGTTGGGTCGACCGACAGAAGCCAGGCGCTCGTCCGACGCGACCCGGCCGTCGACGACGTGCTCGTCCGGCGGCAGGTAGGCGATCGACGCCGGACACTCGGTCTGACCGTAGCCGCCCATCATCACCGGACCGAACACCTCGATCGCCTGCTTGAGCTTGTCGACCGACATCGGCGCCGCGCCGTACATGAAGTACTTGAGCGAGGAGAAGTCGCACTTCTGCTTCAGGGAGGGGATGTCGAGCAGGCGGTAGATCACCGTCGGCGGCAGGAAGAGCTCGGTGACCTTGTACTTCGGGATCGCAGCGAGCACCCGCGCCGGATCTGGCTCGGTGACGACGACGGTACCGCCGCGCGCGCTGCACGGCACGGATAGCAGGCCCGCGGTGTGCGTCATCGGCGCCGCGGCGAGGTTTACTGGCGTCTCGTCGGCGCGGTATGGCGTCGCGATCATGAAGTGCGCACAGAAGGTCTGCGTGCTGCGGTGCGTGTTCATCACGCCCTTGGGTATGCCGGTCGTGCCGCCGGTCGCCGACAGCATGACGACGTCGTCCAGGTCGACGTCGACCTGCGGCTTCGTCGCCGGCAGCGCGCGCGTCCAGCGCTCCAGCGAGATAGCGCCCGGAACCTCCGGCACCTCGCCGTCGATGCAGACCCACAGCTTCACCTTCGGCAGGCGCGGGTGCAGCTCGGCGACGACTGGCGCGAAGGCCTTCTGGAAGAACAGCACCTCGCAGTCGAAGGCGTCGAGAATGTAGTGGTTCTCCTGCGCCGAGTTGCGTGCGCCGACCGGGATCCAGCACAGGTTCGCGCGCCACAGGCCCAGCGTGCAGGTCCACGCGGTAACGTCGTTGCCCGCCCACACCGCGCCCTTGGCCTCCTTCGCAAAGGCCGCCTGCAGCAGACCGTTGGCGATGCGGCAGGACAACTCACCGACTTCGTCGAAACGGTAACGACGTTCGTCCTGGACGTAGGCCGTGCCGGTCGGGTTGATGCGCCAGCCGCGGTCGAAGAAGTCGATGATGGCCATGGCGTCTTCAGAGCTTCTGCACGCTCGCCCGCGCCAGTCCGCGCGCTTCGAGGAAACCGAGCAGGTAGCGGTGGCCGAAGGCCTTGGATGCGGAGGCGAAGCCGACCTTGGCGGTGTCGTTGTCGAGCAGCTTTATCGCCGCCGCCGTCTGCAGCGCGCCGGTGGCGATGTAGGCGGTCGTGCCGTAGACGGTCGCGCGCACCGCGCCGAGCTGGCCGCGGCCGATCGCGGCGTCGATCATGCGCACCGTCGTCGTGCGCTCGCGCGGCGGCATCGTCGGCGTCGTCGACTGGACGAGCTGCTGGATCACGGCGTCTTGGTGTTCCTTGGGCAAGTGCCTGTACTCCGCGTCCCACTTCTGGCCGACCGCGTGCACTGTCTGCATCACCGTGTTGTCGTAGAAGCCGACGCAGGACACGCAGGAGCGCACGCGCGGATCGTTCTCGAAGTAGACCGGCAGCGACGTGCCGCCCCAGGGCAGCGCGAACACCGGCTGCATGAACTCCGGCGACACGATGTTGAACGAGGTGCCGAACGGGTGCGGCACGAGCTGCTTCTCCCACAGGTAGCACTGCTCGGAGCGGTACAGCTCGAAGATCGACGCGGTCGAGCCGACGGTCACGCCAGCGGCACCACCACGCGGGCCGCGGCACAGCGACGAGGTTTCGAGCGCGTCGATGCCCGGCGTCTCCAGCGCCAGCTCGGCGGCGATCTCGGAGAACGTGTACATGTACGCGACCGACGGCGACAGCAACCGACCGGCCTCGCGGAACGACTCGCCGAACTTCTCGCGCGCGGCGCGCATGTAGCCCTGCTCGCCGGTCGTGTCGAGGTAGTGGCAGTCGGCCTTGAGCGCGGCCTCAATGGCTGTGAGCCCGAAGTTCACGAACGGCCCGACCGTGTTGCACACGACCTTCGCGCCCTTGAAGACCTTCGTCAGCGCCTCGACCGTGTGCTCGGTCTCGACAATCTCGTAGGTCGCCTGCTCCAGGCGCACGACACGCTGCGCCATCATCTCCTTCACGCGGCCGGCGTTGCGCGCCACGGCGGTAAAGGGGATGTTCTGGTCGATCAGCCAGTCCATGGTCAGCATGCCGGTGTAGCCGCTGGCGCCATAGACGACGACGGGATATTTGGCCATTGGGAATCTCCTCGAATATCGGATTGGGGGTTCAGTTCTGAGTCCAGCCTTCCGCGTACAGCTGCTGGCACAGCAGGCCGACGCGCATGGTGATGATGTTGTTCTCGCCGTCCTCGATCAGCGCTGCGCGCGCGTCGCGGAACAGCTTCTCGATCGGGTATTCGCGCGAGGTTCCGGCGCCGCCGAACAGCTGCATCGCCTCGGTGACGACCTTCATCGCCTCCTCGGTGACGGTGACCTTCGCCGAGGCCGTCGCGTAGGGATGCGTTCGCGGCGAAACGCGGGCGTAGGCGAGCGAGCGGCGCGCCACGGCGCGGCACAGCTCGACGCGGCGCATCATGTCGCCGATGCGGTGGCGCGTGAGCTGGTGATCGATCAGCAGCTGGCCGCCCTGGCGGCGCTCGTGGCAGTACTGCAGCGCCAGCTCGAAGGCCGCACGTGCGACGCCGGTGAACAGCTGCGACATGTGCGTGCCGGCGTAGGACCAGGCCGAGGCCTGGTTGCCGTAGTACTCGTCCTTCAGCGCGACGGCGAAGCGCTTGGGCACTTTGACGTTGTCGAAGTACACCTCGCCCTGCGGCAGCGCGCGCTGGCCGATCTTGTCCAGCGGTTTGCCGCGCGACACGCCCGGCAGATCCAGTGGCACGATCACCGCGACGCCGTGCGGACGGCCGCTTGCATCGACGTAACCGTCTCCGTAATCGGCGGCGACGTAGGCCAGCGCCACCTGCGCGATCGCGCCGTTCGACACCCACGCGGAGCACTGGCCGTTGAGGACGATCTCGTCGGCGCCGACGCGCGCGACCAGGTTCCCGCGATTGGCAGGCGCACCGGCCGGCCATTCGCGCTTCATGTCGTAGACCATGATGTCGCTCCCCTTGTTGGGGTGCGTGATCATCCAGCAGCCGATCCTGCCGGCGCACAGCTCGACCAGCTCCGGACGCTGTGCGGCCAGCGCCATCTGGCGCGGAAAGTCGGCAACGGCGAGCGACACGCCCAGGCCCGCATCGCCCCAGCCCAGCTCCTCGCCGATCAGCGACTCGATGCGGATCGCCATCTCCGGCGGCAACTGGGCAAGCAGGCTGGCGTCGAGGCCGAGCTTGGCGAACGCGGCGAACACGCCCCAGTACGGCGAACCCGGCGCGATCACGTCCTCGGCGCTCATACGGTCGAGCTCGCGGCCGAGCGGGCGCAGCACGTCGCGGGCGAAGCGGTGCACGCCGGCCTGGATGGCCGTCTCCTCTTCGGCAAGCGGGGTTTCGAAGCCGGTCAGGCCGACCAGAGGCAATTTGAGTTCGTTGCTGAGTTGCACGACGGGTTTCCTCCAGCGTTTTGCACGTTGGAATTGTTCGCCGCCGCGCGGCCGTTGCCTTTCGGTAAAGGGGCGCATTGTTGTCATAATCCACTCATCACCCATGGGAGCCGATCATGGCCGCGCCGATCTGGCACAGAGTCCGCGAGGAGTTGGGACACAAACCGCTCGTGGAAGGCCGCATCGACGGGCCCGCGCCGCTGTTCGTGGAGCGCTATCTGTATCAGGACAGCGAGCGCACTGTGTCCGGGGCTGACCGGACCGGGCTCGTCACGCAACTCGGCGGCAGCCGCGTCGGCGAGGGCGAGCGCGATCACTGGCGCAGCCTGAATCTGCCGGCGCAGTCCCTGCTGGTGCCGGCCGGCGTGCCGACACACTGGCATTACTCCGGCGCGGTCGATTTCGTCGCGTTCTACTTCCTCGACGAGGCCAGTGGCATCGAGCAGCGCCTGTCGGTGCTCGCGCAGTCGCGCGCCGCGCCGCTACCGTTCAGCGATGCGCTGGTCGGCGCCGCCGCGCGGCAGCTCGCCGACGAGCTGCACAAGGGTCATCGCGCCGATGAGGGTTTCATGGCGCGTCTGGCCGGCGTCATGCTGGAGCAGACGTTTCGCGTGCTGACGACGCCGAGCACCGTCGACATCAATCCGCGCCATGTGCACTTCTCGCGCCTGCAGGCCGTGCTCAACCACATTCACGCGCATCCGGCGGACGCGCTGTCGGCCGAAACGCTTGCGCGGCACGCCGGCGTCAGCCTCGCGCACTTTCGCCGCATCTTCGAGGACGCAATGGGGCTGCCGCCGCACCGCTACATCCTGAGCCTGCGCCTGGAGCGGGCGCGCAAGCTGCTGGCGACGACGGCCTTGCCGATCGCGCGCATCGCGGTCGAGTGCGGCTTTGCCAGCCAGAGCCACCTGTCCGCCGCCTTCCGCGCCGCGCACGGCTCGACGCCATTGGCATACCGCCGCGCGGTCGCTACACGAGGCCCGGGAGTTCAGCTCGCCTGAAGTGCGTTCTCCCGGAACGTCCTTGGCAATGATTTGAGGTGAGGCACGCGCGACCCACCCGGCAGCGCTGACACGATTCGCTCCGCGCACCGCACTTCCACGATGACATTCGCGGTGCGTTGTACGGCGGTGCTCGTTTGGCGTCGTGCGCCTCGATCGCGATCGCCCAGGAAGACGGCTGACCTCGACTGGCGTCGTCGGCGCCACTGCATCACCGGATAGAACAGTTCGGTCGGATCGCGTGCCATGCTTCGGAAACGAGGGCGGCGCAGCGCTGGACATCGTTCTCACAGGTACCGCGCCCCAGAGACAAGCGCACCGAGCCCAGCGCCACATCCGCGTCCAGCCCCATCGCCGTGAGCACCGCTGACGGTGATTCGCCGCCTTCATGGCACGCCGACCCGGCCGATGCCGCGATGCCCGGCGCATGGGCCAGCAGCGCGCTGGCGCGCACGCCCGGGAACCGAAGATTGAGCGTGTTGGGCAGCCGCTCGAACGGATCGCCGTTGATCACCGCCTCAGGCACTGCCGCGTGTATGAGTCCCCACAGTAGGTCGCACAGTCGCCGCTGCCGTGCACTCTCGTCGATCAGCGACGCCTGCGCGATCGCGCAGGCAGCACCCAGGCCGGCGATGGACGCGACATTCTCGGTGCCGGGGCGCAGTCCGCGCTCATGCCCAGCGCCGTACGCAATGCGTTCAATGCCGATGCCCTTGCGGATGTACAGCGCGCCAACGCCCTTGGGCGCGTAGAGCTTGTGTCCCGCGACCGACAACAGGTCCACGCCCAGATCGTCAACGCGCACGTCGATCTTGCCGAGCGACTGCGCGGCATCGGTATGGAACAGGCTGTGAGCGGCGTGTGCAGCGTGCGCCGCCTGGGCAATCGGCTGGATCACGCCGGTTTCGTTGTTGGCGTGCATCACGCTGACCAGCGTGGCGCGACGCTCAGCCAATGCCTTGGCGACATCGTCCGCGCGAATGCGCCCCTTCCGATCCACCGGCAACCAGGTGACCGTCCAGCCTTGCCGTTGCAGCCACCGGCAGGGTTCGGCGGTGGCCGGGTGCTCGATCACCGACGTGACGATATGGCGCACCTGTCCCGGGAACCTCGTGACTCCGAGGATCGCCAAATTGTTGGCCTCGGTCCCTCCGGATGTGAACACGATCTCCTCCGGAGTGGCGCCGATCAACGCCGCCACCTGGCTGCGGGCGTTCTCGACAGCATCGCGCGCGCGCCGCCCGTAGACGTGGCCACTCGAAGGGTTGCCGAAATGCTCGCGCAGATATGGCAGCATCGCGTCCACGACTGCCGGAAGCAGCGGCGTCGTTGCGTTGTAGTCGAGATAGATGGGATCGTCTGCAGTCATCGTCACTGTCCTTCGAGGTCTGTTGGCGGAACGGCTGCAGCAGCATGCGGTCGTGCCGCAATTCTGCCGGATCGCGAAAAGCGCCGACTGCCGCGTTGGCGCAGGGGAAGGCGGCGTAGACGAGCGTGAATTCGGACGCCGACGCGTCGGGAGGCGGTTGGGCTGCCACGGCACCGGCATTCCAGAATCGAGATGCGGCCGTCAGACGACACCGTCGGCAGACGGCTGCTCAAGGGGACGATCGGGCTCCCTGCGCGGACTGCTCATGCGCGTGATCAGGAAGTACGCCACCGGCAGCACTCCGCCGAGAGCGAAGATCAGTCCACCGGCGACGCGCGCCCAGGTCAGCACCTGAAACGTCGAGCCGCCGATGAAAGCCTCCGAACGCGCGTACCACAGGCCGCGCTCCATCGCGGCATCGAGCTGATGAATACCTGCCGGGAACAGATCGAGCAGGCACATCATCAGCAGGCCCAGGTTCAGTGAGATCAGCGCACCGACGATCAGGCGCGTGTTCCACCGCCGGTCCTCGACAAGGTAGCGTACGCAGAAGAACAGAATCGCCAGCGCGAGGTTGCCGTACACGCCGAAGAAGGCTGCATGGGCATGATTCACCGTCAGGTACGTGCCGTGCTCGTAGTAGTTGACGATCGGCAGATTGATGATGAAGCCCATCGCGCCGGCGCCAAGGAAGTTCCAGAAATTAACCGCGAGCAGGAAGGCGAAGGCCGCGGCCTGACCGAACTGCTGCGGCACCTGCCGCGTCGCGATGCCTTGTCGCGCCAGCACCTCGGCCGGCAGGCGGCGGAATTGCCATGCCTCCAGCGCGACCAGGATCAGCGGGACGACCTGCAGTGTCGAGAAGACGCCGCCGATGGCCAGCGTGGCGACCGGCTTGGCGTTCCAGTAGAAGTTATGACTGATGCCGAGCAGGCCGGAGCCTAGGAACAGGAGCGTCGCGAGATAGACGATGCGGCTCGCCGCCGGGTGGCCGATGAAGCCCATCAGGTACATGCAGTAGGCCAGTACGATGGTTGCGAAGACCTCGAAGAATGCCTCCACCCACATGTGCACCACCGCCCAGCGCCAGAAATCGGCGATGACGAAATTCGTCTCGGGCGTGGCGACGAAGCTGGCGCAGAACAGCAACGTCACGCAGCCTACGCAATAGACCAGCCACTTGGGCAGAAACCAGGCGCGGTAGCGCCGCCACACCGGCTGCACAGCGCGCAGCAGCGCGACGAACCACAGGGCGAGGACGCCCATCAACCCGTACTGCCACACACGGCCGATCTCGACGAATTCCCAGCCCTGATTGCCGAGGCGATTCCAGTACGCGCCGAACACCCCCTGCGGACCCAGCAGCAGGCCGGTGAGGTCGCCGATGACGACGGCGACGAAGGCGATGAACAGTGTGTTGACCAGCGCGAGCTGATGGCGCGGCGCTTGCGGCGTCAACGTCGACACCAGGAAGATCGAGCCGCCGACCCAGCAGGCTGTGACCCACAGCAGCGCCAACTGCAGATGCGCGGCGCGCACCGCCGGCAGCGGCAGCCATTCGGACAGGTTGACGCCGAACAGGCGATGCAAGCCCAGGAAGTTGTGCACGGTCAGCACGCCGCCCAACACCTGCAGCACGACCAGCAATCCCGCAGCGAGAAAGAACTTGTAGGTGGCGCGTTGCAGCGTCGTCGGCACGAAGCGCTGCACCTGTGCGAGCGTGGCCGGAGCCGGCGCTGTGGTGCGTGCAGTCCAGCCCGCGAACTCGCCGAAGCGGCCATAGAGGAACAGCACGACGCCCAGTGCCAGCATCAGACACAGTATCGCCAGCACGCTCCATAGCACGATGGAGGCGCCCGGCAGGTTGCCGGCCAACGGATCGTGCGGCCAGTTGTGGGTGTAGCTGTAGCCCAGATTGTCGCGCTCGGCGCCGCAGACCCAGGCGCTCCAGAAGAAGAAGGCAGTCAGCGCGTCGATCTCCTCGTCGCTGAGCCGGCCCAGCCGCGGGATCAGATCGACCGCTTCGAGGCGGAACTTCTGCCGGTAGTACGCGCGCAGTTGCTGCGCGGCATGGGCTTGGCCGTCCGACACGCGAATCTGTCCGCTCTGCGCATCGTAGCCGTTACGCTTGATCTCGCGCTGCATGCGTACGCGCGCCGCATCTTGTTCCGCTGTTCCGCCGCCGGCCTGACGTACATAGTGGGCCTCCATCGTCAGTGCCACCTGGTGCAGCGCCTCGGCGCTGAAGTCCGGGCCGCGGCCCGCGCCGTCGCCGAACAAGCTCCCGTAGGCCATCAGGCCGTGCTGCAGGAAGGCAACCTGGCCGCCCACGACCTGCGTGCGCGAGAACACCGTCTCGCCGCCGGGGCCAACGAAGTCGGCCATCGGCGGTGCGTCGGTGTAGGTGGCGTGGCCGACGAAGATCATGCCGGCGGCGCCGAGCACGAAGACCAGAACCAATGGCCAGTGCCAGTTCGACGGTTGCATCACGTAACGCAACCACAAGCGCGACCACAGGCCGTGCCGCGGCGGCGCGCGGGATGCTTGCTCCTCGATCGGCTTCACCAGAAATTGATTCGCAGATCGATGCCCGCGGTTCGCGGCTCCTCGATGGCGACGTGATACGCGCCGATCGCCGCGCCGGCCAGCCCGTTGGGCTGCGCCACGCGAGCGCTTTCCAGCAGGTTCTTGCCCCACAGCGCCAGCTCGTAGCGCTGCGACGGCGAGGTCCAGGCGATGCGCGCGTTGAGCAGCTTCGAGTCGTCGCCGTAGCCCTCGATCAGGTCGAATCCGGAAACGTGCTCCTCGCTCTGCCGGTCAGTGTTTTCGTCGAAGACGTAATCGACATGGAACAGCACGTCGCCCAACGGATTGGCCGGCAGCCAGTCCAGCGTCACGGTGTATTCCTGCGGGGTGCTGCTCTCCTCGGCCTCGTCGGGCACGAAGTTGCCCTGTGCGTCGTAGTGCGCCTCGCGCGCGGCCTGCCGCTTGCGCCAAGTCCACACCACGCCGCCGCGCAGGCTTTTCAGGGGCAGCCAGTCCAACGTCAGCTCGACGCCGCGGATCTTTTCGTCGGTGTTGATGATGCGCGGCACCGCGCCCATGCTGTCCGGCTCCTTCGATTCGATTGCCTCCTGGCGATCGTCCATGTCGGTTGCGAACAGGGCTAGCTGCGCGCGCACGCGGGACTTGAAGAAGTCGCCCTTCAGGCCTGCTTCGAGATTCTTGACGCTCTCCGGCTCCAGCGGATCGACACGCGACGGCGGCGTCAGCGAGTCGAAGCCGCCCGACTTGTAGCCGGTGGCATAGGAGAGGAAGGCGATGGCTGAGTCCAGCAGCCGGTAGTTCGTCACGAGGCGCCCGGTGACCTGGTCCCAGCGGCGTTCGTCGGTTTCGAGACCGCCGTTCTCGGTGTTGAGGAAGAAGTTCTCGCCCTGCGCCTGCTGCACCGGGAAATCGCCGACCGGCGCCAGCCAGCTGAACCATTTCTGGTCGGCGCTGTAGCGCAGCCCGAACAGTACGTTGAGGCGCTTGGTCAGGTGCAGGTCCACGTCGCCGTAGATGCCGTAGCTGTCGAACACGCCGGTGTTGGTCATGGTCTCCGTCAGGTACTGACCCTCGATCGCCGGGCCCAGCAAGTCGTTGAGCACCTGCTGCGGGATGCCGTACTCGCTGGAGGCCAGCTCGACAAAGGCCTGCCAGCTCGCGGTCAGGTCGGTGAGCTGGTAGGTGTGCTCCTTGCTGTAGGTCGCGCCCAGCACCAGCGTGAACAGCTCGTCGTGGACGTAGTTGAGCTGCAGCTCGTTGTAGAAGATGTCGGAATCCTCGACGTTGTTGGTGTGCACATAGGCCTGATGGTCGCCGGTGCCGTCCTCGTCCTGCAGGTTGTAGGTGTCGAAACGGCGATAGCTGCTGGTCAGCTCGCCGGTCCAGGCGTAGGCGAAGTCGTACTCGGCGCGGCCGGTCCAGGCATCCATGTTGCGGCGCTCGCCGCCGCCGATCGCGTCGGTATTGAGCTTGCGGTCCTGCGGATTCGGGTACTGCGAGTACTCAGGGCTGATGCCCATCGCCGCCTTAGGGCCGTTATCGACGCGGTCGATGTCATAGGCGAGCTGCGCGCGGAAAGGGGCACCGTCGTCCCAGCGCAGCGCCAGCCGGCCAAACTGGTTGTCTTGCATGCGCGGATCGGGCTTGGCGGGGCCCATGTTCTCCACTACTGCGTCGCGGGCGTTGGTCAGTGCGTTGGCGCGCAGTGCCAAGCCGCCGCCCAGCGGCACATTGAGCATGCCTTCGTAACGCTGCAGACCGTAGTCCCCGAGCTTGGCCATCAGGAAGCTGCTGAAGAAGTTCTTCGGCGCATTGGGAATGACGTTGACCACGCCGGCGGCGGCGTTGCGGCCGAACAGCGTGCCCTGCGGTCCCTTGAGCACCTCGACGCGTTCGATGTCGGAGAACGCCACTGTGATCGCTGCGCGCGGCAGATACACGCCGTCGAGGAACGTGGCCACGGAGGGATCGCCGCCGGTACTGATGTTGGAGCTCCAGATGCCGCGGATCGTCATGCCGTTCTGAGTCATGCCGCCGCCGTAGATCTCCTCGCCCATCTCGAAGCCGGGAATGTAGGACTGGATATCCTCCAAAGTCAGCGCGCCGGTGCGTTCGATGTCGCGCGCGGTGAAGGTGTCGACCGTCATCGGCACGTCCAGCTCGCTTTGCTCGCGCTTCTGCGCGGTGACGACGACCTCCTCGAGCGCGACAACGGTCTCGGTTGACGCCGGCGCCGCAGCGGCATCGACGCGAATCGTTTCGGCGGCCTGCTCCGTCGCTGGCTCGCTCGACCTGGGCACTGCTTCATCGGCTGCCAGCGCACGCGGCGGCATCCAGGCGAGCGCGGCGGCCAGCGCGACCCACGCGGCGGTGACCACGCCGCGGGCGGCGCGCATTGCAGGCCGCATCGGTAAAGACAGATGCATAGGCTCCTCCCCGAAGCGCGCCGGGATGCGCGCTCGTCTATTTGGTGACCTTGTTCAGCAGGTAATCCGCGACCTTGAGCCGCACGTCCGGCGACAGATGGTCCTGCGGCGGCATCGGCGGAAAGTCCACGCGCTTCTTCGCCGGCTTGGCGATGTAATCGGCGATGCCCTGCGGATTGCCCTCGTACTGCGCCTGCAGCGCGATCGACGCCGGCCCGATCATCCGCATGTTGTAGGCGTGGCAGCCGGCGCAGATGCCCCTGTACAGGTGCTCGATGCGGTCCTCGTCGTTGGCGATGGTGCGCGGCGCCGCCTTCGCCGGCAGGCGGTGGCTGCGGAGGTCGGCAGTGGTGAGCTTGCCGGCGCAGTCCACCCATTTCTGGATGCCGTAGCTGGTGTAACGCCCACGGTTGGCGATGCACTTGTCCGCAGCCTGCGCGCTGCCCGGTGAGGCCAGCACGTCGGGGCCGCGCCTGGAGAACTGGGTCAGCATCGCCGCCTTGATCTCGGCGACGGGGTTGGCGCCGTTGGCGAACATCAGATTGTCGAGGACGCGCGTGCGATCCGGGTTGGGCTCTGACTCGGGGTCGCTGCTGATGTCGGTGATGAACGAGAGGTCGGTGATCACGACGCCGGCGGTGTTGTTGCCGGTGATGATGTTGCCCTCGATCGTCACGTCGTCGGCCGCCATCACGACGATGCCGATGCCGACCGGGAGCTTCGACACGATCGAGCCCGGCGCGCCGAAGTTCGGCGTGTTGTTGTTGACGATGAAGTTGTTGCGGACGATGACGTCGTAGGTCGTCTTGATCGGCAGACCCGGCGTGATGAAGGTCAGGATGCCGGCGGTGTTGTTGTGCGCGTAGTTGTTCTCGACCAGGTTGTGTCGGCTGTTCTCGATCTCGATGCCGGCGACGCTGTCGAACACCTCGTTGTGCAGCACGTCGACGTGATCGCACATGCCGACGTAGATCGCCGCGTCCTCGATCTTGCTCAACACGTTGTATTCGATCAGGCCGTTCTGGCCGAACTGCGGGAAGATGCCGTAGACGCCGGCGTCCTCGATCACGTTGTAGCGGATCGTGAAGTTGTTGCCGGCCTGGCCCATGATGCCGTTGCCCTTGTAGCGCACGATCTTGAGCCACTCGATGACGACGCCGTTGCCGGAATAGAGGATGGCGTCGTTGCGGCTGCCCTCGCCGTCGAGCGTCGGCCACTTGCCATCTTCGACGACGCCGCGCAGCGTGATGTCGTCCTTGTCGATGTACACGCTCTCGCGGTAGTCACCGGGATGGATCAGGATCACGTCGCCGGGCTGAGCGCGCTTGACCGCGGCCTGGATCGATTCGCCGTCCTTGACCGCGATCTCGGTGGCGGCCAGCGGCGCGGACGCGGCGATGAGCATCAGTGCCAGCAGACCCTGCACGATAGGTTTCACGGGCGCGTTCCTCACTTATGTATTGGGGTGTAGGCGGCGAGCGCGCGACTGCCGCCCGGCGACAGCCCCGACGGCACACGCTCGGGCGTTTGCGGCACAAAGGTTTCGTCGGTCAGCGTCTGCAGGAAGTCGACCAGACGATCGATCTCGTCCTCGGTCAGCTGCGGTTCCCAGATGTGCCAGTGCAGGCTCAGCTTCTCGCCCGGCGGCATGGCGTGACCGCGACCGCCGTTGTAGAACGCCACGGCCTCGCGCAGCGTCTTGAAGCGGCCGGAGTGCATGTACGGCGCGGTGCGCGAGATGTTGCGCAGCGACGGCACCTTGAAGCCGCCGCGTTGCGAGGTATCGCCGCCGGGCTTCTGCGCACCGGGGTCGAGACTGCGGCCTTCCGGCTCCGGCGTGCCGATCACCGCGATCTGCTGGTTGGTGAACAGCGGCGGCGTGTGGCACTCGGCGCAGCGCGCGACGAAGGAGCGGAACACGTTCAGACCCTCGATCTCGGGCTCGCTGAGGGCGTCGTGGAAGCCCAGCGCGTAGAGGTCGTAGCGGCTGTTGAGCGAGACCAATGTCGACTGGAAGGCCGCCAGCGCGGCGTAGACCTGCGCCGGTTCGATCGGCTCCTGGCCGCCGTAGGCCTGCGCAAACAGTGGACGATAGGCGGCGATGCCGTTGAGCGTCGTCGCCAGACGCTCGGGCGAAGTACCCATCTCGTTTGACGCGAACAACGGCCCCTGGGCCTGCTCCTCGAGGTTGTGCGCGCGACCGTCCCAGGTGAGGCGCTTCAGGAAACCGACGTTCCACAGACTCGGTGTCGAGCGCCCGGTCTGCAGGCCGTTGACGCCGGGGCTCAAGGCCCGGCCGTCGGCGAAGCCCTGCTGCGGATCGTGGCAGCTCGCACAGGCCAGGCTGCCGTCCACCGACAGCACCGGATCGAAGAACAGCAGCCTGCCGAGGTCGATCTGCTGCGGCGGGAATCCTTCTCGCAGGGGTGGCAGGCCGGTCTGCAAGCCGCCGACGCCGGCGTTCTGCAGCGAGTCGAAACTGCGATAGAAGCTGCGCAGGTAGCACCCGGCTTTCCGCGGGCCGCCGGATTCGAGCACGAAGCCGGCCGGGCAAACGTCGCTCAGCGCCCAGTCGCCGGCGGCGTCAGCCATCGGCAGCAGCAGAAAAAACGCCAGCATCCAGAAACGCATGCGCGGCTTACGGCTCGAACGTATTGATGTAGGCCAGCACGTCGCGCGTCACCGTATCGTCCGGCAGCGTCGGCGCCATCTTGCGCATCTGGCGGCCGAAGCGGTCCTGTGGGTGCGCGCCGCGCACGCCGCTACGGAAGTTCCCAAGCTGGCGCAGCAGGTACCAGTCATCGAGCCCGGCCAGCGCCGGCGCATCGAGCTGGGCATTGCCCTCGGCCTCGGGGCCGTGACAGGAGCCGCAGAGATTGGTGTAGAAATCCGCGCCGCGCTGGACGTCGCCGCTGATCGTCGTCGCGGAGCGGCGCGCGTCGAGCGTGCCGATATAGGCGACGACCGCGTCGATCGCCGCATCATCAGGCAATCTCGACGCGATCGCGGCCATCTGCGCACCAAAGCTGTCGTCGCCGTGCGCACCGCGCAGGCCGGAGCGGAAATTGCGCAACTGGCGCTTCTGGTAGGCGGGATCCTGTCCGGTCAACAGCGGGGCGTTCAGAGCCTTACTGCCGCCGCCGACAGCACCGTGGCAGCTTTGGCAGGCGGCGAAGAGAGCCTTGCCATCGGCCGCCTTGCCGGCATCGAGCAGATTCCGCGCCTGCTGCGCTACCGCGGCGCTGTCGGCCGACACTTCGGTACGCGCGGACTGACCTTGGCCGCAGCCGCTGATCCACGCGGCGAGCGCAATCCCGACCAGCACCAGTGCCCGCTCCGGGCCGGATCTCGTCATCATGGTCTCCTTCCTTGTTTGTGCGACCCACCCGCGCCGGTGGCGGAGGCACTTCCATTGAGCGTCCCCACAACGCTCAAGTGCCTGCGTGCGCGTTCCGAAACGCTACTGAAGTCGCGGGAAGGACACTTGACTTAGGTCAAAGCCAGGCGATGTCCGAGTAGGAAAAGTGCACTACGCCGTGACGCGAGCAGGACGCCACATGCGCCACACCGGCGGACAGCCGCGCACCGGCGCGCCTTCCGCGATCACTTCGAAGCCGAACGACCGATAGAAAGGCAGGTTGGCGGCCTTCGAGTTTTCCAGATAGGCCGGCATCCGCTCCGCGTCTACGCGCCTGAGCGCCTCGCGCATCAGCGTTCCGCCGCGGCCCTTGCCCTGCAGTTCCGGCGCAACCGCGATCGCGAACAGGTAGTAGTGCGGCTCGCGCGGCCGCTCGGCGCCCATGAAACGGTCGACCGCCAGCGCGTTGCGCACCGCGCGCAGGCCGCCGCCGAACAGGATTGCGCGCGCCAGCGCCAGATTGGCGCGCAGCCCGAAGGTCTTTCGTGCGCCCGGCGGCAGCCAGAGCGTTCCCGCGCGCCCATCCGCAGAGCGGTGGCCGAAGCCACGGACCAGGTACAGATCGCGCGCCATCGCAGTGAACGCCGGGCGCATCGCCGCGGTGCCGTTGAAGGTCCACAGGTTCACCGGATCGTCGATGAAGGCGTCAGCGATCACACCGCCGATCAGCGCCCACTCGTGCTTCTGAAGAAGCATCACTGCGTTGTCTTGTTTGTTCATCTTCTGTCGTACTCCTGTGGCCCGCATCAGAATGATCGCTGGTGTTGTGCTGTCATGTCGTCGCCGGGCGCGGACTGAAGGAGCAGAGCGCGCCCCGACCCAGATCGCGCGCCCGCGGCACGCCAAGCAGTGCCAGCGTCACTGCCAGCTCTCGCTGCAGGATCGCCAGCACCTCCGACACGCCTGCGCCGCCGCGCGCGGCGAGCCCCGCGAGCCAGGCACGGCCGATCAGGCAGGCGCGCGCGCCGCAGGCCAGTGCCTTGGCGATGTCGTCCCCGCTGCCGATGCCGCCGTCGACCAGCAACTCGATCCGGCCGCCGACGCGATCGGCGATGCGCGGTAGCGCCGAGATGGTCGACGGCGCGCTGTCGAGCTGGCGGCCGCCGTGGTTCGACACCACGATGGCGTCGGCGCCCGCATCCGCCGCGCGCACTGCGTCGTCGGCATCCATGATGCCCTTGATCACCAACGCGCCCGGCCAGCGTTCGCGGATCCAGGCGATGTCGCGCCAGGTCACGGACGCGTCGAACTGGGCGTCGACCCATTGTTTGAACTGGTCGATGTTGCGAGCGCCGGGCACCGCTGCGGCGAGATTGCCGAAGGTCAGCGGGCGACCGCGCAGGCCGACATCCCAGAGCCATCCCGCATGAGACAGCATGTCCAGCACGAACTGCGCGCGGATGCGCGCCGTCGCCTGCCCGGCGAGACCGTTGCGCACATCCCGGTAGCGGTCGGCGAGCACCGGCAGGTCCACGGTCAGCACCAGCGTGCGACACCCGGCCGCGCGGGCGCGCTCCATCAGCGCGGCCACGTAGCCGCGGTCGCGCATCACGTAAAGCTGGAACCAGAACGGCGCATCGACGGCGGCGCGCACCTCCTCGATCGAGCACACGGAGACCGTGCTTAGGCAGAACGGCACGCCCGCCACCCGCGCGGCGCGCGCCGCCTGAACTTCGCCGCGCCGCGCGTAGAGCCCGGCCAGTCCGCAGGGCGCCAGTACGACCGGCAGCGCCAGCGACTCGCCAAGAACCTGCGTCGAAAGGTCGAGCCGCGACACATCGCAGAGCACGCGCTGGCGTAGCTTCAGCGCATCCAGATCCGCCCGATTTGCCGCCAAGGCGCGCTCCGCATAGGACCCGCCGTCCAGATAGTCGAACAGAGATCGCGGCAGTCGCTCCCGCGCCTGCCGGCGATAGTCTGCCACCGAAGCCAGCACCGTCATGTCCGCACCCTCGTCGTCGAGCTTCGGCGGAACCTGCCAGAGCGACTGCCAGGTCGTGTTGATTCAGATCAGACTCGCGTCGCGGAGCGGTCGGGCACCCTTTGACTCAGATCAAGAGCACGCCGCAGCCATCGATCTATGCTTTGATCACATATGCCACGCATTTCCGGACGGAGTGTTTCCCGATGTATCTTCATACCGGACTTCCAGGCGGTGACCGACCGGAAGTCGCGCCGCGATCCCGCCTTCCGCATCGGCTCGATCGGCCCCATCAAAAGCCAGCCGTATCTGACGGCTTTCTCGCCCTCGATTCGACGCACGGCAATCTCGACGATCTGTTCGCCGCGCACCAGGAGCAGATCATCGCGCAGGACTTCAGGCTCGCCGCGCAACTGCTCGATCACTATCGGGAGCGCCTGTTCCTGCACATGCGCCAGGAGGAGGAGCACCTGCTGCCACTTTACGCACGGCGCCGCGGGCCGCGCGAGCGGTCGGGCACGCCCGCTGCCGAGGTGTACCAAGCCGAGCACCGCAAGATCCGCGCGCTGATCGACAAGATCTGCCACGAGTTCCGCTTTCTGCTGCGGCCGCAGCCTTCGCGCCTGCAGATCGTCGCGATGATCGAGCGCGAATCGCAGCTCAAGCGCGTGCTGGAGCATCACAGCGAACGCGAACGCAGCGAGCTGTATGTTGAGCTGAACGAGCTGACCACCGCCGAGGAGCGCGACGCGCAGGTCGCGCTATGTCTGCGCGAGTGGCGCGGCGCCGGTCAATAGCACCTGCTGCAGGCGTTCGATCTCGGGCAGATTCAGACAGAACCCGAGCCGGGAACTGCTCGCCTCGCGGCAAGCCAGCGCACGATCGCAGGCCGCCTTGCTCGGGCAGCCACGGCAGGCGGCAATCTGGCGTTTCAACATGGCAACCGGGACCACGCGCCGGTAAGCGGCCGGGTCCACGCGCTGGTTCTGCAACATCAGGCGCAGTCGCACGCGCGACATCCGCCAGCCCTGATAGGCACGTACCAGCCAAGTGTCGTCGTCGGCATCGTTCAAGGCCAGCACGAAGAAAATAGTCACGCACGCTGCGAACACGCCGAGGAGCGCGTAGATGTACGGCGCAACGGGAATGCCGCTCGTGAGGTTCGCATCGATCATGGTCGTCTCCTTCATGCGGGCGGCACGCGCCTGCTTGTCCTCATTGTTCACTTTTGCGACTCGGGGGTTTTGATCTGGGTCAAGTTTGTCACCCGCTCCTCGCTGTGCCGGTGCCGCCGGCCAGTGCATCAGAGCGCGCGTCACGACGATGTTGACCGGATCGGGATCCGGATGAAGGCGTACGCGCATGCCGCCCAGGCGCGCGCCGCGAAACTCGTGGTCCAGATCCAGCCGCGTGCGCAGATCGGTGCTCAGAGCGACGCGCATGTCGTGGTTCATCTCCACCGTCAGCGGCATCGACCCGCTGACGCGGGCCAACGTGTCGATCCGCACCTCAAGCGGCACCTGCAGATCGAACTGCAGTGGCAGGCGCGCGCGGAAGCGGACGTTGCGGTACTGCTTGACGCCCGCATACTGCAGCTGCGTGGCGGCCTCGATCTCGGCAACCGTCGTCACCGGAATAGTCACCGTGTGCCGCACGACCATGCGCACGGGAACGCGCTGGTCGATGTCGGCGTGCAGGCGGTAGCGGCCGCGCAGCGGGATCTTCAGCGTCTCGCGCAGCGGAAGCACGGCGCTGACCCGGCCGCGCGCAACCAGTCGCTCCAGCCGCACCGCGTCCGTCAGACCGCTCATATCCTGCTTGAAGCGGATCCGCATCGGCTGCTGCTCCATCAGCAGATCGGGCTGCAGCCAGGCTGGCGCGGCGGTCAGCAGTGCCGCGACGCCGAGACCGAGGCACGCCGCGCTCGACGCCCCCACCACGGCCAGCAGCAACGCGCGCAGCAGCCTCACTGCGGATGCCGGGCCCGACGCAGCGCGTCGAGCGGCAGATCGATGTCCGCCGACTGCACCTCGATCCGCACCGGCGTGGGGTCAACCGTGACGCGCGTATCCAGCGGGCTCACGATCGGCATGCTGAGTCGCCCGTGGATCGGGATATCGGCCTCGAACTCCGTGTGCAGCGGCACGCTCAATTCCTGATCCAGCCGGACCGCGACCGGCGCGGTGAACTTCAGCGGCACGTCCTGATCGATCGGAATGACGAGGCTGATCGGCACCGTCGCGCGAATCGGGATCATGCCGCGCACCGGCAGGCTCTGGCGCGCACCGAGGAATTCGGTTTCGATGGTCGTGTTCAGCGGAATCGCCTGGTCGAGCCGGAGTTCGTGTTGCACCGGCACGTCCATGCGGATGCGCACCGGGCTGTCGAAGCTGGCCGTGACGTTCAAGGTTTCGGCGACCGGCAGCCGCAAGGTCTGGTTCACCGGCACGCGCGCGTGGATCGTGTCGGCTAGGTCCACATCGATCGGCTCCAGCACCTCGGCACGCATGCCCATCGGATCCTTGATGACGATGTCCATGTCCTGATGCCGCACCGGCACCTGCACGCGATCCGGTATCAGGACCGCCAGGCCGCCGATCAAGCCGCCGGCCATGCCGGCCGCGGATGACAATGTGAATAGCAGAACAGGCGCGAGGCGGCTCATCAGAACTCCACCGACAGGGACAACGAAAACTGGTCTCGGTCGCGCAGCACGTTGCGCCGACCGCCGCCGACGTGGACGAGTTGACTCAGGTCCAGTCGCCAGGCGCCGCGCGCGATGCCGAGCGTCGCGAAGCCGATCTTGCGGGCTTCGAGGAAATTCTCCGCCAGCCCCGGCCCCACGCCCGCGACGTCGTGGATCAGAAACAGCGCCGGCGACAGGCGCAAGCGGCTGCGCCAGACGTCGTCATAGAACAACACCATGCCGGTGCGGTAGCCCCAGGCTTGGCGCGTCACGTAACCGTCCGCGTTGCGCTGCGGATTGATATGCAGCGCATCGCCGTCGTCGGCCACACCCGCCGAGGCGTGCGTGTGCGTTCCCGGGCCTTCGAACTGCAGGCGCTGCCGATCCGGCAGGCCGGGCAGCCAGACCGCCTGCAGCTCGGCGATCCACGCACCCTGGTCGGCGTAAAGCCACTCGTCCGGCGCGAACAGACGCGTCGCGCCCAGCGTCGCGTGCAGGGTGCGCAGGCGCTCGTAACCGCGGACGTATGCGCCCGGTGCGATCTCGCCCGGGTTGCCGCCACGGTAGGCGGTGAGAAAGTCGGGCGCCGCGCGGCGCGACGACGGCAGCACCAGGGCGCCCAGCCCCAGTCCCGGAACCAGGCTCGACAGATCGACGTCCGCGCGCGGGAACGCGGGCTGCACCGCTGCGAACAGCACGTCTTCCAGATCGACCTGCACCGGCTGGTCCGGCCGCCACGCCGCTTCGGCCTGCAACATCCACGCGCCGGCCTGCGCGCCGAGCGACAGACCGTAGAGATCGACGTTGCCGGGATACTCGAGGAACCAGCGCGCGGCGTCGATCGGCAGCGCCTCGAAATCGACGCCGGGCGCATCGACGAAGGGCACGCCGCAGTCGGACAGGAATTGCAGGCCGCTGGCGGTATCGCGGTGGTTGGCGTTGCCTTCGCGGCGCGTGCAGCTCGCCGACGCCGCGTAGGCCGACAGCACCGGCAGCCGGCTGTGGTAGTGCGCGTAGTGCAGAGCCAGCTCGGCGCCGTCGAGCAGATCCGGCAGATCCTGGTAGAGCGCGATGCCGACTTCGCCACCGCGGCGCGGTTCGCGGTTGGCGGCGCGCCGCAGCGAGTAACTGCTCGCCGACACGCGCGCCAGCAGCGCGTTGGCCGGCGTGCCGAGCTGTTGCGGATCGTCGGGCGCCTTGGAGAACAGCCCGACGACGTGATCGTCCGCGTCGACTTCGTTGCCGGCGTCGAAGAACGACTGCAGCGAGCCCTTGGCCGGGAAGCCATAAGGCTGCCATTCGGTCGGATAGAAAGCTTCCAGCGAGGTGCCGGACGGAAACGGTCCGACGCGCAGCAGCGCCATGCCGAGCGGCTGCAACACTTCGGTCAGCCGCGCCCCCGGCCGCACCAGACTGTTGACCTCGGGCGGATTGACGACGTTGAGCGTGCCCTGCGTGGCCAGCGCGCTGACGCCCCACAGCAGCGTCTGGCGGCCGAGGCCGACTTCCAGCGGGACGCCACCGGCGACGAGGCCGGCATATCGCACGTAAGCCTCCCGCAGACGCACGCCGTGGCCGTCGGCGCGGCGCGCCTCGAGACCACGGCGACTGCGCAGCGGCACACCCGGTTGCGGCCCCGGCGCGACGATCTGGTTCGGGTGAAACTGCCGCAGCCGTTCTTTCAGCGGATCGTAGAACGCCAGGCCCGAGAGCCCGACGCTCCAGGGTCCGCGCTCGGCAAGCGCCTCCAACGTCCATTTCGTCGTCGCCGAAACGGCGTCGCCACGCTCGAAGTTGAGATCACCATCGTCGGTATTCGAGGACAGCGAGCCGCGCGCGCCGAGGAAGCGCGCATTGGGGTCGGTGTCGGTGGCGGTCGTGCCGAGACAGTCGTCGGCCGCGCACAGATCGGGATCGAGGCTCGACTTTCCGATCAGCGAAGCATCGCGCGCGGCAGTACGCCACGCGGCACCCGCGGACAGGTTGTGGCGCAGCGACCAGGTCCACGTCGCTGCGGATTCGGGCTGCGCGGCGGCTGCCGACGC
The DNA here is from genome assembly GCA_041659605.1 of Sinimarinibacterium sp. Lineage (GTDB taxonomy): Bacteria > Pseudomonadota > Gammaproteobacteria > Nevskiales > Nevskiaceae > Solimonas. The sequence continues at coordinate 24,071 of JBAZXW010000025.1, read as the reverse complement.
CGGACCGAATGCCGCCAGCACCACCAGCGCGAACGCGATGCGGCACTGCTTCGCTGTTGTACTGCACTGCCTGCGTGCGCGCATCCCCCACCTAGATGTTCAAGGAAATCGATCATCTGGCAACGCCCGGACAGAGTTCTTGATTTAGGTCAAAGGCCGGGTCTGCGAACACAATAGGATGTGCCTCCGCCGCCGCCCACACACAAGATGATGTGGGCAAGGCGATTCGCGAACTTCGCGGTCACTGACCGGAACAGGGGAAGACATGACGACCGACACGGCGTGGTCCATGCAGGACGCGTTCTACGACAGCGTCCTCAAGGACAAGTACTGCAAAGACGACGAAACTGTGGTGGACGACGTGTTCCGCCGCGTCGCCCGCGGCCTCGCCGCCGCCGAGCACGCTTCGCAGCGCGAAGCCTGGGAGGCGCGCTTCCTGCAGGCGATGTGCGACGGCTTCTATCCGGCCGGCCGCATCATGTCGGCCTGCGGCACCGACATCCAGGCGACGCTGATCAACTGCTTCGTGCAGCCGGTCGGCGACGCGGTGTCCGAAGACGCCTCTGGCCGGCCCGGCATCTACGCGGCGCTGATGCAGGCCGCCGAGACACTGCGGCGCGGCGGCGGCGTCGGCTACAACTTCAGCCACATCCGCCCCAAGGGCGCGCGCGTGCGCGGCACGCGCTCGCGCGCCAGCGGGCCGGTGAGCTACATGCGCGTGTTCGACCGCTCCTGCGAAACCGTCGAGAGCGCCGGCGCGCGCCGCGGCGCGCAGATGGGCATCCTGCGCTGCGATCATCCGGACATCGAGGAGTTCATCGGCGCCAAGGACATCCGCGGCGAGGCGCAGAAGTTGCGCGCCAGCGGCGCCGCCGGCGCCGAGCTGGAGAGCCTGCAGCAACGCCTGCGCACGCTGTCGAACTTCAATCTCTCGGTCGCCTGCACCGACGCCTTCATGCAGGCGGTCGTCGACGACGGCGAGCACGCGCTGGTGCACGAGGCCGAGCCGGATCCGGCGGTGCACCCGCAGGCGTTCCGGCGCGAGGCCGACGGCATGTGGGTCTACCGCAGCATGCGCGCGCGCGAACTGTTCCGCCGCATCACCGAGTCGACCTATCACACCGCCGATCCCGGCGTGGTGTTCATCGACCGCATGAACACCGACAACAACCTCTGGTATTGCGAGACGATCGAGGCGACCAACCCCTGCGCCGAGGAGCCGCTGCCCGACTATGGCTGCTGCTGCCTGGGCTCGATCAACCTGAGCCGCTTCGTGCAGCACGCCTTCCAGCCCGGCGCGCAGCTCGACTGGCGCAAGTTGAAAGACACCGTCGGCGTCGCCGTGCGCATGCTCGACAACGTGCTCGACGTCACCTACTGGCCGCTGCCGCAGCAGGCCAAGGAGGCCGCCGACAAGCGCCGCATCGGCCTGGGCTTCACCGGCCTGGGCACGGCGATGGCGATGCTGCGGTTGCGCTACGGCGCCGACGAGGCGGTCGCGTTCGCCGAGAAAGTCGCGCAGACGATGCGCGACGCGGCCTATCGCGCGAGCACCGCGCTGGCGCAGGAGCGCGGACGCTTCCCGCTGCTGGACGCGCAGGCCTACCTGAAGTCGGGCTTCGCCAGCCGCCTGCCCAAGGACATCCGCGACGGCATCCGCCGCCACGGCATCCGCAACAGCCACCTGCTGGCGATCGCGCCGACCGGCACGATCTCGCTGGCGTTCGGCCGCAACGTCACCGGCGGCATCGAGCCGGCCTTCGCCTGGTACTACACGCGCACCGCGCGCAGTGCATCGGGCGAGAAAATCAGCTGGCCGGTGGAGGACCTGGCCTACCGGCTGTACCGCGAACAGGGCGGCGACGTGACGCGGCTGCCGGACTACTTCGTCTCGGCGCAGACGCTGAGTGCGCAGGACCACCTGCGCATCCAGGCCGCGGTGCAGCCGTACGTCGACACCAGCATCAGCAAGACCATCAACACGCCGGCGGATTACCCCTTCGCCGAGTTCGAGAACCTGTACGTCGAGGCCTGGAAGCTGGGATGCAAGGGCTGCACGACCTATCGGCCGAACGACGTCACCGGCGCGGTGCTGACCGTCGCCCCGGTTCAGCCCGCCGCCGCGCCGACGCTGCGGCTGGCCGCCGACGATCCGGACCGCCGCGTACGCCTCGCGCAGGTGCCGGCGCCGGCGCTCGCCAGCCTGCGCTGGCCCGGCCGGCCGCAGCTCGCGGCCGGCAATCCGTCGTGGACCTACATGGTCGAGGACGGCGCGGTGCGCTTCGCGGTCTTCGTCGGCCACTACGAGAACGGCACGACCTGGCCCTTCGAAGCCTGGGTCAACGGCGCCGAACAGCCGCGCGGCCTGGGCGCGACCGCCAAGCTGCTGAGCATGGACATGCGCTCCAACGACCGCGCCTGGCTGCGCCGCAAGCTCGACTCCCTGGAGCGCACGAGCGGCCACCTGATCCGCATCGCGCTGCCGCCGGACGGACGCGAGGTCGTGCTCGGCAGTCCCACCGCGGCTTTCGCCAAGCTCGTGCGCCTGCGCTGCGAGCAGCTCGGCGCGTTCGCCGACGGCGGACCGTCACCGGTGCTCAACGCGCTGATGAGCGAACACGAACCCCGGACCACGACCGACGGCACCATGTCGTGGACGGTGGACGTGCGCAATCCCGGCACCGGCGACGACTTCGTGCTGACGCTCAAGGAACTGCTGATGCCCGACGGCGCGCGCCGCCCGTACAGCGCGTTGCTGGCCGGCGACTACCCGCGCGACTTCGACGGCCTGGCGCGGCTGCTGAGCCTGGACATGCGCATCATCGACGTCGCCTGGATCGGCGCGAAGCTACGCAAGCTGCTGTCCTATCCCGAGCCGCTCGGCGACTTCCTCGCGCCGGTGCCTGGCGCCGCCAAGTCGCAGACCTATCCGTCGACGATCGCGTATCTGGCGCGACTGATCCTGCACCGCTACCAGATGCTGGGCCTGCTCGACGCCGAGGGGCAGCCGGTCAAGCCGATGGGCGTACTCGAAGCGCCGGCCGCCGCAGGCCGGCGCGAAGGCGCGGCCGCCGCCGTCGCCGGCAAGCGCTGCCCCGACTGCGGCGCCTACGCGGTGATCAAGCGCGACGGCTGCGACGCCTGCACCGCCTGCGGTCACGTCGGCAATTGCGGATGACGAGCGTGCGACTTTGAGCGCGGCGGCGCGGAGTGGCGCCGCCGCGCGCCTCGGCCTACTTGATCTGGCCGAGCATGTAGTCCACCGCCGCCTTGACCTCGTCGTCAGTCAACGCCGGGTTGGCACCCTTCGCCGGCATCACGCCCTTGGCGCCCTGGAAGCCCTTGATCGCGTTCTCGTAGAGCTTGGGCTTGCCCTTGGCGATGCGCTCGGTCCAATCGGTCTTGTTGCCCACCAGCGGCGCGCCCATGCCGGCCATCTGATGGCACACCGCGCAGGTCTTCTTGACGATCTCATCGCCCTTGGCGGGCGGCGCGGCGGCGGTGGCGGCGTTGGTGGCGGCGGCGGAGAACAGGAGCAGCGCAATGCAGGTATAGGATCGGATGGACATGAGTGTGATGGAGATCGGAAAAACCCGGACGGGCGATGCATATATTCGTCTGCCCGCATCCGACCGACCTTGATCTGCGTCAAGCGCGTCACGGCGCAGGCGCGCGGCGCCCGTCGATCTGACCTAAGTCAAAACCGATCCAGACCTGCCACCCGATGATGGCCCCTGCTGCCCGATGGCGGCCATCGGAGGAGTGCATGAACAAGGCGAACGCGGCCACGGTCCTGCTGGCTTTGGGCCTGTTCCCGGCTTCGGCGCAGGCGGCGGTACTGGAAGGCACGGTGATCTCCGCGGAGCGCGCGCCCGTCGCCGGCGCGATCGTGAGCCTGACGCGCGCGGACGGCCTGTTGCGCGAGTCGGTCTACACGAACGCCGCGGGCCGCTACCGGCTGGCGAGCGCGCAGGACGGCGCCGCGCAGCTGTCGGTGCGTGCGCCCGGTCATGGCGACGCGAGCCGCGAGTTCGACCTGCGGGCCCGACACACGCCGCCGCGCGATTTCGCGCTCGAAGCGCTATCCAATCCGACGCAGATTTCCGATGCGCTGCCGGCCTCGGCGCACGCCGCGCGCATCGGCCTCGCCGACGAGCGCATCCGCGGCAGCTACCGCAGCCAGTGCTTCTACTGCCACCAGCTCGGCAACGCCTGGACCCGGCGCCCCAGGACCGAGCAGCAGTGGCGCGAAACGCTCGATCGCATGGAACGCTACGGCGCGTTGCTCACTTGGTCGGCGCGGCGCAGCGTCGCCGGCGCGCTCGCAGCTGGCTTCGACGGCCGCCCGATACCCGACCGCCAGCTCCGCGCCTACGATCCGGCCCTTGCCGGCGCGAAGATCACCGAGATCAAGGTCGCCGGCGGACCGTCTTTCGTCCACGACCTCGAGCTCGGCAGCGACGGACGCTTCTACAGCGTCGACATGGCCAACGATCTGGTCTACGTCACCGACCTCGCGACCGCGCGCTCGGACGCCCTTCCCATGCCGGACAACGGCCTGCCGCTGCATGCCGATCTGGCCGGCGCGTCGGCACCGGTGGCCGCGTTCAACGCGCATCACGGTCCGCACAGCATCGTCCGCGGACCCGACGACCGGTTCTACACAACCCACTCGATGTCGGGCGAAATCGGCGTGCTCGATCCGCAGACGCGCCGCTTCAGCTTTCACAAGGTCGGCGGCGGCGCGGTGTATCCGCACACGCTGCGCTTCGATCGCGACGGCATCCTCTGGTTTTCGATCGCGCTGTCGAACCAGCTCGGGCGCTTCGATCCGGCCAGCGGCGCGATGCAGGTGATCGCTCTGCCGCACGGCGGCGTCTGGCAATGGCTGACCGATGTGACGCTCGGCGGTGTGCTGAAACTGGCCTCGTGGTTTCCCGGCAAAGATCTGCAACTGCTGCTGTCGCATCACCAGCTCAGCGGTCAGGGTCACCGCATCTTCAACCTGCCCTACGGCCTCGACATCAACCCGCTCGATGGCAGCGTCTGGTATTCCAAGCTCTACGCCGACCGCATCGGCCGCTACGACCCGCGCACCGGCGCGATCACCGAATGGGCGACGCCGCTGGCCGGCCCGCGGCGCATGCGCTTCTCGCCCGACGGCATCCTGTGGATTCCGGCCTTCGGCGGCAGCGGCCTGATGAAATTCGATCCCTTCACGCAGCGGTTCACGTCCTATCCGCTGCCGACGCTGGCACCCGACGAATTCGAAACGCCTTACGCGCTCAACGTGCATCCGCAGACCGGCGATGTGTGGATCACCGCGAACCTCTCGGACCGCATGTTCCGCTTCACGCCGGCGACCGCGCGCTGGGTCGCCTACCCGATGGGCACGCGCACGACCTACATGCGCGACATCGTGTTCACGGCGGACGGTAGCGTGTGTTCCACCAATTCCAATCTGCCGCCGGCCGCGATCGAAGAGCAGATGCAATCCATCGTATGCCTGCAGCCGGATCCACCCGGCGGAGAATCCCGATGACATTCGAGCAGCGTCTGTGCCGATCCTGGGCGGTGATATTCGCCATCGCCGGAGCAGGCTTTCTGGTCGAGCCAGACCTCGTCGCCGCGCTGCTGAACGGACTCGCGGACGGGCTGGGTCTCGCTTCGGGCATGGGTGCCGGACGCGACACCTTGTGGTATCCGCTGGCGTTGTCGCTGATGGCAGTGCTGGTGCTGCTCGCCTGGGAAGCCGGCGCGCCCGCGGCGCCGCCGCTTGCTTTCCGCGCGCTGCTGCTGTCCAAGCTCGCCAGCACCGGCGGGTTCGCGTGGCTCGCTCTGACCGTGGCCGGCGGCTGGTGGTTGTGTGCGGGCGCCGACGGCTTCGTCGCAGCGACGCTGCTGTTCGCGCGCGGACGATGAGCGTTCATCGCGCCTTCGCGCAGCGCTGGCTGCGCGCACGCGGCCAGCCGGAATCCGCCCGCGACGCGCTGGCAACGACCGCGCGGCAGCGCGTACGGCGCTATCCGCGCGCCGTGGCGCTCTATCTCGCCGTCGGCAGCTGGCTGGTGGAGTTCCTGTTTCCGCTGCTGCTGCTCGGCCGCTGGCGGCGCGCCAGCGGTCTCGACGACGCCGACTTCGAGGCGTTCGAGCAACGCGCCCACCATTCGCGGCACGGCTGGATCCGCGCCACCTACCTGCTCGCGCGGCTGCCCTTGTGGGAACAGCTCCACCCCGAAGCGCCGCGCCGGCCGGCGCCGCATCCGCTGCAAGCGCGGCTGGCCGCGGTGGCGCCGCTGATCGACGGCAAGACCTTCGATGTCGTGATCGTCGGCTCGGGCGCCGGCGGCGCGCCGCTGGCAGCCGAACTTGCCGGCTGCGGACATCGCGTCGCCGTGCTGGAAAGCGGCGGCCTGGTGTGCGGCGAAACCACGGGATCGGCTCTCTATCGCTATTACCTGCAACAGGGCTTCGTCGGCGCCGCCGGCGCCGGTGGCGCGCTCCTGCCGGTGATGCTCGGCCGCAACATCGGCGGCACGACGCCGATCAACTCCGGCACCTGCCTGGAGCCGCGGCGCGCGTTCCTGGAGCCATGGGATCGCATCACCGGCCTGCCGTTCAGCAGCGGCCTGCTGGCGCCCGAGCTGGCGCGCGTGCGCGAGACCATCGGCATCTGCGTGCCGGACCGGGCTTTGCTCGGCCCTTCCGCCGGAATCTTCGAGCGCGGCCTCAAGGCGCTCGGCCGCGACGGCGCCTACGTGCTGCCGCGCAATACGCCGGAGTGCGAGGGCCTCGGGCGCTGCCCCTTCGGCTGCCCGCGCTTCCACAAGCGCAGCATGGACATTTCGTTTCTGCCGCTGGCGGTGCAGCGCGGCGCACGCCTGCACGGCGGCGTTCAGGTGCGGCACATCGCCGAGTCGCGCGCCGGCGTCGAGATCGGCTGCGTGCTGCGCGACGGGCGTCGTCTGCGCCTGCGCGCGCGCAAGTGCGTGCTCGCCGGCGGCGCGCTCGGCACGCCGCGCCTGATCCGTGGCAACCGCCTCGGAACGCGCTGGCGCGAAGCCGGCGATCAGCTCAAGGTCCATCCCGCCGCGAAGGTGCTGGCGCTGATGCCGCACCCGGTCGACGGCGAGCGCGGCATCGCGCAAGGCATGGGCTATCTCGCGCCGGAACTGCCGCGCGTGGTCTTCGAAGGCATCTTCACGCCCAAGGGCACGGTGGCGCCGGTGCTGGCCTGCGCCGGACACGCAGCGGACTACTGGCTGCAGAACTACGCGCGCGCCGCCAGCTTCGGCATGATGGTGCTGGACCGCGCCGGCGGCAGCGTGCGCTGGGCCGGCGACCAGCCGCTGCTGCGCTTCTCGATGCATCCGTCCGACGTGCGCGACCTCGCCCTGGGCATGAAGCTGATGGCCGAGGCCTTCTTCGCGGCCGGCGCGCAGCGCGTGCTGCTGCCGGTGGTCGGCATGAAGAACGAGTTCCCTTCGGCGGCTGCGCTGGACGCGTTCGATCCGGGCGCGGTCGAGGCACGCCACATCCTCGGCAGCGGCTTCCATCCGCAGGGCACCGCCGCCATCGGCCGCGTCACCGACAGCGACCATCGCCTGCACGGCTGCCAGAACATCTTCGTCAGCGACGCCTCACTGCTGCCCGACACACCGGGCGTGAATCCGCAGGTCACGATCATGGCGCTGTCGCTGCGGCTCGCCGGGCTGATGGATGCGGAACTCCGCTGAGCCCGACGCCGCGGATCGGATGCGCCAACGCCCGCAACGGTCAGCGTCGCAGTCCGCTCAGGTCCAGCCGCATCAGCGCTCGGTAGACAGACCGCGGCAGGTGATACAGCAGGCCGGCAATCAGCGCCATCTGCCAGGGAATCACCACGCGCGCGCGGCGGCGCCGGATCGCACGATAAATCCGGTCGACCGCGGCGCCGGGCTGCATCAGGAACGGCATCGCGTGCGCGTTGCCGCGGGTCAGCGCAGTGGCGACGAAGCCCGGCGCGATCGCCGTCACGGCGATGCCGTATGGGTGCAGATCGCAGGCGAGCGATTCGCAGAAATGCAGGATCGCGGCCTTGGACGCGCCGTAAAAGGCCATGCCGGGCAGTCCCACGATTCCGGCGACGGAGCCCAAGGCAACGAGCTGGCCCTGACCTTGCTCACGCATCGCGGCCAACGCCGGTTCGAAACTGTTGATCGTGCCGAGCAGGTTCACGTCGAGCACGCGCCGGCCGGCCGCAAAATCGGGCAGCGCCGCCTTGGGCATGGAAATGCCCGCGTTGGCCACCAGGATGTCCAGCCTGCCGGCGCGCGCGGCAAACGCGCCGATGGCCGCGCGCATCGCGGCTGCGTCGCACACGTCGGCCTGCACGTAGTCGATTTCCTTCGGGAATCCATCGCCCAGCTGCGCGGCCGACTCAATCGAACATCCGCCCACCTGCGCGCCATCGGCCAGAAAGCGCCGCGCCAGTTCCAGGCCCAGGCCCGAACCGACGCCGGTGATGAACACGGCTTCGCGGCCCGTCACGCCGGTGCCCGGTGCAAGGTCGGACGCGGCACGACCGCAGTTGAGCACAGCTGATGCCGATCGACCGCGCTCATCGTCCGCCTCCCAGGATCGCCCACCCGACGCGGGTGGACCGATTTTGCAGCATGCTAGACCGCAGGGCCGCATTCGGGGAATCTGCATGAACGACGACCGACGCCGGCAGCCGCGACACCGCCAACAGTGCCTGCCGCGCAGACTGGGCGCGCTGCTCGCCCTGGGCCTGGCCCGCAGCCCGGCCACAGCCCTGGAATTGGAGCTGACCGGCGCGGACGGCGCGGCGCTGCCCGCCGTCATGGTGCGCGTTCGATCCGCAGCGCCGGCGGCGGCGGCCGGACACGGCGCCTCCGGCAAGCCGGTGCGCGGCCGTGCGGCGCCGGAGTACGCCTGGTTCAGCGACGCCCGCGGCCGCCTCACGATCGCAAGGCCGCCCTTCGCCGAGATGCGCCTGCTGCTGCGCAGCCAGGGCTATCGAACGCTGAACCTCGACCGGGTGCGCGGCGATGCCCGCCTGGAGTTGCGGCTCGAGCCGGAGTCCGATCCGGCGACGCTGGCCGCGAGCCGGCCCGCCAATGCGTGGTTCTCCCAGCTCGATCTGGGCGACGTGGCGCTGAAGAAGCACTTCGCGCTGCAGTGCGCGTTCTGCCACCAGCAAGGCAACGCATTCCTGCGGCGCGAACGCAGCGCGGACGATTGGCGCGACACCATCGCGCGCATGATCACTTACGGGTCGCGGCTAGCGAGCGTGGCGCAAGACGTTCTCCCGCAGCGCCTGAGCCAGGGCTATCGCGAACTGCGCGAACATCCGGAGCGGATTCCCGCCGGTACGCCCTGGACGCAGGACCTTGCCGGCGTCGCCATCACCGAATGGCCGATCGGCGATGCGATGTCGCAGATGCACGATCTGCTGGCGCATTCCAACGGCAAGCTCTATGTCGGCGACAACCTCAAGGACGATCTCTACGAGATCGATCCCGCCAGCGGCGAGTACACGATGTACAAATTGCCGCACGACCCCGGCGACGCGCCGGGCGGCCTGCTGGCCGCGCGGCTCAGGAGCTTTCCGCGGCACGAGACCTATGTCGGTCTGCATTCCCTCGCCGAGTCGCCCGCGGACGGCCACATCTTCATGACCTGCTCGTCACAGCGGCGCCTCATCGAATTCGCACCCGAAAGCGGGGCCTTCACCGTGCACCGGTTCGACGAGGGTTATTACCCGCACACGATCCGGATCGATGCGCGCGACCGCGTGTGGTTCACGCTGGCGCTGTCGAACCAGGTGGCGATGCTCGATCGCGGCAGCGGCCGGTTCACGTTCATTGATCTGCCGGCGCGCAGCTTGCGCGAGCGCATCACGGTGGCGCTGGTTGGCGTGATACTCAGGCTCGCCGACTGGGGGCTGCCGCTAAACAGGCTGCCGATCGATATGCAGTCCTCGGGCCTGCCGCTGCCCTATGGCGTCGAGGTGGCGCCCGACGGCGCAGTCTGGTTCGCGCGCCTGTACGCCGACGACATCGGCCGCATCGACCCGCAAACGCTGGCGCTGACGATGATTGAGACCCCCTTTGCCGGTCCGCGCCGTCTGCGCGCCGACGCCGACGGCAATCTGTGGATCGCCGCGTTTCCAGAATCCGCCATCGTCCGCTACGACCCGCGCAGCGGCAGCTTCGCCCGGTACGAGTTGCCGGTGCAGCCGGCGGGCAGCGAAACACCGTATTCGCTCAACGTCGATCGGGCGCGCGGCATCGTCTGGGTGAACGGCAACCAGTCGGACTCGGTGATGGCCTTCGACATCGCGCACCAGACCTGGCGTTTCGTCCCGCTGCCGCGCGCGGTGTCGTTCACCCGCGACGTCGAGATCGGCGCCGACGGCGCGGCTTGGACCAGCACCTCCAATTTCCCGAGCTGGGACACCGAGGGCGGCCAACCGACGCTGATCCGTATCGAGGGAGTGGCACCGTAAGCCGCCGATGGCGGGCTCCGGTGCGTGCGAGCTTTCCGGGTCCGGCCATTCGCCTTTCGCACCAGCGCCACGTCGAATGGCACGGATCGTCAACAAGCTGGCACTACCCGTCAAGAGACAGAGGCAGCCACGCATGACAATTCTCACGTCCCGGGAGCCTCCAAGGTCGGAAACACTGGGGAGCACCGCCGGTTCGCTCACGACAGCACGAGGAAAACCATGAACGTCGCCGTCAAGTTGGATCAGCCCAGAACCCGCATCGAGCGCATCCGCGATGCCGTGCATGCGGCCGGTTACTCGCTGTGCCTGGAGCGCCCGACCCTGCTGCTCAAGTTCCGCAAGTCGCGCGCAGGCAGCCGGCTGCGCGACGCGCACGTGTGCGTGCGCCGCGCCACCGCCATCGCCTATGTGATGGCGCAGCGCCGGCCGCACCTCTACGACGACGAGTTGATCGTCGGCAACATGAGCTCCAAGCGCGTCGCCGCCAACTATTACCCGGAGGGCGCCTCGGTCAACATCGTCGAGGACCTCACGCGCATGGGGCGGCGCGCAGTGCCGCTCAAGTTGTCGCTGGGCGAGAAAGCCAGACTCGCGCGCATCGCCGCCGCCACCTTCCGCGACAGCGTGGCGTTCCACGCCCTGTCCTCGCCCGCGCGCATCCGCCACCTGTGGGAGATCCTGCACGCGAAGCGTTACATCGTGACCGAGCAGGCCGGCATCGCCCACCAGGTCGGCAACTACGCGCGCGTGATCCGCTCGGGTCTGGTGGCGTCCGACGAGTTGGCTGCGCGCTGCCTGGAATGCGGCCAGACGCCGGACGGGGCCGCCCTCGACGCTGACCAGCGCGCCTTCTACGAATCCATTCGCATCATCGTCGCCGGTATCCGCCGGATGACGGCGAACCTGGCCGACGAGGCCGAACGACTTGCGCAGGCGCCGGATTGCCCGGCCGCGCGCCGCGTGGAACTGGCGGCGGCGGCCGCGGCACTGCGCCACGTTCCCTACTTCCCAGCGCGCAACTTCCGCGAAGGCTTGCAAGCTGCCTGGATCGTGCACGTGTCGCTGTGTCTGGAAGACTACGAGCAGGGCCTGTCTTTCGGGCGCCTGGACCAGGCGCTGATCGAACTCTACGACCAGGACCTCGCGAACGGCACGCTCACGCGCGCTGGCGCAGTCGAACTGGTTGCGAGCTTTCAGCTCAAATGCTGCGAAACCATGCCGGTCTACTCGACGCGGATGGATCACTACTTCAGCGGCCACGACGTGGCCCAGGGCATCACGCTCGGTGGCGTCGACGCGCAAGGCCGCGACGTCACCAACGAGCTTTCCGGCATCTTTCTCGACGCCTATTCCCTGCTCGGCACGCGCGAACCTTCTCTGCACGTGCGCATCCACCAGGACACGCCAGCCTGGTTTCTCGCCAAGAGCGTGGCGACGCTGCAAACCACCGGCGCGCGCCCGGCCTTCTACGGCGACGAGGCCGTGATCCGCGCCATGCGCAGCGCCGGCTACAGCGAGGCGCACGCCCGCGACTACGCGGTCATCGGCTGCACCGAGCTGGCGAGCCAGGGCCGCACCGCCAATTCCGCAGATGCCGCCTTGTTCAACCTGCCGCTGTGCCTGGAACTGGCGCTCAACGCAGGCAGGACTTTCGCCGGCAAGCGTCTCGGCGCGGACACCGCACCGGCGGAATCGATGCAGAGCATGGACGACGTGCTGACCTCGTACCGCGAGCAGGTGCGGTATGCCGTGGACGAGATGGCGCAGGTCATGGGCTGGCTGGAACAAGCCGTACGCCAGCACCGCACCACGCCAGTCAACTCGCTGATCACCGACGGCTGCCTGGAGAGAGGCCGCGACATCACCTGGGGCGGCGCGGAATACAACTTCACGTCGGTACAGGCGGTCGGCCTGGCCGACGTCGGTGATTCGTTGTATGCGCTCAACCGCATGGTGTTCGAGGAACGGCGCATGCAGCCGGCGGAGTTCGTCGCCATTCTGCGCGCCGATTTCGCTGGACACGAGACTCTGCGGCTGGAGTTGCAGCGCCGCTTCAAGCGCTTCGGTAACGGCGAGGCCGAGGTTGACCGCTGGGTCACGACCGCCGCCGACACCTACATCGACGTCGTCAGCCGCCACCGCAGCAGCCGCGGCGGCCAATGGATCGCAGGCTTCTACTCGATGACCTGCGGCCACGCTTTCGGCCGCTACACCGGCGCGCTGCCCAACGGCCATCGCGCCGGCACGCGACTTTCGAACGGCTGTTCGCCGGTAGACGGTGCCGACCGCTCCGGACCCAGTGCGCTGTTCCGTTCGGTGGCGTCCCTGGATCGCTCGCGCTGGAGCAACAGCCATGTGCTGAACGCGACCTTCGACAAGAAGACGATCGGCGGCAAGACCGGCGCCGCGGTGCTGGCGAGCCTGCTGCGCACCTACTTCCTCGACCAGCAGGGCCTGCAGGTGCAGATCGCCGTGCTCGACGCAGCGGCACTGAAGCTGGCCCGCGAGAATCCCCAGGCCTTCCCCAACCTGCTGGTGCGCGTGTCCGGCTACTGCGCCTACTTCGCCGACCTGCAACCGGAAATCCAGGACGAGATCATCGCGCGCACGATGCACGGATGAGCATGCGCATGTCCGCATCCCCCCAGGTCTTCTCGATCCAGCACTTCTGCGTGCACGACGGCCCCGGCGTGCGCAGCGTCGTGTTCCTGAAAGGCTGCCCGCTGCGCTGCAGCTGGTGCCAGAACCCGGAGTCCTGGTCGTTGCACGCCGAGCTGGGCCACAAGCGCCGGCAATGCGTCGGCTGCGGCACCTGTGTCAGGACCTGCCAGACCGGCGCGATGAAAGCACCCGGCGTCTGGTCGCTTGAACAGTGCACGCGCTGTTTCCGCTGCGTGGACACCTGCCCGTCCGGCGCGCTGGTGCGATTCGGCGAGACGCGAACGCCGGCGCAGGTGCACGCCGAGCTGGCGAAGGAATTCGCCCTGTACCGCCGGTCGGGCGGCGGCGTTACCTTCTCGGGCGGCGAGGCGTCCCTGTTCCCGGAGTTCATCGCTACGTTGGTTGAGCCATTGAAGAACGAGGACATCCACGTCGCGATGGAGACCTGCGGCCTGTTCCGTTTCCAGCATCTGCGCCCGGTCGCGGAGTTGCTGGACGACACCGGCGCTTGGCGCGCGTTCGCGTCGCAGATCCTGTGGCAGGCGATCGGCAGGCTCGACCTGCTGCTGTTCGACCTCAAGATCATGGATCGCGCCCGCCACCGCGAGCACTGCGGCGCCGACAACGTCCACATCCATGCCAACTTCAAGCTGCTCGCCGCGCTCGCGCGCGCCGGGCGCGGGCCGCAGCTCTGGCCGCGCCTGCCGCTGGTGCCCGGCATCACCGACGACGAGGCCAACGTGCGCGCCGTCGCCCGATTCGTGCGCGCCGCCGGGCACGACGCGATCACGCTGCTGCCGTACCACAACCTGGGCGTTGAGAAGTTCGACTGGCTGCGCATGCCGGAGGGCTTCAGCGCCGGCCTGTTGCACGAGCAGCGCCTGCAGCAGGCGCGGCGCATCGTCGAGGACGAGGGCCTGCGCTGGTATGAGTCCGGCGAGGAGGACTACGGGACCATTGCAAGGGAAGACCGATGTACCAGCCGCGTCGCGTTCTGATCACCGGCGGTTCCTCCGGCCTGGGCCTGAGCTTCGCGAAGGCGTTTGCGACGCGCGGTGCCGATCTGGTGCTGCTCGCGCGCGGGGAAGCCGGTCTGGCCGGGGCTCGCGCCCAGATCGCCGCGCAGGCGCCCGCAGCCCGCGTCGAGACGCTCGCGATCGACGTCGCCAACGGCCGGGCCGTGCAGACCGCGGCCGCGCAGCTTGCGCGAGGCGGCAACATTGACCTGCTCATCAACTGCGCAGGCATCCTGCGCGAGGGTTATCTCGAAACGCTGCCCGAGAATGACTTCCGCGAGATGATCGACATCAACCTGTTCGGGACGGTGCACAGCGTTCACGCCTTTCTGCCGCAGTTGCGCGCGACGCGTGGACGCATCGTCAACATCTCGTCGCTGTCCGGCGTGACCGGCATTTTCGGATACTCCGGCTACTGCGCCTCCAAGTTCGCGGTGCAGGGCTACAGCGAAGTGCTGCGGCTCGAGTTGCGGCCGCAGGGTATCGCCGTGCACGTTGTCTGTCCCGGCGAATTCGAGTCGCCGATGCTGGCGGCCCTAGCGCAGGAGGGGCGCACGCCGGAGAACCGCGCGCATGCCACCCGCCTTCCCGCGATCAGCGTGGAAACCGTGGTGCGCGACACCTTTCGCGGCATCGAGCGCGGCGAATACGAAATCGTCCCGGGACGGCTAGCGCGGGTCGCGGCCTTCGCCGTCCGTCACTTTCCGCGGATCACCCGCATGATCTCCGATCGACGGATCGGGGGCGTCTATGTCGGCCCGCAAGAACCTTGAGCGACACAGGACCGTGGAAATGAATACCGACCTGGGCATCGACCGCATCGCGCAGCCGGTGCTCGTCACCGGCGCCAACGGTTTCCTCGGCACGCACCTGGTGCGCCGCTTCATTCGGGCCGGCATCCGCCCGCGCGCGTTCATCCTGGCCGGCACGCCAGTGCCCGCGGAGTGGCACGACGCCGTGGAGATCGTCCGCGGCGACATCACTGACGCGAAGTCGGTGCGCACGGCCGCGCAGGGCTGCCGAACGATCCTGCATCTGGCCGCGCTGGTGACCGACTGGGGCACGCGCGAGGCGCATCGCCGCGTGACCCTGGAGGGAACCGAGAATGTGTTCGCCGCAGCGGCGCAGGTCCGGGCACGCGTCGTGCTGGTCTCCAGCGTCGTCGTCTATGCCGACCGGATCGGCGCCGGCCCTTGTCACGAAGGCCTGGGATTCGGCAGACCGCGCGGACCGTATGGCTGGGCCAAGCAGCGACAGGAGCTCACCGCACAGCGCTATCGGGGTCGGGTGGACTACAGCATCGTTCGACCGGCCAATATCTACGGCCCCGGCTGCGGACCCTGGCTGCGCGACGTCGTCGAGGTCCTGCGCATGAGAGTCCTGCCGACGCTCGTCAACGGCGGCAACGGCAATGCCGGGCTCGTCCATGTGGAGAACGTAGCGGATTTGGTACTGCTCGCGGCCTGGCACCCGCGCGCGCTCGGTGAAGCATTTAATGCCGCCGACGAGCTGCCGGTAACCTGGCGGACCTACATCGGCGACATCGCGCGGCTGGCCGGAACCCGGCCTCCCGGTTCGACGCCGGCATGGCTGGCCCTGCCCACCGCGGCCCTCATGGAATGGATCTGGGGGGCGTTCGGCATCCGGCATCGCCCGCCCGTCACCCGCGAGGCGCTGGCTTTGGTCGGCAATGACAATCAGTTCCCGCAGCGCAAAGCGCGTGAAGTGCTGGGCTACCGTCCCCGTATCGGGTATGCGGAGGGTATGGACACGGTGGCGCGCTCGCTGAAAGCGGAGTCGTCTGCGCAGTAGTGGGTCTGCGCCTGCGCGAACCGCTACCCGCGCATCCCGTCGCGGGACGCAGGAATCTCAAAGCATGGAGCCATCACCTGTTCGCCCGGCCGTCAGCTTCCTTCAAGCAATCGATGCCTTGGCGACAATCTCCGCGCCGTCGCGGCGAAAGTAAGTGGCATTCGACTCCGATCCACTTTCTGCGAGCGCCAGGTGTCTGGCTCGCCCATCACTAGGCTTTCAATCAGCCGGGACAGACGTTTGCCCTCGTTGGCACGGGGAGCCAGTGTCAGACGTGTGTGCTGAAATTCAGGCTCATCGAACCAAGTGGACGTCCCGAGCTGCTCGAACACGGCATGTCCGCTCAGCTCCTCGAACCAGTCGCCCTTGCCCCGCGCCAAGTACAGCAGCGCCAGCTCGTCATAGGCCGGGTCGTTCTTCACAACGCTGGGATGGATATCCTTGGAGGGAATGTTGTTCTCGACATACGCCATGCGGACCGGATGAAGCACGTCCAGCTCGTTGTAGGCCTCGCCGGCCGGCACTCGCCAACCCGGCTCATGGCCGATGATGACCTTGGGCAAGTCGAGTTCGTTCAGCTTTTCAAACACGCTCTGGGTCAGCCCGGGATACCAGCCTTGGGCGTTGTATTCGGCACCAAAGCCATTGCCGGTGGACGAATGTACGGCCACCGTCAGCACACCGTAGGTGTTTGGGGGATTGTTGAAATATTCCGCCTCGTAAAAGGCCAGATCGTCGGACGTGATCGTGTCGCCAAAGCCACCCACCATCATGATGATGCGGTCTGCCTTGGCCTGCACCAGTTGCATGCCGCTTAACGGCGAGAACTCATCCGGGCCGGAATTCAGCAGAGCCTTGAGGTTGTATAACTGACCGACGGTCAACATCGTCACACTGTGATCCGGCTCGGCCGCCAGGAGTTGACGGTATAGCTCGGCACTGCCCTGTACGGAATCGTAGGTCTGTGGCGCCCAGTCGGCGTAATGGCGGGCAATGATGCGGGTGGCGGGAAACAGTTCATGTGTGACGGTCGAGGCCAGTTGCACGTTCTGGCTGTAGCCCTGGTCGGACGGATCCTTGAACACGCCGATCGGAAAGTCGTGGCCGTACCATTTGTTCAGGATGTCGATGACTTCGATGTTGCTGGACTCAGGCAACGTTGCCATGAAGCCAAGCAGTTGGATCTCGCCGGCACGGTGCAGGTTGTGCGCCATGGCCAGCGTGCCGACATCGCAGGGATCGGGACCCACGTCGCCGTCCAGAATCACTTTCGGCACCGACTGGGCCGTGGTGGGAAAATTGCCGGTGCTTCCGGGCCGCATGACATCACTGTCCCCGACGCATGCGGCCATGTGCAGAGACAGAACGATCACGAGCAGTCGTGTCATGACAATGCCTTAGCGCGCGCGGTCGTCGCGCAGGCGCTGGAACACCAGGCAGCCGTTGGTGCCACCGAAGCCGAAGCTGTTCGACAGCACGGTGTCGAGACGCACACTGTCGCGGCGCTCGCGCACGATCGGCATGCCCTGCGCGGCTTCGTCGAGCGTCTGGATGTTGGCGGAGGCGGCGATGAAACCGTGCTGCAGCATCAGCAGGCAGTAGATCGCCTCGTGCACGCCTGCCGCGCCCAGCGAGTGGCCGGACAGGGACTTGGTGGAGCTAATCGGCGGCACCTGCTCGCCGAACACTTCGCGGATCGCGCACAGCTCGACGACATCGCCGGCCGGCGTGCTGGTGCCGTGCGCGTTGATGTAGTCCACCGGCGCGTCGACGGTGGCCAAGGCTTGGCGCATGCAGCGCACCGCACCTTCGCCGGACGGCGCGACCATGTCCTCGCCGTCGGAAGTCGCGCCGTAGCCAGTCAGCTCGGCGTGGATCTTCGCGCCGCGGGCGCGCGCGTGCTCGAGTTCCTCCAACACGAGCATGCCGCCGCCGCCGGCGATCACGAAGCCGTCGCGGTCGCGATCGTAGGCGCGCGAGGCCTCGCCCGGCCGATCGTTGCGGCGCGTGGACAGCGCGCCCATCGCGTCGAACAGCATCGCCATCGACCAGTGCTCCTCCTCGCCGCCGCCGGCGAAGACCAGATCCTGCCGGCCGGCACGGATCTGGTCGGCCGCATGTCCGATACAGTGCGCACTGGTGGCGCAGGCGGAACTGATCGAGTAGTTCAGGCCCTTGATGCCGAAGGCGGTGGCCAGGCCGGCGGACACGGTGCTGCCCATCGTGCGCGGAACCATGTACGGCCCGACACGCTTGACGCCGCGCGCGCGCAGGTTGTCCGCAGCCTCGACCAGGTTGGACGGCGAGGCGCCGCCGGTGCCGGCAATCAGGCCGGTGCGCGGGTGCGAGACTTCGGCGGGCGTCAGCCCGGCGTCGGCGATCGCCTGCTGCATCGCCACGCAGGCGAACAGCGCGGCGTCGCCCATGAAGCGGCGCAGGCGGCGATCGACCAGTGCCTCGCGGTCGATCTCGATCGCGCCGGCGACCTGGCTGCGCAGGCCGGCGTCGCGGTATTCCGGAATGAAGCGGATACCGGAGCGGCCGGCGTGCAAGGACTCGACGACGCTGTGCGCATCGTTGCCCAGGCAGGACACGATGCCCAAGCCGGTGACGACGACGCGGCGTGTCTTCACGCCATCATCTCGCCGGTCTGGAACAGGCCCACGCGCAGCTCCTTCGCGCTGTAGATCTCGTGGCCGTCGACCGCGAGGCTGCC
>JBAZXW010000025.1:0-5346 GCA_041659605.1 Sinimarinibacterium sp. | reverse complement strand
TGACCAGCCGGCCGGCGAAGACGCGCTTGATGTCGAGCCGGTAGCTGACGCGCCGCGCGTCCGGAAGCACCTGGCCGCGGAAGCGCACTTCGCCGACGCCGAGCGCACGGCCGCGACCGCTGTAGCCGCTCCACGCGAGGAAGAAGCCGGTGAGCTGCCACAGCGCGTCCAACCCCAAGCAGCCGGGCATCACCGGATCGCCGGGAAAATGGCAGCCGAAAAACCACAGGTCGGGCCGGATGTCGAGCTCGGCCAGCAGCTCGCCCTTACCGTGCGCGCCGCCGTCGCGCGCGACGCGCGTGATGCGATCGACCATCAACATCGGCGGCGCCGGCAGGCGTGCGTGGTCGAGTCCGAACAGCCCGCCCTGCGCGCAGCTCAGCAGCTCGTCGCGACCGTAGGCGCTCGCCGGTTCGGTGGCGTTCTGCGAGACGGCCAGAATCGCGCTCATCGGGCGAACGCCAGGCCCAGCGGCCCGCAGGCGCTGAGCGTCACGATCGTCAGCACCGATACCGCTATCGCTGACATCCACCCTGTCTTCCATCGTCTGCCGTCCATCGCGATCTTCCCGGTTCAAGGCGGGCGGCAGCATGCGCGCGGGTCTCGGCCGGGCTCTTGATGTAGGTCAAGTGCATCCGCACGCGATGGCGCGACGATCGTTCGTTGCTCACTGCCAGGCGCGCCCATGAACCACCCCGACCGTTTCCTCACGCATACCGTCGAGAATCAACCGCCGCCGCTGGCCGGCTACGACGCCTACGCCACCGACCGGCCCTTGCGCGAAGCGGTGAAGCGCGAGGGTGGTGCCTGGGACGAGGATCGCCTGCGTCGCATGGGCGGGCTCGCCGGCGGCAAGCTGATCGAGCTGGGCTTCGCGGCCAATCAGAACAAGCCGGCGCTGCGCCTGTTCGACCGCTACGGCCATCGCCTCGACGAGGTGGAATTCCAACCGGCCTATCACCGGCTGATGGAAACCGGCATCGCGCACGGCTTGCACGCGCTGCCCTGGCGCGAGCCGCGCGCCGGCGCGCAGGTCATAAGACTGGCGCTGTACTACCTCTTCGCGCAGGCCGAACAGGGCGCAGACTGTCCGCTCACCATGACCCACGCCAGCGTGCCGGTCCTGAAGGCGCAGCCGGAAGTCGCCGCCGAATGGCTACCGCGCGTGCTGTCGCTGTATTACGACCCGCATCCGATTCCGGTGGCGAACAAGCTCGGCGCCACCATAGGCATGGGCATGACCGAGAAGCAGGGCGGCTCGGACGTGCGCTGCAACAGCACGCGCGCGCGCGCGCTCGGCGCACGTGGGCCGGGCCGCGACTACGAGCTGGTCGGTCACAAGTGGTTCCTGTCGGCGCCGATGTCCGACGCCTTCCTGGTGCTGGCGCAGGCCGAAGGCGGCCTGTCGTGTTTCCTGATGCCGCGCATTCTTCCCGACGGCACGCGCAATGCGCTGCGCCTCCAGCGCCTGAAGGACAAGCTCGGCAACTGGAGCAACGCATCCTGCGAAGCGGAGTTCGCCGGCGCGCACGCGGTGATGATCGGCGAGGAGGGCCGTGGCATCGCTACGATCCTGGAGATGGTCGCGTTGACCCGGCTCGACTGCATCGTCGGCTCTGCCGCGATCATGCGCCAGGCGCTGGTGCAGGCAATCCACCACGCCCACCACCGTACCGCGTTCGGCAAGCGGCTCGTCGACCAGCCGCTGATGCAGAACGTGCTCGCCGATCTCGCGCTGGAGTCGGAAGCGGCCCTGGCGCTGCTGCTGCGCATCGGCCGCGCGGTGGACGAGTCGCCCTACAGCGAAGCCGCCGCAGCCTTCGCGCGCGTGGCGACGCCGATAGGAAAGTACTGGGTGTGCCGTCGTGCGCCGGCGTTCATCGCCGAGGCGCAGGAGTGCCTGGGCGGAGCCGGCTACGTCGAGGACTCGATCCTGCCGCGGCTGTACCGAGAGGCTCCGCTCAACTCGCTGTGGGAGGGCTGCGGCAACATCCAGTGTCTGGACGTTCTGCGCGCGCTGGTGAAGGAGCCGGCGGCGAGGGACGCGCTGTTCGGCGAGCTTGAAGCCGCACGCGGCGGCCATCCGGCGCTGGACCGCACCATCGCGGAACTCAGACGCGATCTCGACCAACACGACGGCATCGAGCTGCGCTTGAGGACGATCGTCGAGCGCGCCGCGCTGGCGCTGCAGGCGTCGATCTTGCTGCGTGCAGGCCCGGCCGCGGTCGCCGAAACGTTCTGCGCTTCGCGCCTGGACGGGCACCACGGCCTGGCGCTCGGCACCCTGCCCGCGCGTGCGCCGCACGCCGTGCTGATCGAGCGCGCCTGGTCCGCGAGCTATTGCTCCTAGCCATGGACAGGCCGGTAACACCCGAGTTGCAGCGGCTGTTCCGTATCGCACCCGTCGTGGCCGAGATCGGAATCTAGCTGCCGTTCAGCAACCGCGTCGAAACCTCATCGCGGTTCGACTGCGCGAGGCACTTGCTGCACCCGCACAGTCCGCTTTCCGTACGCCGTATCTGTTCTCGCGCCTCCGCCCTTATCCTGGCCACTCTTGTCTTGGCCAGCCCTTTGCTGCCCGTCGCCATGATGAATCCGCGCAGCAGCACGCTCATGTTGAACGTCGTTCCAATCTCGTGCTCGCGCGCCTCCAGTTGCGCCTCGAACATTGCGCGCATTCGTTCGACTTCCGCCTCCTGGTCGCGATGATTCATGGACACGTCGACAGTCTCCAGGACCTGCGCGACTCAATTCCGGCCGCCCGCGAAGATCGCGGCCATGCAGATCAGGACGAACGCTTGGATTGAGTCACTGCGACACCGTACGGAAGCACCACTCGCAACTGGTCGTTGCGAAACACCGCCAGCGGTCTTCGGCAGTCCAGCCCGAGCGCCTCCACGGTGCGCGCGGTTGGACCGTCGCCGCTGCGCTTGAGTACCACCGTGCCGGCGCCGCCGAAGCGCACGCGGCCGTGCGTCGGGATCACCGTGTGCAGCAGTCTGCCGCGCAGGATTGAGAACGTCGTGACGGCAAACGCGTCAAGCGTTAAGCCAACGCCGGTGCGATGGTCGAACGTGAGTTCGCCCTCGAGCTCGACATGCACAGTGTCGCGTCCGAACACGGTGCGGATTGGATTGACGTACTTGGGGTAGCCCCAGAACTCCACGCCGGCGGCGCGCGCGAGCGCCGTCGTCACCGGCAGGTTGACAACGTAGAAGCCGGCGTCGGGCTCGGCCTCGGGATGCCGCAGCACCCGCCACAGCGACGGCGCAGTCTTGCGGCGCCGCGCCAACACGACCAGGCCGATCTCGTTGTAGGCGCCGGCCGTCGTGCCGCGGTACTCGAAAGCAACAAAGCCGGCGATCGCCTTGCCGAACACCGGCAGCGGCTCGAGGCGGGCATCCGGGAGCAGCGCCGCGGCGGCGGCAAGCGGCACGCGCCACACCGAGAACACTTGGCTGGCGTCGTCGTAAAGAATCGGCATGTCGCAGGGACCGGCGGAGCAATGCGCCGCGACCTGCTGCGTGCCGACGAGAAAGGGGTGCGAATACGGATTCACAGGTCTGGACTTCGCCGCGCCTTCCGCGTTCATGACCGAATCTCCGTGAGCAAGCCTGGATCCATCAGGCAGGCGCCGCCCTTGATCGCCAGCGCCTCGTTGCAGCCGTCTTCGATCAGCGCGGCACGTGCGTCACGCAGCAGTTTCTCGAGCGGGAACTCGCGCGCGAGTCCGGCGCCGCCGAAGATCTGCAGCGCGTCGCTGGCGACTTCGAACGCGGTCTGCGTCGACGTGATCTTCGACGCGATCGAGCCCTGTAGCGCGGGTCGTTCGGGATGCAGCGCGTTGTAGCGCATCGCGTGGCGGTTCAGCGCGCGCGCCGCCTCGATCTTGCGGAACATGTGGAACAGCCGGTAGCGCACGTTCTGATGGCGGATCAGCGGCGCGCCGCCCTGGCGGCGCTGGTGCGCGTAGGCGAGCGCGTGCTCGTAGGCGGCTCGCGCGACACCGACGAAGGCCGCGCCCATGCCGGCATTGGCGTGCGCCAGCGTCAGGTAGACGGCGCGTGTGTAGTCGTCGGCTCCGGCGAGCAGGCAGTCGCGTCCGACGCAAACGTTGTCGAAGTAGATCTCGCCCTGCGGCAACGCGCGCTGACCGAGCTTGTCCAGCGGCTGCCCGCGCGAAACGCCCTGCGCGTCGAGCGGAACCATCAGTACGCAACCACCGCGGACCGCCTCGCCCTCCTCGTACGCGCAGAACAGGATGCAGTGCGTCGCCACCGGGCCGTTGGAGACCCAAGCCGACTTCTGCCCGCGGATCACCAGCCCGTCGCCGACCGCGGTGGCGACGCAGTTGGGCCGGCCGGACGCGCTGCCGGCAGCGGCGAGTGCGCCGTCGTAGTCGAGCATGTCCGTGCCGTGGTCCGGCTCGGTGATGCCCCAGGCGCCGAGCCCCTTGCCGCGCCAGCGCTGCGCGATGTCCGGGCGGTTCAGCAGCAGCGCGACGGTGGCTGGCAGCATGCCGGCGCCGAACGACACCGCCAATCCGGCATCCCCCCAGCCCAGTTCCTCGAACAGGATGCTCTGCAGTTCCGCGCCTTCCTGTGGCGGCAGCTCATGCAGCGTCTGCGCGTCGATGCCGAAAGCGGCGAACTGTTGCTGGACCGTCCAGAACGGCGAGCCGGCGGCAACCACCGCGCCGGGCGCGAGGCGATCGAGCTTTTCCGCCGAAGGTCGCATCACACTGTGTGCGAACCGATGCGCGGTGTCTGCCAGTGCGATCTGCGCGTGCGACAGCGGTCCCTCCAGTCCACGTGGTGGAAGCTCGGCTCCCAGCACAGCGCTTCGTGTGACTACATCGTCCATACCCCGGCCTCCTGGTCACGACTTCGTCTGAAGCAAGCTACACAGGCCCCGGGCGATGGTCTTGACGTAGATCAAATAGGCGACGCCCCAAAAACCTGTGTCCACAGCGCGTCGACGCGGCGAACGACGTCCTCGCGCATTGCGATCGGCCGGCCCTCGGGACGCGAGCGCTCCTGCGCCAGCTTGCGCGTCGCATCGAAGCCGAGCTTGCCGCCGAGGCCGGACTCCGGACTGGCGAAGTCGAGATAGTCGATCGGCGTGCGCTCGATCATGAGTGTGTCGCGCGCCGGGTCCATGCGCGTGGACAGCGCCCACATCACTTCCTTCCAGTCACGAACGTTGATGTCCGCGTCGGTCACGATCACGAACTTGGTGTAGGTGAATTGGCGCAGGTAGGACCAGATGCCCATCATGATGCGGCGCGCGTGGCCGGGATAGCGCTTGCGGATGCTGACGCAGGCGAGGCGGTACGAGCAGGCTTCC
>JBAZXW010000024.1:916-69730 GCA_041659605.1 Sinimarinibacterium sp. | reverse complement strand
GCGGCAGGTCATAACACCTCCCTTCGCACTCTGATAGTGCTTCAAACCTACGCACGGGGCCGCAGATGCGCATTGACCCCGGTCAACGGCTGCCTGGACGATCCACAGTCCTCGGCAACATCCGTCATTCCCGCGAAAGCGGGAATCCAGCGCGGCGCGGCGCTGCGTTCTCAGCTCTGGATGCCCGCCTTCGCGGGCATGACGGCGTCTTCGAAGGGTCCAGCTGAGCGTCAGCGACTGTCGTATGCCTCAGCGCAGCGCCTCAAGCGCCTCCCAGCGTGCGTAGGCCGCCGCCAGATCTCGTTCGATCTGCGCCAGCCGCTGCTCCACGGACGCGACCTGGTCGCGCGCCCGCTCATAGAAGCCCGGCGCGCCCATGCGCGCGGCGAGTTCAGTCTGTTCGCTTTCGAGTTGCTCGATCTTGCGCGGCATCGCGTCTAGTTCGCGCCGCTCCTTGGTGTTCAGGCGCGACGCCGCTGGCGTCGGAGCGGCAGCAACGGGCGCCGATGGCTTGGGTGCGGGCGGGGCAGGTGGAGTCGCCGCCGGGCGCTGCCTGAGCCAGTCCGCATAGCCGCCGACGTAATCGCCAACGCGGCCGTCGCCCTCGAACACCAGGCTGCGGGTCACGACGTTGTCGAGGAACTCGCGGTCGTGGCTGACCATCAGCACGGTGCCGCTGTATTCGATCAGGCGCTCTTCCAGCAGATCGAGCGTCTCCATGTCCAGGTCGTTGGTGGGCTCGTCCAGTACCAACAGGTTCGACGGTTTGCAGAACAGCTGCGCCAGCATCAGCCGGCTGCGCTCGCCGCCGGAGAGCACGCGCACCGGCACGCGCGCGCGGTCGGGCGTGAACAGGAAGTCCTGCAGGTAGCTGATCACGTGCTTGCGTGCGCCGCCGATCTCGACGAACTCCTTGCCGTCGCCGATCGCGTCGATTGCCGTCTTTTCCTCGTCCTGGAGGGGACTGCGCAGCTGGTCGAAGTAGGCGACTTCCAGCTTGGTGCCGAGGTGCACCTCGCCGCTGTCTGGCTGCAGGCGTCCGAGCAGGATGTTTAGCAGCGTGGTCTTGCCGGCGCCGTTGGGGCCGATGATGCCGAGCTTGTCGCCGCGCATGATCACGGTCGAGAAGCGGCGGATCAACGTGCGGCCCTGGTAGGCGTGGCTGACGTCTTTCAGTTCGGCGACCAGGCGGCCCGAGCGCTCCGCCTCCGCCACGACCAGGTTGACGTCGCCTTCGCGCACGCGTCGCTGGCTGAACTGTTCGCGCATCTGCATCAGCGCCTTGACCCGGCCGGCGCTGCGCGTGCGCCGTGCCTCGACGCCCTTGCGGATCCAGGTTTCTTCCTGCGCCAGCTTCTTGTCGAACAAGGCCTGTTCGCGCGCCTCCGCGTGCAGCGCCTCGGCCTTGCCCTTGACGTAGGCGTCCCAGCCGCCCGACCAGGAACTGAGCCGGCCGCGGTCCAGGTCGCAGATGCGCGTCGCCAGTCGCCGCACGAAGGCGCGGTCGTGGCTGACGAAGATCAATGCGCCGGTGAAGTCCGCGAGCAGATTCTCCAACACGGTGATGCTGGGGATGTCGAGATGATTGGTCGGCTCGTCGAGCAACAGGACATCCGGCTCGACGACCAGGGCGCGGCCGAGCAGGGCGCGGCGCTTCTGCCCGCCGGACAGGGACGCGAACGACGCGTCGGGCGGCAGGTCGAGCCGCGAGACGACCGCCTGTACACGGTTTTCGACCGTCCACGCGCCGTGCGCGTCGATTTGCGCCTGCAGGCTGGCAAGCTGGTTGAGGTCTGGTTCCGGCGCGTGTGCGAGCCGGTGGTAGCGTGCGGCCAGCTGGCCCATCTCGCCGAGCCCGTCGGCGACGATGTCGTAGACCGTACCGGGTTCATGGGCTGGAACGTCCTGCTGCAGGCGTGCCAACCGGAGGCCCTGTGTGCGCACGATCTCGCCGCCGTCGATGGCCTGTTCGCCGCCGAGCACGCGCAGCAGGGTCGACTTTCCGGCGCCGTTGCGGCCGACCAGGCAGACGCGCTCACGCGCGTCGAGCGTGAAGTCGACCTGGTCCAGCAATTGCGTATTGGCGATGCGCAGCGAAACGTTCTTGAGGCCGAGCAGCATGGGCAGACCACCGGAAGGGGCGCACATTCTATCGGTCGCTGCGCCGCATGACCCCGAGCGGCAGAGTCACCGAAAAATCAACTTGGCTAAAGTGCACCGTCTTTACGCATTGTCTTCGTACGATTCCCCATGACGAGCGGACACGAGGTCGTCGCAATCATCGCCCTGGGCATGGGGCTGGCGTTCTGGCTGACCGACCGGGCCACGCCGACGAGCCGCTGGCTGGGCCTGTTCCTCGGGCTGCTCGGGGTCACGGTCTACGCCAACGCACTGACGGTGGCTGCGGTGCAGCTCATGCCGCTGCCGTGGTGGGTGCGCGGCGTCGGACTGCTCGATGCCGCGACCTTTATCGCCGCCTGCGAGTGGGGATTGCGCGTCTCGCAGACGGTGCCGGATGCCGCCGGCACGCCGCGGCGCGACAAGCTGATCCGCGGCGCTCAAGTGCTCTCGCTATCGTATGCCGCGTTCGTCGCACTGCTGCCGGAGTTGCGCTACCGCGAGTTGGCCGAAGCGATCGCCGAACATCGCATTCCCGATCCGCTCTTCGCGATCTTCCTGATCCCGACCCTCGTCTCGGGCGCACTGGTGATGGTGGCGGGTGCGCTGTTGCTGCTGCGACGCCCGGATCGCGCCGAGCAGGTGCGCATCCTGGCCGCACTGGCGGCGATGCCGTTCCTCGCGGTCGCGCTGGTGCTGCCGGCGAGCGTGTCGCCGCTGGCGCTGGCAGTCGGCGAGGTGATGTTCCTGTTCGGCTCGCTGCGCTATTACATGATCATGGGTGCGCGCGGCACCTTCATGTCGCGTTTCCTGTCGCCGCAGGTCGCCGAACTGGTGCGCGAGCGCGGACTGCGCCAGGCGATGGCGCGCAAACGCAGCGACGTTTCGGTCGTCAGCGTCGACATCCGCCGCTTCACCCGGCACGCGCAGGCGCACACGCCGGAGCAGGTGATGCGCCTGCTGCGCTCGTTCTATGCGGCGGTGGGCGCGGCGGCACAGGAGTTCGGCGGCACGGTGAAGGATCTGGCCGGCGACGGCGCGCTGATCCTGATCGGTGCGCCGGTGCCCTACGACGACCGCGCGCAGCGGGCGATCCGCCTCGCGCGCAGGCTGCAGTCGCGCGTGCGGCCGATCGTCAAGCGCTATTCGAATGATCTGGGGCTGGGCGTCGGTGTCGCCAGCGGCAGCGTCGCCGTCGGCATCGTCGGCGAAGGCGGACGCTACGAATACATGGCCGTCGGCCCCGCGGTGAACCTGGCGTCGCGCCTGTGCGACAAGGCGGCCGACGGCGAGATTCACATCGACGAGACGACGCTGCTCGAAAGCGGCGAATCGCTGCCGGCGACGCGCCGCCGCCGCGCCGTGCGCGGCATCGACGGGCTGGTCACGACCTACGTGCTGCAGGAAAGCGCGCCGGAGATTTGAAACAAATCGGGCCGCGCGGCGCGAACGCCGGGCGGCCCGATCGATTCAAACTGCGCTCTTACTTCACGCGCACCGGCCCCTTCTGCGCCTTGCCGAGCTTGCGCCCAGTGCGGTCGGCCAGCTCGGCTTTCACGCTGACCGTGTAGGTGCCGGCCTTGTCGATCGGGAACAGCAGCATGCGCTTGTTGTTCGTCCCGATCTGCCATTTACCAGCAACCGTCTTGCCGGCGGCGTCGGTGACGCGCAGGTTCTGTTCGGCAGACGCGGTGTCGTCGAAGGCGCCGTTGAGCATCAGCACGATCGCGCGCGTGTAGGCGGCGGAGCCGGCGTAAACGACCGACAACTGCGTGTCCGACTCCGGACCCCACCACTGCGTCAGCTTCTGAGCCTTCTTCGGCGCCGGCTTGGCGGCCGGCTTGACCGGCGCAGGCGTCGCGACCGGAGCGGCAGGCTCCTCGGCCGGGGCCACGTAGGGCTCCGGCGTGGGTTCTGGCGCTGGTTCTGGCGTCGGTTCGGCGGTTGGCGCCGGCTCGACCGCGGCGGTCGCAGCGGTCGCGGTTTCCGGCTCAGCCGCGGCAAGCTCCGCAGGCGCCGGCTCTTCCATTGCGGCGGCAGCGCTCGCGTCGTCCGCGGGCGGCGGCGTTTCCTCGATCGGCTGAGCCGCTTCGGCCGCGGCGACCTGCGAGGTCGTCAGGGCGCCCTTGAACACCTGGTCGACGGCATTGCCGTTCGAATCCTTGACGTCCTTGACGGTGGCCGGGGGAAATGCCGCTTCCAGGCCGAAATAAGTGCCTGCGGCGACGGCCACGGCGACCACGGTCATGGTCAAGCCTTTTGCGCTCATCATGGATGTTCCCAACCCTCCAGAAAAATTGTTTGCCGACGCGTCTGTCGACCGCGACGCCTGGCGGCGGGCCCCTTGCGGCAGCGAGCCGCATACCACTCCCCCGGGGCGCATTATCGCCGCTGCCGTGGCTCCTAGAGCCATGGACGGCGAACTATCCGTCAGAGCTTTCGGCGCGTCAATGGCAGCGACGGCGTCATCGCGGGGTGTGGCTGCCGTGTCGGCGCTACCGGGTGGCTGCGATAATCGCCGCCCTGACGATTTCTTCTTTCACCTGAGGCCCGGCGATGAACGATCGCTATCTTGAATTTACCCATTCCTCTTTCGGCAAGAGCCTCGCGGCCATGCTCGGGCTGCCGACGCCGCCGCGCTTGCGGCGTGCGGACGCGCCCTGGGCCGAGCGTCCGCTGGACGGTGCGCACGTCGTCATCGGCGGCGACAGCGCCGCCGCGCTGTCGGCGGCGTTGCTCAAGTCGCTGCCGGGCCTGGGCGCACAGCTGCGCATCGTTCCGGAGCACGCCGGGCTGGGGCCGATCAAGTCGGCCGCCGCCAGGCTTTCGGTCTCGCTGGCCGGCAATCCTGCCGCCGACAGCGGCGAGCCGCGCAGCCAGGCGCTGGTGTTCGACGCCAGCGGCCTGTCTTCGCCGGCACAGCTGCGCGAGGTCTACGACTTCTTCCAGCCGCTGGTGCGCAATATCCCGGGGAGCGGCCGCATCGTAATCCTGTCGCGTGCGCCCGAGTCCTGCGCCGACATCGGCCGCAAGACTGCGGCGACGGCGCTGCGCGGCTTTACGCGTTCGCTGGCCAAGGAGGTCGGCAAGAACGGCACGACCTGCAATCTGCTCGAAGTCGCAACGGACGGCGACAACTGGATCGACGCGCCGCTGCGCTTCTTCCTGAGCGCGCATTCCGCCTATGTGTCTGGCCAGGTGCTGCCTGTGGGGCCCCACGCCAAGGCGACGGCACTGCCGCTCGCCGGCAGTCTGCAGGGCAAGACGGCGCTGGTGACCGGCGCAGCGCGCGGCATCGGCGCGGCGATCGCCGAAGTGCTGGCGCGCGAAGGCGCGCAGGTGATCGGCATGGATCATCCGTCGCAGGAGGGGGCGCTGGGCGAGACGATGGCGAAGATCGGCGGACGCGGTCTTGCGCTCGACGTGACCGCGCCGGATGCCGCGGAGCGCATCGCCGCCGAGACCGGCGGACTGGACATCGTCGTCCATAACGCCGGCGTGACGCGCGACAAGATGCTGCGCAACATGACGCCGCAGCATTGGGACATGGTTCTGGGCATCAATCTCGCGGCGATCCTGCGCATCAACGAGGGCCTGCTGAAGAAGGGCCTGAACGCGGGCGCGCGCATCGTCTGTATCTCCTCGATCGGCGGCATCGGCGGCAACGCCGGCCAGACCAATTACGGCGCGACCAAGGCCGGCGTGATCGGCTATGTCGATGCGCTGGCCGAGACGATGGCCAAGCGCGGCGGGGCGATCAACGCGGTCGCGCCGGGCTTCATCGAGACGCAGATGACCGCGGCGATGCCGGTCGGTCCGCGCGAGGTGGGCCGGCGCATCAACTCGCTGTCGCAGGGCGGACTGCCGCAGGACATCGCCGAAGCGGTGGCGTTCTTCGCGTCGCCGGCGGCGGCCGGCGTCAACGGCCGCACGCTGCGCGTCTGCGGGCAGAACTGGTTCGGCGCGTAGGCGTCAGGCTTGAGGCCGGCGTCGTAGGGCGGGCCGAGCCCGCCGCGGCGGCCACGGGCCGCCCTACGCCGGTTTGTCCGGCTGCCTTTCGAACGCGGGGACCGGTACACTCCGGTCCCCGCGTTTTAGTTGATGACGGACGGCGCTGCACCCCGTCCGGAATAAAGCGAGATCGATTTGCCGAAGTCCGCCAAGCCCTTTGAATTGATTGCCGAATCCCGGCTGCCGACACCGTTCGCGGAGTTCCGCATCTCGGTCTTCCGTAGCGCCGACGCAAAGGAGCACGTGGTGCTGGCGCTCGGCGATCTGTCCGGCGAGCCGCCGCTGGTGCGCGTGCACTCCGAATGCCTGACCGGCGATGCGCTGTTCTCGCAGCGCTGCGACTGCGGCGCGCAGCTCGAATCCGCTCTGCAGCGCATTGCAGCGGCAGGGCGGGGCGCGGTGATCTACCTGCGCCAGGAAGGCCGCGGCATCGGCCTGGGCAACAAGATCCGTGCTTACGCGCTGCAGGACCAGGGCGCCGACACGGTCGAGGCCAATCACCAGCTCGGTTTTCCGGCCGACGCCCGCGAGTACAGCGTCGCCGTGCGGCTGCTGCGTCAGCTTGGCCTGATGAGCATCCGCCTGATGACCAACAATCCACGCAAGCTCGACGCGCTGCGCGCCGACGGCATCGAGGTGGTTGAACGCGTCGCGCTGGAAAGCGGACGCAATCCGCACAACGAGCGCTATCTCGCGGCCAAGGCGGCGAAGCTGGGCCATATGCTGAATCTGCCCTGATGGGTTCCAAGGACGACAAGCTGTCGCCCGGACTACTGCGCGAGCTGCGCACGCTCACCGTTTCCACATACAGGGTATCGAAGGGCTTCGGGCCCTTGCTGCGGGTGCTCGGCTCCGAGCCGGATGTCACCCGCGACGAGCTGTCCAGCGCGATCGACCGTGCCTTCGAAGGCCTGTACAAGCATCCGCTGCTGCATCAGACCGAGCGCCTGACCGCCTATCTGCGCGGCCGTCACCTGATCCCGAATGAGCAGTCGACCGAGGACCTGATCCGGTTCATGGTCGAACAGGTCGTCGCGCGCTCACCGGTGCCGGTGCCGGAACAGCTGGTTCAGGAGTTCTGGCAGTTCTTCAACGAGCTGTTCTCGTCGCCGGAGCTCAAGGGCCTTGGTGAGCTGACGCTGGATATGGTGCGACTGGTGATCCGCACCTATGAGCCGCTGCTGGTCGAGATCGTCAACATCCTCAAGGCCGGGCGCCGCTTCAACCAGTGGCAGCTCAACGAGATCCTGCGGCGCGCCGCGCTGATCCGCAACGACGTGTTCATCGTGCGCCGGCAGATCCGCGCGCTGCGCTACATCAAGCCGTTCTTCCAGGCCGACCCCAAGGACTTCAAGGGTCAGGCAGAGATCGTCGCGCAGATGGTGCGCGAGTTCGGGCCATTCTTCGTCAAGATGGCGCAGGCCGCCGCCGCGAACGCGGACTTCCTGCCGGAAGAAATCGCGCGCGAGCTGGCGGTGTTCCATGAAGACGTGCCGGCGATGAGCGAAGAAGAGGTCATCCAGGCCTTCGTCGAGTGCTACGGCAAGCCGCCGCATAAGCTGTACCTGGATTTCGATCCGGCGCGTCCGGTGCGCTCCGGATCGATCGGCTCGGTCTACTTCGCGAAGAAGCCCTTCGTCGAAGACGGGCGCGAGATACTGCGCCCGGTCGTGATCAAGGTGGGCCGGCAGCACATCGACCGCGAGTTCGCGATCGGCAAGCTGGTGCTCGGGCTCGCCATCATGTCCTCGCAATACTGGGCGCCGCACTCCAAGCTGACGCCGTTCCTGCGCGCGATGCAGGAGCAGGTCGACGAGTTCGTCGCCGGCTTCATGGAGGAACTCGATTTCGACAAGGAGGCGAAGAACCATCTGCGCTTCTATCAGCGTAGCCTGAAGTCGAACATGTGGAAGGTGCCGGAACTCTACGGCCACACGCAGCGCATCATCGAGATGGAGTTCCTCTCCGACGCAGCGAGCCTGACGCGCGCGCTCAGGCGCATGCCCTCGTCCGAGCGCCGCCGCTTCCAGCGCAGCGTTTCCGAGCGCCTGCTGTACACGATGCTTTACCACGTGTTCGTGCACCGCGAAATGCATGGCGATCTGCATCCCGGCAACGTGATGGTGGGCTCCGACGGCGCGCTGCACCTGATCGACTGGGGCAACGTCGTCGCGCTCGACGGCAAGTGGGGCGCAGTCTGGGACTATCTGGCCGCCGCGGTGACCGCTGACACGGCGATGCTCGCCGACACGCTGATCCGCGTCAGCACGCAGCCGGACGCCAACGCGGATCGCCGCGCCGAGATCAAGGCGGCGCTCGATGAAACCCTGCGCAAGAAGGGCGTGACGCCGCTGACGCGGCGCAACTTCATCTTCGAACTGCGCCGCGGCGGGTTCGATGGGCTGCATGCCCGCGGACATGCGGTGCTGCATCTGATGTCGAACACGCAACAGACCGGCGTGGTCATCAATCGCGACTATCTGCATCTGTCGCGCGCGTTGTTCGCCGCCGCCGGCAGCTTCGGTTCGCTCTACGAGAACGATTCCAAGCGCCGCCTCGCGACCGACGTGGTGCGCGGCCTGGCGCGGCTGCCGGTGACGCTGGCGCAAGACAAGTTGCACGACGAGATCACGCAGATGCGCACGCGACTCGCGCGCCTGCTGCCGCTGCCGAAGTTCGTGCGTGCGCGGCTCGCGCCGCCGAAGTTCGCCGTGCTGTCTTCTCCCCCAGTCTGACCATGTACCGCATCGCCCGCGACGTCCTGTTCCAGCTCGACGCCGAGACCGCTCACGAGCTGACGCTCGATTTGTTCCGCCGATTTCCGCGACTGTCGACCGCGCCGTTCTGCAGGGCGGTGCCGGACTCGCCGGTCGAGTTGCTGGGTCTGCGCTTTCCCAACCGAGTCGGCCTCGCCGCCGGCCTGGACAAGAACGGCGAGTGCCTGCGCGCCTGGCAGGCGCTGGGCTTCGGTTTCGTGGAAGTCGGCACGGTGACGCCACGGCCGCAGCCGGGCAATCCCAGGCCGCGCATGTTCCGGCTTCCGGCGCGGCAAGCGCTGATCAACCGCCTCGGTTTCAACAACAAGGGCGTCGATCATCTGCTGCGGCAGGTCGCGGCGTCCGGCTACCGCGGTGTGCTCGGCATCAACATCGGCAAGAACTTCGACACGCCGATCGAGCGTGCGCAGGACGACTATCTGCACTGCCTGCGCAAGGTCTATGCGCCGGCGTCCTACGTGACCGTCAACATTTCATCGCCGAACACCAAGAACCTGCGCGACCTGCAGGACGAGGCCAATCTGCGAGCCTTGCTCAGCGCGCTGCGGGACGAGGCGCACACGCTCGCGCAGCAGCACGGCAAGCGCACGCCGATCCTGGTGAAGATCGCGCCCGACGTGACCGATGCCCAGCTCGACAGCATTGCCGTCGTCGCGCGTGAAACCGGCATCGACGGGCTGATTGCGACCAACACGACCATCACGCGGCCCGGCCTCGAAGGCGAGCCGCTGGCGGCCGAGACCGGCGGGCTGTCGGGTGCCCCGTTGCGACCGCTGGCCGATGCGGTGCTGCGGCGCTTGCGCGAGCGCGTGGGGCCCGACTTCCCGCTGATCGGCGTCGGCGGCATCCTCAGTGGCGAGGATGCACGCAGTAAGCGGGGCGCGGGCGCCGATCTGGTCCAGATCTATAGCGGCTTCATCTACCGCGGACCGGCGCTGATCGCGGAATGCGCTGCGGCCCTGCGCGGCTGATGCGCGGTCGGCGGTTGCCGCTGTAAACGGCAATCCAGTACAGTCAATCTGCTGCTTGATGATCCGCGATCGTCATGAAGAGCCAAACAAAACACATTTCGGGGACGATTATGCGTATGAAGTTGATTTCCGCTGCGGCCATGATGACGTTGTGGGCCGGTACGTCACAGGCCGTGACCGTCGATGACTACGACATCCCGTATGTGGCGGGTGCGTTTTCCTACGAATTCGGCGACAGCGTCCGCAATTCCGAAGATGGCCTGGGCGGCGAAGCGCGCTTCGGCTGGCCGCTGACCGAGTACGGCTATGCGAACTGGGCTGCGGAAGCGACGCTGCACGCGCTGCAGCGGGATCGCGACATCGACGGAAAATCCGACTATCAGCGCGGACTGGTGCTCGACCTGGTTTACGACTTCGGCCTCTTCGGCTGGGGCGACGACGCCAGCGTCGGCCCGCGCTTCAAGCCCTTCATGCTCGCCGGTCTGGGCGTCGTCCAGGACGACGTCGCTGGCGAGGAGCACGAGCACTTCGGCATCAATCTGGGCGCCGGTGTGCTGTTTCCGCTGAACTGGAATGGCCTGGCCGCTCGTGCCGAGGCGCGGGTTCTGGGCCAGGACAACGACAAGTCGGTCCCCGGCGAGGACGTGCTGATCGACTATCGCATCAGCTTGGGTCTGCAGCTGCCGCTGACGCCGCTGTTTGCGGTCGGCGATCGCGCCGCTCCGGCGCCGGTCGCGGCCGAGTGCGCGCTGGCGGTCGTCGATCCGGTGACGGGCCGTAGCGACTGCGGCACCGACTCCGACGCCGATGCGGTGCTGGACAGTCTCGATCAATGCCCGGCCACTCCGGTCGGCACGACCGTCGATGTGCGCGGTTGCCCGATCGATCTGTCCGCCGACGCCGACGGCGACGGTGTTCCCGACGCAGCGGACCGCTGCCCGGGCACGCCGCCCGGCGTTGCTGTCGATGCAACCGGCTGCGTCGCCGCGCAGGGCATGGTGCTCAGCGGCGTCAGCTTCGGCACCGACGACGCGATCCTGGCCGACAGCTCGCGTTCGGCGCTCGAAGCCGTCGCCGAATCGCTCAAAGCGCAGCCGGGCACGCGCATCGAGATCGGCGGACACACCGACAACATCGGCAACGACGCCTACAACAACGTGCTGTCGCAGGAGCGCGCGGAAGCGGTGCGCCAGTTCCTCATTTCGCGCGGCGTCGATGGCGACCGCCTGGTGGCGATGGGCTACGGCGAGTTCACGCCGATCGCGACGAACGAATCGGAAGAGGGCCGCGCGCAGAATCGGCGCGTGGAGTTCAAGGTTATCGGCGACTGATAAAGTCCCGGCAGACTGAAGCATGCGGCCATCTTCAGGATGGCCGCATTGCTTTTCGCCGTTCGAAAGTGCGCCCGGTTGCAACTTTGATCATGCCCGTTCACCCACCACCACCCGGTGAAGTGCCTTCTCCGTGCGTCGGCGTCTGTGCGCTCGATCCGCAGCAGGTCTGCACCGGTTGCGGCCGCAGCCTGGGGGAGATCGCGGAGTGGTCGGCCGCACCGCGCGATCGCAAGCTGGAGATCCGCCGACGGGCCGAGACGCGGCTGAAGAAGGAAAACAAGCGATGAAAGACAGCATCCGGCTGGATGACTTCGGCCACGTGATCGAGATCGAAACCCGCTGGTCCGACCTCGACGCGCTTGGGCACGTCAACAACACGCGCTTCTTCACCTTCGACGAGAGTGCGCGGCTGGATTACTTCGGCGAGCTGATGCGCTTGGACCCGGAATTCTGGAAGTCGCGCGGCCTGATTCTCGCGCGCATCGAATGCGACTTCGTCGCCCAGCTGCATCATCCGTCGAAGCTGAAGGTCGGCTTCCGCATCGCGCGTCTGGGCCGCAGCAGCATGAACACGCTCGCCGGCATGTTCGTCGACGGACAGCTGGTCGCGGTGACGCGCGGCGTCGTCGTATGGTTCGACTACACCAGACAGAAGGCGCAGCCGATCCCCGAGGATGTGCGCGCGATGATCCGCGCATGTGAGCGTATTGCGCCGGATGAGGCGACCTGAGTCGCAGCACATGCCGTTGTAGGAGCGGCTCATGTCCGCGATGCGGCGTGCGCGCCGCACGGAAAAGTATCGCGGGCATGGGCCGCTCCTACAAATAGACTCCCGACTGCAGCGCCATTCGCTACCAACAGTCCGTCGCCGCCGCGCCGTCGCCGTTGAAAGCCGTTTTGGCACCGCGATTGTCGAGGGTGAAACGCGCACAGGCTTCATCCCTCAACTGCTGGCCCTGCGCAGTAGCGGTGAGCGTGTAATTCATGCGGCCGATGTTGGTCGAGATCGTGTAGTAGGCCTCCGGGCTGTCGAACGCCGCCGCGACCGTGCAGTTGCCGTTGTCGTAGGTGCCGTATTGCGTCAGGCAGCGTTCGAGGCGCTGCGCGGTGTCGGTCAGCGCGACTTTGGCATCGGCGCGACGTGACTTGCGGACGCTGTTCTGATAGCTCGGCAGCGCGATGGCCGCGAGTATGCCGACGATCGCAACTGCGATCATCAGCTCGATCAGCGAGAAGCCGCACGAACGTTTTCTCACTGCATCTGGCGCCATGACAGCCGCCCACCGACATCGGGCCCTGGCGGCTGTTCGTACGTGGTATCGATGCCACCCGTCGTGCCGCTGGCGAGCTTGATCTCGAAGCCGGCCGCCGAAATGATCGCAGGCGTCTTGATGATGCCGGCGCTCGAACGGCGCCCGCTGACGGGCAAGCCGTCGGCATAGTCGTCCTCGTTGAAGGCCCGATCGCGGTTCAGGTCGAACGGCGTTTCGTCGAGGCGGCTGCCGGTCAGCGCGTTGACTTCCATCAGGAAGCTGTCGCCGCCGAAAGCACAGGCTGCCGTGTTGGGAATCAGCGTCGTGAAAATGATCGAGCCGTTGCGCAGGATCGGCGTGCTGACCTGCCGCTCGCCGGTCAGCGGCAGATCGAGGTACCAGCCACGCTCGCCATTCAGGCTGTTGGCACTGGTCACGCGGACGTCCTCGGTGATCCCGTTGGGGAAGCTTAGCGTCCGAACTGCGATGACTTCCTGACGCAGCAGGTCGTTTCTGCCGTCGATCCCGGACGTACCTGCGCCGTTGTCGAGGTCGAAGATGCCGTAGAACGTGTTGGTCTGACTGGTCGCGGTGTTGTCGCCAACCGCAAAGTAGCGGCCGGTGCCGAAGTTGACGACGAAGCCATCATAGCCGCTGACATCGGCTTTGTTGAGGCCCACTTCGGGGCGCGCAGTGATCGGCTGGCGATTGCTGCTGGTACAGGGATCGTCGCTGCAGGCCGTGAACAGCGGCTGGGGGCTTGCGGCCGTGCCGAATCCGATCTTCCAGTCCGCGGAGCTGTTGCCGCGCACATCGAATTTCCACATGTTGCCCTGGAGGTCGCCGGCGTAAATCAGATCGGTGATGCGATCGCCGTCGATATCGACCGGAATCGGTGAAGACAGGCCATTGTTGCCGCCGACGCCGGTATCGAACTTCTTGAGCACCGATCCGTCTTCGAGATCGAGCACGAACAGCACGGCGTGCCCGTTGCTGCTGTTGTAGCCATTGGCGACGACCGCGACCCAATGCCCATCTTCCAGGCGGGCGATTGTCGGCTGTGCGTATGAATAGCCCATATCGACATCCTGCGCCGAGGTGAACTCCCACATCAGACTGCCGGTGCCAAATGTTGCGGGATCGGTGACGTCGAGCGCGAATACCCCGCGGCCGCCGCCGCCCAGTGCGCCGACCAGAATGGTTTTCCAGCTGCCGCCGACATGGGCATCGAGCGTCTTGGTCGAGCCATCGACCAGGTACTGGTGGTTGTCGTTGTAGGCCAAATCGGTCAGTGCACTGAGCCGCGCGTAGACCTGGCTCGGCACATGGGCCAGCAGTTCGCGCCCGTCGGTTGCGCGGAAACCGTGCAGCATGCCGTCGTTGGCGCCGACATAGATCATCGACGGCCGACTGAGGTATGCCGCACTCTGGCGAAATGACTTGTAGCTCGATCCCTCGCTGCCGGGAAGCGCGTCGAAGCCGTAGTTCTGCTGGCCGACGAAAGCGGGATCCGAATTGACGATGTCACCGAGCACCGAACCGCGCACGCGAAAGTTCAGGCCCGCTCCTTCGTTGCCGCGATCACCGCGCAGGTAGTTCAGCCGTGCCTCCCCGTTGCCGTCGGCCGTGCCGGCGGTGTTGCGGCCGAGTGCGTCTTGTTGCGCGGCATTGAGCTGGTTCCACTCGAAGCGCTTGCCGGGATTGGGCGCAGTCGAGTCGTAGGTGGTGATCAGGCGAACGGCCGCAGCCGGCATCTGCTGCGCCGCATCCCACAGCGGATCGCCGACCTGTCCGTCGGCCTTGATCGGCAAGGAAAGCAACTGGCCGCTCCAGTCGCCAGTACGGAAACGCGCTTGATAGATGGCTGTATCCGCAGTCAGTCGCGTCGAGTTGGTGGCAATGGATGCTGCGGCGCTGGTGACCGCCGCGATCTCCTTGATCGTACGTTGCAGCGCTTCGCGCAGCTGGGCCGATGTGTTTGCGGTATAGGCCTTGCCGCCGCCGTAGTCGGCAGCGTCGCGCAGCATCTGGTTGTTGAGGGCAAGGCCAACCGTGAAGGTCTGCAGCCGCTGGACCCGGAAGCCGGTGTCGTTATAACTCGTGCCGGTCAGATCGTTTCCCGACGTGCGCAGATCGGTGTCGTAGCCGAACTTTGCCATATCGTCCAGGAACAGCGTGTAGGCCTCGTTGCCTTCGCTGCCAGATGGATTAAATCCGTCGGAATACTGCGGAAACAAAGGATAGTCCGACTGCGCCGTCGACGGCGCAAGGTTGTCCCAGTTCGGCAAGGCACGCGCCGTATCGGTGGCGTCGTCGGGGTCGTCCGTGGGAAAGCTGTTGTCGTAGGTGGGGAAGCCGTCGGTGACGACGATGGCGAAGTTCTTCTGGCAGCGGTACTGGATCGGACTCGTATAGCTCACGCCGCTGTTGTAATGGGACGACAGGCCTCGAAAATAACGGGTGATCTCGTAGAAGGTTTCGGCCAGCGGCGTGTTCGAGTCGGCGTTGAGGCCACTGATGCCGCTACTGATCGAGGCAATCGAGGCGCCGCAATTCTGCACGACGCGACCGCCGGGAGCATTGTTGTTGCCGTCAGGCTGATTGAAACGGGAGAGACCCCAACGCAGTTCGGAATTGTCGCTGACCAGCGTCGTGGAGACGTCCTTTGCGGTCATCAGCCGCGTATCGAGAGGAATCGTCCCTGTGGTCAGATCGACGCTCTTGCTGCTGCAACTGCCCGAAGCGGGGCAGTTCTGGCCATAGGTCTCGAACAGGTAATTGAGATATGCGCCGTTGTAGCGGGTGTTGCCGCTGCCGATGGGATCCGGAAGTCGCAGGCATCGCCTGGTGCCACTTGAACGTCGCCCCTGCTTGTATCCATTCGGGCAATTGCCTTTTGGAACATTGCTCAAGAACACATTGCCGCTACTTGCGCTCCAGCAGGAATTGTTGCTGTTGCAGCTTCGACTCCAATCGGTATAGGCAGCGCCGGGATCAAAGCTGTCGGCCCAGATCATGTTGTCCATGCTGCCCGAGTTGTCGAACAGCAGCATCACGTTGGGCGTGACCGACGTGGAGAGGAACAGCGGCGTGTCGGAGAGCGCGATTTGCGCGTATGCGGAACCGGTCGCACCCATGGCCACGAACAACGCAGCGATCAGGCGCAGCACGGACAATAGATGCTTCATTGCGGGGCTCCTCAGCGCTGGAACGTGGACTGGAGGATGACCATCGGCGTGGGATTGTCCGCGCCGGTGGCGCCCCAGGCGCGGGCGGTGATGCGGTAGCAGGTTGCGTTGCGGACCTCTATCTCGTTATCCGATCCCAGACTCCCGCTTCCCGTCGAGCCGCCACCGCCGATGATTTCGCAGGACAGCGCCGGCTCCGCCGGCGGCGGCGGTGGCTGAACCTGTTCGATGAGGTACTGGGCGCGGGCACGGCCGAGGGCGGCGTCGCCGGTGATCGTGGCGTCGCGCCACTGTGTGCCGGCCATGTCCCACAGCGCCTGGTAGCGGGTGTCGGCATCGGTGGGCGGCTGATAGACATAAAGTCCGTTGGTATTGTTGAACGCCGGTAGAGCCGGCAACTGCAGCAGGGCTTCGGCTTCGCGCAGTGCCGCCTCGGCGAACTGGAACGCGATCTGCAAGTCCTGCGTGTTGTTGGTCATGCGCTCTTCGAGCACGGCGGAACGCATCGCGCCGACGCTGAGCAGCGTCAGCACCAGCAGCAGGATCAGGCCGACGACGAGGACTACGCCCTTCTGCCGGAAGCGACGATGTGGTGGGCGCGAGCGATTCATGGCAGCTGGTTCCTCAGCGAGAGGGTCAGCGTGACGACACGCCGCAGACGGCCATCCTGAAACGGCCCGATCAGCGTTCCGAGCAGGTCGAATTCGCGCGGGTCGTAGTCCCCGGCGTGATCGCGCGTGCCGGCGACGAGCAATGCAATTCGCACCGTCACGATTGCCCCCCAATTCGCCACTGCGTCGATCTCGGCTGCGGTCTGGTAAATGTCCGGAGCACGATCGCCGTTGGCATCGACTCCATACAGCACCTGCAGGTTTTCGACGCCCTCGGCCAGCTCGCGCTCCGGGGGATTGTCGCCCTCGATGCGTCGCCACAATGCCGGACCAGTGCCGCTGGCGCTGTTGCGGATAAAATAGGTGATGGTGTCGATGCGCACGATCTGCGAGCCGACCGGGTAGCGGCGCCCCAGATTCTTGTCCGCGTTGCCGGGTTCGGTTGCATTGCCAGTGTTGTGCTGGATATCACCGAAGTGCGCGTTGGGTGCGCCGGTGTTGTCGAGGTTGTACCGCGTGATCTGGAAGATCGCGGCGTGCGCGCAGTCGGTGATCATGACGATGTTGCCATCCGCCAGCGGCGCCGGACTGAGCGGATTGGACTTGAGATCCGCCGAGGTGTCGGGCATCTCCTTGACGATGTACACCTCCGGTCCGAAGGTGCCGCGCAGCGTCAGCACGTCGGTTCCGGGCACGACATTGGCAAGCGCGCCGGGCAGCGCGGGATTCCAGGCGCCGGCGTCAGCGTCGAAGCCATCGACGTACCGCCCATATCGGTAAGTGAAGTCGCCCGGATCCGCGTCGAGCGTGTTCGTGATCTCGCCGCCTTGGCGCAGACAGCCAAAGTATCCGGCCATGCGCGCGTCCTTGGATATCACCGTCGTGACGTAACGCACGGCCTCCTGTCGCGCCGCCAGTGCCTCGGCCAACACATAGCTACGGCGGGTGGAAAGGTAGATCTGGAACACCGCGGCCATCACGACGAGGCCCAGCACGAGGCCGATCATCAGTTCGACCAGGCTGACGCCGCGTTGACGCTGTCGTCCGGGCATGGGCGTCATAGTTGGGTGCGCAGGTTCAGCGTGACCGGGCTGCCGGCGTTGCCGACATCGCTCCACACGACGTTGATGCTGACCACACTGTTCTGGACCAGGACGCTGGCGTCGCCATCCGGAAGGCCTGCGGCCAATGCCTGCTTCCACGTACGCATGTCGGTCTCCGCCGGCGACGATCCCGATGGGATGGCCCCGAGTTCCACGTCATACCGGCCGGCCAGCGCCTGCGAACGATTGGCGCGCATGCGGTCGAGCAGGTCGTAAGCGCTGTTGAGGGCCTCGACGCGCTGCGCGGAACCGTTGTCGCGCTGCAGGGTAACGGTCTGCAGGTTTGCGAGGCCCAGCAAGCCGATCGCAAGG
Organism: Sinimarinibacterium sp.; assembly: GCA_041659605.1. GTDB lineage: Bacteria > Pseudomonadota > Gammaproteobacteria > Nevskiales > Nevskiaceae > Solimonas. Next base: position 52,052 of record JBAZXW010000024.1, on the reverse strand, counting down.
ATCACGACCGTGACGAGCACTTCGATCAGTGTGAATCCGCGCTGGTCGCTCATCGGGTCAGTCCGCGTCAGCACGCCGCCACGCTGACCAGCGGCCGCCCTTGCGGGCTGATGCGGATGGAACGCACATCGTTGCCGCTGCAATGGCCGGCGCGCAGCGCGAACGGACTGGCGACCGTGTCGAGAAAGCCATTGGGCAGATAGCGCACGACCTGTACCTGGTGCGAATTCAGGGTGCTGCCGCCCTGCAGCTCGTCGAAGACGCGAAGCACATCGGCGGCATCGTCGATGGCGTTGGCCACCCCTGCGTCGGCGAACACGACCCAGCCGCCCGTCCAGCTGCTTGAGTTGGCGCAAGCCGCGTAGGGCGCCTGGGCCGGACACAGCGCGACCGCCTGACCGCGGGTCACCGCTTCGCTGCGTGCGTAGTTGAGGGCGCCGACGAACTCATTGGCCTGTGCGGCGAGACGATTGCGGACGACCAGCGCGGTCATGCCCGGGACCGCGAACGCCGTGACGATCGCGAGGACCGCGATGGTCACCAGCAGCTCGATGGCGGTGTAGCCGTGCGTGCCGGATTCTTCTAGACAGCTGCAGCCGCTCATCCGCTCGATGGGTCCGTCGATGTGTGGCTCGGACTCTATCGAGTGCCCGTCGGGTCGGGCATCCCCTCTTTGGGGGGGAGTTGTCTGTAGGGGCTGACCTACAACCGACAGGCGGACAAGCATGGCCGCCATGCGGTCACGCGCCTGCGCTCAGATGTGCAGCTGCGTGAACGCCCGCGCCGGCGTAGACACTTCCCAGAGGGGATCGAAGCGTCGCAGCTGCAGGCGGGCTTCGAGCGTGGACTCGTACACGCGCGATTCCAGCTGGTCCGGATTGTCGCGGCGCCAGACGGCGACGCTGTCGGCAATCACGCAGTCCTCGACGAGGCCCCGCTGATCCTCGGGCAGTTCGCGGAATTCGATGCGGCTGGTCAAGCGTCGTGCGAACTCGACCAGCCGGTGCGCGCGCCGCATCGCCAGATCCGGCGCATTGACCAGAACGCGGATGCGTACGCGCTCGTGGCGCAGCGCCAGCTGGCTGACGGCATCGACCACCGCCATGTCGCCATAGAGCGCCGGCTCCAGGCGGCAGCTGAGGATCGCCAGTTCATTGCGTGCGTGACCGATCACGCCGGCGACGGTCGCGATCGTCTCGGTCAGGCCAACGACCGCGTGGGGCGGCGGCGGTTCGTGCGGATCGACGGCTTCGGTCATGGCTGCTCTCAGACTGCCTTGGCCTGCTCGGCCGCATTGCCGGTGTAGCTGGCCGGCGTCATTTGCAGCAAGCGCTGCTTCTCGGCCTCCGGCAGTGCCAGCTCGGAAACGAAGGCGCGAATGGCGTCGCGGCCGATCTTCTGCCCGCGCGTCAGGCGTTTGAGCTGCTCGTACGGTTCGGGCAAGCCGTAGCGACGCATCACCGTCTGGATCGCCTCGCCCAGCACTTCCCAGTTGGCTTCGAGATCCTGGCCCATGCGCCAGGCATCTGCCTCGAGCTTGCCGATGCCCTTGCCGATCGCCTGGTACGCGACCAGCGCGTGCGCGGCGCCGACGCCCAGATTGCGCAGCACGGTGGAGTCGGTCAGGTCACGCTGCCAGCGCGAGATCGGCAGCTTCTCGGCGAGGTGTTGCAGGATCGCGTTGGCCAGACCCAGATTGCCTTCGCCGTTCTCGAAGTCGATCGGATTGATCTTGTGCGGCATCGTCGAGCTGCCGACTTCGCCGGCGACGGCTTTCTGCTTGAAGTAGCCGACCGAGATGTAGGCCCAGACGTCGCGGCAGAAGCCAATCAGGATCGTGTTGATGCGGCCCAGCGCGTGGAAGTACTCGGCGATGTAATCGTGCGGCTCAATCTGCGTCGTCGCCGGCGACTCTTCGATGCCCAGGTCGGCGAGGAACTGGCGCGCGATCGCCGGCCAGTCGACGTCCGGATAGGCGGCGTAGTGGGCGTTCCAGTTGCCGACGGCGCCGTTCATCTTGCCGAGGATCTGGACCTGCGCGAACTGCGCGCGCTGGCGGCGCAGGCGCTGCGCGAACACGCCCATCTCCTTGCCCAGCGTCGTCGGCGACGCCGGCTGGCCGTGCGTGCGCGACAGCATCGGCTGCTCGGCATAGGCATGGGCGAGGGCGGCGATCGACTGGATCAGCTTGTCGATCGCGGGCAGCAGCACCTTCTCGCGCGCGTCCTTGAGCATCAGCGCGTGCGCGAGATTGTTGATGTCTTCGGAGGTGCAGGCGAAGTGGATGAATTCCTTGACGTCGCCGAGCTCGGCGTGCGAACTGATCTTCTCCTTGAGGTAATACTCGACCGCCTTGACGTCGTGGTTGGTCGTGTCCTCGATCGCCTTGACGCGCTGGGCTTCTTCCAGCGAGAAATTCTCGGCGATGCGATCGAGTTTTTCGCGCGCGGATGCGGACAGCGCCAGCACTTCGGCGACGCCGGCCTGTCCGGCCAGCGTCGCCAGCCAGCGAATCTCGGACAGCACGCGATAGCGCATCAGGCCGTACTCGCTGAAGATTTCGCGCAGCATGACGGTCTTTTCGGCGTAACGGCCGTCGATGGGGGAGATGGCGGACAGCGAAGTCAGGTTCATGAAGGATGCCGGTAGAGGCCTGGGTGGCGCAGGTCGACCGCAGGCTGCGGAGCGCAAGGGGGGTTATTTTATCCGAGCACAGTCGAGGAGAGACGAGATGGCCAGCCGACGATTCCGCATCGAACGCGACACACTTGGGGAGCTGCGGGTGCCCGCCGACGCCTTGTGGGGTGCACAGACGCAGCGCGCGGTGGATAACTTTCCGGTGTCCGGACGGCGCATGCCGCGCACGTTCATCCGCGCGCTGGGCCTGACCAAGGCCTGCGCCGCGCAGGCCAACGCCGCGCTCGGCCTCCTCGACGCGCGCAAGGCTGCGGCGATTGCCGATGCGGCCCTGGAAGTCGCCGACGGCCGCCATGACGCGCAGTTCCCGGTGGACGTGTTCCAGACCGGCTCCGGGACGTCGAGCAACATGAACGCCAACGAGGTCATCGCGCGCCTGGCCAGCCGCGCGCTCGGCCGCGACGTGCACCCGAACGACGACGTCAATTGCAGCCAGTCGTCGAACGATGTGATCCCGTCGACGATCCACGTCGCCGCCAGCCTCGCGGTGAAGGAAACTCTGCTGCCGGCACTGCGCCATCTGGAGTTGGCGATCCGGCGCAAGGCGCGCGCCGGCGGCAAGCAGGTCAAGACCGGGCGTACGCACCTGATGGACGCGATGCCGCTGCGTTTCGATCAGGAACTGTCCGGCTGGGCGCAGCAGTTGCGACACGCGATCGAACGCATCGAGGCGACGCTGCCGCGGCTGCACGGCCTGGCGCTGGGCGGGACCGCGGTCGGCACCGGCATCAACGCCCACCCGCAGTTCGCGCGCCGTGCGACCGCGGCGCTGAGCCGGCGGACCGGCATCCGCTTCCGGCCTGCCGCCAATGCTTTCGAGGCCCTGTCCAGTCAGGACACGGCCGCGGAACTCTCGGGGCAGCTCAAGGTACTGGCCTGTTCGCTGATGAAAATCGCCAACGACCTGCGCTGGATGAACTCCGGGCCGCTCGCGGGTCTGGGCGAGATCGAGCTGCCGGTGCTGCAGCCGGGCTCTTCGATCATGCCGGGCAAGGTCAACCCGGTGATCCCGGAGGCGGTGTGCATGGTCGCCGCCGAGGTGATCGGCAACGACGCCGCCATCACCATCGCCGCGCAGTCCGGCAACTTCCAGCTCAACGTCATGCTGCCGCTGGTCGCTGACAAACTGCTGGCCAGCATCGATCTGCTGGCGAATGCCTCGCGTCTGCTCGCCGATCGCGCCATCGCCGGATTCCGGATCCGTTCAGAACGCATCGCGCAGGCACTCGCGCGCAACCCGGTGCTGATCACCGCAGCGAACGCGGTGATCGGCTACGAGCAGGGCGCGGCCATCGCCAAGCGTGCCTGGCGCGAGAACCGGCCGATCGTCGACGTCGCCGCCGAAGACACGGGGCTGCCGGCGGCCGAGCTGCGCCGGCTGCTGGACCCGCTGCGGCTCACGCGCGGCGGCATCGCGACGGCACGCAAGCCGCGCTGACCGGCAGCCGTTGGTCGGACCGGGGGTCACGATCCGCCGCTGCGGCGGGGAGGGGGCGGGGGGCGTGCGTAGTCTGCAGGCTGTTTCGACTGCCGGGTCATCCATGTTCGACCTCAATTGGCGGCCACTGCGTCGCCGCGTCACGGAGCCGCTTGCCGCACGACAGGCATCGCCGTTCCTGGCGATCTACACGCCTTCGGAGTGGGGGCTGCGCGATCCAGCGCTGCAGGACGTTGTTTCGCGGCTGCTGCCGTCGGGACGCACCTGCGTGTTGCGCGGCATCGACGGGCCGCGCGCGAACGGCGAAGCGCCGCCGCCGCTGGACGAGGAATTTGCACTGAGCCTGTTCGTCGAGCCGGCACAACTCGATGCGCTGGCGGCGAGTGTCCTCGCGGCACGCGAGGGCGGCCGTGCGGCGACTCTGATCGTGGCCGTGCAGGGCAATCAGCTGGCGGCCCTGGGCCGCTGGCTGCAGGGACGCGTGCGCAGCGGGCGTCTGGTCGGCCTGCGCCTGATCATGGCGCAGAACGTCGAGGACGCGATGCGCCAATTGCCGGATCGTCTGCGTCACGGCGTCGAGGACAACGTCATCCGCATGCCGGTGACGACCGAGGTCGAGCGGCCGGGCTATCGCAGCTTCTTCGTGTTCAGCCCGGAGCTGCAGGGCGTGGTCGCGCGTATCCGCGCATTCGCCGACAACGGCATCGCGCGCGCCTATCTGCTCGGCGGCCCGGGCAGCGGCAAGACCTCGCTGGCGTATTTCTATCATCTGGTCCGCGGTCGCGGGCAGTTCGTCTCCGTCAACCTCGCCGCCGAAAACACCGGCGAGAAGGCGGCGGTGAAGTCGCTGCTGTGCGGCCATGTCGCCGGTGCGTTTCCGGGCGCCGGCGCACGCCACGGCGCGTTCACGCAGGCACGCGACGGCGTCTGCTTCATCGACGAGGCGCATGGCGTCAGCGGGCCGGTCATGGAAGTGCTGATGGAGGCGCTCGACAACGGCCAGTACCTGCCGTTCGGCGCATCGGCGAAGCGGCAGCTGGATTGCGCCTTGCTGTTCGCATCGAACCGCAGTTGGTCGCAGCTGCAGGCAGCGGTCAACATCGACGAATTCACCCGGCTGGGCGCCGCTGTGCTCGAAGTGCCGGAACTGCGCCGCCGCGAGGAAGACATGATTGCCGTGATCGCCGCGACGCTCGCGCGCATGGGCGAGAACTGCACGACCTGGAAAGCGCCCGCCGGCATCGACGAGGCGGCGTGGAAGCGCATCCGTGAATGCCGCTGGCACGGCAACGTGCGTGCGCTGGTGCGCGTGATCGAAGCGGCGTTTGTCGACGCGGCGGCTTCCAGCGCATCCCCGCTGATCCCCGCTGCCGCCATCGATAACGGCATCGCGCTGTGGGAGCCGACGACCCATCACAGCCACCGGCTGTACGCAGCGGCGTGAGTTGACCCACGGGGCGCGCAAAACCGGGTAGCATTCGCGCCCCCCGGCCGTTTTCAGCGTGCATCCATGACCACGATCCGCCAGGACGATTTCATCCAGTCCATCGCCGACGCTTTCCAGTACATCAGCTACTACCACCCGCTCGACTACATCCAGGCACTGGGCGAGGCCTACGAGCGCGAGGAAAATCCGGCGGCAAAAGATGCAATCGCGCAGATCCTGACCAATTCGCGCATGAGCGCCGAAGGTCATCGGCCGATCTGCCAGGACACCGGCATCGCGACCGTGTTCCTCAAGGTCGGCATGAACCTGCGCTGGGACGCGACGATGGCGCTCGCCGACATGGTCAACGAGGGTGTGCGTCGCGCCTACAACCACCCGGACAACAAGCTGCGCGCGTCGGTGCTCGCCGATCCTGCCGGCAAGCGCACCAACACCAAGGACAACACGCCGGCCGTGATCCACACCGAGATCGTCGCCGGCGATCACCTCGAGGTGATCTGCGCCGCCAAGGGCGGTGGCTCCGAGGCGAAGTCGAAAATGGCGATGCTCAATCCGTCCGATTCGGTCGTCGACTGGGTGCTCAAGACGGTGCCGACCATGGGCGCCGGCTGGTGTCCGCCCGGCATCCTCGGCATCGGCATCGGCGGCACGCCGGAGAAGGCGATGCTGCTGGCCAAGGAATCGCTGATGGCGCCGGTCGACATCCATGAACTGAAGGCGCGCGGGCCGAAGAACCGGGCCGAGGAGCTGCGCCTGGAGTTGTACGAGAAGGTCAACCAGCTCGGCATCGGCGCGCAGGGCCTCGGCGGCCTGACCACGGTCGTCGACGTCAAGGTGCTCGACTATCCGACGCACGCGGCAAATCTTCCGGTCGCGATGATCCCGAACTGCGCGGCGACGCGCCACGTGCATTTCGAGCTCGACGGCTCGGGTCCGGCGGTATTGCCGACGCCAACGCTCGAGGACTGGCCCAAGGTCACCTGGCAGGCGGACACGAAGACGGCGACGCGCGTGAACCTCGACACGCTGACCAGGGCCGAGGTCGCGAGCTGGAAGCCGGGCCAGACGCTGCTGCTGAACGGCAAGATGCTCACCGGCCGCGATGCGGCGCACAAGCGCATCGCCGACATGCTGGCGAAGGGCGAGAAGCTGCCGGTCGACTTCACTAACAGGGCCATTTACTACGTCGGCCCTGTTGATCCCGTTCGGGATGAAGTAGTGGGTCCGGCAGGACCCACCACGGCGACGCGCATGGACAAGTTCACCGAGATGATGCTGGCGCAGACCGGCCTGATCACGATGATCGGCAAGTCCGAGCGTGGCCCGACCGCGATCGAGTCGATCAAGAAGCACAAGAGCGCCTATCTGATGGCGGTCGGCGGCGCGGCCTACCTGGTCGCCAAGGCGATCCGCAGCGCCAAGGTCGTCGGCTTCGCGGACCTGGGGATGGAAGCGATCTACGAGTTCGAGGTCAGGGACATGCCGGTGACGGTCGCCGTCGATGCCCAGGGCACCTCGGTCCACGAGACCGGCCCGAAGCAGTGGCAGGCGAAGATCGCCGCGTCGATCGGCAAGATCCCGGTCGTCAGCGCCTGATCGAGACGTAGGATGGGCTGAGCGACAGCGAAGCCCATCATCGCGCCGTGCCTGATGGGCTTCGCGCTGCTCAGCCCATCCTACGCCGGCAGCATCGCGCCGCGGATCGCGTAGAAGATCACCGCCGCCATCAACGCCGAGGCCGGCACGGTGATGATCCATGCCGCGATGATGCGCATCACCACCGAGCGCTTGACCACGTTCTTCTGGTAGGCCTTGCGCAGCTCCTTGCGCTCCTGCTTGGAAATGGCGGTCGCACCAGTCTTGGAGCGTTGCTTGAGCTCCTTGAGCATGCGGCCCTTCTCTTCGATGCTGGCCAGTTCGAAACGTGCCAGGAAGGCCTCGACCTCGTCATGGCCTGCTTCCTGCGCAGCGTGATGCTGGCTGATTTCCAGCAGGATGCGCGCGTAGTTCACTTTCAGGAACTCGCGCAGGAAGCCGACGCCGAAGACCGCGCCGATCGCAACGTGGGTCGTGCTGATCGGCAGGCCGAGCTGCGAGGCGATGATCACCGTGACGGCCGCCGACATCGCGATGCAGTAGGCGCGCATCGGATCGATCTCGGTGATCTCGCTGCCCACGGTGTGAATCAGCCTCGGTCCGTAGAGGGCGAGGCCGATCGAAAGCCCCAGCGCGCCGATGACCATGATCCAGATCGGCACCGGGGCCGTGCCGCCGATGTGCGCGGTCGTCAGCGTGTCGTGGATCGCCGCGAGCGGGCCAATGGCGTTGGCGACGTCGTTGGAGCCATGCGCAAAGCTCAGCAGCGCGGCCGCGAACATCAGCGGCATCGTGAACAGCCGGTTCAAGGCTTCGCGGTCGCTGCCGAGCAGATGCCCGCGCGCCGCGTAGCGTCGACGCATGCCCGCCCAGGTCGCGCCGCCGGCGCCGGCGCCGGCGGCGATGGCAAGGGCGAACGGCACCTTCATGACCTGGTTGAGCCCCTTGAGCAGCAGGTAGGTCACGAAGGCCCAGGCCATCAAGCCCAGCAGCATCGGCACGACACGGCGCGCCGCGCCCATCAAGTCGGACTGATAGACGACGAAGCGTTTGATCGCATACAGGATCGCCGCGGCGACGATACCGCCGAACAGCGGCGAGACGATCCAGCTCGCCGCGATCTGCGTCATCTTCGACCAGTTCGCGACATCCCAGCCGGCGGCAGCAATGCCGGCGCCGAGCACGGCGCCGACAATGGAGTGTGTGGTCGATACTGGCGCACCGCCCCAAGTCGCGAGATTCAGCCAGAGCGCAGCGGCCAACAAGGCCGCCATCATCAGCCAGACAAAGGTCGTCGTGTCCTGAATCTGCGCCGGATTGATGATGCCGCTCTTGATCGTGTTGACGACGTCGCCGCCCGCAACGAGCGCACCCAAGGCTTCGAAGATCGCCGCCACGATGACGGCCTGGAGCATCGTCATCGCGCGCGCGCCGACTGCCGGCCCGACATTGTTGGCGACATCGTTCGCGCCGATGTTCATCGCCATGTAGGCGCCGAAGACTGCGGCGACGACCATCGTCAGGCTCAGGCCCCTGGCCTCGTACCAGGTAAACGCGGCGACGCCGGCGACGAACAACAAGGCCAGCGCAAGATAGAGCAGCTGGCTGCCGAAGGACGTAGGCGCCTGCGCAGGAACTTCTATTTCGGGTGCGTTCATGAAAGGTCGGTGAGTCACAGTGAACTGTGATCGTGTCGGTTATCCCCGTGCCGAAAGCGCGGCAGCGGGCCCCATGACACTATTGTTTCACGAAAGTTTTGGGTTGCGTCAGAGCGATGACCGCAGAAGGCGGGCTCGCACGCCCTGACGGCTTTGCGGGATAATTCGAAACGTTCACTCTTGCGGTTACCTCCCGATGGCGCTGACCTTTCGCCGCTTGTCCCTGCTCGGCTTTCTCGGTTGCGTGGCCGGCCTGGCCTTCGCACTCTATCTCCAGCACTTCCAGGGCTACGAGCCCTGTCCAATGTGCATTTTCCAGCGCATCGCGATGGCGGCGGCCGGCATCGTCTTCCTGATCGGTGCCTTGCATGGGCCGCGGCGTGGTGGGCGCTGGATCTACGCGACGCTCGCGGCGCTGGCGTCCGCGGGCGGTGCCGCAGTCGCCGGCCGTCACGTCTGGCTGCAGTCGCTGCCGGCGGACCAGGTGCCGGCCTGCGGTCCGACCCTCGATTACCTGCTCGGCATGCTGCCGGTGATGGAAGTCGTCACGATGGTGCTCAAGGGCGACGGCAACTGCGCCAAGATCGACGCCGCCTGGCTCGGCATCTCGCTGCCGGCGTGGACGCTGATCGCGTTTGTCGGCTTCGCGCTTTATGCCCTTGCGATGCCGATCGCGGCCCGCATTGCCGAACGCCGCTCGTCAATCATCGGCGGCTGACGCATCCCGATTCTCCATTCCCGATTCCGGACCCGCCCATGACCTACGCCACGACCGATCTTTCCGACGCCCATCCCGACGCCCAGGTGGCCGAGCCGATCTTCGGCGACTTCGGCGGCCGTATCGCCTTTCACGGGCCGATCCGCACCGTGAAGGTGTTCGAGGACAATGCGATGGTGCGCGCGCTGCTCGAGGAGCGCGGCGAGGGCCACGTGCTTGTCGTCGACGGCGGTGGCTCGACGCGCTGTGCGCTGGTCGGCGGCAACCTCGGCCAGCTCGGCGTCGACAACGGCTGGGCCGGCATCGTCGTCTACGGCTACATCCGCGACTCCGAGGAGATCGCCGAGCAGGACATCGGCGTCAAGGCCTTGGGCACGCACCCGCGCAAATCGGAAAAGGGACTGCACAACGGCAAGCGCGAGAAGGTCGTCAGTTTCGCCGGCGTGACCTTCAAGCCGGGGGCGTGGCTCTACGCCGACGCAGACGGCATCGTCGTCTCCGACCAGCCGATCCACAAAGAGAGCGGCAAGTAAGCCCCGGCTCAGCCGAGCTTGAACACCCGCCGCGCGTTGCCGACCAGGAACAGCTGCGTGGTCTCGTCGTCGAGTTGCAGCGCCGCGAGATCCTTGAGGCAGTCGGCCGGAGTGATCATCGGGTAGTTGCTGCCGAACAGCACCTTGCGCCGCCCGTGGCCGCGCAGGTACGTAACCAGCTCGGGCGGATAGCGCTTCGCCGTATAGGCCGAGGTGTCGATGTAGACGTTGGGGTACTTGGTCGCCAGCGCGATCATCTCCTGCGTCCACGGATAGCCGATATGGCCGCCGACAATCGTCAGATCCGGAAAGTCGAGCGCAACCTCGTCGAGATAGGGTATTGGCCGTCCCGGCTCCGAAGGGCACAGCGGCCCGGTATGGCCGACCTGCGTGCAGAACGGCACGCCCAGATCGCAGCACTCGGCATAGATCGGGTAGTAGCGGCGGTCGTTCGGCGGCAGATTCCACAGCCATGGCAGCACGCGGATCGCCTTGAACCCCAGCTGTTTCACGCAGCGGCGGATTTCGCGCATGGCGTCCATCGGCCGCGCCAGATCGACCGAGCCGACGCCGACCAGCATTCCGCGTGAGTCCGCGACAAATGCGGCAACCTCGTCGTTGGAAATCAGCGCGCCTTGCGGGCCGTGCCAGGCGCTGACCAGTGCGGTGCTGACACCGGCCTGCTTCATTGCGGCGACGGTGTCTTCCAGCGCAATGCCGCCATCCATGGCGCGACCCAGGTGCCTGTTCCCACCCCCGGCCCGGCCATCCATGGCCGGGCGTTCGGGCTCGCCGGGAGCAGTGCTCCCGACGCGCGAGCCGCTCACCCAGCGCATCAGCGATTCGAACATCGGTTGCTGCAGAAAGCGCAGGGTCGGGTGCTGCATCCAGGCGTCGACGATCGGTTGTGACACGGGCGCAGCTCCATCCGAAGTCCATGCATTGTAGGGCGGCCCGAGGCCGCCGGAGCGGGCATGTTTCGCGCGATGGCGGCCATGGGCCGCCCTACGATGTGGCGTGGAAACAAGGCCAGGATTTCATTGCGGGATCAGGGCTCGTTGGCTATAGTGCCGGCCCCCGATTTTCTGGGCGTTTTCCTTCAGCGAGGTTGTGAAATGAGCGCAGTCAATGGCGTCGAGATTCTCGGCGCGATGAACCCGGCCTACAAGAAGATCCTCACTCCGGAGGCGCTCAAGTTCGTCGCCACGCTGGTCCGCAAGCACGGCCCGCGTCGCGACGTGCTGCTGGCCTACCGCGACGTGCGCCAGGCCGCCATCGACACCGGCAAGCTCAAGCTGAAGTTCCTCAAGGAAACCGCGAAGATCCGCGACGGCAAGTGGAAGATCGCCGGCATCCCGGCCGACCTGCAGGATCGTCGCGTCGAGATCACCGGGCCGGTCGACCGCAAGATGATCATCAACGCGCTCAACTCCGGCGCGAAGTGCTTCATGGCCGACTTCGAGGACTCGGCGGCGCCGACCTGGGAGCTGATGATGGACGGGCACATCAACCTGTCCGACGCGGTGCGCCGCAAGATCAGCTTCACGTCGCCGGAAGGCAAGGAATACAAGCTCAACAAGGACATCGCCACGCTGATCGTGCGTCCGCGCGGCTGGCACCTCGAAGAGAAGCACATCCTGATCGACGGCAAGCCGGCCCCGGGCGGCATCGTCGACTTCGCGCTGTACTTCTTCCACAACGCGAAGGAACTGCTCAAGCGCGGCAGCGGCCCGTACTTCTACCTGCCGAAGATGCAGTCGCACCTCGAAGCGCGGCTGTGGAACAGCATCTTCAAGGACGCGCAGAACCTGCTGAAGATCCCGCAGAAGACGATCAAGGCGACGGTGCTGATCGAGACCATCTGGGCATCGTTCGAGATGGACGAGATCCTGTTCGAACTCAAGGACCACATCGTCGCCCTCAACTGCGGCCGCTGGGACTACATCTTCAGCTTCATCAAGACTTTCCGTAACCACGGCGACCGCATCATCCCGGACCGCCACAGCGTCGGCATGGATCGCCACTTCCTCGACAGCTACTCCAAGCTGCTGTGCCAGACCACGCACAAGCGCGGCGCGCAGGCGATGGGCGGCATGGCCGCGTTCATCCCGACCAAGGATGCGGCGAAGAACGAGGAAGTGTTCGCCAAGGTCCGCGCCGACAAGCTGCGCGAGGTCAACAACGGCCACGACGGCACCTGGGTTGCGCACCCGGGCCTCGTGCCGGTGGCGATGGCGGTGTTCAACGAGCACATGCCGCAGCCCAACCAGATCGACCGGAAGTTCGCCGAGCGCAAGATCAAGGCCGACGACCTGCTCAAGCTGCCCGAAGGGCAGGTCACCGAGGGCGGGCTGCGCAACAACGTCAACGTCGGCATCCAGTACATCGAGGCCTGGATCAAGGGCAACGGCTGCGTCCCGCTGCACAACCTGATGGAAGACGCCGCGACCGCGGAGATCTCGCGCGTGCAGGTCTGGCAGTGGCTCAAGTACGGCGTGAAGATGGCCGACGGCCGCATCGTGACCCGCGAGCTGGTGCTGGCGATGATCGACCAGGAGCTGGCGACGGTGCGCAAGCAGCTCGGCGACGAGCGCTACTACAAGGGCCGCTACGCCGAGGCGGCGGGCATGTTCGCCCGCATGTCGACTGCGTCGCAGTGCGGCGACTTCCTCACCCTGCCGGCCTACGCGTATCTGGACTAAACTGGGCTCGATCATGCGGTGAAGACGAGGGCGCGATGATCGCGCCCTCGTCGTTTGCCGCCTCCGCAGTCTGTTGGGAGAGGGGATGAAGCGGGTTCTGGTGGTCTATTACTCCCAGACGGGGCAGCTGGAGCGCGTCGCGCGCTCGGTATGTGCCCCGCTGGAACAGGCGGAGGGCATCGAAGTGGACTGGTGTCCGCTGGTGCCAGCCACGCCGTACCCGTTCCCGTGGCCGTTCTTCCAGTTCTTCGACCAGTTCCCGGAAACCGTGCACCTCGATCCGCCGGCGCTGCAGCCGCTGGCCGTGTCCGCGGACCAACGCTACGACCTGATCGTGCTGGCCTACACCGTGTGGTTCCTGTCACCGGCGCCGCCGGTGACCGCCTTCCTCAAGTCCGAACAGGGACGCACGCTGCTGCGCGACACGCCGGTCGTGACCCTGATCGCCTGCCGCAACATGTGGCACATGGCGCAGGAAGAGGTGAAGCGCCTGCTCGCCGACGCCGGCGCACGCCTTTCCGACAACGTCGTGCTGACCGATGCCGGCAGCAGCTTCGCGACCTTCATCACGACGCCGCGCTGGATGCTGACCGGCAAGACCGACAGCGTCTGGGGCTTGCCGCCGCCGGGGATCGACGCCCAGCGCATTCGCGCCGCGTCGCGCTTTGGCGTGGCGCTGGTGGATGCCTTGCGGCAGGGACGGCTTGACGGTCGCACGCCGGTACTGTCCGGCCTGGGCGCGGTTGAGGCCGACGTGCGCCTCGTGCCCAGCGAGAAGATCGGCCGCCGCAGCTTCCAGATCTGGGGCCGGCTGCTGCGCGCGGTCGGAGCGCCGGGCGCGCCGCAGCGCAAGCCGGTGCTGGCCCTCTACGCAGCATTCCTGGTCACGATGATCCTGACAATCGTGCCGATCACCATGCTGATCCGTTATCTGCTCAACGCGCTGGCCGGCAAGCGCCTGGCCGAACAGAAGCGCTATTTCGAACAGCCTTCGGGCTCGGGGCGCCAGCGCCTCGCGGAGGGTTCTGGTGGCTGAAAGCGTCTACGTCACCCGCATTGCGGCCTTCCTTCCCAATGCCCCGATTGCCAACGACGACATCGAGCCGGTCCTGGGGCAGGTCGGCGGGCGGCCGTCGCGTGCGCGCGCAATGGTGCTGCGCAGCAACGGCATCCGCTCGCGCCACTATGCAATCGACCCGGCCACCGGCGCGCAGACGCACACCAACGCGCAGCTGACCGCCGAAGCGGTACGTGGGCTCGTGGGTAAAGGTTTTTCGCTGGACGAAATCGACGTGCTGGCCTGCGGCACGAGTTCACCCGACCAGCTGATGCCCAACCACGCGGTGATGGTGCACGGCGAACTGGCCTCGCGGCCTTGCGAAGTGGTCGCAACCTCCGGCATCTGCGTGTCCGGTCTGACCTCGCTCAAGTACGCGTATCTCTCGGTGCTGGGCGGGCAGGCGCGCCACGCCGTCGCCACCGGCTCGGAACTCGCGTCCAGCTTCATGCGCGCCGGCAACTTCCAAGCCGAGAATGCGGCGCGGGTCGCGGCGATGGAAAAGCGCCCCGTCATCGCCTTCGAGAAGGATTTCCTGCGCTGGATGCTGTCCGACGGCGCCGGCGCGATGCTGTTGCAGAATCGCCCGAACGCCACGGGCCTGTCGCTCAAGGTCGAGTGGATCGACCAGTATTCCTACGCCAACGAGCTGGAGCCCTGCATGTTCGCCGGCGCGGAAAAGCGCGAGGACGGCACGCTGCGCGGCTGGCGCGAATACGCGTCGGCACAGGAGGTCGCGGAGCGCTCGGTGATGTCGGTCAAGCAGGACGTGCGCCTGCTCGAAGAGGGCATCCGCGTCAGCTCCGGCAAGGCCTTCCGCTCGATGCTCGACCGCCGCGGGCTGCGCGTCGACGACGTGAACTGGTTCCTGCCGCATTACTCATCCGAGCATTTCCGCAGCGTCATGGCGGAAGTCATGCCGGACGACTTCAAGATCCCGCAGGAGCGCTGGTTCACCAACCTGGGCGTCAAGGGCAACGTCGGCGCGGCGTCGATGTACCTGATGCTGGCCGAGCTGTTCGGCTCCGACCGGCTGCGTCCCGGCCAGCGCATTCTGTGCTACGTGCCGGAGAGCGGACGTTTCTCGATCGCCTTCGCCTGTTTCCGCGTGGTCGACGCATGAGGGAAGACGAAGTCCCGCAAGACCAGGTCAAACACTTCGGCGACGCCCGCAAGGCGATGTACGCGGTCGATCGCGCCGGGCACTACGAAACCGTCGCGTCCAGCGGCTGGGAGGTCGAAGCGACCGTGACCGGTGACGCTGTGGCCGAGTTCCGGCGCCTCGCCGAAGCTGCCCGCGCCCGCGTGCTGCGCGGCGAAGCCTCACCGCTCGAATTCCACATGCACGACCGCCGCATGGATCTGCCGACGCTGGCGCAGACCACCGGCCTGTGGCGCTGGCGCATCCGCCGCCACCTGCGTCCGGCGGTGTTTGCCCGCCTGCCGGAGCGCCTCCTGCTGCGCTATGCTGAGGCGCTTGGCATTTCACTTGAAGAATTAAAGGCAGTTCATTGATTGTAAATACTTTTCAGCACCGCCACGCAGGTCATTGCGAAAGCGGGGTCACGGCCAATCTGCTGAGTTTCTATGGCCTGAAGATGAGCGAGCCGATGGCGCTGGGCCTGTCAGGCACGCTGACTTTCGCGCACCTGCCATTCGTGAAGGTCGGCGGATTCCCGCTGACCACCTACCGCATGCCGCCGGGCAGCGTCTACAAGGGCCTGCGCAAGCCGCTGGGCCTGGAGATGGAGCGCCGGACCTTCCGCGATCCGGCCGCGGCCGAAGCCGCGCTCGACGCCGAGCTGGCAGCCGGTCACCCGGTCGGCCTGCAGACCTCGGTGTACTGGCTGCCGTATTTCCCGCCGGAAATGCGCTTCCACTTCAACGCCCACAACGTCGTCGTCTACGGCCGTGAAGGGGACGACTACCTGGTCAGCGATCCGGTCTTCGACCAGCCGCAGCGCTGCCCGGCAGCCGACCTGCGCAAGGCGCGCTTCGCCAAGGGCGTGTTCGCGCCCAAGGGCCTGATGTACCGGCCGCTGACGTTCAAGGCCGACTTCGACCTCGACGCCGCCGCCCGCCGCGGCATCGGCAAGACCTGGAAGATGATGCTGCACGCGCCGATGCCCTTCGTCGGCGTGCGCGCCATCGAGCGCGTCGCCGACCGCATCGCCGTGCTCGACAAGAAAATCCCCGACGTGCGCGTCCAGCGCCTGTGGGTCGGCAACATCGTGCGCATGCAGGAAGAGATCGGCACCGGCGGCGGCGGCTTCCGCTTCATGTACGCCGCCTTCCTGCAGGAATGCGGCGAAGCGCTGCAGCAATCTGCGCTGCTGGATGCCTCCGCCCAGATGACCATCGCCGGCGACGAATGGCGCAAGTTCGCGCTGCTCGGCGCCCAGTTCTCGCGCAAGCGCGAGGGCGTGGGGTTGCCGGAATTGTCGGATCAGCTGCGCCGCTGCGCGACGCAGGAACGGCAGGTCTACCAGCAGCTCAAAGCGTGGTCGAAGTCATCGCCGTTGTAGGCGGCCCATGGCCGCGATGCGGCGCACACGCCGCACAGAGTCGCGGCCGTGGGCCGCTCCTACAAATTCGTTGCCTTCGGCTAAGCGGCGACTCCCGCGGACACCAGCACCGGGTAATAGCCGCCGTCCCCACCACGGCTCAGGTGCGCCAGACCCGGTGCGTCCGGGCGTTCGACGAAAGTCGCGAGCAGGCCGGCGGTTTCGCCAGTGCTGTAGGGCCGTTTTGCGGGTAGCCCGGTGGCCGCGATACCGCTCGAGACCAGGCGTTCGATGTCCTCACGGCTGCAGCCGTGACCGGCGACCACGCGCCAACCGGACGGAATCTTGCGCAGCACGTTCGCCGCTTCGTCGAGGTTCGCGCAGCGCGGCGCGACTTCGAGCAGGGCTTTGGGGCGGGCGCAGTCGGCGTCGAAGTAGAACCAGTGGCTGCATTCCAGGATCGGCGCGTCCGTGGCCAGGTTCAGGCGCACGCGCTGTTCGGTCAGCGGCCAGACGCCTTCCTCGACGTAACCGAGCAGGGCGCGGCGATGATGTGCGCTGCTCAGGCGCAGCAGCTCGCACACGGCTTCGAGGGCGGCGCCCTTGCGGTGGATCGCCAGCTGCGGGCCGTTCATGCGCAGGTGCTGGGCGATGTAGAACCCGGCCATGTTGCCGGAGATGTTCATGAACTCGAAGGGCTTGGGCGGCCGGCCCTCGGCGACGACGCCGCGCAGCGCGCGCACGCAGTCGACCAGCATCGGCGCTTCCGAGGCCAGGTACATCGCTGTATCGGGACCGACGCCGCCAGCGCTGCGACCGCATTGCAGCGCGCCGAAGATCGCCAGTTCGATGAAGCGGTTGATGCGCCGGAACGCCTGCCCGGTGAGCACCTGCAGCTCGGCGCGCAGATCGGCCGGCGTCTCGCTCAGCAGGTTTTCGTGATGGAACACCGCGGCGATCTTCAGCACGGCTGCGCCTCGCGTTCGAGCACCAGTGCGCAGTTGTTGCCGCCGAAGCCGAAGGTGTTAAACAGCACCGGACCGCCCGACCAGGGAGCGGGCGCGGTTAGCGGCGCGATGCCGATCTCGGGATCGGGCTGCTCGAAGTAGCGCGTCGCCGGGATCGTGCCGCGATCGAGGCAGGCGGTGAAGGCCAGCGTTTCGAGCAGGCCGCAGGCGCCGAGCGTGTGCCCGAGCACCGGCTTGACCGTCGAGAACGGCGGCACGCGGTCGCCGAAGATTTCGCGCAGGCCCAGTCCTTCCGACAGGTCGTTGGCGCGCGTGCCGGTGCCGTGCGCCTTGATCGCACCGATCTGCGCGGCATCGACGCCGGCATCGGCGAAGGCCAGACGGATCGTGTGTGCGATCTGCGCCGCGGACGGGTTGGTCGGATGCGTCGTGTCGCAGAAGGTGCCGCCGCCGCGCAGGCGCCACACCGGACCCTGGGCCGGTGGATCGCGGCTGATCACTGCGACGGCGACACCCTCGCCGAGCATGATGCCGTCGCGGCGCTGGTCGAAGGGGCGCGACAGTTCGCGCGTCGCCAGCATCAGGCTGTGGAAGCCTTGTTGCGAAACCCGGTTCTCGAACTCGATGCCGACGACCAGGGCATCGTCGACGCGACCTTCGCGCACCGCCCACAGCGCGTACAGCAGCGCGTTGGCGGCGCTGGAGCAGGCGGTGCTGAGCGTGTAGTTGGGACCTTCGAGCCCGAGCGCCACGTGCAGGCGCGTCGCCGGCCGGCTCTGGTCGGGGTTGAAGATCGCCAGTGCATCCGGATCGCTGGCGACCGCCGCGGCGTAGTCGCGCTCGTGCTGCGCGATGCCGCCGGACGAAGTGCCAAGGAACAGGCCCATGCGTCGACGCCGCGGTGCGTCGAGCTTCGCCGCCCCGATCACGTTCTCGGCAATGCGCAGCAACTCGGCATCCGGTGCGGCGCGCTCACCGGCGATGCGGAAGTAGGGGAGATGGACGTCCACGCCCAGGCTGCTGAACACGATCTGCGCCGGCCGCGTGGCGTGAGTCATACAGGCGTCGGCCGCCGCCGCGAGACCGCGGCCGGCTGCGCAGAGTGTGTCGCCGGCACGCAGGTAGACGGGCCGCGAGCCGGCCGCAAGGATCGGTTCGGGGGACACGTCAGGCCGGCTGGATGAAATCGGCCAAGGTGTTCACGCTGGCGAGCACGCGCCGCATTTCCTTGGGGTCTTCGATGCGCAAGCCGAACTGCATCTGCAGCGCCATCGAGATCTGCAGACCGTCGACGGAATCCAGTTCGAGCGCCGACCTGGGACCGAACAGCGCCTGATCGTCCGGAACGACGGCCGGATCGACCTGCTTGTCGGTCTCGGTGACGATCAGCTGCTTGAGCCGCGCCTTGAGCGCGGCATCCTCGGAACCCTTCATGTTGCTCTGGTCGTGGTCGTGGTAAAGCTGCGGCGCAGCAGGAGGGCGGCGACGGTCAGGCAGATCAGCCCGAATGCGCAAAGCCCCAAGGCCTCCGGCAGGGCGTCGCGCCAGCTGCCGCGGCGCAGGACGATATCCCAAAAGCCTTCGAGGCTCCAAGCCATCGGCGACAGCTGGGTCAGCGTCTGCATCGTGTCCGGCATGATCATTTTCGGCACCATCACGCCGCCCAGTGCTGCGAGCACCAGGCTGATCGCACCGCCGGCGACGGTGGCCTGCAGGGTCGATTGCACCGCCACGGCGACGCACAGCGCCAGGCCGATCGCGGCGAAGCTCGTCGCGCTGCCGATCAGCCACAGGCCGAACGGGCTGTCGCCGAGTGTCAGCCGATCGCCGCCCAGCAGCGGCACGACCCAGACGCCGATCGCCAGCATCGTCGCCATCTGCGCCAGGTTGACCAGGTAGTAAGGCAGGGCCTTGGAGGCCAGCAACACGCCGCTGCGTACGCCCAGCGCGCGCAGGCGCAGCAGGCTGCCTTCGGAACGCTCGACGACGAAGGCGGTCGCCAGCGGAATCACGGCGAAGAACATCGCGAAGATCAGCCAGGCCGGGACGTTCTGCTGCACCGAGGTGGGGGCATCGATGGGCCGGCCGTCGTTGCCGACGAAGTGCTCTGCGACCGGCAGGTGGCGCGGATCGGTGAGGTAGCGCAGGTTGTCGCGTTCGTCGGCCGGCGTTTCGAAGACGTGCTCCAGCAGGAACTCGGACTGCACTGCGAGCAGCGCCTGGCGCACTGCGAGGCTGGCGGCCGCCTTGATCTGCGGCGGCACGCCGGGGGAAATCTCGACCTCGACCAGCGCCGGTTCCGGCTCGCCGCCGCGGAAGTCCTCGGCCAGCTCGTTGCGCGTCGCCAGCAGCTCGGAAAATCCACTGTGCAGCACCACCTGCAAGTCGGCCTCGTCCGCCGCGACGAAGGCCCCGGACTGCATCAGGCGAGCGACGAAGTCCTGGGCAAGATGCCCGCCGTCTTGATCGACGATGCGGATCGGCAGTTGCAGCGATGCGTCGGTACGGAACGCATCGCGCAGCGCCAGCGACATCAGCAGGATGAACAAGGTCGGCACCGCGAACAGCACGAGCAGGCCATGGCGGTCGCGCGACAGCAGCAGCAGTTCCTTGCGGCACAGGGCGACGAAGGCGCGCATCAGGCGTCCCTCAGCGCGGTGTCGGTCAGGCGCAGGAAGACCGATTCCAGGCGCTCGTCCGGGTGACTGCGCAGCGCATCGGGCGCGTCGCAGGCGAGCAGCCGGCCCTCGTCGAGGATCGCGACGCGGTCGCAGATGCGCTCGACCTCTTCCATGTAATGCGTGCTGTACAGCACGGTGACGCCGGTGGTGTGCAGCCGCGCCACCGCATCGAGCAGGAAGTTGCGCGACTGCGGATCGACGCCGGCCGTGGGCTCGTCCAGGCACAGCAGCCGCGGCCGGCCGAGCAGGGCGATCGCGAAATTCAGGCGCCGCTTCAGACCGCCCGAGAGGGCCTGCGCGCGCTTGCGGAGGTGGGCGTTCAGGTCGGCGACACCGATCGCGGCCGCGACGCTGTCTGCGCTGGCGGCAGGCGTCAGCGCCGCGAACAGCTCGATGTTCTCGCCGACAGTGAGCCCCGGATAGAACGCCAGCTCCTGCGGCGCGTACGCCACCCGAGCGCGTACCGCGTCGGCCTGGGTGCGCACGTCGAAGCCGTCGATGCGAACGCTGCCGGCATCCGCCGCCAGCGTCGTCGTCAGGATCGAGATCAGCGTGGTCTTGCCGGCGCCGTTGGGACCGAGCAGGCCGAAGACGCTGCCGTCCGGCACCTTGAACGTCAGCCCGGCCAACGCCGGACGTGCAGCACCCGGATAGCGCTTCTGCAGTTGCTCGATTTCGATCACGCGGTCACGCGGAAAAATGTAATTTGGGGGTGGAATCGGACAGAATCCGGATCGTTCGATTCCGGTCTGCCTCTTGTGATGAAGTCCCCGATTGCGGTCATTCTGCCAGTTTTGGCGGCGCTGCTGGCTCCGCGCGACGTGCTCGCCTTCGACCCGACGATGCAGTCCAAGGCAGCCGTCGAGCAGCGCCGCGAGAGGTTGCGCGAAAAACGCGAGCAGCAGTTCCGGGCGGGCGACCTGGATCGGAGCCGGTCCCTGTCGCGCGTCGAGATCGAGGCGGCGAAGCTGCCCGACGCGCTGCTGCGCCGCTTTTCCGAGATCGATGCCGACGGCGACGACGCGCTGACGCCGGAGGAGCTGGAGGCCGCGCAAAATCGCCGCATCGAGGCGGCTCGCGACGGGGCTGAAAGACCGGTAGACCAACGAGGTTCCGAATAAGATTGCGTCGTTGGTCAATTCCTTGTGCACTGCAAAATAATTGCCGTTATAATCGCGCCCCCTAAAGCGGCGCCTGTCCGGCTTGTCGGGTCGACCTGAACGCTCGGTCGGTCGCCGCTAGGCCTCCTTCATAGAGGCCAGAATCAGTTTTCTTTTCACCCCGAGAGGACTGCTGCACATGACTCGCGACGAGCAAATCAAAGCCCTTGAGAAGGACTGGGCGACCAATCCCCGCTGGAAGCTGGTGAAGCGCGGCTACTCCGCCGCCGACGTCGTCCGCCTTCGCGGCAGTCTGTCGGTTGACCACACCTTGGCCAAGCGCGGCGCCGAGAAGCTCTGGAAGCTGGTCAACGGCGAAGCCAAGAAGGGCTACGTCAACGCCTTCGGCGCGATCACCGCCGGCCAGGCGATGCAGCAGGCCAAGGCTGGCCTCGAGGCCGTGTACCTGTCCGGCTGGCAGGTTGCCGCCGACGGCAACACCAGCGAAACCATGTACCCGGACCAGTCGCTGTACGCGTACGACTCCGTGCCGACCATGGTTCGCCGCATCAACAACACCTTCACCCGCGCCGACGAGATCCAGTGGTCGCGTGGCATCGGTCCCGGCGACAAGGGCTTCATCGACTACTTCCTGCCGATCGTTGCGGACGCGGAAGCCGGTTTCGGCGGCGTGCTCAACGCCTTCGAGCTGATGAAGAACATGATCGCCTCCGGCGCCGCCGGCGTGCACTTCGAAGACCAGCTCGCGGCCGCCAAGAAGTGCGGCCACATGGGCGGCAAGGTGCTCGTCCCGACCCAGGAAGCGGTCGAGAAGCTGATCGCCGCGCGCTTTGCGGCGGACGTGATGGGCGTGCCGACCATCGTGCTCGCGCGCACCGATGCCGAGGCTGCCAACCTGATCACCTCGGACTATCACCCGAACGACAAGAAGTTCCTCACCGGCGAGCGTACGCAGGAAGGCTTCTTCCGCGTCAAGAACGGTCTTGAGCAGGCCATCTCGCGCGGCGTCGCCTACGCGCCGTACGCGGACCTGGTGTGGTGCGAAACCGGCGTGCCGGACATCGGCTTCGCCCGTGAGTTCGCCCAGGCCGTGCAGAAGGAGTGCCCGGGCAAGCTGCTCTCGTACAACTGCTCGCCGTCGTTCAACTGGAAGAAGAACCTCGACGACAAGCAGATCGCCAAGTTCCAGCAGGACCTGTCGGACCTGGGCTACAAGTACCAGTTCATCACGCTGGCCGGCATCCACATCAACTGGTACAACACGTTCCAGTTCGCCCAGGCCTATGCCAAGGGCGAGGGCATGAAGCACTACGTGAACATGGTGCAGGAGCCGGAGTTCGCGGCGCGCGAGCAGGGCTACACCTTCGTGTCGCACCAGCAGGAAGTCGGCACCGGCTACTTCGACGACGTCACCACCGTGATCCAGGGCGGCAGCTCCTCGGTCAAGGCGCTGACGGGGTCTACGGAAGAGGAACAGTTTCACTAAGCCGGACTTCGTCCGCCGCGGCGTTCTAGCGGCGACGCAGTGAGAGTCAAAAAGGGGCATCGCGCAGGCGATGCCCCTTTTTCATGGGCGCGACGTCATCCAGCGTTGCGCGAGCCGCAGCGCCAGTGCCGGCAGCACCATGAGCTGCAGGAGCGGCAGCAGGCCGACGCCGATCCCCGGAACAATCGGCATCAGCGCGCTGTAGCGCCAGCGGCCGCTGGACAGCGCGTGCAGCTCGATAGCGGTTGCGAGAATCGCACCGATCGCCGCAAGCGCGGCCAACCCGGCCCGGGACACCGCGGCAGTTTCGCCCAAGGGTCTGCGCAGCGCGAGCGTTGTTGCCCAGAACATCAGCCAGGTGAGGGCAACGTCGCCGGTCACCGCCTGCAGCATGCCGGCGAGCGTCATCGGGAAGCGTCCGTCCGCATAGAACGGCACACACTGCACGAACTCCCAGATCGCGTGCAGAACTGCCGCAAGCACCGAGAGCGCGCAGACGAAGCGGAGCTTCAAGGCTCAGCGCCAGTCCGGAAGGGCAAGCAGGGGGACGCAAGGTTCCGCATCGATGCATTAGACGGCGGGATGCGGTGCAGTTCAATGTGGGCAGAATCGTTGTAGCCGGCCGCTTGCCGCCCACCCGGATTCGGGTTAAGACATGCGCGCCTCTCCGGAGAACTTCCATGGACGGTCGGCGCGCAGTCGGTTTCGTTGTGGTGATCGGTATCGTCGCGGGTCTGGCGTGGTATCTGGCACGGCCCGAACCGGAGCCTGCCACGGTACCCGGTGGCGCGATTCCGGGCGCCGTGCTGCTCGACGGTCTGGGCGGCTTCCACTATCCGGTCACCGCCAACGCCGAGGCGCAGCGCTGGTTCGACCAGGGCATGGTGCTGGCCTGGGGTTTCAATCACGACGCCGCCGCGCGCTCGTTCCTGATGGGAACCGATGCCGATCCCGCCTGCGCGATGTGCTGGTGGGGCGCTGCACTGGTGCTCGGCCCGCACGTGAACGCGACCATGGAAGCGGACAACGTGCCCAAAGCCTGGGCACGCGTGCAGAACGCGCTGAAGCTGATCGACAAGGTTTCGCCGCGCGAGCGTGCCTACATCGAGGCACTGATCAAACGCTACGCGCCCGACGCCGGCCCCGATCGCAGCGCGCTCGATCGCGCCTGGGCCGATGCGACCGCAGCGCTGGTCGAACGGTTTCCGGATGACCTCGAAGCGGCGACGATGCACGCCGAAGCGCTGATGGATCTGCAGCCCTGGGACTATTACGACCGCAACGGCCAGCCCAAGGGGCAGACTGCGGAGATCATCGCGACGCTGGAGTCGGTGATGACGCGCGACCCGCGGCATCCCGGCGCGCTGCATCTGTACGTGCACGCGGTCGAGGCCTCCGCCGATCCGCAGCGCGGCGTCGACGCCGCCGACCGCCTGCGCGAGCTGTTGCCCGGCGCCGGCCACCTGGTGCACATGCCGGCGCATATCTACACGCGCGTCGGCCGTTACAACGATGCGGTGATCGCGAACCAGAAGGCGATTGCCGCCGACAACGCTTATCTCGCGATCTGCCGCCCGGCGCCCGGGCTCTATCCACTCGGCTACGTGCCGCACAACCATCATTTCCTGTGGTGGGCCACGTCGATGCAGGGCGCCAGTGTCGCAGCGCTGGCGGCGGCTGAGGAGACTGCCAAGCGCGCCTGGATTCCCGATCTGATCCGCGTGCCGGAACTGGCCTTTCTGCAGGACTACTGGGTCACCCCGCTCAAGGCCAAGGTCCAGTTCGGGCGCTGGGACGAGATCATGGCCACGCCGGCGCCGCCGGAGGATCTGCGTTATCCGGTGGCCATGTGGAACTTTGCGCGCGGCATGGCGGCGGCGCGTACCGGGATACCCGACGCGGCGCAGGCGCACCTGGACGCGCTGGCGCGTGCGGCGGCCGACCCGATTTTCGACACCCTGCTGATCGGTCCGCAGCATCCCTTGTCGGCGACGTTGAAGATCGCCGAGCGCCTGCTGGCCGGAACGCTCGCAGCAGCCAAGCAGGACCACGCGACCGCGATCGCCGCGCTCGAAGCAGGTGTCGTGCTCGAAGACGCGACCGCGTACTTCGAGCCGCCGCTGTGGCATTCACCGATGCGCGCGACGCTCGGCGCCGCGCTGCTGCAAGCCGACCGCGCGCGCGACGCCGAGACGGTGTATCGCGAGGATCTGCAGCGCAATCCAGACAACGGCTGGTCTTTGTACGGACTTGCCGAGAGCCTGCGTCGACAGGGTCGCGCCGCCGATGCCGATGGCGAGCGTGCGCGATTCGAGCGCGCCTGGCAGCACGCGGATGTCGAACTGCAGGCGTCGCGGATCTGAGCAGGCTTGAGTCGCACCGGCGACGCCGCTAACGTGCTGCCCCACAGTTGATTTCATCCAAATCGGGGGGGAAGAGTCTTGCGCGTACTCAAATGGGTGTTGATCGCGGTGCTGGCGCTGATCGTCGGCGTGGTGGGTGTCGGCTTCGTTCTTCCGGACAAGGCGCACGTCGAGCGCTCCATCGTCGTCAACGCGAAGCCGGCCACGGTCTACACCGTGCTCAACGGCTTCAAGCAGTTCAACAAGTGGTCGCCTTGGGCATCGCTCGATCCGCGCACGACCTACACCGTCGAAGGCCCGCTGGTCGGCGCGGGTGCGAAGCAGGGCTGGCGCAGCGAGGATCCCGCAGTCGGCGCCGGCAGCCAGGAGATCCTGGAAGCCGTGCCGTTCGAGCGGATCGTCGTGAAGCTGGTGTTCGAAGGCTTCGACAGCGACAACCTCGCGACCTACACGCTGGCGCCGCAAGGCGAGGGCACACAGCTGGTCTGGGCCTACGACAGCACGTTCAAGGGCGATCTGATCGGACGCTACTTCGGCCTGATGCTCGACGACATGCTGGGCCCCGACTACGAGCACGGCCTGAGCAGTCTCAAGGCCCTGGTCGAGGGCCTGCCGACCGACGAACTGTCGAAGGTCAAGGCGGAAGTGCTGCGCGTCGACAGCAAGCCGATCGTGTACATCTCCGGCGCTGCGGCGGCCGATGAAGCCGGCGCACTGCTCGGTGCTGCCTACGCCAAGCTCGGCGCGCATCTGGCCGCCCACGGGCTCAAGGATGCCGCAGCGCCGATCGCGATCACCCGCGAGTTCAACGAGGAGACGCACAACTGGCGCTTCGACGCCGCACTGGTCGTCGACAAGGCCGACCCGCCGGGCGCGCCGGAGGCCGGCATCCAGACCGGTCAGACCTATGCCGGCGACATCCTGCGTGTGACCCATATCGGTCCGTATGCGGCGATGGAGCCGACATACGCGGCGCTGACGACGTTCCGCACGGTCGCCGGGTTCGAGGACAACGGCGATTCCTGGGAGCAGTACGTGTCCGATCCGGGCAGCACGCCGGAAGCGGAACTGATCACCCAGATCAACTGGCCGATCAAGTAGGCACGTCAGCGGTCGTCGGAAAGAAAACGGGCCCGCAGAGCGGGCCCGAATCCGTCAGGAGGACTGGCGGAAGGCTGATCAGCTTGTTGGCCGGTCAGAGGCCGATGGTGCCGCCGTCGTCGCGGGTGATGACGATCGTCGAGGTGCGCGGACGCGTGTCGGCGACGCCCAGCTCCAGCGCATTGCCGCTGGCGTTGGGCCAGTTGCTCTGGAACTCGGTGAGGTCGCCGCTTTCGCCCGGGTGTTGGATGTTGACGAACATCGTCTTGTAGTCCGGCGTGAGATCGACGCCCGTGATCTCGCAACCCGGCACGCCGACCAGGAAGCGCGCTAATGTCTCCGCCGTCGGCAGCGCGCCGACGAAGGTGTTCTGCGTCCCGAGTGTCACCGCCGCGCCGTCGCCGACGGAGCCCGGCAACGCCGCCAGCATCATGCAGTTGGTGGCCTTCGGATCGTTGGCGGTCGGCTGCGTGTAGGCGCCGTCGTCGGTCTGGATCCACAGCACGCCGCGCGGATCGCACCAGAGACCGTCCGGTGATGAGAAGTCGTTGTCGTCGGTCAGCGCGGAGACGTTGACGTTAACCGGATAGCTGGCGCGCGAGCCGAACAGGAAGATGTCCCAGCGGAAGCTGGTTGCCGCCGCCGAGCCGTTGGTTTCGCGCCAGCGGATGATGTGGCCATTGACGTTGCCGTCGACGCCTTCCGCGAGGCTGCCGGTGTCGCGATCGTAAGAACGCGGATTGGCGGCATCGACCGGCTGCGAACCGCTGCCGCCCTGGCCGCGACCGCTGGAGCTGCTGGAGCTGTTGGTCAGCGTGACGAACACCTCGCCGGTCAGCGGGTTGACCGTGCCCCACTCGGGGCGATCCATCTTCGTGCCGCCCGCGGCGTCGGCGGCCTGGCGCGTATAGACGGCGATTTCCTCGGCACTGAAGTCGGCCAGCGCCGGGTTGCTCTGATCCAGAACCAGCCAGGCGCCGCTGCCGTCGGCGTTGAACTGGGCGACGTAGAGCGTGCCTTCGTCCAGGTACTTGTCGCCCACTTCCAGCCCGCCGGCGGCGTCGGCCGGGTCCCAGTTCGCCGCCGACACGAACTTGTAGATGTACTCGTTGCGCGCGTCGTCGCCCATGTAGACGGCGAGCGGCTGGCCGGCGACCGCCGGTGCGAACCAGGCGCCTTCGTGCGAGAAGCGGCCCAGGGCGGAGCGCTTCTTGGGCGTCGCGTCCGGATCGTAGGGATTGATCTCGACGACGTAGCCGAAATGGTTAGGCTCGTTGCGGAAGTCCGATGCCGCGGTTGCGCCGGTTTGGGAGACGTTGAAACGCTTTTGCAGGTCGCCGCCGGTCAGCGGCGTATCCCAGCCGCGATAGTTGAAGCCGGGGCTGCTCGACTTGATGCCGTAGCGGCCAAGCGCGTCGGTGTCGCTCTGGGCGTCGACGACGAAGTACGCGAACCAGTTCTCCTCGCCGGTGAGATAGGTGCCCCAGGGCGTCACGCCATGGCCGCAGTTGTTGAGCGTGCCGTAGGTCGCGGTGCCGTCCGGTGACTGCTTGGTGACGAGCAGCGCGCTACCCGCAGCCGGGCCGCTGATCTGCATCGGGCTGTTGACGTGCCAGCGCCTGTTCTGCGTTGCGCTGCGGTCGACCGACCAGCCGCTCGCGGACTTGACGACCCTGATGACCGAGACGCCGTGTGCGAACTGCTCTTTCTGCACTTCCGCCAGCGGACGCACGCCTTCGATGGACGTGGGCCCGCCAGCATGCAGATACACGTCGGTCAGGGCTTCGTGATTGAGGACCAGCAGGCCTTCGCTGGCACTGCCGCTGCCCTTGGGGAAGGGGTAGTAGGCCATGCCGTCGTGATGATCGCCGGCGCGCTGGTCCCAGTTGCCGTCGTCGGAGCCGTCGTTGGGATATTCGGCGATGCCCGCCGCGAGCGGATCGCCCAGCGCGTACAGCACGCGCGCCGAGTAGCCGGCCGGCAGCACGACGCGGTCTTCCAGGCTCTTCGCGACCGGCGCGAAGCCCAGGCGCTTGGACGCGGCTGCGCCATTGTTGTTGCTGTCATCGCAGCCGGACAGCAGCAGGCCGGGCGCGGCGCCCAGAGCCGCCGCGCTGGCCGAGCCGCGCAGCAGCGTGCGGCGGCTGATCAGGGACGCGAGAACGGACGAGAAATCCAGGTTGGCGGAACAGTTGCTGTCTTCTACGGGGTGGTGGCTCACGATGGCTCCTTCCTGTTGCAGGCCCGATGCCGGCCCGATGCCGGCCCGATGCCCGTGATGGTCGAGGTGAGCGCGGAGACTAGGAGGGGCGCGTTACCGTTTTGCGATGAATTTGTGACGCCTTCCGGCGAACGGTCCTTCGTCCGGGCGTTTCGCTGTTAAGATCGCGCCGTGTCACGGAGACTTGGATGATTCGCATCATGCTGGTGGACGACCACCGTCTGGTTCGCGCAGGACTCAAGCGCGTGCTGACCGAGGTCGCCGATATGGAAGTCGTCGCGGAAGCGAGCACCGGCGAGGAAGCGCTCGACTTGGTCCGTTCGGTCACGCCCGACATCGTCCTGATGGACATCAACATGCCCGGCATCGGTGGGCTCGAAGCGACGCGGCGCCTGTTGCAGCGCTGCCCGACGACCAAGGTGATCGTCGTGTCGATGCATCTGGAGGAACCGTATCCGAGCCGCATGCTCGCCGCCGGCGCGGCGGGCTATATCAGCAAGGATTCGGCGGCCGACGAGGTCGTCACGGCGATCCGGCGCGTGAACGGCGGCGGCCACTACGTTGCCGCGGACGTGGCCGGCAACCTGGCGGCCAGCCTGGTCAAGGGACCGAGCGGAGCCTCGCCGTTCGACCAGCTCTCGCAGCGCGAGACCCAGGTCATGCTGATGGTCACCAAAGGCTATTCGACGCAGGAGATCTCCGACCGCCTGCATCTGTCGCCGAAGACGGTCAGCACCTACCGCTACCGTTTGTTCGAGAAGCTGGGTGTCGGCAACGACGTCGAGTTGACGCGCATGGCGATGCGCTACGGCCTCCTCGAAGAGCGCAGCGAACACATGTCGACCGGCTGATCGCGACACGCTGCTCCCTGACGGATGAATCCGACGAGCGCGCCGTTCGATCACAAGGCGTTCCTGTCGCAGCTCTCAACGCATCCCGGCGTGTACCGCATGTACGGCGCCGGCGACGAGCTGCTGTACGTCGGCAAGGCGCGCAATCTGCGCAAGCGCGTCTCCAGCTACTTTCTGCGCGCCAGCGGCAATCCGCGCATCGAAAGCATGGTCGCGCAGATCTGCCGCATCGAAGTCACGCTCACGCACACCGAAGACGAGGCGCTGATCCTCGAAGCGACGCTGATCAAGGACCTGAAGCCGCGCTACAACGTCTACTACCGCGACGACAAGAGCTATCCCTACGTGCGCTTCACCGCGCACGAATTTCCGCGCATTGCCTACTACCGCGGCGCGAAGAACGCGACCGACCAGTACTTCGGCCCGTTCCCGAGCGCGTCTTCGGTGCGCGAGACCTTGCAGACGCTGCAGAAGCTGTTCCGGCTGCGCCCGTGCCGCGACACGTTCTTCGCCCACCGCGACCGGCCGTGTCTGCAACACCAGATCAAGCGCTGCAGCGCGCCCTGCGTGGGCCTGATCGACCCGGCCGACTACGCCCACGACGTACGCAACGCTGCGCGCTTGCTCGAAGGCAAGGGCGACGAGCTGGCACGCGAGCTGAGCGTCGAGATGGAGCGGGCGGCGGAGAGCCTGGAATTCGAGCTGGCCGCGCGCCTGCGTGACCAGATCGCCGCACTCAAGCGCGTGCGCCAGAACGAGGCGATGACCGGTGGTGCCGACGACGTCGACGTCATCGTCGTCGCGCCGCATCCCGGCAGCAGCTGCGTGACGGTGGTGTCGGTACGCGATGGCGTCAATCTGGGCCACAAGAGCCATTTCCCCAAGCATCCGCCGGAAACACCGCCGGAAGAGCTGCTGGAAAGCTTCCTGAGCCAGCACTACCTGCAGCAGGTGCCGCCGGCGGAAATCCTGCTCGACCACGCACTGGACGATGCCGGCCTGCTGGAGGAAGCGCTGAGCCAGCATGCCCGGCGGCGCATCCACCTGCATAAGCCTTTGCGCGGCATCAAGCTGCGCCTGCTGGAGATGGCACAGCAGACGGCGCAGCAGGCGTTGTCCGCCCGCCTGCTCGAAGCGGCGAGCATGGACGAACGCCTGCTCGAACTGCAGCGGGCGCTGGATCTCGACCAGCCGCCGCGGCGGCTCGAATGCTTCGATATCTCGCATACGCAGGGCGAGCGCGCCGTGGCGTCCTGCGTCGTCTTCGACGACAGCGGCCCGCTCAAGGCGGCTTATCGCAAGTTCAACATCGAGGGCATCACGCCGGGCGACGACTACGCGGCCATTCACCAGGCGGTGCAGCGTCGCTTCGCCAAGGCCAAGAGCGGGCAGGGACAGCTGCCGGACGTGCTGTTCATCGACGGCGGACAGGGACAGCTCAATGCCGCGCTCGAAGCACTGGAGTCGCTGGAGATCGTCGATCTGCGCGTCGTCGCGATCGCCAAAGGGCCGACGCGCAAGCCCGGCCTGGAGGAACTGATCCTTCCCGAACAGGACCAGCCGCTGCGGCTGCCCGCCGATTCGCCGGCGCTGCACTTGATCCAGCGCATCCGCGACGAAGCGCATCGCTTCGCCATCACCGGACACCGCGGTCGCCGCGACAAGGCGCGCCTGACCTCCGGCCTGGACGAAGTGGAAGGCCTGGGACCGGCGCGGCGCCGGGCGCTGCTGCGCGCCTTCGGCGGCCTCGCCCAGCTCAAACGGGCCGGCATCGACGATCTGGCACGGGTCGAGGGCGTGTCGCACACGCTGGCCGAGCGCATCTATGCCCATTTCCATTAGTGCACAGCCTTGCGCTCCGCTATCCTTGCGGCGCACCTACCTGTTCACGGAACCCGGGTTTTAAGCTGTGAAACTGACGCTGCCGCTGTTTCTGACGCTGATGCGGGTCGCCGTCATTCCGGTCGTGCTCGTGCTGTTTTACATCGACCTGCCTTATTCGCGGCAGGTCGCCACCGTGCTCTACGCGATGGCCGGCATCACCGACTGGTTCGACGGCTGGCTGGCGCGGCGCTGGAACCAGACCAGCAAGTTCGGCGCTTTTCTTGATCCCGTCGCCGACAAGCTGCTGGTCGCGGTCTGCCTGGTCATGCTGCTGCACGCGCAGCCCAGCGGCATGCTCGCGCTGATGGTGGCGATCATCATCGGCCGCGAAATCACCATCTCCGCGCTGCGCGAATGGATGGCCGAACTCGGGCAGCGCACCAGCGTCGCGGTGAGCTGGGTCGGCAAGTGGAAGACCGCCTTCCAGATGATCGCGATCGGCATGATGATCTGGCAGATCGAGACCTTCGGCATCAACTGGTACGACCTCGGCTACGTGCTGCTGTTCGTCGCCGCCGCGCTGACCATCTGGAGCATGGTCGTTTACCTGCGCGCCGCATGGCCGCTGATGCGCGAATCGGGCTGATTTTTTTGCTTGACTTGGGGCAGACGCCCAGTAAAATGCGCCTCCTCACGCGGGAATAGCTCAGTTGGTAGAGCGCAACCTTGCCAAGGTTGAGGTCGCGAGTTCGAATCTCGTTTCCCGCTCCAGTTTGACGAACCCCGAAGGACCTCCTCGGGGTTTTTTGTTCCGGACGGCTGCTACAATCGCCGCCTTCCGCGCCCGGGGCTAGGTGGCAGAGTGGTCATGCAGCGGACTGCAAATCCGCGTACGCCGGTTCAATTCCGACCCTAGCCTCCACTTTCAGCAGTTCTCCTTGCGTTCACTCCAGTTGTCCGCCGACCTCGTCGCGGGCACGCCGGTTGCGTGCTCGCCATAAAGATCCCGGCAATCACTGCGCAGCATCGGAGGCGATCCATGAAAGACAAGCGACGTTTGAATCCCGGCGCGAATCACAGCAAGGAGCCGCCCGCACCGGCGCCGCCGCTGGACGCGGAGATCAGGCCCCGGCGTGACAACGAGCCGCCGGAACCCCCGCCGCCGTCGGTGGTGGACGAAGCGGATGATGATCGTGCGGCTCGCGACCGCAGGCCCGACTCGGACCCGTCCGCCGTAAAGCCGTAAATCGCGGTTGGGGGGAGCATCGCGAACCCCAACGGTGATGCGACCGCCAGCACTCAGTCGAACGAAAACACCAGGTTCGCCGAGCCCATGTCCACGCCGGTGTCGCTCAGCTCGAAGCGCTCGTATTCGGTGCGCAGCTGCAGGAAGTCCGTCAGGTTGAACTGAACGCCGACGCCGTAGGTGAAATCGGTGCCGTTGTCGCTGGCGTTGATGGCCGCGGATCGTCCGTCGGCATCCCAGAACAGCGCGCCAGCCTTGGCGTATGGATAAATCCGCGGGAACACCGGCACTTTCAAGGTGGCGCCCGCGGTCCAGCCGCTTGCATCGACGCGATTGTCGCCATCCTCGGCGGTGCCGAAGTCGATGTACTGCCCTTCGATTGAGAAGATCTCGCTCAGGTGCACGCCGGCAATGCCCTTGTAGCCGACGCGTTCGTCCTTGAGATCGTCGCCGTCCTCGGGGAAGTCCTCGCTGTTGATGCGGTGGTAGCCGATGCCGCCGCCGAGCAGCAAGCCGGGCTCGTCGAGAGGCGATGTCGCCGCCTGCACGCCGGCGGGCGCGAGCGCGGCGACCAGCGCCAGCAGTGCGGCGCCGGCCGTCGGGAATCGGATCGGGTAGGAGGTCGAGTTCATGGGATCCTGCTCCCGGGTGTTGGCGCGGCGGTCGGAGTGCCGGCCGCTGCGGGATCTGGCGAGGCGGCTGGCGACGCGTTTTGCGGCGGTGCCGGCTGGTACGCCGGTCGGGAGCTGTCGACGTACGGCGTCGGTGCTGGCGTGCCGGGCGAAGGTGCCGATTCGCGGCACGCTGCGGTTGCCGCAAGGGCCAACACCAAGGCGGCCGCCATGGCCGCACGCGTGCGGAAGCTTTGCAGACCGCCCGCGCCGGGCAGCTGGAAGGTTGCGGGGTGACGGATGGTCATGGGCGGCTCCGACGGGGTTTAGACATGACGGGGACAGCACGTAGCGAGCCTGCTGCACATCTCGTCGTCAACGCGGCGTTCCCGGGCCTGAAAACCGTGCAAAACGCACGATGGCCTACCGCGGAACTGCAGTCTGCGGCATAGTGGGCAGGCGGGTGGATGCGCGTTGCAGCAGGTCTGCTTCGGCATTTGAGTCGGTGGGTGCAGATGTGGGGGCCTTGATCTCTGGAACGGAGCGAGGCCGACGATGCCATCCGATAGCGCTGCAGGCAGAGTCCTGCTGATCGACGACGATATGGCGGTGCTGCGTGCGTTCCGGCGCGCGCTCGAGGACGCCGGGCACCAGGTCGTGGTCGCGCACACCGGCGCCGAGGCTGACGCGGCGGTGCAACGCTCGGTTTTCGACGTGTGTGCACTCGATGTCCATCTGGGCGAGGAGTCCGGTCTGGATTTGCTGCCGCAGCTGCGCGAGGCGGCGCCGTGGATGCGCGTGGTCATGGTGACGGCGGCGAACGATGCCGCGGCGGCCATCGCCGCGATCCGCGCCGGCGCCGCGGACTATCTGACCAAGCCTTGCCCGCCGGAGGAACTGCTGCACGCCGTCGGCCAGCAGCTGGCGACGCGACGCCTGGAGCAGCGGGTCCGCAGCCTCGAAGGCGAGCACGACGACGTCATTGGATACGAGCCCGCCGACACGGCGAGCCCCGCCATGCGTCTGGCGCTGGAACTCGCGCGCCGCGTCGCCGATACCGAGGCCACGCTGCTGATGCTGGGCGAGAACGGTACCGGCAAGACGGTTCTGGCACGGGCGATCCATCGCTGGAGCCGCCGCTGCGAGGCCGTCTTTGCGCCGGTGAGCTGTCCGTCGCTGTCGGCGGAGCTGCTCGCCAGCGAGCTGTTCGGCCATGTGCGCGGCGCCTTCACCGGGGCAACCGACAACCGGCAGGGGCGCGTCCAGGTTGCGGAGGGCGGCACGCTGTTTCTCGACGAGGTTGGGGATCTGCCGCTGGCGCTGCAGCCCAAGCTGCTGCGATTCCTGCAGGACCAGGAATACGAACGTGTCGGTGAGCCGCATACGCGCACCGCCGACGTGCGGTTGATCGCGGCGACGAACCGCAACCTTGGCGAGATGATCGCGCAGGGCAAGTTCCGCGAAGACCTTTACTACCGGCTCAACATCGTCAGCATCACGCTGCCGGCGCTGCGCGATCGGCGCGAGGACATCCTGCCGATCGCCGAGCACCTGCTGCTGAGGATGGCGCGTCGGTACGACCGGCCGGCGCGGGCTTTTTCCGCCGACGCGGTGGCATTACTGAACGCACACAGCTGGCCGGGCAACTTGCGCGAACTGCACAACGCCGTGGAGCGTGCGGTCATCGTCAGCGATACGGACGCGATACGCCCCGAGCATCTGCCGTTCGGGCGCGAACGTCCGCCGCCCGCCAGCGGCCTGCGTGCCGGAGACGCCGTCAGCCTGCAGGCGCTCGAGCGCGCGCATATCGAAGCGATCGTCAGCACGTCGCCTTCACTGGAAGCCGCGGCGAGAATTCTCAAGATCGACAGTTCGACGCTCTATCGCAAGCGCCGTGGCTACGCGACCCAAGAGGGCGCGCAGCCGCACACCGAGTGACGCAGGTGTGCAGGCGTCGTGCAGAATGAAAGTCAGCGCCCCCGCGCATCTGCGAATTGCCCGCCCGCACGCGCCACGGCCGCCGGGTCATGAAGCAAAACACCTGCATTCTCAGTGCCCGCCGCGGTCGTTGACGGCTGGCATCCGCGTTGCGTGGCTTATCGATGCCACCCGGCGGAACAACAGCCACGGAGGAACGCGCGACGTGAATACAGCCTTGTCGATGTCCATGCGACAAAGCCCGTCCCTCTCGCCGAGGCTGCAGCACGCGATCCGGCTGCTGCAGCTGTCGGCGGCGGACTTCGAGACCGAGCTGCAGGAATCCCTGGGCAGCAACCCGTTTCTCGACGAGACCGACACGCCGGACCGTGCGTCAGCGGAGGTGGAGGGTGACGATGACGGTCTGCCGACCCTGGGCAGCGCCTTCGAGCGCATGGCGCCACCGGCCGGCAGCGGCGAAGACGGCGGCGATCTGACGCGAACGGCGCAGCCCCGCGGCTTGCGGGACCATCTGCGCACCCAGCTGTACGCGTCGCGGCAGGACCCGCGCACGACTCTGGCCGCGGAAGTCCTGATCGAGACGCTGGACGACGACGGCTATCTGCGCGACGACATCGCCGGCTCGCTGCGCGCGCTCGACATCGACCCGCCGCTGTCGCACGTGGAGACCGATCGCGCGCTTGCGCTGATCCGGCAATTCGATCCGCCGGGTGTCGGCGCGCGCGATCTTGCGGAATGCCTGCGCCTGCAGCTGCAGGCGCTCGACGGCGATGAGCGCACGCGGCAGGTCGCGCGGGCCATCGTCGACGAACACCTGGACGCGCTCGCACGGCGCGGTCTGGAGACGCTGCGCTGCGGGCTTGCCTGCGGCGAAGGCGAGCTGTGCGCCGCCGTGGCCATGATCCGCCGTCTCGATCCCCATCCGGGCAGCCGCTATTCGGCCAAGGCGCCCGACTACGTGATCCCTGATGTGCTGGTGGTGCGGCGTCGCGGCCGCTACGTTGCGCTGCTCAATCCCGCATTGCGGTCGCGCGCACGGCTCAATCAGCGCTACGTCGATCTGCTGCGCGGATGCGGCCGCGGAGGGCACCCCGCGATGGCGGCGCAGCTGCAGGAAGCGCGTTGGTTCCTGCGCAACGCCGAGCAGCGTTTCGAGACCATCCACCGCGTCGCCGAACAGATCGTCCGCAGGCAGAGCGCCTTCTTCCGTTACGGCGATGTCGCGCTCAAGCCGATGATGCTGCGCGAAGTGGCGGACGAACTGGGACTGCACGAGTCCACAGTGTCCAGGGCCAGCGGCAACAAGCACATGCAGACGCCGCGCGGGTGCCTGCCGTTCAGGCATTTCTTCTCGCGCGAACTGCCGATGCGCTCGGGGCGGGCGTGCTCGGCCACCGCAGTTCGCGCGCTGATCCAGGAATTGATCGCCGAGGAGCGTCCGGAGGCGCGCCTGTCGGACGTCGACATCGCCTCACAGCTGCGAGCGCAAGGCATCGGCATCGCGCGGCGCACGGTTTCGAAATACCGCCATATGTTGCGCCTGCCGCCGGCCGAATTGCGCGGCCGCGCCTGAGCGCTCACGCGGCTCGTCGGGACTTTTCCTGCACGGCGGCGTCGGCTTGCACGCGCACCGCCCGCTGTGCGCGCAGCGGCAGCCATCCGATCCACACCGGAAAGCGCCGCGCGACGTGAAATACCAACGAGGTCAGCAGGCGGCGTCCCGTGCCGTGACGCGGTACGCTCCCGGGGTCGACCGTCTCGCAATGCTCATGCAGCAAGTGTTCGAGGCGATCCCTGAGGATGCCGTTGAAGGTCCGGTCCTGGATCACCAGGTTGGCTTCGAGGTTCAGCGACAGGCTGAGCGGATCGAGGTTGCTGGAACCGACGGTCGCCCAGTCGCCGTCGACGACGGCGACCTTGCCGTGAAACGGGCGCAAGCGATACTCGTAGATGTGGACGCCGCCGCGCAGCAGAAAGTTGTAAAGCGCGCGCGCCGCCCGTCGCATCAGTGGCCGGTCGGGCATGCCCTGGAGAATCAGGCGGACGCGAACGCCGCGCCGGACTGCCATGCGGAGTTCGCGAAGCAGGTGATAGCCCGGAAAGAAATACGCGTTCGCGATCAATACGTCGCGACGCGCAGTCCGAATTGCCGCGCAGTAGTGTTTCTCGATGCTGTCGCGGTGGCGATGGTTGTCGCGCGCCGCGAGGACGATCCTCGCGCCGGGCGCGACCACGGCCGGGAGCGTGGGCGAAGCGAAAGGCGCACGCCACTGTCCCGCCAGCGCCGACATCATCAGCGCGCGGATGTGCTCGGTGACGGGGCCCTCCACCTCGACCGCGTAATCCTGCTTGGCCAGCGGCCCGGACTCGGCCAGCTGGTCCTCCGCATAGTTGATGCCGCCCACGAACGCGTGACGGCGATCGATCACGACCAGCTTGCGGTGCAGACGGCGTAGCGCATTGGTGCGCAGGCCGAACAGGCGCGGCCTCGGATCGAACACATGCAGGCGCACGCCGGCCCGGGCCAGTTCTTCGCGGAAGCCGTCCGACAGATCCGAAGAGCCGTATCCGTCCACGGTGACGTCGACGGCGGCTCCGCGGGAGGCGGCGGCGATGAGCGCGGCCTGCAGCTCGCGGCCGACCTTGTCCTCGAACAGGATGAAAGTCTCCAGCAACACCTCGCGGCGGGCGGAGCGGATCGCCGCGCAGACCGCGGGAAAATACTGTTCGCCGTTTTCCAGCAGGCGCACGCGGTTTCCGAAAGTCCAGGCGAGTGCGTTCATGCGGCGATCTCCGCGAGCAGTCCGGCGTGGTCGGACAGATGGGACCAGGGGCGCAGCGCCAGGACGGCGTGGTCGCAAATGCCCAGATTGCGGATGTAGATGCGATCGAGCCTGAGCAGCGGCCAGCGCGCCGGGAAACTGCGCGCCGCCGCGCCGCAGGTCGCGACGAAGACTTCCTTCAAGCCCTCGCAACGCATCGTGCGGTGCACTTCCATCCGCCAGTCGTTGAAATCGCCGGCAATGACCAGCGGCGCGTCATCCGGCACGCCGCTTTCGACGAGACCACACAGCAGGCCGAGTTGGCGCCGGCGCTGGGATGCGAACAAGCCGAGATGGACGCAGATCGTGTGCAGCCGGGGCGCCGGTCCGGGCAGGTCGACCACGCAATGCAGCAGGCCGCGGCGCTCGTCGCGATCGTCGCCCGAGATGTCGTGGTTGCGATGGCTGACGATCGGAAACTTGGACAGCAGGGCGTTGCCATGATGTCCCTTGGGATAGACGGCATTGCGGCCGTACGCGAAGTCCCGCCAGATCTGGTCGGCGAGAAACTCGTAGTGGGGGGTCTTTGGCCAGAGCGCATGGCGGGCCGCATGCCCTTCGTGCGCGCCGACGACTTCCTGCAGGAACACGATCTCGGCGCCGGCATCGCGGACGGCCTCGCGCAGTTCGTGCAGAACCAGGCGACGATTGAGAAAGCTGAAACCCTTGTGCATGTTGAGCGTCAGCACCTTGAACACAAGCGGCGCGCGGCCGGCCGCGGAGCCGCCCGGTGCCGTATCTTGCTTGGGTGTTGAGTTCATATGCGCCCGCGTCGGTGTGCGAGAGGCCTCAGGGTTTCGCCCGGGCAATGAATGACCGCTGAAGCGCGGTGATGCGCCGGGTACGCAGCTTGCTGCCACCTTGCTGATGGGAAACGGAAGACCTGCGCAGGCCGGGCGATGCCGGACTTCGGTGAAGGCGTCGCGGCGCGTGCACTGGATCAGCCTGGGGCGCATCGCAGGTGTGCTGTTCTTCAGCATCGTCGCCGTGCTGTTTGCATCGACGTTCAGTGCTATTGACTGGCCAGCGGTGGGCCATGCCTTGGGTGCTTACCAGACCATCACGCTGCTTGCGGCTGGCATGCTCGCGGCACTGGGACACGCGGCCGCGGCCAGCTACGACGTCATCGGCCGGCGTCACGCCGGCAGCGACCTGCCAGCGGCCCGCACCTTCGCGATCAACTTCATCGCTTACACGTTTTCGACAAATCTCGGGGCGCTGGTCGGCGGCTGGGCCCTGCGCATGCGGCTGTATACGCGGTTCGCGCTGCACGCGCGCCAGGTGTTCCGCATCATCATGTTTTCGATTGTCGCCAACTGGGCCGGATTCGCTCTGCTCGGCGGTATCGTGCTGACCGTGTGGCCGCCGCAGTTTCCGCAATGGCCGCTCGCGCCGGCAGCCGCGCAGGCTGTCGGCGCGGCGCTGCTGGCGCTGGTCGCCGCGTATCTGTGGCTGTGCGCCGCCGGCGCTCCGCGCCCATGGGCGGCGCGGCTGCACGCGCTGTCGCTCGATCCGCCACGCCCTGCAACCGCAGTGCTGCAGCTTGCGCTTTCGAGCGGCAGCTGGTTGCTGATCGCCGCGACGCTGGCGCAGCTGCTTCCGCCCGAGCTGCCGTTTCCGCAGGTGCTGGCCGTGCTGCTGCTGGCGAGCCTGATCGGCGCGGTGACGCACGTCCCCGGAAATCTCGGCGTGCTCGAAGCGAGCGTCTTGATGTCGATCGGCGAGCGGCAGGCCGCCGTGCTCGCCGCTTTGATCGCGTTCCGCGCGATCTACTACCTCGTGCCGTTGACGATCGCCGCGGTGGGATACGTGGCGCTGGAGATGACTGCGCGGCATCGGCAGGCACGGCGCTTGCCGCTGTGAGGGCAGGTTCGAGGCGGCGTGAGACCCACTCGCGCCTGTCACTCGCGCCTGTAAACGGTGCTTGTAAACGGAGGTGGATATGAACGACATGAAGCGGTTGTCAAAGTGCGCCATTCATTGCCCATGGCCAGCCGCAATGCGCGCGGCCTTGCTGGCGGCGGTGGCGGCACTCGGCGGCGGCACGGCGATGGCCGACGACACGTTGCCGGCGGAGCGGGATACCGGTGACGTCAGCTACCGTGAAGGCGGCATCGGCAGCGACGAGGCCCAGGCGATGCGCGCGGCGAGCGATGGCTATCCCTTGATGCTCAGCTTCTCCGAGTATCTGGACGGCGCTCACTCCTACACCACGGATGTCGATGTCAGCATTGAGACCAAGGACGGCACCCAGCTGCTCGATGCCCATGCCAAGGCGCCTTTGATGCTCATCGATCTGCCACGCGGCGTCTACGAGGTCACGGCCTCGCTGGACGGCAAGCAGCAGTCACAGACGGTGCACGTCCAGCCGCAGCAGACCCAGCGCGTCTACTTCGAGTGGCAGGGCATCTGAAGAACTGACGACTGGGCGCCTGGTCCATGGCCGCCGACCTGGCGCCTAGGCGTCTCCGTCGGCGCCGACCATTTCGATTTCGTCCTGGCGGCTGCGGAGCAACTGCAATGCGCTGTCCGCGAAATCGCGGATATCCGCATCGTGCGTCTGCTCAAGCGCCCGTTCATAAAGCCTGATCGCGCTGTCGTGGCTGCGCCCGATCAGGCCGGCGTATTCGACGTCGAACGCATAGCCGTCACGCTGCTGGCGCAGGTGAACCAGGCGCTCCACGTGGACCGGATCGGGATGCAGATACAAGCGCGCCCGCTTGGTTTCCGCCAGCGCTTCCAGGGCGACAGCCACGCGCGCGTTGTCGCGGAGGGTCATCTCGGCATACGCGCGCACGGTGGGGTGATCGCCCTTGCTCAGCGCCAGCTGCGCCACGCTGATCTCATAGGCGCTTTCCAGCGCCGCCTCGATCATGAAAGCGGCGTCCGCAGAGGAAATGCCCGCCGCGGGCGCAGCTTGTTCGCCATCGGCGACGGTTTGCGCCATCCGCCATTCTGCCGCGCGCTGCGTTTCGACGGCGGCCTGCGTCGCTGTCAAGCTCGTCGCCGGATTGCGGCCGGCGTCCTGGCAGGCGCAAAAGGCGGGCACCAGCAGGATCAGCAGGGCGGGCCGCGCGCACCACGTTACGGTCTTCATCAGGCGGGTTCTCCAACGATCTGACTTTGGGTAGGGGTCATATCGCTTGCTCCACAAAACGTACGACTCCGCGCCAGCAGCCCGCGTGCCGCGGTCGCGCGGCGGCCCTTGCGAGGGCCGCTGCACTGCAATCCGCATGCCGCGCGCCGCGAATGGATGCAGCTTGCACGGACGCGCACCACGCTTCGTCCATTTGCACGGCGCAGGCATGGCGTGTGCTGAAGATCGGGCGATGGCGAAAAGCGCCAGACATACCCGCCGACGCAACCGGCATGGCCGGAAGGCCGGCATGAATGGATGGAGACCCTGCAGATGAGGAAAAGACCGGATTGGAATTTGATCGGAGCGACGACGCTGGCGGCGCTGGCCAGCCTCGCCCTGTACGCACAAGTCACTCCGCCGACCACGACGGATATCGATCCGCCGCAGCCGATCGAGAACGACGTGCCGGGCGCCGGCGATGAGGCGCTGCCCGCCGAAGTGCCGCGTGCAGCCGTTGGCGTAGAGACGAACATGGAAAGCCGCTTCGGCGAACTGGACGTCGACGCCAACGGTGGCTTGAGCGAGGACGAGGTCCGCAGCGACGTCGCGTTGCGTCAGAACTTCGAGAAGCTGGATGCGAACGACGACGGCCTGTTGAATGGCAACGAGTTTGCGCTGCGCTCGGACGAGCGCTGAACAACCGCATCACGAAGGAGACAGTCATGAAAGTCAGCGAGTGCATGAGCAACGGCGTCAAGCTTCTGAGCCCGGACGATTCGCTCCAGGACGCAGCGAAGCTGATGGCCGAGTGCGACGTCGGCATCATTCCGATCGCGCAGAGCGACAGGCTGATCGGCATGGTCACGGACCGCGATATCGTCGTGCGCGGGCTCTGCGAGGGCAGAGGTCCGACAAGCAAGCTGCGCGAGGTGATGACCCCCGGCATTCACTACTGCTACGAGGACGACGATACCGAGGACGTTGCGCGGATCATGGCGGAGACCCAGATCCGGCGCTTGCCGGTCATCAGCAAGAAGAACAAGCGCCTCGTCGGTATCGTGGCGATCGGCGATCTCGCGCGGTTTGAAAACTCCGCGCGCGTCGGCCGCGCAATCAGCGGCATCTCACGCAAGGAGCCCCGCACGCAGGCTCGCGCGGCGGCACACTGATCCACGCCGCCATCTATCTGGCCAACCGGGCACTTGCCTGGTGCATGAAAATGCCCGGACTGCGAACAGTCCGGGCACGTTCCATCAGCTCTCCTGCGTCAGGGCGCGAAGTCGCCGACCGGCGGCGCGGCACGCAGCATCGTCGCTGGCGGTGCCTTGAGGCCGTGGGCCTGGATTGCAGCGCTCGCGGCCTGCGTGCGCTGCCACGTCTGCAGGTACACCTCGGCCGAGTTGTAGAGGTGCTTGATGTGGTCCGCGTTGCCTTCCAGGCGGACTTCCTGGATGTAATCGCTCAACAGGCCGTAGTGGGCATTTCCGTCGATGTCTTCGTGCCAGGTGCGCTTGACGTTCCCGTCAGCGTCGTTGCTGCTCGGCTGCGCGAAGCTCACCGGGCTGATGCCATCGAAGTTCGACAGGCTGTCGAAAGGCTCGCCGCCAAAGAGGACGAACGGGTAGACCACCGCCTTATCCTCGTCGAACTCCCCGCGCGGTCCGCTCTGCGCCGACAGGCCGTTGGTGTCCGTGCCGTAGCCGAAGCCGAACAGCAGGCGCTGCGCGGGTTCGCGGCCGGCCATCGCCGCCTCGTAGATCTGCGCGGTCTCGTCCATGTCATCGCGGAAGCCGCGACTGGAACCGTTGCTCGGATAGAGATATCCGCCGTCGCGCAGCAGGCGCGTGGCCTGGTCCACGGTCGTGCCGCCGAAGGTACCGTGCGTGGACACGATC
Organism: Sinimarinibacterium sp.; assembly: GCA_041659605.1. Lineage (GTDB taxonomy): Bacteria > Pseudomonadota > Gammaproteobacteria > Nevskiales > Nevskiaceae > Solimonas. The sequence goes on along the minus strand of JBAZXW010000024.1, from coordinate 9,495 downwards.
GGATAGACCGGGTCCTGCGCCTCGGTGAGCTCCAGGAACTGGGTCTTCATGCCCATTTCCATGTGATCCCAATCGAGGATGAAGCCCATCTCCATCATCTTGCCGTAGGCGTACTGGCCGATCGGCGTCATCCAGCGTGCGTTGCACTGCGCGACGCCCGACGGATAGCAGGGCGTGGGACCGCCGGAACGACCGTCCTGACCCAGCGGCATACACAGCGGCGGCGACAGGTAGCTCTGCGCCGAGCCACCGGAGCTGCCCCACAGATAGCCGCTGAAGCCGGGCGTGCTGTCTTCGACCGGGCAGTCGTAGGTCGTCCACCACTCGCCGGTCGGCGTTTCCGACGCAGGCAGATTTTCGACGAAGGCCTGGAACAGCTCCGGGTTGAAGTCACCGGTGATTTGAGAAGTCAACGTCGCGATGTCGCCGGACGGGATGCCACCGGTGTCCTCGCGGTTGCCGAGGTTGAGGATCAGGCCGTCGAAGATGCCGTTTCCGCCAAAGGCGTTGTCGAACTCGTGGATCGAGATCACCTGGCGCACGCCCCAATCGTGAATGCGCTGCATCTGCGTCAGGATGGAATTGGGCTGGCCTTCCTCCATCGTGCACGTATAGGAGTTCTCGGTGCCGCCGGAGCCGTCTTCGTCGTACGGATGCTGGGTGCGCAGCGGGTTGTAGTTGAGCTTGCAGTTGAACACCTCGGAAATCTCGATGCCGAGCACGACCGCGATATGGCCGTCTTCAATGACCGAGCGCCCTTCGTCGGCATCGTGCACGATCTGGAAGAAGCCCTTGCCGCGGCCGCCGTACTGCGCGTCGATGTAGTCCTGCATGCCGTACATCGTGCCGACCTGCTGGCCCGCCGTGTTCATGGAGTTGCAGTCGCGGGTAGGCTCGTTGATGGCATTACGCTGCAGCTCGCATAGCGTCTCGTTGTCGACGAGGTCGTTGACCACCACGCGCAGGCCGCCGGCCCAGGCGCGCTCCAGCCATTTCCAGTAGATCGCCTCGTGCGTGAGGTTGCCGCGCGACGGCCACTCGGTGAAGGTGGGCCAACCGTCGGTGGCATGGCCATCCGGGTCTTGCGTGTAAACACCCCCCAGCAGATCGAGCTGGCCGCTGGGGCCATGCTGCACGCTGCAATCGCCCAGCGCGTGCTCGACGCCGAACTTGTGATAGGGCGAACCCCAATGCGCTCCGCCGAGAAAGGTCGTGGCGCTGATGTGCACGTGCACGTCGGCGTGGCCGAGCACGGTGCCGTCGGACTGCGTGCCCTTGAACGGCGTGCCGCTAAAGTTGCTCGACGCCTCCGGATACTCGGAGCAGCCCGTGAGCGGCTCGAAGCTGAAACTCTCGTTGGCGGGATTGCTGCCGGACGTCACCAGTGCCAGCGCGCCGGTGCCGCTGTCGACGGCGACGTGCGCGTCCACCGCGGACGCGATCGTGAACGCCGAGAACGCAAGATCGGGATCGACGAAATCGTGGTACGCCGCGACCTGCTCGGGGGTCGGCTCCTGGTCGATGGCCGGCGTCGGCGGGTACGCGGTCGTGTCGCCCACACCGACGACCGTCCATTCGGCGGCGTCGGTCGCTTCCGCGCTGGCGACGTGGCCAAGCGTCGGTGCCGTCGCCGTCATCAGCTGGCGGTTGCGGTTGTAGAAGGCATATTTCCCGAGCGCCGTCGGCTTCAGATAGAAGGGCTCGGCGTTGGCGATGTCGGTCGCGGTCGCCGCATAAGTCGTGCTGTTGCGAACAACATAATTGCCGGTGCCGTTGGCCTTGAGTGCCCAGCACTGGCCATTGGTCGTGCTGGCCATCGCGTAGCGCGTGCGCGTCGCGGCCTGCACCGGGTTGGCTTCGTCGGTGTCCGCCGCACTCTCGCAGCCCGGATCGGCGGGGAAGTCCGTCAGGCCGTCGCTGTCGTTGTCGGCGCCGTCGGCACAGGCGGGCAGGGCGACCGGATCGGCTTCGTCGGTGTCGCTCGCCGAGCTGCAGCCGGGGTCGGCGGGGAAGTCCGTCAGTCCGTCGCTGTCGTTATCGGCCTGATCCGAGCACGCCGACGGCGCGGGGGGATCGGTTTCGTCGCCATCGCTCGTGGCGCTGCAGCCGGGGTCGGCCGGGAAATCGGCCTGCCCGTCGCCGTCATTGTCGAGCCCATCCGAACACACCGGCGCCGGTGGCGGATCGGTTTCGTCGGTATCCGTCGCATTGGCGCAGCCAGGGTCGGCGGGGAAGTCCGTCAGTCCATCGCTGTCGTTATCAAGCTGATCGGTACACTGTGGCGGGGCGTTGCCCCCCTGATCACGCTCGCCTTTCCCGATGCAGGCACTCAGGCCGAAAAACAGGGAAGACGCGACGAGTAAAGACAGAATGCGACCCATGGATTCCTCAAGTTTCTAATGTCGTTCGACAGCCAATCGGAGAGCGTAATCGGCAGGCACGGTTCCGTATATAGTAAAAATTCGAGTACGCCGAGAATGTGGGCGCTTCAAACCACGCTGATCCGCTGCACTGCCTTCGCCGCAGCAGCGCTGCTCCCGCCGCCCGTCCTCGCACACTCGTTCGGGCGCGCCTACAACCTGCCGGTGCCGTTCTGGTTGTACGCCTGGGGCGCCGCCGCGACGCTGGTCGCCTCGTTTCTCGTCGTCGGCTATTTCGCGTCCACCGCCTCGCAGCGACCCGGCTACCGGGCAGTCGACGTGACGGACAGCCGCTCGTTCCGCCGGGCGCGGACGTTGAAGGTCCCCGCCGTCTTGAAAGGCCTGAGCCTGGCGGGACTGCTGCTGTGCCTGGTGACCGGTTTTGCCGGCACGCCGAGCCCCTACGGCAACTTCAACATGACGTTCTTCTGGATCTGGTTCGTCCTCGGCCTGGCTTATCTGTCCGCGCTGATCGGCGATGTCTACGCGCTGATCAATCCCTGGCGCGTGCTGGCCGATGCTTTGGCCATGCCGTTCAAGTCCTATGCCGCGGGGCGATACCGCTATCCGGCTCGTCTGGGGTATTGGCCGGCCGTGGCGCTGTACGGCGCATTCATCTGGATCGAGCTTTTTGGCGGGACCGGGCCCTATACATTGGCCGTGATCCTCAGTGGGTACAGCTTCGTCAATCTGGTGGGCGTGGGCCTGTTCGGAGCGCGCGACTGGTTTCGTTACTGTGAGTTCTTCGGTCTGTTCCTGCGACTGATCGCGACCCTGGCACCGGTCGCACTGGAGCCTGATCAGGCAGGGCAGCTGCGCGTTCGCTTGCGCCTGCCGTTCACCGGCGTGCTCGAAGCCCCGGCCGAGAACATCGGCATGCTCGTGTTCACCTTGTTCATGCTCTCGTCGACCGCTTTTGACGGACTGCGCGAGACGGCGGCCTGGCAGCGCCTGTTCTGGCTGGACCTGTACCAAGCCGGTTTGCAGCACTGGGTCGGCAGCAATCCGCTGGCGGCCTATCCTGCGATGCGTCAGCTGTTTCTGTACTGGCAGTCCTTCTGGCTGTTCGCTTCGCCTTTCGTCTATCTGGCGATCTACCTCGCTTTCGTGTGGCTCATGCAGCGATGCGCGGGCAGGGGGCACCCGGTCCGCGTACTGGCGCTGCGCTTTGCGCCAACGCTGCTGCCGATTGCGCTGGTCTACAACATCACGCACTACTACACGCTGATCCAGACGCAAGGCGTGAAGATCGTCAGCCTCGCTTCCGATCCTCTGGGACGTGGATGGAATCTGTTCGGCACTGCGCACTGGCTGCAGCGCGCGATCATTCCGGACCTGGGCACGGTGTGGCATGTGCAGGTCGGGCTCATCGTCGCCGGCCACGTCGTCAGTGTGTATCTGGCGCACCAGGTGGCGCTGCGAACCTTCAACGACCGCCGTCGCGCAGTCGTCTCGCAACTGCCGATGCTGGCACTGATGGTCTTGTTCACCACCGCGGGCTTATGGATTCTGTCGCAGCCCTTGGTGACGCCGGGATCGAACTAAGGCGGGCACACGCCGGGAGTGCGGCCTTCTTCTTCAGCCGATCGCAGTTCGGCAACGTAGATGCCCAGGTCCGGCGGCGCCGAAGGAAGCAGGGCGTCCGGGATGTCGGTGGGACGATGTAGCGTCCAGCACGGCATGGTGATCTGCAGCGTGCCGGGTGTCGCCGACAACGGGCCGGTGAGGAAGCGCTGCTCGCCGAAATGTTGCGCGATGAAATCGCGAATCGGCGTGGGCAGATTCGCGCGATCGTTCCACAGCGTCCTGGGCACTTCGATGGCGCTGCGGTAGACATGCGGCTGCGCAGTCAGGCCGCGTGCGCGACGTTCCTGGCGCAGGCCATCGGTCGTATGCAGGATCAGATCGAGCGGATCGCCGTCGCCGATGTGCACGCGCAGCCGGGCAGGGGAGCAGTAGGGATTGAAGTCGGCCACTTCGGCGTCCCAGCCCTCGATCTGACCGGAATAGGTACTGTCTTCCGGCGCGTAGCGGTGGGGGCCGGAAAGGGGCAGCCTTTCGCCGAGCAGCGGCGCATCGGTGCGGACGAAACGCCAAGCTTGATCGGTCAGATCCTTCTCCCAATATCCGGTATTGCCGGCGGTGTCCTGACCTTCGACGCGCATGATGCGGTGAACCGTATCCGGTGGCAGCTTGCGCAGACTCACGCGGTTGGTGATCGTGCCGGGGACGCGCGCGTGGTGGATCCAGTCCGGCGCCGGCAGCTGGAACAAGGGCGCGGCGACATCGTCCTGGTCCTGCCACGAATAGTCGAAGAACATGCTGTTCGCGCCGGAGACGTCGAACTCGTACAGACGCGTATAGATCTCGCCTTCGCGGCTGACCACCATCACCGTCGAACCGCTGCCGCTCAGGCCCGCCATCGCGACTGTCCCACGCTCGGGTCCGCAGACTTCGCGGCTCTCGTCGCTCGGCAGCCAGGGGTCCATGTAGGTGATGCGCAGCCCGTCGCCGCGCAACGCGTAGAGCGTGAGGATGCCGAACACATCCTGCTCGCGGCCGGCGCTGTCGATATAGGTCGTGTCCTCGCCGGACAGATGCGAAGTCGACCAGTGCGCGACGTCCGTCGGCAGCTGCTCGCCCGGATCGGTCCAGAAGAACGCGCCCCAGCGCCGCGTCCAGCCGGTGGTCACCGGTCCGTAATAACCGGTGTCCAGGGTGTAGATCCAGCGCTCGCCATCGAGCGCGAGCACCACGGTGCCGTCGACCGACAGCGCGCTGACGCGCCCATCCAGGCAACTCGGCAGCAGCATCTCGCGCCAGGGCTCGTCGACGCCGGTCAGCTCGGGATTGGACTTGAGATAGATCTTGCCGTCGCGCACTGCGTAGTAGTGCGTCGCGTTGTAGCTCTCCTGCGTGCCGCGCAGGTGCACGATGCTTGGCAAAGTTGCTGCCACCGCGGGGTCCGCCGGCGCGCCGCCGTCGATCGCGGTCGGCAGGCCGAGTCCGGGGTCGGGAAGACCCTGAAGCTGGCCTGTGGTGCCGATGTAGTCTGCAAAACAGAGCGGGTTGGGCGTCGTGCGGATTTCGGAGGGTTCGGCGGCGTCGGCAAGCGGCCTGGGCGCCAGTTCGTGATCGGGCGATGCGGGCGAGGGCGCGCTGCTGGTGCCGCAGGCGCTGAGACACAAAACGACCATCAACGGGACGATGGCGGCGGAGGGTTTGCGCATGAATTCAGAAACGATCATGGGATGTGAATAAGCATGTCCGAAAGGCATTTCGGATACCATCTGGGCCCGCGCGACCGTGGCGAAATTGGTAGACGCAGCAGACTTAAAATTTGCCGCCTTACGGCATGCCGGTTCGATTCCGGCCGGTCGCACCAGATCCCGTTCTTAAAGCGAAACGCCCCGCGATGCGGGGCGTCGTCGCTTCGGAACGAAGCGGATCAGCGATCGCGATACTGCGCTTCGACGCGTTCGTCCTGCCCCTTCACGTCGACGCATACCGTCGCCGTCGGGCGGGCGAGCAGACGCGGAATGCCGATCGGATCGCCGGTCTTCTCGCAATAGCCGTATTCCCGGGCCTCGATGCGGCGCAGTGCGTCGTCGATCTTGTGCAGCAGCAGGGATTCGCGTTCGCGCAACCGCAAGTCCAGCCAGTGCTCTTCTTCGGCTGTCGCACGATCCGCCGGATCGGCGAACATTTCACGTTCGTGCAGACGTTCCTTGACGTCCATCTCGCGCTGCAGAACTTCCTGACGCATCTGCAGCAGTCGCTTCCGGAAAAACTCCAGTTGCGTGTCGTTCATGTACGCGTCGTCCGACATCGCCTTGAGAGCGTCCTCGGACAGGCCACCATCGAATGACGGGGTGCGGGTCTTCTTTGCGGCGGTTTTGGTCACGATTTTGTTCAGTACAGGAGCCTGCGGCTTCGATGCCGGTGGCGGTGTGGTCGGCTTTGCCGAACTCTTGTGGGGTGCCGGAACGGCATGCGGCAGCTTCTTGCTGCCCGCCGCAGTCGCCTTTGGCTTGGCCGGCGACGCATTCTTCGTACCTGATGGCTTGTGCTTGGGCGCCGTCTGCTTTGGCGGAGCCTTCTTTACGTCCTTGGGCGCCGGCTTTTTCGGCACGGCCTTCTTGGACAGCGCACCCTTCAAACGCCCGAGCAATCCTGAGGCGCCGGCGCCCTTGGCGGCGACTGCCTTCTTCGATCCGGATTTCTTAGGTTTGGCGGCCTTCTTGGCTGTCATTTTACTAACCACTCACAGGAATCGGGTTGGGAACGTCAGCGCAAAGGCGGGCGTTATACACCCGTAGCCCAAGGCGGTCAACGAATCGCGGACAGCATACAAAGATCCATCACGATGCGTGCAATTCCGCCGCTCCGGCCGGCGCCAGTCGAGGTGAAGCAAGCGCCGCTGCGTCAAGACGCGGAAACCGCCGTATCGTTCCGCAGCGACGTCTCGATATCGTTCCTCGGCGCCGTCTCGGGTGGCCCGACCACGGGAAACAGGATGCTCACTTGCATGCCCTCGCTGGGACGGCTGGCTACTTCGATGGTTCCGCCCAGTGTCTGGCCGACCAGGTTGTAGACAATGTGCAGGCCCAGTCCGCTGCCGCCCGAGCCGCGCTTCGTCGTAAAAAACGGCTCAAAAACCCGTGGAAGACTGGCCGCCGGGATCCCGATCCCGTCATCCATATAGACCAGCCTGACCTGATCGTCCTGCGTCGAGACTGCAATGCTGATGCGGCCGGCGCGCCCGTCAGGAAAGGCATGCATCAGCGAGTTTCCGATCAAGTTGATCAGAATCTGAGCGATCACCCCGGGATAGGAATCCAGGTTGAGAGATTGCGGGCAAGTCACCTCGACAGAATGCGGCGATCGTTTGAGCTGCGGGGCCATGCTGAGCAGAACCTCGTCGATATACGTGCGCATCTCGAACTGTCGCCGCTGGCCACCGGTCTGGTCCACCGCGACCTGCTTGAAACTTTGAATAAGCGTTGCGGCACGCTGCAGATTACGCAGCACGATATCGGAACACTCCTGTGCGGCAGCCAGATACTGTTCGAGATCCGTGCGCGTCATCGTCGACGCGGCGTATTTGTCTCCGATGCCTTTTGAAAGAGCCTGCAGCGTCGATGCCGCGGTGACGCTCACGCCGACCGGGGTGTTGATCTCGTGGGAGACGCCCGCGACCACCGATCCGAGCGCCGCCATTTTTTCGTTCTGCATCAGCTGCGCCTGAGTCTTGCGCAGACTGTCCACCGCTTCGTCGACCTTTCGCTGAATCTCGGCGGGGCTGCGCATTGCCAGGACCTGCGGGATCACCGGAATCAGGACCGCCGCCGTCATCAGGGACACCAGGGCGGTTGCGGCTTTCTCGACGCCCTGAAGGGGTAACCGTACCCGTCGTGTAAAAACTGCACTTTCGACTCGCTAGCCCGCCTGCCAGCCAGACCCAGGCCGTCACCCGGCAAGCTTCAGCGGGCGCGCATCGCAACACCGCGGCGGCCGGGGGACCAGCCCGCAGTCCTGATCCCGGCCACCAGGCGGCGCCGACGGCAATCGCCGGGTGCGGTGGCTTTTCTCGACGATGTTCCTACCTGACAGGAGCACAGGAGCGGCACGGATGCCCGGCGTCGAAATTCCACTCGCGCCGCGGGGGCTTCTGCGCCTCCCGCCCGTCTCGGCAAGGGCCGCCGCGTCGGGAGTGACAGGCAGCGCGACTTAGGGTCGTCGTAGGACTTCGTTTCGGGGCGCCGCAGCTAAGAGAAGCAGACCGACGAAAGTGCAGTTTTTACACGTCGGGTCACAGCGCACAGATTTTCTCTGATGTCTGCAGTGCGCCGGATCCTGGACGCGTTTATACGTAAAACCAGTGACTTATGGCCACCGCGCCTTCATCTGGATCTCAATCGAAAGTGCACTTTTTACACGTCGGGACTTTTTTATCGTTTGATGCCACTTGGAGTTAGTCGCGGCAGTCGCATGAGGGTTCAGGGCAAAGGTCTGTCGACGCCAGCGTAGCGTCCGCTCACCGCAACTGCCCCTCAGGTTGTGGAGTCTTACGGCTTAGAGCTTACCGACGCTTTCGTTCGCTCGTGGGCCGTGCGACTCTCATCAGCCCGAGAGCAAACCCCTGCACCCCTCTGTGTG
>JBAZXW010000024.1:384-906 GCA_041659605.1 Sinimarinibacterium sp. | reverse complement strand
CCGCAGGCGCCGGTCGAGGTCCTCCAGGAGCGCCGCGACGTGTTTCAGTACCGCCTCCTGGCTCTCGAGCGCGCCGCAGTGGGCGCCCTGGGCGTCTGCCATGGCGCTGCGCAGCTCAGTGAGCACTGCAATGACGGCCTCGCCGGCGCTGACGATCGCCTTGGGTACGTTCGCCAGCGCGTCGGCGCCGCGTTCCTGGGCCTCTTTGAGGTCGACGAGTTGTGCCAGCAGCGCGTCGAGCCGGGCGGCCCAGGCGTCGCGTTCGCGATCGAACTGCTGGGCCATCGCATCTCGCGCATCCAGCGCGCGGTCCCGCTGGATGCGCAGGTCGTCGAGCAGAGGGGCCAGACGGCTGAGTTCCAGGTCCTTGTCTGCCAGCCGCGCCTCGGCGTTTGCGCGCGCGCGCTGCGCTTCCTCCGTGGCGGCTTCCATCGCGTGCAGGCGGTCATCCAGCTGCGTGGAAAGCTGCTCCAGCGCGGCGCGCTCAGCGGCCAGCCGCTCTTCGGCCTCCCGTCGCGCCTC
>JBAZXW010000024.1:0-374 GCA_041659605.1 Sinimarinibacterium sp. | reverse complement strand
GGCGCGGGCATCGGACCGGTGGGCGCCTGCTCGGCGTGCCAGCGATCGAGGTGCTTCTTGATCGTGCTGAAACTGCCGCGGCCGAGCTGCGCGCGCACGGCGATCGTGGTGGCTTTCTCGCCGGTGTTGACCAATGCTTGGGCGGCGGTGGCCACATCCTGGTAGGTAATCGGTGCGGGGGCGTCGGACATGATCATTCCCGAGGGTGGCAGATGGTGTAATTGTATGTCCGTTTACATCATTTACACCTATTACTTACATGTCCGACAATGGCACTTGTCGGACACATCGTGTTCGGGCAGACTGGCCTCATGAACAACCATCCTGACCCGACCGAACCCCGCGACGACGCTATTGCCGAGTTGCTCGCGCAG
>JBAZXW010000023.1:0-70435 GCA_041659605.1 Sinimarinibacterium sp. | reverse complement strand
TCTTCGTCATCCTCGAGCGAAAACTCGCACGCATTGCCTTCGCGCTGATGAAAAACCAAACCGACTATCAACCACAGATCCTCAGCCCAGCCGCTTGAGGGTGAACATAGAATCTCCTACTGAAAGGTCAGTCGTGCGAGGATGGCGCCCCGCAGATCGATCGAGGCCACCCGTCCATGAGCCAGGACAGCTCCCTCTCCGGCAATTCGCGCGAAGACCTGCGCCAGGCGGCGCTCGCCTATCACGAGTTCCCGACGCCCGGGAAAATCTCGGTCGCGCCGACCAAGCAGCTGATCACCCAGCGCGACCTGGCGCTGGCCTACTCCCCGGGGGTCGCCGCCGCCTGCGAGGAGATCGTCGCCGACCCGATCAACGCCTATCGCTACACCTCGCGCGGCAATCTGGTCGCGGTGATTTCCAACGGTACTGCGGTGCTGGGTCTGGGCAACATCGGCCCGCTCGCAGCCAAGCCGGTGATGGAAGGCAAGGGCGTGCTGTTCAAGAAATTCGCCGGCATCGACGTGTTCGACATCGAGCTCAACCAGCCCGATCCGGACAAGCTGATCGAGGCCATTGCCGCGCTGGAGCCCACCTTCGGCGGCATCAACCTCGAGGACATCAAGGCGCCGGAGTGCTTCTACATCGAGAAGCAGCTGCGTGCCCGCATGAAGATCCCGGTGTTCCACGACGACCAGCACGGCACCGCGATCATCGTCGGCGCCGCCGTGCTCAACGGCCTGTCGGTGGTCGGCAAGGCCATCGGCGACGTCAAGCTGGTCGTCAGCGGCGCCGGCGCCGCGGCGCTGGCCTGTGTCGAGCTGCTGGTCGACCTCGGCCTGCGCAAGGAGCACGTGTGGCTCGCGGACCGCAACGGCGTCGTCTACGAGGGACGCACGGCCGGCATGGATCCGAACAAGGCGCACTACGCGCAGAAGACCAGTGCCCGCAGCCTGGACGAAGTCATGGCGGGTGCCGACATCTTCCTCGGCCTTTCGGCGGCCGGTGCGCTCAAGCCGGAGATGGTCGTGCGCATGGCGGACCGGCCGCTGATCCTGGCGCTGGCGAACCCGACGCCGGAAATCCTGCCCGAGCTGGCCAAGGCGGCGCGCCCCGACGCGATCATCGCCACCGGCCGCTCCGACTATCCGAACCAGGTCAACAACGTCCTCTGCTTCCCGTTCATCTTCCGCGGGGCGCTCGATGTCGGCGCGACGACGATCACGCGCGAGATGGAGATCGCCGCGGTGCGCGCGATTGCCGACCTGGCGCGCCGCGAGCAGAGCGACGTCGTCGCCAGCGCCTACGGCATCGAGTCGCTGGGCTTCGGTCCGGAATATCTGATCCCCAAGCCTTTCGATCCGCGCCTGATCGTCAAGATTGCGCCGGCGGTCGCGCGCGCCGCGATGGTGTCCGGCGTCGCCACGCGGCCGATCGCCGATTTCGATGCCTACGAGCAGAAGTTGCAGCAGTTCGTGCACCACAGCGGCATGATGATGAAGCCGATCATCGCGCTGGCGCGCGGCGCGCCGGAGGCGCACAAGCGCATCGTCTTTGCTGAAGGCGAGGAGGAGCGCGTGCTGCGTGCGGTGCAGATCATCGTCGACGAAGGCATCGCCCGGCCGCTGCTCGTCGGCCGGCCCGCGGTGATCGAAAGCCGCATCCAGCGCTTCGGCCTGCGCCTGCGCGAAGGCGAGCATTTCGGCGTCGTCAACCCGGAGTCCGATCCGCGCTATGGCGAATACTGGCGCACGTATCACGAGCTGATGAAGCGCCGCGGCGTCACCGAGCAGTTCGCCAAGCTCGAACTGCGCCGGCGCACGACGCTGATCGCCGCGCTGCTGATCGACAAGAACGAGGCCGACGGCCTGATCTGCGGCACCGTCAGCCACACCGCGCGCCACCTGCGCTACATCGACCGCATACTCGGCCGGCGGCCGGGCTGCAGCGTCTATGCGGCGATGAACGCGCTGATCCTGCCCGGACGCCAGGTGTTCCTGGTCGACACGCACGTCAACGTCGATCCGACGGCTGCGGAGCTGGCCGAGATCACGGTGATGGCGGCCGAGGAAGTCCGCCGCTTCGGCATCGAGCCGCGCGCGGCGCTGCTGTCGCACTCGAATTTCGGCAGCTCGGACGCGCCGTCGGCGCTGAAGATGCGCGAAGTTCTCCGGCTTGTGCGCGAGCGCGCACCGGAGCTGGAGATCGACGGCGAAATGCACGGCGACTGCGCGCTCGACGAGTCCCTGCGCCACAGCATCCTGCCGGACAGCACGCTGTCCGGCAGCGCCAACCTGCTGGTGATGCCCAATCTCGATGCCGCGAACATCGCCTACAACCTGCTCAAGACCGCGGCCGGCAACAACGTCGCGATCGGCCCGATCCTGCTCGGCTGCGCGCGCCCCGCGCACATCCTCACCGCGTCGACGACCGTGCGCCGCATCGTCAACATGACCGCGCTGACCGTGGTCGACGCGCAGGCGGCGCGCGTCGGTAGCGCGTGAAGGTAGCCCGGGTGAAACCCGGGGACGGCATCTCCCCGAGTTCGTCCGGGCTACGGCGGGTCGCAGTTCTTGCGGTCACTCGCGCTCGCTGATGCTGACGCGCGTGCCGTCTGCCAGTCGGTCGTCCGGGTAGGTGACGACCCGGTCGTTCTCGCTCAGGCCGGCGCTGATCGCGGCGTGCAGCAGTCCGCGGGCGCCGGGTGTCACGGCGCGCCGGCGTGCGCGGTCGCGATCGACGACGAACACGAACCATTCGTCGCCGCTGCGGAACAGGCTGCTGTGGGGTACGCGCAGCACGTCCGTCTGCTGTTCGAGGATGAATTGCGCTTCGACGCGATAGGCATCGCCCAGGTTCTGCCATTGTTCCGGCGGCGCGAGGATGTCGGCGATCACGCGCACGCGCTGCTCCTCCACGCCCAGCGCGGAGACCTTGGTGAAGGCAACCGGCTCGATCTGGCGCACGCGCGCCTGCAACGGCGTCTCACCACCCCAGCGTGTCAGCCATAGCGTCATCCCCGGGCGCAGGCGCACGGCGTCGGCCGACAGCACGTCGACGACGATCTCCAGCGAGTGCGGATCGCCGATGGTCACGATCGGCGCGCCGGCCTCGACGACGCCCTCGTCCTCGCGGTGCACGGCGATCACCGAACCGCCGACCGGGGAATGCACTTCGATGCGCTGCTCGCCGCCTCGCGCACCGCCGGCATAGCGCAGCATCGTCTCCGCGGCTTCGCGCTCGTGGCGCGCGACGTCGATGGCCGACCGTGCCGACGCCAGGTTGGCGCGTGTGCGGTCCGCCTCGGACACCGCCTGATCGTACTGCGTACGCGACACCACGCCGCTTTGGTACAGGGGTTTGAGACGCGCGGCCTCGCGCTTCGCGAACGTCGCGCTGGCCTCGGCGGCGGCGGCGGCGGTACCGGACGCCCGCTCGGCGGCCTGGGCGCGTGCCACGGCGGCTTGCGCCTCGGCGCGGGCGCGTACGTCCAGCGCCGCCGCGGGCAGCGGTTCGAGCTCGAACAGCACCTGTTCCGGCGTCACCGGATCGCCGACATGCAGATCGAGCCGGGCGACATAGCCGGTGACCGGCGGAGTGACCGTGTAGCGCTCGCGGATGCGCGTGACGCCATCCTCCTCGACGACGACCTCGACGCTGCCGCGGTCGACCGCCGACACCGCGACGGGAACCGGCGGCGTCCGGTAAGCCACGGCGAGGGCGCCGGCCAGCGCGGTGGCAACGATGGCCGGCAGCAGCCAGCGACGACGGGACGAAAGACTCATTGCGGCACCTTGAGAGCGGAGACCAGGTCCAGGCGCCTGATGAAGCGCACCATCAGCAGCGACGCCAGCAGCGTCGTCAGCAGGATCACCAGCGCGGAATAGGCATAGGTCGGCGGATCGATCACCAGCGGTACACGGTACAGATCGGAGGCCAGTTCGGTCACCATGAAGCGGCACAGCTGAAAGCCGATCAGCCAGCCGAGCGGAATCGCCAGCAGTGTCAGCGTCACGATTTCACCGAGCAGGATCAGACCGGTCTCGGCGCGCGTGTAGCCGAGCACGCGCAGGCTGGCGAGCTCGCGCGCCCGCTCGGAGAAGGTCACGCGCATGCTGTTGTAGACCACGCCCACCGCAATCGTCGAAGCTAGCGCCAGCAGCACGGTGGCGAAGATCAGCATGTTGGCGGCCATGGTCTCGGTGAAACTGCGAATCGCGACGTTGCGGTTCATCACGCCGACCACGTGCGGGGTGCGCTTGAGTCGACGGTACAGCTCCGCGAGCCGGCTGGGCTCGACGTCGACAAAGGCGCCGCTGACGACGTCACCCTCGCGCAGCAACCGGTTGAGCGCGAGCCGGTTCATGTGGGCGCCCATCCCGGTGAGCTCGTGCGTCACACCGGCGACGCGCACGCTGCGCAGGGGCCGGTTGCCTTCTAGAACCTCGACGACGACCTCGTCGCCCGCGGAGACACGGAGGCGCCTGGCCAGCACGTCGGTCAGCAACAGGCCGCTGTCGGGCACGTTGATGGCCCTGTTGTCTTCGCCAAGCAGCCGGTACAGGCGGGCGTCCGCGTCGACCCCCTGGATCGCCACGCGTTCGCTGCGGTGGCCGGAGCGCAGCCGCACGGCGACTGCGCGCAGGGGCTCGACGCGGATCACGCCCGGCATCGCGGCGAGTTCGTGGACGACGCTCTCGTTCTTGACGTCGTCGAAGCCGACCGTCAGGTCGGCACGCAGTGCCTGGCGGAACTGGACGTTCAGCAGATGGCCGACCGCGTCCTCCATCAGCCCGCCGACCACGAGGATCGCGGCCGCAAACGCGATGCCGAGGATCGTCAGCCCCGATTTCAGCGGCTGTCGCAGCAGGTTGCGCGCGACCATGCGCGTTGCCGGCGACAGCAGGTGCTGCAGGCGGCTGCGCTCGAACGCGGTGATGCGAAAGCGTGGCGGCGGCTCGGGGCGCATGCCCTGCGCCGGCGGCAGGCGCGCCGCCCGGTGGACGGCGAGCTGGGCGCCCAGCAGCGCCGCCCCGGCACCGGCGAGCACCCCGTACGCCGCAACGTCGGCGTCGAGCACGTAGTAGAGATAGGGATAGCGGAAGAACTCCTGGTAGACCTGCGACATGCCGGCGCCGAGCCACGCGCCAACGCCGACGCCCAGCGCCGAGCCGAGGACAACGATCGCGCCGGCGAGCATCAGGTAGTGCAGCCCGATCTGCAGGCGGCTGTAGCCGAACGCCTTGAGCACCGCGACCTGCGCGCGTTCCTGCTGCAGCAGGCGCATCATCACGACGTTCAGCAGGAAGGCCGCGACGCTCAGGAAGATCGCCGGAAAGATCGTCGCCTGGACCTCCCACTGGCGGATCTCGTCGCTCAGGTAGCGGTGCGAGATCTGGTCCGCGCGCGTGAGCGCACCGATGCTGCCGTAGGGCGCCAGCAGGCGATCCAGCGTCGCGACCACGGCGCGCTCGTCTGCCCGGGGGGCCAGGCGCAGCAGCAGATCGTTGAACGCGCCGTCGAGACCCTCGGCGGCCTCGAGCGGCTCGCGCGCCATCCAGAACACGCCGTAGCGCCGGTAGTCCGGAAACAAGTCGCCGGGTCGGATGAGGTAGACGAACTCGGCCGACAGCGCCAAGCCGGAGATGGTCATCGTGCGCTTGCGTCCGCGCAGCGTGACGCCCAGTCGATCGCCGACCTTCAGGACATGCGCCTGGGCGAATGCTTCGTTGACGGCGATCTCGCGGTCGGATTCCGGCAGGCGGCCGGCGCGCAGGTATAGACGGTTCAGTCCGGCGCCGGCGTCCGGAAGAGAGAGCACGCGCGCCGTCACCGGATCCTCGAAACCCGCGACATCGACCATCGCCGCCGCCACAATCCGCGCATCGGCTGCTTCGACGCCGTCGATGTCGGTGATGCGCGCCTCGAGGCTGCGCGGCGCGCGCGTCAGCGACACGAACACGTCGGCGAAGCGGCTGTCGCGATAGAACTCACGCTGGGTCAGCTGCAGAGAGCGCATCGTGCTGTGCGCGATCACGAAGGTGGCCACCCCGCTGGCGACAACCAGTGCGATGGCCAGTGCCTGGCCGCGCAGCCGCCAGAGGTCGCGTGCCAGCTTGTGCGACAGGACGCCCGTCACCATTGCAGTTCGTGCGCCGGCCGGCGCACCTCGTTGCGGCGCTCGTCGACGATGCGACCGTCCGAGAGGTGCAGCACGCGGTCGGCCATGTCGGCGATCACGGCGTTGTGCGTGATCACGACCGTCAGCGTACCGAGCTCGCGATTGACGCGGTCGAGAGCCTCCAGAACGAGGATGCCGGTCTGTGAGTCGAGCGCGCCGGTGGGCTCGTCGCATAACAACAGATCAGGCTGCTTGGCGATCGCGCGGGCGATGGCAACGCGTTGCTGCTCGCCGCCCGACAGCTGCGCCGGAAAATGATCGAGCCGGTGATCCAGACCGACCGCGCGCAGCGCGGCATCGGCGTCGAGCGGCCGTGTGGCGATCTCGGTGACGACCTCGACGTTTTCTCGCGCGGTCAGGCTGGCGATCAGGTTGTAGAACTGGAACACGAAACCGACGTGCTCGCGCCGGTAGCGCGTCAGTGCGCGGTCGTCGGCCCGGGTCAGGTCATGATCGCGATAGGTCACCGTCCCAGAGGTCGCGGTTTCCAGGCCGCCGAGGATGTTCAGCAGCGTCGATTTGCCGCTGCCGGAGGCGCCCAGCAAGACGACGAACTCGCCGGCGCGCAGATCCAGGTCGACGCCACGCAGTGCCTGCACCGGTACATCGCCGTCATAGACCTTGGTCAGACTGCGCGTAGCCAGCAGGACGGGCTCCATCACGCAGGGACGTGTGGCAGCAACTCCTCGGGAATATCGAGATGCTTGGCAAGCGCGCGGATGAATTCCGCCGGCTTGACCACCAGCACGTCGCAGTTCAGGCGTTGCAGGATGCGCTCGGCGCTGCTGCCGACGATCAGGCGTTCCAGCCCGTCGCGATAGACCGTGCCGACGGCGACGACGTCCGCTTCGGCGAACTGTGCTAGGTCGGCGATGGCATCGGGCGCCGGACCGTCGAGGAAGTGCTTGCGCTCGTCGGCCACGCCGTGGCGGGCCGCAAACGCGTCGAAGTTGTCGTGGCGCAGCCGGCGCAGCGTTTCGTAGGCCTCGCCGATCAGCTGGCCGTCGCCCTGCGGATCGACCATCGCCACCGTCGCCAGGCCGTCGAAGGCGTGGGCCAGGTGCAGGCTGGCGTTGCATTGCAGGGCGAGCTGCAGCGCCGCGTGCACGATGCGGTCGTTGAGCGCATCGGCGTCGGCGCCCAGTGCGCCGGTGTCGACCGCGGCGATCACCCGCTTGGGCAGCGGATGCGATTGCGCGTTGACCAGCAGCAGCGGCGACGGGCACAGGCGCATCAGCTGCCAGTCGAGCGGCGTGTACAGCAGGCGCTTGAGCGCGGGCTCGCGATGCACGTCCTTGATGACGAGGTCGGGTGCGACCTCCGCGACCTTGCCGATGATCTTCTCGTGGATCGGCTTGCCCCAGATCACGTCGGTCTGCACGCGCAAGCCGTCGGCGGACAGCGAGCGTGCCTGCTCGTCCAGCCACTCTTCGCGTTCGCGCAGGAAGCTGGTCTTGGCCAGCGCCATGACTTCCTCGGAGACGCTGCCGACCGCGGCAATCGTCGCGTGATAGTCGAATACGCACAGGTGAAGCTCAGCGCCGGTGGTCTTGGCCAGCCGCGCGGCCCGTTCGACTGCAGGCGTGCGCCGCAACGCCGGATCGGCGATCATCAGAATCCGCTGGTATTGACTCATCGTATGCGCTCCTGTCGTGAGGTGAGCATCGTGAGGATACAGAAGCAGTAGAGCATTGATCCTCGTCAAATCGGGGTGCATGCTTTGCATGCACCCCGTGCTTTGCATGCGCTCCATGCGCGTCGAGCGCAGCCGGGCGAATTGACCGGGATCAGTTCGCAGTGTTCGCACGCTGGGCTAATGTCGATACGCTGGTTTTCAGCACATCCGGAAAAACGACATGAAACGCAATCAAGACGCGGTCGGATGCCCCTGCCCCGAGTGCGGTGAGGAAATCTCCGTGCCCCAGGCCGATCTGGTCGTCGGTAAGCGCGTGCGCTGCCTGCACTGCAGCGCCGAGGCGCTGGTGGAACAGGAGTTCGACCCGATGAAGGGCACGCACCACTGGGTGCTGGAAAGCCCGGGCGACGAAGTGCCGACCGATCGTATCTGACCGATGCCCAATCGCGCATCCGCGCTGGTACGCCTGCGGCGGGCCGGCATCGACACCTATCAGTCGGCGGTGATCTTCATGCGCGACGACTGCGCGGTGTGCCGGTCGGAGGGGTTCGAGGCGCAGTCCAGGGTCGAGATCCGGCGCAATCATCATCGGCTGGTGGCGACACTCAACGTCGTGTCGGCGGACTGGCTGGCCGCCGACGAGGCGGCACTGTCGGAGTCGGCCTGGCGCCTGATCGGCGCCCACGAGGGCGACACCGTCGAACTGCGGCATCCGGATCCGCTGGAATCGCTGTCCGCCCTGCGTGCCAAGGTCTACGGCCGCACGCTGAGCGAGGCCGGCATCGCCGCGATCGTGCGCGACGTCGCTGCCGGCCGTTACTCTGAACTGGAACTGGCGGCGTTCGTCACCGCCTGTGCCGGCGACCGCCTGAATCGCGACGAGACCATCGCGTTGACGCGGGCGATGGTCGAGGTCGGCGACCGTCTGTCGTGGGCCCGCAAGCCGGTGATGGACAAGCACTGCATCGGCGGTCTGCCGGGCAATCGCACGACGCTGATCATCGTACCGATCGTCGCTGCCTGCGGCCTGACGATTCCGAAGACCTCGTCGCGCGCGATCACCTCGCCGGCCGGCACCGCCGACACGATGGAGACGCTGGCGCCGGTCGAGCTGAGCCTGGAGCAGATGCGTCGCGTCGTCGAGCAGGAGGGCGGCTGCATCGCCTGGGGCGGCTCGGTGCGCCTGTCGCCGGCCGACGACGTGCTGATTCGCGTCGAGCGCCCGCTGGATTTCGACAGCGAGGGCCAGCTGGTCGCGAGCGTGCTGTCGAAGAAGCTGGCGGCCGGCTCGACGCATGCGGTGATCGACATCCCGGTCGGACCGACCGCAAAAGTGCGCACCGAGGCCGCAGGGCAGGAGCTCGCCGATCGCCTGACGACGGTGGGCGCGGCGCTGGGGCTGCAGGTGTGCACGCTGCTGACCGACGGCACGCAACCGGTCGGCAGCGGCATCGGTCCGGCGCTGGAGGCGCGCGACGTGCTCGCCGTGCTGCAGAACCGCGAAGGCGCGTCGCAGAGCCTGCGTGACCGCGCCATCGACCTTGCGGGCGCGGTGCTCGAACTGGCCGGACATTCGGATTCCGGTGCCGGCCGCGCGGCGGCCGAGTCGGTGCTGGGCAGCGGTGCCGCGTGGTCCAAGTTCCAGGCCATCGCCGAGGCACAGGGCGGTTTGCGCGAGCCGCCGAAGTCGCGCTTTCACCGACCGTGGCCGGCGCGCGGTGGCGGCCGCGTCGCGGCGATCGACAACCGCAAGCTGTCGCGCCTGGCCAAGCTGGCCGGGGCGCCGCGCGCACCCGCCGCCGGGCTCGACCTGCACGTGCGCGTCGGCGATGCTGTGATCGCCGGGCAGCCGCTGTTCACGCTGCATGCCGAGAGCGCCGGCGAAATCGCCTTCGCGCTCGACTATCTGGAGGATCACCCGGAGATCGTGTGTCTGACGAACGCCCCGACGAACGACTGACCCCGCTGCTGCTGTGCTTCGACGGGCGCGCGCCGTTCGCGGCGTCGCTGGCGCAGCAGTCCGGCTTCGACGTCGCGCCGGTCAGCCTGCACCGCTTTCCGGACGGCGAGTCGCTGGTGCGCCTCGACGCCCGCGTCGCCGGGCGCGATTGCATCGTGTTCTGCACCCTCAAGGAGCCCGACAGCATCCTCTTTCCGCTGCTGTCCGCGGCCTACACCGCACGCGAGCTGGGTGCGCGCTCGGTCGGCCTGCTGGCCCCGTATCTCGCATATATGCGTCAGGACAAGCGTTTCCACGTCGGCGAGGCGGTGTCCTCGCGGCCGTTTGCACACCTGATCGCCACGCATTTCGACTGGCTGGTGACGGTCGATCCGCATCTGCATCGCTACCCGCGCCTGGACTCGATCTACCGGCTGCCGAACACCGTGGTCAGCGCGGTGCCGCTGATGGCCGAGTGGGTGCGGCGTAACGTCGACAAGCCGTTGCTGGTCGGTCCGGACGCCGAGAGCCTGCAGTGGGTCGGCGCCGTTGCCGAGCTCGCCGGTGCTCCATTCATCGTTCTCGAAAAGCAGCGGCATGGCGACGCCGACGTCGACATCGCCGTGCCGGACATCGAGCGCTGGCGCGAGCGCACGCCGGTGCTGGTCGACGACATCCTCTCGACCGGCCAGACCCTGTCGCAGACGGTCCGTGGCCTGCGCGCGCAGGGTCTGGCACCGCCGCTGTGTCTGGCGGTGCACGCGGTCTTCGCCGGCGAAGCGGAGCGGCGCCTGGCCGACGCCGGCGCCGCGCGCCTGGTGACGGCGAACACGATCCCGCACCCGACCAACGCCGTCGACCTGACGGCGCCGGTCGCGCACGCGCTGCGCGCCCACCTGAAGAAAGCCTGAGTCGATTGGACCGACGCGTCCCTTCTGGCGCGTTGACGCAAGTCAATTCGTTGAGGCGGGGGTACTCCCGATAATTCCGGGTGCTACGAATCGAGTCGTAGATACCCGGGAGTGCCTAATGTCGCATGACGCCAAAGCTGCACCGGTCGCCGCGGCGCCGCTGTACCACGATACCGTGGTGCGGCAGTTCGCCGTCATGACCGTGGTTTGGGGCATCGTCGGAATGCTGGTCGGCGTGATCATCGCCTCCCAGCTGATGTTTCCGGCGTTGAACTTCGATATTCCTTACCTGACCTACAGCCGCCTGCGGCCGCTGCACACCAACGCGGTGATCTTCGCGTTCGGCGGCAGCGCGCTGTTCGCTACCTCGTACTGGGTCGTGCAGCGTACCTCGCAAGTCGGGCTGTTCCTGCCCAAGCTCGCCAGCTTCACGTTCTGGGGCTGGCAGGTGGTGATCGTCGCCGCGGCGATCACGCTGCCGCTGGGCATCACCCAGGGCAAGGAGTATGCGGAGCTGGAATGGCCGATCGACTTGCTGATTGCTGCGGTCTGGGTCGCGTATGCCGTCGTGTTCTTCGGAACGATCGCGCTGCGCAAGGTCAGCCACATTTACGTCGCCAACTGGTTCTACGGCAGCTTCATCATCGCGGTTGCGGTGCTGCACATCGTCAACAGCGCAGCGATGCCGCTTGCCCTGACCAAGTCCTACAGCGCCTACCCCGGCGCGGTCGACGCGATGGTGCAGTGGTGGTACGGGCACAACGCGGTGGGTTTCTTCCTGACCGCGGGCTTCCTCGGCATGATGTACTACTTCGTGCCCAAGCAGGCCGGCCGCCCGATCTACAGCTATCGCCTGTCGGTCGTGCACTTCTGGGCACTGATCTCGGTCTACATGTGGGCCGGTCCGCACCACCTGCACTACACCGCTCTGCCTGACTGGGCGCAGTCGCTGGGCATGGTGTTCTCGCTGATCCTGCTGGCGCCGTCCTGGGGCGGCATGATCAACGGCATCATGACCCTGTCGGGCGCCTGGCATAAGCTGCGCGACGACCCGATCCTCAAGTTCCTGATCGTCTCGCTGTCGTTCTACGGCATGTCGACCTTCGAAGGGCCGATGATGTCGATCAAGACGGTCAACGCGCTGTCGCACTACACCGACTGGACCATCGGCCACGTGCACTCCGGCGCGCTGGGATGGGTCGCGATGATCTCGATCGGCTCGATCTACATGCTGATTCCGCGGCTGTGGAACCGGCCGCAGATGTACAGCATCCCGGCGATCAACCTGCACTTCTGGCTGTCGACGATCGGCACGGTGCTCTACATCACCGCGATGTGGATCGCCGGCGTCATGCAGGGCCTGATGTGGCGCGCCGTGGAGGCCGACGGCACGCTGACCTACAGCTTCATCGAGAGCCTCAAGGCCACCTATCCCTACTACGGCGTACGCCTGCTCGGCGGCCTGGTGTTCCTGTCCGGCATGTTCGTCATGGCCTGGAACGTGTGGAAGACCATCGCGCCGCCGGCGGCCGCCACCGCACCAGTGAACGTCGCAGGAGCGCACGCATGAACCACGAACTGGTTGAAAAGAACGTTGTCTGGCTCGGCGTCCTGATCGTCGTCGCGATTGCTTTCGGCGGCCTCGTCGAGATCGTGCCGCTGATGTTCCAGACCTCGACGACCAAGCCGGTCGACGGCATGGTGCCGCGCACGCCGCTGCAAGTCGCGGGGCGCGACGTCTACATCCGCGAGGGCTGCTACAACTGCCATTCGCAGATGGTGCGCGCGCTGCACGAGGAAGTGCTGCGCTACGGCCCGCGCTCGACCGCCGGCGAATCGGTGTGGGATCACCCCTTCCAGTGGGGTTCCAAGCGCACCGGTCCGGATCTGGCGCGCGTCGGCGGCCGCTACAGCGACGACTGGCATCGCATCCACCTGCTCAATCCGCGCGACGTCGTGCCGGAGTCGAACATGCCCGGCTATCCATGGCTGGCCGAGACCGCGCTCGACGGCGACGAGGTCCAGGCGATGATGACCGCGCTCAAGCGCGTCGGCGTGCCCTTCGTCGATACCGACATTGCCGGCGCACCGGAAGCGGTGCGCGGCAAGACCAAGATGGACGCACTGATCGCCTTTCTTCAGTCGCTGAAGGCGCCGCCGCCGCCGGCCGCCGGCCAGGCGGCCGCCGCGACGCAAACCGGAGAAACCTCATGAGCAGCGGAGTGATTACCGCGGTACTTCTGGTGGCCTTTCTCGTGATCACAGCCTGGGCGTACTCGAAACGCAACCGCGAACGCTTCCGTGACGCTGCGCAGCTGCCGCTGAACGATGAGCCGGTTGCCACGAAGGCTGCAGCTAGGAGCGATGCACATGAATGACGCACTTCTCTACTACTGGCACTGGTTTATCGCCGCGATGGTGGTGTTCACGCTGCTCGGCTATGCCGGTCTGATGATGGGGCACGGACAGAAGAAGTCCGTGCGCAATTCCGTGGGACGCAAGGAGGGCCGGAAATGAGTGCGGAAACGGCTGGGCAGATGAGCGCCTTCTGGCACTGGTTCATCATCGTCATCACGGTCCTGTCGATGGTCGGGGCGCTCTGGCTGCTGTTCGCCAATGCCAGGGGCAAGATGAGCACCGAGGACACCGGCCACGTCTGGGACGATGATCTGCGCGAGTACAACAACCCGCTGCCGCGCTGGTGGCTGAACCTGTTCGTGATCACGGTCGTGTTTTCGATCGGCTACCTGGTGATCTATCCGGGCCTGGGCAACTTCGGCGGCCAGTCGGGGTGGACCTCGGACAAGCAACTCGAGGAGCGACTGAGCGCGGTGCGCGCGAAGCGCGACGCCGTGTTCGCGCAGTTCCGTGACCAGGATCCCGGCACGCTGGCGACCAATGCGGCCGCGCTGTCTCTGGGGCGCGACGTGTTCCTGAACACTTGCGCCGGCTGCCACGGCGCCGACGCGCGCGGTGCGATCGGCTTCCCGAACCTGACCGACAGCGACTGGCTTTACGGCGGCGCGCCCGAGCAGGTGGTGGCGACGATCACCAACGGCCGCAACGGCATGATGCCGCCGTTCAATGGCGCCATCGACGCGGCAACGGTCGATGCACTGGTGCAGACGGTGACGCACTGGAACGATCCGCAGCTGGATGCCGCGGTGCGCGCGAAGGGCATGGCGCAGTTCAACATCACCTGCATGGCCTGCCACGGTGCGGAAGGCAAGGGCAATCAAATGCTGGGTTCTCCGAACCTGACCGACAACACCTGGCTCTACGGTGGCACCAAGGATCGCGTGCGCGAGACCATCCTGTTCGGACGCAAGGGCGCGATGCCGGCGCACGAGAAGCTGCTGCGGCCGGACGAGATCAAGGTCGTGGCGGCCTATGTGCTGAGCGTGTCCAAGCAAGGTCAGCCGTGAGCGACCGGCCGGAACCGCAGCTCGAAGATCCCGCGGAGATCCTGCGCGCGGCGCGCACGCGTGCGCTGGGCACACGTCCGGCGTGGCGTCTGCTGGCCATCACGGCCTGGTCCGGCTTCATCGGCGCGGTGGCGCTGATCTCCGCTTGGCTGCTGGCGATGCCGGCCGACAGCGAGCCGCTCGATCTGGAGCGGCTCGCCGAGGTCTTCATCGTACTGTGGGCGCTCGCGGCGATTCCTGCGTTCTCGGCGGCGCTGCTGTCGCAGCCGCCGCCGGCGGCGTTCGATCCGCCCAAGAGACGGTAGCGCAGGACGAGTCAGGCGCAATGACCCCCCAAAAAGAAAACACCGTCTCCTTCTACCAGTCCGCGGCGAAGATCTATCCGCGCGAGGTGCATGGCCGCTACGCGCGGCTGCGCGTGCTGTCGATGTTCGCGCTGCTGGGTTTCTATTACGCCGTGCCGTGGATCAGCTGGAACGACGTGCCGCTGGTGCTGTTCGACCTGCCGGCGCGTCGCTTTCACGTCTTCGGCCTGACGCTGGTGCCGCAGGATTTCTACTTGCTCACTGCGATGCTGGCGATGGCGGCGTTCACGCTGTTCTTCTTCACCACGCTGGCGGGGCGGATCTGGTGCGGGTTCGCGTGTCCGCAGACGGTGTGGACCGAGGCGTTCATGTGGATCGAGCGCTACACCGAGGGCGACCGCTACGCGCGCATCAAGCTCGATCGCGCGCCGTGGAACGTCGAGAAGGTCCTGCGCAAGGGCAGCAAGCATCTGCTGTGGGGTGTCTTCGCGTTGTATACGGGCCTGACCTTCGTCGCGTTCTTCGTCCCGGCGCACGAGCTGTTTCCCGCCGCGCTGAAGTTCGAGCTGCAAGGCTGGGCGGCGTTCTGGGCGCTGTTCTACGGCTTCGCCACCTGGGGCAACGCCGGCTTCCTGCGCGAGCAGGTGTGCAAGTACATGTGCCCCTACGCGCGCTTCCAGTCGGCGATGTTCGACAAGGACACGCTGATCGTCGCCTACGATGCCAGGCGTGGCGAGCCACGCAAGAGCTTGGCCAGGAAGCTCGCACGCGAAGCCGGTCCGGCGGCGGCTCTGGCCGGCGAACTGGATACGCCGTCTCCGGCAGCGAAGCAGGCCGGTGACTGCATCGATTGCTCGATGTGCGTGCAGGTTTGTCCGGTCGGCATCGACATTCGCAAGGGTCTGCAGTACGAGTGCATTACCTGTGGCGCCTGTGTCGATGCCTGCAACGACGTGATGGATTCGGTGAAGAAGCCGCACGGACTGATCCGCTTTACCAGCGACAACCATGACTTCACCGGCAAGTTCCATATCTTCCGGCCGCGAGCGATCGGCTACGGCGTGGTCTGGGTCCTGGTGGTGATCGGCTTCGGCGCGCTGGTGCTGATGCGCAGTCCGCTGAGCTTCGACGTGATCCGCGACCGCAAGCAGCTGTATCGCGAACTGGTCGACGGCGGCGTCGAGAACGTCTATGCGGTGAAGCTGTCGAACAAGACCGATCAGCCGCATCGATACCAGCTCAGCGCAGCTTTCGTCGGCGACGATGCCGAGGTCACGCTCGACCCGACCGAGGTCGAAGTGGGTGCCGGTGTGCACGCCTCCGTCACCGTGGCGGCGCGATCGGAAGATCCGCCGCGCGGCGTATCCAAGATCGAATTCAGCGTGCGTGGAATCGACGTGCCCAAGCACGCGAACGATCATCAGGCAACCTTCCTGGCGCCTGCGGACCTCCCCGAGCACGATCATCAGGAGGATTCACGTGAAGACTAGGCCGTTCCTCGAACTGTTGCTCCTGATCGCCCTGCCGCTGGCAGCGGTGCTCGCCTCCGTCGTGACGCTCACGCTCGCCAGCGATGCCGGCTTCACGCCGCTGCCTGACGCCGAGCACATCGTCGGCACCCGGTAGGGCAGCCTGTGGCCGCCGCGGCGAGTGCAGGACCTCGACATGATTGATGAGCAGACAGCGACCGGCGCGCATGGCGCGCCCTACGCGGTCTACGACCGCCCGGAGCTGCGCGACAGCGTCAGCAGTCCCGCGCCCGGTGGCCAGCGCGAAGTCCTGCTCGGCGTCGACGGCATGCACTGCGCGGCCTGCGTCGGGCGGATCGAGAGGCTGCTCGCCGGCCGTGCCAGCGACGTCGGCACCAGCCTGACCAGCCGCACGCTGCAGTTCCGCTTCGATCCTCAGCGCGAGCCCTTGTCGGCGCTGCTCCAGTCCCTTGACGATGCCGGCTTCGGCCCGCAGGTGCTGGCGCAGGACGCCGGCCTGCGCGCGCAGCGCGACGAGCGCCGCCGCATGCTTGCGCGCATCGGCGTCGCCGTGATCTGCGCGATGCAGGTGATGATGCTGGCCTGGCCGTCCTATACCAGCGACGCCGAGGTCGACGCCGGCATTGCGCAGCTGCTGCGCTGGGCGCAGGCGGTCGTCGCGACGCCGGGCGTGCTCTACGCGGGCTGGCCGTTTTTCCGCGGCGCCTGGCTGGCGCTGCGCGAGCGTGCGGTCAACATGGATGTGACCGTCGCCGCTTCGGTGGCCATCGCCTACGGCGCGTCGCTGCTCCGCACCGTGATCGGCGAGGGTGAAATCTATTACGACACCGCGACGATGTTCGTGATGCTGCTGCTGATCGGCCGCTTCGTCGAGAGCCGCACGCGCGTGCAGGCTGGCGAACGCCTGCGCCGGCTCGCCGGGCGTCGCCGCCTGACCGCGCAGCGCGAGAGTGCGCAGGGCATCGAGACGGTGCCGCTGTCGGCGGTCGCGGTCGGTGACACGATGCTCGTCGCGCCCGGCGAATCGGTGCCGGTCGACGGCGCGCTGCTCGATGCGGCGGCCGAGCTCGACGAAGCGCTGCTGACCGGCGAGTCGCAGGCGGTCGTGCGCCGCGGCGGCGAACGCCTGCTCGCCGGCAGCCTGAACCTGGGTCAGCAGGGGCTGCGCATGCGCGCCGAAAGCGTCGGCGCGGCGACGCGTCTCGCGCAGATCACGCAGCTGCTGCAGCACGCGCAAGGCGAACGCCCGCGCTTCCAGCTGCTGGCCGATCGTCTCGCCGGCGCGTTCATCCTGACGGTGCTGGCGCTCGCGCTGGCCGGTGCGGCGCTGTGGTGGCCGGATGCGGACAAGAGCCTGTCGGTGATGCTCGCCGTGCTTGTCGCCAGCTGTCCTTGCGCACTGTCGCTGGCGATCCCGGCGGCGACGGCCGCGGCGGCGTCGAGACTGGCTGCGCTGGGCGTGCTGACGGCGCGACCCGAAGCGCTGGCGCGTTTGCCGCAGGTGGATACCGTGCTGTTCGACAAGACCGGAACGCTGACCCGGGCCGAGCTGCGCATCGCGCAGGTCGAGACGCTGGCGGAGCCGGACGAGGCGGAGTGTCTCGCGATCGCGGCTGCGCTGGAGCGCGGGCTGGCGCATCCGATCGCGCGCGCATTCGCAAAGCTGCCGGAGACGCGGAGCGCGTCTGCGCAGAAGCAGGTTCCGGGCCGGGGCGTCGAAGGCGTCGTCGACGGACATCGCTACAGCCTCGGTGTGCCGGCCGATGCGATGACCTGGACCACCGATACAGCCGTCGATACGGTGATCGAGTTGCGCGACGAGCGTCGCGCCCTCGCGCGCATCCGGCTGGCGACCGTCGTCCGCGAAGACGCGGCCGACACGATCGTCGCGCTGCTCAACGCCGGGATCGAGGTCGAACTGCTGACCGGCGATGGTGAACAGGCTGCGGCGGCGCTGGCGCGGCGCCTGGGCATCCGCAAGGTCCATGCGCGGCAGACGCCGGAACAGAAGCTCGCGCGGCTGCAGGCGCTGCAGCAAGAGGGGCATGTGGTGCTGGCGGTCGGCGACGGCATCAATGACGCGCCGTTTCTGGCCGCGGCAGACGTGTCGGCGGCGATGCCGCAAGGCGCGGCGCTGGCGCAGTCGCGTGCCGACCTGCTGCTGGTCGGAGATTCCCTGGCTGCCCTGATGCCGGCACGGCAGATCGCGCGCCAGGCGCAGCGGCGCATCCGCGAGAATGTGACCTGGGCGCTGGCGTACAACCTTGGCGTCCTGCCGCTGGCGATGATGGGCTGGCTGGCGCCGTGGATGGCGGCGCTGGGCATGTCGCTGTCGTCGCTGCTGGTGGTGGCCAATGCCCTGCGGCTGCGTGTGCCGCGGTCCCCGGCGGCGGAGCCGCTGAATTACCTGGAGGCACACTGATGGAAATCCTGTACGTGCTGATTCCTCTCGGCATCGTGCTGGTCGCGATCGCTGGCGGCATTCTGGTCTGGGCGGTCGGTAGCGGTCAGTACGACGACCTCGATGCCCAGCAGCGCCGCATGCCGGACTGAGGCGTGGGGCGCTTGACCTGGGTCAATGGAGACGCCGGGATTGACGCGCACACTGTGCCCAGACAACGACGCTGAGACGGTGATGGACCAGGCGCAGGTGCTCAAGACCTTGGTGACGCAACGGGCCGAGCTGGCCGATCGCCTCGCGCGCATCCGCCGCGACCGCCGACGCGCCGACGGGCCATTGCCGCAGGACTTCGAGGACCAGGCGACTGCTCGCGAAAACGACGACGTGCTCGACCGGCTCGAACAGGCGACCGCGGACGATCTGGCGCAGTTCGATCGTGCGTTGCGCCATGCCCGCGCCGGCGAGTACGGCGTCTGCGAGCGCTGCGGCAGCGGCATTTCGGCGTCGCGCCTGCATGCATTGCCGCAGGCGACCCTGTGCGCGGACTGCACGGCGCCCGAGCGCGCCAGGGAGAGCTGATCATGCGCTTCCAGACGGTTCGCGAGATTCTCGAATTCGTACGTGGCTTCCACGCGCGCGCCGCACAGCTGTTCAGCGCCGTCGCGGACCAGGCGCAGCGCGACAAGGCACGCTGGATGCTCGAATGGCTCGCCGAGCACGAGCAGCGTTTCAGCGAGGCGCTCGCCACCTTTGAGAACACGCCGGCCAACGCGCCGCTGCTGCACGAGTGGCTGCAGTACGCGCCGGATCTGCAGCGCCTGCCGCTGCAGCTGCCCAGCTTGCCGGCGGAGTTCAGCGCCGACGATGCGGCGGCGCTGGCACTGGCCTTCGACGATTACCTCGTGCGGCTGTACAAGGCGGTGCTGGACACCTGCGAGTCGCGCGAGATTTGCGAGCTGTTCCGCATGCTGCTCGACCAGGAGCGCGCCGAGGAACGCAGCGTCTCGCGCAGCCTGTCGCAGCTGCAGGATCTCTGACGGCGAAGATGATCGAGCTGACGATACCGGCATTGCTGGCGACGGGCCTGGCCGCGAGTCCGCACTGCGGGCTCATGTGCGGGGCGCTGCAGGTATCGATGCTGCACGGTCGCGGCGACCTGCCGATGGCGCGCGCGGTTCTGCTGCTGCACGCCGGGCGGGTGTCGGGCTATGCGCTGCTCGGCGCGGCCGCCGGCGCAGCCGGGCAGTGGCTGCTGCACGGGCTGCCCGCCGCCGATTGGGGACACTGGATTCAGCTGGCGGCGGCCCTGTTGCTGATCGGCGTCGGTGCCGCCCAGTATCGCCGCGACACGCGACCGCGGCCCGGCAGCTGCCATGCGCCGCAGGCGCCGCGGTCGCTGCTGCGCATGCCGGTGCAGTTGCGCATTTTTCTGCAGGGCCTGCTGTGGGCGGCGATGCCCTGCGGACTGCTCTATGCGGTGCTCGGACTCGCGGCGCTGTCGGCGAGTGCGCCGTTCGGCGGGCTGCTGCTCGCAGCCTTCGGTCTGGGCACGACCCCTTTGCTGACCGGCAGCGGCGCGCTGCTGGCGCACGTCGGCGGAACGGCCGGACTGCGCCGCGCCGGGGCCGCCGTGCTGATGGCGATGGGAGCTGCCAGCGCCGTGGCCGTGCTGTTGAACCCGGCCGGCGCGGCCGGCTGGTGCCAGCTTCCATGACCGACAGCCTGCACATCGTTTGCCCTTCCTGCGACGGCATCAACCGCGTGCCGCGGCAGCGCCTGGGCGAGCAGCCCGGTTGCGGGCACTGTCACCGGCCGCTGTTCGCGGGCCATCCGGTCGAGTTGAACGATCGCACCTTCAAGGTGCAGATCGAGCGCTCCGATGTGCCGGTGCTGGTGGACTTCTGGGCGTCCTGGTGCGGGCCGTGCCAGGCGATGGCGCCGGCGTACGCGCAGGCGGCGGCGAAGCTCGAGCCGGGCCTGCGCCTGGCCAAGCTCGAAACCGACGCCAATCCGGCGACCGCTTCGCAGTTCGGTATTCGCAGCATTCCGACGCTGATCCTGTTTCACCAGGGACGCGAACGCGCGCGCAGCAGCGGCGCGATGAACCTGTCGACGCTGCTGGACTGGGCGCGGCGCAACGCGCCCTGAAGCCGGTGTAGCCCGGACGAAGTCCGGGGGCACGTAAGCACGGATCCCGGGCTGCGCCCGGGCTACAAGTTCAGAGCAGGATCAGCGTGCCGAGGCCGAGCAGCGCGAAGAAGCCGACGACGTCGGTGACAGTGGTCAGCACGACCGAGCCGGCCAGCGCCGGATCGACGCCGATGCGCTTGAGCACCAGCGGGATCATGACGCCCGAAGCGGCGGCGACGACCTGGTTGATCACCAGCGCCAGGCCGATGACCAGCGCCAGCGCCGCGCTGCGGAACCACAGTCCGGCGATTGCCGCGACGATCAGGGCCCATAGCATGCCGTTGATTGCGGCGACGGCCAGTTCCTTGCGCAGCAGCAGGCGCGCATTGCCGGCGCCGATCTGACCCATCGCCAGACTGCGGATCATCAGCGTCAGCGTCTGAGTGCCACCGATGCCGCCCATGCTGGCGACCACCGGCATCAGCACCGCCAGCGCGACGACCTGGCTGATCGTGGCTTCAAAGTTGCCGACCACCCAGGCCGCGGTGAATGCGGTCAGCAGGTTGATGCCGAGCCAGACGGCGCGGCGGCGCGCGGCGGCGCGCACCGGCGCGAACAGGTCCTCGTCCTCGGCGAGGCCCGCCATCGACATCATGTTGTGCTCGCCTTCCGCGCGGATGACGTCGACGACATCGTCGATGGTGATGCGCCCGACCAGCACGCTCTTGGAATTGACGACCGGCGCCGACATCAGGTCGGCCGCTTCAAAGCGCCGGGCAACGTCGTGCGCGCGCTCTTCGACCGGGATGGCCGGCGTTTCGCGCTCCATCGCATTGGCGACGAGCTCGTCGGTGTCGCGCGTGAGGATGCGCTCCAGCGGCAGCGCGCCCAGATAGGCACCGTAACGGTCGACGACATACAAGGCATCGGTCTGCGCCGGCAGCTCGCCGCGCAGCCGCAGGTAGCGCTGCACGACGTCCAGCGTCACGTCCGGCCGCACCGTCACCGTGTCGGTGTTCATCAGGCCGCCGGCGGTGTCGGGCTCGTAGGCCAGCACCTGCTCCAGGCGTGCGCGGTCGTCGGCATCGAGCGCCTTGAGCACCTGCTGGGTGACAGTCTCCGGCAGATGTTCGAGGAAGTCGGCGAGGTCGTCGATGTCCAGCTCTTCGGCGGCCTTCACCAGTTCGGCCACATCCATCTGCCGGATCAGGCCCGCGCGCACCGAATCCGGCACGTGCAGCAGCACCTCGCCGTCGTCCTCGGGACTGACCATGTCCCAGACCAGGTTGCGCTCGCGCGGCGGCAGCGACACCAGCAGGTTGGCGATCTCGGCCGGATTGAGCGCGTGCAGCGCACGCTTGACCGGCAGCATCTTGCCGCCCGCCAGACGTTCACGCAGGCGCGCCAGTGCCGTTTCGGTGGGATCGCGCTCAGTCATCCCGATGCTCGCCGATGCTCATTGTTACGGCCCCGTGGCCGGGGCCGAGCATAGCATCGGCTTGTCTTGAACGGCGCCGCCTTGCGCTGGACGCGCCTTACAGTCGATCCAGCGCGGCAATGCGCTCGCGCATGTCCTGCGGCTCGATGCATTCGAGCGCCGCGGCGGCGGCTATGCGCAGCTGCCCGATGTCGGATTCCATGACGATCTGCTTGACCTCGAGCATGCTCGCCGGGTGCATCGAGAAGTCGGTCAGGCCCAGACCCAGCAGCAGGCGCGTGAAGCGCGGATCGCCGGCCATCTCGCCGCACATCGCCACCGGGATGCCGGCCTTGCGTCCGGCTTCGATGGTGTGGCGGATCAGCTCCAGCACCGCCGGGTGCAAGGGGTCGTAGAGATAATTGACCTCGTCGTCGACGCGATCGATCGCCAACGTGTACTGGATCAGGTCGTTGGTGCCGATCGAGAAGAAACGCGCGTGGCGGGCGAGCTGCGGGGAGGCGATCGCCGCGGCCGGCACTTCGATCATCGCGCCGATTGGCACGTTCTCGGCCATCGGCTGGCCTTCGATACGCAGCTCCTCGCGGGCGCTGGCGATCAGCGTGCTCGCCTGCCGGAACTCCTGCAGGCTGGAAATCATCGGCAGCATGATCTGCACACGGCCGTGCGCCGAGGCGCGCAGCAGCGCGCGCACCTGCACCCGGAACAGCTCGGGCTCCTTCAGGCACAGGCGGATCGCGCGCAGGCCCAGTGCCGGATTGGTCGGCAGCGGACCGTGGCTGCGGCCGCTGTCGACCTGCTTGTCGGCGCCCAGATCCAGCGTGCGGATCGTGATCGTTCCCGACACCGCCAGGACGATGCGCCGGTAGGCCTCGTACTGTTCGTCCTCGCTCGGCAGCTCCTTGCGGTTCATGTACAGGAATTCGGTGCGGTACAGGCCGACGCCCTCGGCGCCGGCCTCCTCGGCGACGCGCGCGTCCTCCGGCAGCTCGATGTTGGCGAGCAGGCGGATGTGCACGTTGTCGCGCGAGATCGCGGCGCGGCCCTTGAGCCGCACGAGGCCGGCGCGATGCCGTGCCTGCGCCGCCTGCTTGTCGCGGAAGAACTCGAGCGCCTGCGCGTCGGGATCGGCGATCACGTGGCCGGCTTCGCCGTCGACGATCAGCGACTCGCCGTCGCGCAGCAGGCGACGTGCGTCGCGCAGGCCGACCACCGCCGGAATGCCGAGGCTGCGCGCAAGGATCGCGGTGTGCGACAACGGCCCGCCGTATTCCGTGACGAACGCGGCGATCTGCTGCTGTGCGAGCAGAATGATGTCGGCCGGCGTGACGTCGTCGGCGACAACGATGAGGGCCTCGCCGCGCTCTCCCGCCGCCGGCAGCTGTCGTTCCGACTTGAGCAGGATGCGCTGGATGCGGCCGCAGACGTGTTCGACATCGTCGCGACGGGTGCGCAGATAGGCATCGTCCATCTGCTCGAACACCGCCATCAGCGCGTCGCGGGTGCGCTGCAGCGCCGCTTCGGCATTGATGCGGTCGTTGCGGATGTGCGCGAGCGTCGTATCGGTGATGGAGCGGTCGTCCATCATCAGCAGGTGCGTGTCGATGAACGCAGTGATGTCGCCGGGCGTGTTCTCGGGGATGCGCGCGCGCACCTCGCGCAATTGATCCTTGGCGCGCCGGTGCGCGTCGTTGAAGCGCGCGACTTCGCCCTCGACGTCGGCGGGCGACAGCGCGTATTCGGGAATGTCCAGCTCGCCGCCGTGCATCTTCTGCACATGCGCGATCGCGATGCCGCGCGAAACGCCGATGCCGGACAGCCAGAGGCTCATGGTCGACTATTCCTCTTCGCCGAAGCGGTCGGCGACGAGCCGGGTCAACTCGTCGAGTGCCTGGGCGGCATCGCTGCCTTCGGCGACGAGGGTGATCTCGGAGCCTTTCGCTGCCGCGAGCATCATCACGCCCATGATCGACTTGCCGCTGACTTCGCGGCCGTCCTTGCGGATGCGCACGTCCGCCTCGAACTTGCTGGCCAGCGTCACCAGCTTGGCGGCAGCGCGCGCATGCAGGCCGAGCTTGTTGACAATGGGGATGGTGCGTTCCACGTGATCAGTTCCTGGCAGGCCCTAGCGTTTGGGACACTCGATGATGCCGCGGCTGCCGCCCTCGACGGCACTGCGCGTCATGTCTGCCAGCGGCAGGTCGGGGTAGTTGAAGATGCGCACGAGCATCGGCAGATTGACACCGGCGACGACGGTGGTGCGCCCGTCGATGCGCAGCTTGTTGGCGATGTTGCTCGGCGTCGAGCCGAAGGCGTCGGTGAGGATCAGCACACCGCCACCGGAATCGAGGCGCTCGATCATCTTGCAGCCCTGGCTGATCAACACCTCGTGCGCCGAGACGCGGCGGATTTCGAGGACATCGGCCGCAAGCGGCAGTTCGCCGATCATGTCGCGCATCGTTTCGAGCAGGTAATGCCCGAGCTTGCCGTGGGTCACCAGCAGCAGGCCGACTCTCACGCCTTGTTCTCCTCGAGCCTGCGGCGTTCGAGGCTGTCCCAGATTTCACGGTGGCGCACCGACAGCGATTCATAGCGCTCGCGCAGCATCTCGGCGAGACGTTCGACCACGTAGACGCTGCGGTGCTGGCCGCCGGTGCAGCCGACGGCAACGGTCAGGTAGGCGCGGTCCTGGCGGCGGTACTCCGGCAGCCAATGGGTCAGGAAGCCGTTGAGATCGCGCACCATGCGTTCGACGTTGGGATAGCGCTCCAGCCAGGCGCGGCAGGCCGGATCGCGGCCGGTCAGCCTGCGCAAGGTCGGCTCCCAGTGCGGGTTCGGCAGGCAGCGCACGTCGAACACGAAGTCGGCGTCGTCGGGCAGGCCGTTGCGGAAGCCGAAGGACTCCAGTTGCACCGTCAGTGTGCCGGAGCCGCCGCCGGGGATCTGCCCCTGGATCTCCTCGCGCAGCTCGTGCAGATTTTTGCTCGTCGTGTCGATGGTCGCGTCGGCGACACTGGCGATCGGCGCCAGCAGGTCCTGTTCCAGACGGATCGCCTCGGCGAGCGAGACCGTGCCGGTCGCCAGCGGATGCCGGCGGCGGGTTTCGGAATAGCGCTGCAGAAGGACGCTTTCCTCGGCGCGCAAGTAAAGGATGCGGGTCTCGATGCCGCGGGCGCGCAGGCGTTCGACATAGCGCGGGAAGCGCGCAATCTCCTTGGGGCTCTCTCTCGCATCGACGCCGATCGCGAGCTTGTCGTAGCGGGATTCGGCGGCACGCAGCGCGCGCTGCGAGATCGGGCCGACCAGCTGCAGCGGCAGGTTGTCGATGCAGTAATAGCCGAGGTCCTCGTACTGCTTGAGCGCGACGGTCTTGCCGGCGCCGGACAGGCCGCTGACGATCACCAGCTTCATTGCGCTGCATCCCGCTGGGTGCGCCGGCCCGGTCTGGCCTGACGACCCCGTCTGGCGTGACGGCCCCCTCTGGCGTGACGGTGAATCAAGAGGTCTTCCCCGGAGGCTGTCTGCGGTGCTGTTTCCTGATTTCCTGCATCTGCCGGCGGCTCAAGTCTTCGTCGGCGCGGTAGCCGCGGCGACGCAGGCGCAAGTCGCGGCACGCGGCTTCCACCAGCACCGCCAGATTATGCCCGAGGCGGATCGGAATGAAGACTTGCGGAATGTCGACGCCGAGCACGCTGCGCGTCGAGCGGCGACCGCTGAGACGCTCCAGGCCGGTTTCGGCGCGCGCCTCGGGCGTGTCGAGCGCGATCAGCAGGTCCAGCGTCGAGCCGGATTGCACGCTGCGCGTACCGAACAGCCGGCGCACGTTGAGAATGCCCAGACTGCGCGCTTCGAGGAATCCGGACAGCAGCGGTGGGCACTGTCCGCGCACGCGTGCGCCCTGGCGTGCAAACTCGGGCGCGTCGTCGGCGACCAGCCGGTGGCCGCGGCTCAGCAGTTCCAGTGCCAACTCGCTCTTGCCGACGCCGCTGGCGCCGGTGAGCAGCACGCCGATCCCGCACACGCGCATGAACACGCCATGCAGTGTCGCGGGTTCCGGCGAATTCGGCGTCATCCGGCCGGAGTGCGCGTCCGGTTCAGCCGGCCGGCGTGTAGGCGCTGATCAGCTTGAACAGCGCGCCCTCGTCGCCGGCGCTGCGCGCCTGCTGGCAGAACGCGGTGTCGGAGAACATCTCGGCGATGGCCGCGAGATGCTTGAGATGGGTTTCGGTGGCGCCCTGCGGGACCAGCAGGCCGAACACCAGATCGACCGGCTGGCCGTCGTGGGCGTCGTAGTCGAGCGGGTGCTTGAGACGCATGAACGCGCCGACGCTCTGGTTGACGCCGGCCATGCGCCCGTGCGGGATGGCAACGCCGTGGCCCAGGCCGGTGCTGCCGAGTTTCTCGCGCGCCGCCAGGCTGGTGAGAATGTCGCTGGCCTGCACGCCGGGGACGCCGCGCGCGAGAAGTCCGGAGAGCTCCTCGAGCGCTTTCTTCTTGCTGGTGAAGGTGTGCCCCTGGGTGACGCGGTCGGGCGACAGGATTTCGGCGATTTTCATGGTCGATCTGTTCATTGGACAAATGCAAAGGGCCCGGGTACGAGCGGTGCCCGGGCCCTTCTTGTGAGGGGCGATTGTACAGAGGTCCGTCGTGTTTATCCGTTCACGCCGGACCCGGTGTCAAGACCTCAGGTCGCCATGCGCTTGTGCGCTTCCTTCTGGTGATGATCGCGGGTCTTGTCCTTGTGCTTGCGCGTCTGCTGGTCGAGCTTGTCTGACAGCAGGTCGATCGCCGCGTACAGGTCGCCGTCGACAGCTTCGGCGTGCAGATTGGTGCCGCTGGCGTGCACGGTGGCTTCGGCCTTCTGGCGCTGCTTTTCGATTGAGAGAACCACCTCCGCACTGATCAGATGGTCGAAATGCCGTTGCAGCCTCTTGAGCTTGCTGACGACGTATTCGCGCAGCGGCGGCGTGAGTTCGACGTGGTGACCGGAGATGTTCAGATTCATCGTGTACCTCCTAGCTTCTCGAGACCGGCCAATCAGGCCGGCGGTTTGCGCTCGTGCGATGGGGGAAGCCCAAGGCCTTCGCGGTATTTGGCGACCGTGCGGCGTGCGACCTGGATGCCTTCCTTGAGCAACAGGTCCGACAGCGTTGCATCGGACAGCGGGCGTGCAGGATTTTCGGCAGCGACCAGGCGCTTGATCATGGCCTGGATCGCCGTGGCCGAGCAGACGCCACCGCCGGTGGTCTGCACGTGGCTGGAAAAGAAATACTTGAGTTCGAAGAGCCCACGCGGAGTGAGCATGTACTTGTTCGCTGTGGCGCGTGAAACTGTCGATTCATGGATGCCCAGCTGCTCGGCGATATCCCGCAGGACCAAGGGACGCATCGCCTCGGGTCCATAATCCAGGAAAGCCCGCTGTTCTTCAACTATCGACTGCGCGACCCGCAGAAGAGTTTCGTTGCGGGCTTCCAGGCTGTTCAGGAAGTAGCGCGCCTCCTGCAGATGCTGCTTGAGCATCAGCTGGTCGCGCGAGGTGTCGGCGCGCCGGATCATGCCCTGGTAGTGGCTGTTGATGCGCAGCCGCGGCATATGCTCCGGATTCAGGCTCACGGTCCAGCGGCCATTCCGCTTGAGCACATAGACATCCGGAGAAATGTAATCCGATTCATGTGCTTGGAAGGGTCGCCCCGGATGTGGCTGGAGCGCCTTGATCAGGGTCAATGCTGACTCGATGTCCGTGGCGGGGCGGCCGCTGGCCTTGGCCAGCGCGGCGGTATCGCGACGCCCGACCAGGGCCAGGTGGTGGCTGACCAGGTCCAGCGCCGCCTGGGCCCCCGGCGTTTTCGCCGGCATCACTTCGATCTGCAGCCGCAGACACTCGCCGAGGTCGCGGGCGCCGACGCCGATCGGATCGAATTCCTGGACCAGGCCCAGCACGGTGTCCGCTTCGTCCGGCGAGGCGCCCAGGACCTTGTCGAGTTCGACGAGCAGCTCGGTCCAGTTGCGCAGATAGCCTTCTTCGTCAATCGCATCGATCAGGAACTCGGCGATCTGCGCCTGGCGCGCGTCGAACGGGGCGACCCGTGCCTGTTCCACCAGGTGCTCGTGCAGGCCGGTGCTGCGACGCAGGTTGGCCTCCATGAAGTCGCGCAGCTCGTCGGCGTCGCTGCTGCGCGGCTGGACGGGGAGGTCGTCATAGACGTCGTCCCAGGCGGCATCGACCGGCATCTCCTCCGGAATGGCGCCGTCTTCGCGCAGCTCCAGCGCGGTGGTTTCTTCCGACGAGGATTCAGTGGATTCGGCGGATTCGGGCGCCGGGGTCTCGTCGGCCGCGGATTCACCTTCGTCGCGTTCGAGCAGGAGGTTGGAGTCGAGCGCCTGCTCGATCTCCTGCTGCAGATCGAGGCTGGACAGCTGCAGCAGGCGGATCGCCTGCTGCAGCGCGGGGGTCATGGTCAGCGACTGGCCGAGTCGCAGGCCGAGGCTTGATTTCATGCTGGAAAAGCGAACTCAGGTAGGAGCGGCCCATGGCCGCGATTGCGCTGTTTGCGGCGCGGGAAAAGAATCGCGGCCAGCCTTGGCGCCGTCGAGGGCTGACTCAATGTCAGTCCGAGTTGAGCCAAGGCCGCTCCTACTTGACCGTGATCGTGACCTTCTCCGACTGCACGAGCGGATTCTGCGGCTGGTGCTTCCAGTCGCCGAGCAGCAGCTGCAGCGTGTGCTTGCCCGGCTTGAGCGTCAGCGTGGTTTCGGTCTGGCCGCCGCCGAAGTGCTGGATCTGGTCGCTCTTGGGCAGCGGCTTGGTGTAGTCGACCACCGGGTCGTCGATCAGCAGGTGGTGGTGGCCGGTGCCGGCCTGGTTGATGCCGGCCGGGGCCACGCCCATCACCGCGAGCCCGAACACCACCCGCACCGGGCCGCTGACTTCAGCACCGTCCTTGGGTTCGATGATGTAGGCTTTGGCGCCGGGCGACGCGGCCTGCGGCAGGCTCAGCTCCTCTTCGGCCTTCTGCGAGGCCTGCTGTTTCGCGGCGTCCTTGAGATCCTTCCAGGAATCGGCATGGGCGGGCAGGGTCAGTAGCGTGGCTGCGGCCATCAACAGGCCTTTCACGGGCAAGCGGGTCATGGAAGCTCCGGCGGTTGGGGGTGATACAGCGGCACGCTATTTGCGTACTCTGGGCATCAAGATTAGGGGAATCCTCCCAAGATCGCTATACTGAGCGCCGTTTGTGTGGCGCATCCCGGTTTGCGCACCCAGTTTTGCGGCCCCACGGGCCGTGCTGCCGCAAACCCGCCGGTGACAACCGTCGCCGCGTTGCCTTTGCCATTCGCCTGAACCGGCCTCGGCGCAAGTCCGCCCTGCAGGTGTGTTCAGGAGTTTTCATGTCGTTCGATTCAATGGGCCTTGTGCCTGAGCTGCTGCGTGCGCTCACCGACCAGGGCTATTCCACGCCAACACCGATCCAGCAGCGGGCCGTGCCGGAGATTCTGGCCGGCCGCGATCTGCTGGCCGCCGCGCAGACCGGCACCGGCAAGACCGCCGCGTTCACGCTGCCGATGCTGCAGCGCCTGCAGTTGACGCCGCCGCCGGCGACCGGCCGCCGGCCGGTGCGCGCGCTGGTGCTGGTGCCGACGCGCGAACTCGCCGCCCAGGTCGAGGAAAGCGTGCGCACCTACGGCCGCCATCTGCATAGCCTGCGTACGGTGCTGATCTTCGGCGGCGTCGGCATCAATCCGCAGATCGATGCGCTGCGGCGCGGCGCGGACATCGTCGTCGCGACCCCGGGGCGGCTGCTTGATCACGTTGGCCAGCGCACGATCGACCTGTCGCAGGTCGAGTTTTTCGTCCTTGACGAAGCGGATCGCATGCTCGACATGGGCTTCATCCGCGATATCCGTCGCGTGATCGAGCGCTTGCCCAAGCAGCGCCAGAACCTGCTGTTCTCGGCGACCTTCTCGGCGGACATCCGCAAGCTGGCCGAAGGCCTGCTGCGCGATCCGGTGACCATCGACATCGCGCCGCGCAACAGCGCTGCCGAGGCCGTGATGCAGCGCGCGGTGTTCGTCGACAAATCGAACAAGGCGGAGCTGCTGGGTTACACGATCAGCCGCTTCAAC
This sequence comes from Sinimarinibacterium sp., assembly GCA_041659605.1. Taxonomy (GTDB): domain Bacteria; phylum Pseudomonadota; class Gammaproteobacteria; order Nevskiales; family Nevskiaceae; genus Solimonas. Next base: position 40,461 of record JBAZXW010000023.1, on the reverse strand, counting down.
TGGCCGCAGGTGCTGGTGTTCACGCGCACCAAGCACGGCGCCAACCGGCTCACCGAACGTCTGATCAAGGACGGCATTCCGTCTGCGGCGCTGCACGGCAACAAGAGCCAGAGCGCGCGCCTGAAGGCGCTGGCGGCGTTCAAGGCCGGCGAAGTGCGGGCGCTGGTCGCCACCGACATCGCCGCTCGCGGCCTGGATATCGACCAGCTGCCGTTCGTCGTCAATTACGAGCTGCCGTCCGTCCCCGAGGATTACGTGCACCGCATCGGCCGCACCGGCCGCGCCGGACTGACTGGTGAGGCGATCTCGCTGGTCTGCCGCGAGGAATACGACGAGTGGCGCGCGATCGAAAAACTGCTGCGGCGCAGTATCCCGGCGTTCGAGATCGAAGGCTTTACCCCGAGCCCGCGTTCGGAGCGCCCGGCGGAGCCTGCTGATCGTGAAGAGCGGTCGAACGGGCGTCAACACCGCAACGGCGGCCGGCATGAGCGTCGGGCACCGTCCTCGGGGGCGGGTTCAAAACCGGCGCATGCACAGCCGGGTTCGGCGGCAGGGCGCGGGGAGCATCGGGGTCCGCAAGCGGCGCGCACCGAAGGTTCCGCGCGTCGCGGTCGGCCGCAGCAAAGCGGGCATCGTCACGGCGGTCGTTGAGCCGATTTTTCTACCAGGAGCACCACATGAAGCGAGTCTTTGCCGGCAACCTGCCGTCAGACACCACCGAGCGCGAGCTCACCGAGATGTTCGCCGCCTTCGGCAAGGTTTTTTCGATCAAGCTGGCCCATGACGTGTTCAGCGGCCAGTGCAAGGGTTTCGGCTTTATCGAGATGGAAGGGCACGAGGCGCGCGCGGCGATTGCCGGCTTGAACGGCAAGGAGCTGCGCGGCAAGCCGCTGAAGGTCAACGAGGAGCAGCCGCGCGACAACCGGCGCGGCGGCCCCCCGCGCCGGCGCTGAGCTGCGAACGGCCGTAGGGCGGGCCATGCCCGCCGCGGCGGGCCCGGCCCGCCCTACGCCGCCTTCAGCACGCGCGTTCCCGCCGGCCCGCCGACGATCAGCACGTCGGCGGGCCGGCGCGCGAACAGGCCGACGCAGACGACGCCGGCCAGGCCGTTGATCTCGTTTTCGAGCTTCACCGGATCGACGATGTCGAGTCCGTGCACGTCGAGGATCAGGTTGCCGTTGTCGGTGGTGACGCCGTCGCGCAGCACCGGATGCCCGCCCAGGCGCGTCAGCTCGCGGCCGATGTAGGAGCGCGCCATCGGGATCACTTCGACCGGCAACGGGAACTTGCCGAGCACGCCGACGAACTTGGATTCGTCGACGATGCAGACGAACTTGCGGCTCGCGGCGGCGACGATCTTTTCGCGCGTCAGCGCCGCGCCGCCGCCCTTGATCAGCTGCAGATGCTTGTTGGCCTCGTCGGCACCGTCGACATAGAGCGACAGCGTGCCGGTCTGGTTCAGATCGAGCACCTTGACCCCGATCTTGCGCAGGCGTTCGCTGCTGGCATTCGACGAGGACACCGCGCCCGGAATGTCGGCGAGCAGCCGCCGTTCCGCGATCAGATCGATGAAGTGATTGACGGTCGAGCCGGTGCCGACGCCGAGGACTTCGCCGGGCTCGATGTACTGGAGGGCGGCCTCTGCGGCCTTGCGCTTGGCGGCATCCTGCGGACTCATGTCGTCGTTCGCTTTCCGAAAATGGCGGTCCCGATGCGGACCAGGGTGGACCCTTCCATTATCGCCGCTTCGAGATCGTCCGACATGCCGGCGGAGATCGTGTCCATCTCGATTCCAGACCCGCGGATCGTCTCGAACAGCGTGCGCAGGCGGCGGTAGGGCGTGCGCGCATCGTCGCCCGCGGCCGCCGGTGCCGGAATCGCCATCAGGCCGCGCAGCCGCAGTCGCGGCAGCTGGGTGATGGCACGGCACAGGTCGGCCGCTTCACCCGGCATGCAGCCCGACTTGCTGTCCTCGCCCGAGATGTTGACCTGGACGCAGACGTTGAGCGGCGGCAGATGCGCCGGGCGCTGCGCCGAGAAGCGCTGCGCGATCTTGAGGCGGTCGACACCGTGGACCCAGTCGAAGGCTTCGGCGATGCGCTGGGTCTTGTTCGACTGGATCGGGCCGATGAAATGCCAGATCAGATCCGCGCCCGTCAGGTCGCTCTGCTTGGCCAACGCCTCCTGCAGATAGTTTTCACCGAACTCGCGCTGGCCGGCCGCGGCGGCCGCGCGCAGCGCGTCGGCCTCGAAGGTCTTGCTGACGGCGAGCAGGCGCACACTGTCCGGCGGGCGCTGCGCGGCCGCGCAGGCGCGCACAATGCGCTCGCGGACAGCGCCAAGGTTCTGCGCGATCGGGCTCATATTGCCTCGGTGGGGAATTGCCGATAACGTCTGACGGATCGCATAGTGCAGCGCAAACGAGCGCGACAGGAAATCCCGGATGGATATTGCACAGCTGTTGACTTTCAGCGCGAAGCAGGGCGCATCGGATCTTCATCTGTCGGCCGGCGTCGAGCCGATGATCCGCGTCGACGGCGACGTCAAACGCATCAACCTTCCGCCGCTGGACCACAAACAGGTCCACGACATGGTGTACGACATCATGAACGACAAGCAGCGCAAGGCCTGGGACGAGTTCCTTGAAACCGATTTCTCGTTCGAGATCCCGGGACTGGCGCGCTTCCGCGTCAACGCTTTCACCCATTCGCGCGGCTCGGGTGCGGTGTTCCGTACGATTCCGTCGAAGATCCTGTCGCTCGAAGACCTCAAGTGCCCGGCGATCTTCAAGGACATCTCCGAGTATCCGCGCGGCATCGTGCTGGTGACCGGTCCGACCGGCTCCGGCAAGTCGACGACGCTGGCGGCGATGGTCAACCACATCAACGAGAACGAATACGGGCACATCCTCACGGTCGAGGATCCGATCGAATTCGTGCATCCGTCGAAGAAATGCCTGATCAACCAGCGCGAGGTGCACCGCGACACGCTGGGCTTCAACGAGGCGCTGCGTTCCGCCTTGCGCGAGGATCCGGACGTGATCCTGGTCGGCGAAATGCGCGACCTGGAGACGATCCGCCTGGCGCTGACCGCCGCCGAAACCGGACACCTGGTGTTCGGCACCCTGCATACTTCGTCGGCGGCCAAGACCATCGACCGCATCGTCGACGTGTTTCCGGCCGCGGAAAAGGAGATGGTGCGAGCGATGCTGTCCGAATCGCTGCGCGCGGTGATCTCGCAGACCCTGCTGAAGAAGAAAGGCGGCGGGCGCGTCGCCGCGCACGAGATCATGATCGGTACGCCGGCAATCCGGAACCTGATCCGCGAGGCCAAGATTGCCCAGATGTATTCGTCGATCCAGACCGGTCAGAAGGAAGGCATGCAGACGCTCGATCAATGCCTCAAGGAAATGGTGCGCAAGGGCATGACCTCGATCGACGAGGCGCGCATGAAGTCGGCTGATCCGCGCAACTTCACGGCCTGACGCCCCTCTTCCGGAGAAACCGACATGGATCGCGAACAAGCCGTCAAGCTCGTGCAGCAGTTGCTGACGCTGATGAGGCAGAAGGGCGCATCGGACCTGTTCATCACCACGGGCTTTCCCCCGGCGATCAAGCTTGACGGCCAGATGACACCGGTGATGGACAAGCCGCTGCCACCGGAGGCCTCGGCGATCATCATCCGCTCGCTGATGAACGACCGTCAGATCAAGGATTTCGAGGCCAACAACGAATGCAACTTCGCGATCGCGCCGCCGGGCATCGGCCGCTTCCGCGTCAACGCCTTCGTGCAGCAGAACCGCGTCGGCGGCGTGCTGCGTACGATCCAAACCGAAATCCCGACCTTCGAGAAGCTCGGCCTGCCGCAGCAGCTGGCGAAGATCGTGATGGAGAAGCGCGGCCTGGTGTTGATGGTCGGTGCGACCGGCTCCGGCAAGTCGACGTCGCTGGCGGCGATGGTGGGCTACCGCAACCAGAATTCGCGCGGCCACATCATCACGATCGAGGATCCGATCGAGTACGTGCATCCGCACGGTGGCTGCCTGGTCACGCAGCGCGAAGTCGGCACCGATACCTACTCCTGGGAAAACGCTCTGAAGAACACGCTGCGCCAGGCGCCCGACGTGATTCTGATCGGCGAAATCCGCACCCGCGAGGGCATGGAATACGCGGTGAACTTCGCCGAGACCGGTCACCTCGTGCTGGCGACGCTGCACGCCAACAGCGCCAACCAGGCGCTGGACCGCGTCATCAACTTCTTCCCCGAGGAGAAGCGCGAACAGCTGCTGATGGATCTGTCATTGAACCTCAAGGCGATCATCTCGCAGCGCCTCGTGCGCAAGGAAGGTGGCGGTCGCGTCGCGGCGATGGAGATCATGATCAACTCGCCGCTGATCGCCGACATGGTGTTCAAGGGCGAGGTCGCCGGCATCAAGGAAGTGATGGGGCGTTCGAACGAGCAGGGCATGATCACCTTCGACCAGTTCCTGTTCCAGCTGTTCGAGGACGGACTGATCAGCTACGACGAGGCGGTCCGCAACGCCGATTCGCAGAACGAGCTGCGCCTGAAGGTCAAGCTCGAATCGAAGCGCGCCCGTCAGAATCTGATGGACGACGAGATGGTCAAGAAGATGCAGATGAAGGAAGAAGATGCGGCCAACGTGATGCGCCGCTGAGCACTTTGTCTGTTCCCGCTAAGGAAGGTTCATGCTCAAAATCCTGCCGTACCTGAAGCTCTGCGTCGAAAAGAACGGCTCCGACCTGTTCTTCACCGCCAATGCGCCCGCCCAGCTCAAGATCGAGGGCGAGATGGTGCCGATCGGCAAGAACGTGCTGACGCGCGAGATCGTCAAGGAACTGGCGATGTCGATCCTGTCGGCCGAGCAGACTGAGTATCTCGAACAGCACCTGGAAATCGATCTCGCGACCGAAGCCGGCGGTCTTGGCCGCTTCCGCGTCAACATCTTCAACCAGCGCGGCTCACTGGGCATGGTGATGCGTTACATCCGTGCCGGCGTGCCGCGCCTCGACGAGATCAACGGCATGCCGCCGGTGCTCAAGGACCTGATCATGCACAAGCGCGGGCTGGTGCTGATGGTCGGCGCGACCGGCTCGGGCAAGTCGACGACGCTGGCGGCGATGATCAACCATCGCAACGAGACGCAGTCGGGCCATATTCTTACGATCGAGGATCCGGTCGAGTTCATCCATCCGAACCGGAAGAGCATCATCAACCAGCGCGAGGTCGGACAGGACACGATCAGCTACGAACGCGCGCTCAAGAGCTCGCTGCGCGAGGCGCCCGACGTGATCCTGGTCGGCGAAGTGCGCACGCGCGAGACAATGGACGCCTGCATCCAGCTCGCCAACACCGGCCATCTGGCGATCTCGACCCTGCACGCCAACAACGCCTACCAGGCGATGCAGCGCATCGTGAACCTGTACCCGGAGACCATGCGCGACCAGCTGTACATGGACCTGTCGATGACGATGCGCGCGATCATTTCGCAGCGCCTGGTGCGGCGCAAGGACGGCAAGCGCTGCGCCGCGATCGAGGTGATGATCAACTCGCCCTACATCCAGGAACTGATCCTCAGCAAGCGCATCGACGAGATCAAGGAAGCGATGAACCAGTCGTCGGACAAGGGCATGCAGACCTTCGACGCCTCGCTCTACGGTCTGTTCAAGTCCGGTGTGATCACGCTCGATGAGGCGCTGACGAACGCCGATTCGCGCACCAACCTCGAGGCGAAGGTCAACTTCGGGGGGTGAGACATCCCGGTCTGCGTACCGAAGCGCGCGCCAACCTGCGGCTGGCGCTGCCGATCATTGCCACGCAGTTCACGTTCATGGGCATGGGCACGGTCGATACGCTGATGGCCGGGCGCCTGGGCGGCGAAGCGCTGGCCGCTGTCGCGGTCGGCACCAATGTCTGGTTTCTGATGTTCATCGTCTTCTCCGGCGTGCTGATGGCCTGCTCGCCGATCATCGCGCAGCGCATCGGCGCCGGGCGCGATCCGGCCGAAACCGGCAGCTTCGTGCGCGGTACGGCGGGGTTTGCCCTGCTGCTGGGACTGACGTGGACACTGGCGATGCAGCTGGCAGCGGCGCCGATTGTCCGGCTGCTCGATCTGGGTGCCGCCGTATCGGGATATGCGACGGATTACATGCGCGCGATTGCCTGGGGCGCCGTGCCGTTCTGCCTGTGTTTCGTCGCGCGCAACGTCGCCGAGGGCCATGGCCTGACCCGCGTCGCCCTGGCCGCCGGCGTCGTCGGCTTTTGCGTCAACGCGGGGCTGGACTACGTTCTGATGTACGGCAAGCTGGGCTTGCCGGCCTTGGGACCGGCGGGTTGCGCGTGGGCGACGGTCTTCAGCGGGCTGACGATGGCGGCCATTTACGGGACGCTCTATCTGCATCTTCCGCAGCTGCGCGGCCTGCAGGTGTTCCGTCGCGGCTGGCCGCAGATGCGCGGCGAGGCTGCCGAAGTGCTGCGCCTGGGGCTGCCGATTGCGGCGATCGTCGCAGCCGAATCGTGGATGTTCAATATCTGCGCACTGCTGATGGCGCGCTTTGGCGCCGATGCGGTGGCCGCGCACCAGATCGCGATCAACGTCGCGGCAATGGCGTTCATGGTGCCGCTGTCGATCGGTTTTGCGACCACGGTGCGCGTCGGACTGGCCGCCGGCGCAAGCGATATGGATTCCGCACGCCTGCGCGGCCAGGCCGGCCTGTTACTGGGGGTCGGCTTCTCCGTGTTGTCGGCCAGCGTGATGGCACTGATCCCGGCGGCGATCATCGGGCTGTACACCGAGGCACCGGGTGTTGCGGACGTCGCCGTGCGCTTTCTCTATCTCGCCGCGCTGTTCCAGATTTTCGACTGCATCCAGGCGACCGCGAACGGCGCACTGCGCGGGCTCAAGGACACACGCGTGCCGATGCTGATCACGGTCGCCGCGTACTGGATCGTCGGCATGCCGGTGGCGGTCTGGCTGGCCTTCAACACCGATCTGGGGCCGCCGGGAATCTGGTGGGGTTTCATCGTCGCGCTGGCACTGGCCGCGGCAGGGCTGGCAACGCGCTTTCTGCGGCACGCACGCCCCGCTGCGGGCGGTTCCGAGCTTATGTCTTGACCTTCGCCCCGACAGGCGCATCCTAAGGCTCCCCCCTGCACAGGAGAACGTCATGAGTCTGAGGCTGGGAGATGTTGCTCCCGATTTCGAAGCGGACACCACGATCGGCCCGATCGGGTTCCACCGGTGGCTGGGCTCGTCCTGGGGCGTGCTGTTCTCGCATCCGAAGGACTACACGCCGGTGTGCACGACCGAGCTCGGCTATACGTCGAAGCTCAAAGCCGAGTTCGACAAGCGCGGGGTCAAGGTCATCGGCCTGTCGGTCGACTCGGTGCAGGACCATCTGGGCTGGCAGAAGGACATCGAGGAGACGCAGACCTGCACGGTCAATTTCCCGATGATCGCCGATGAGGACATGAAGGTCGCGAACCTCTACGGGATGATCCATCCGAACGCCTCCGACCGCTTCACGGTGCGCTCGGTGTTCGTGATCGATCCGAACAAGAAGGTCCGGCTGACGATCACTTACCCGGCAAGCACGGGCCGCAACTTCGACGAGATCCTGCGCGTGATCGACTCGCTGCAGCTGACCGACAAGCACAGGGTCGCGACGCCGGTAAACTGGAAGCAGGGGGAGGACGTGATCATCGTGCCCGCGGTCTCCAACGACGACGCGAAGAAGCTGTTCCCGCAGGGCTGGAAGGAGATCAAGCCGTATCTGAGGCTGGTACCTCAACCTAAGGGTTGAGGGCGCGTCCGGTGGGCTACGCCTCGCTACCGCGAGGCTCAGCCCACCCTGCGGACCCACGGACCAGAGGCGAGATCGGCTGTCGTTTTCGGCGCCGGCTGCCGGCGGGGCTTGGCCGCGTACAATAGCGGCCCCGTTTGCCCCAAGGTCCTGCGAGTCATCATGTCCGAACCCCTGAACCGGCGTTCGCGCCTCATCACCCAGGGCGTCCAGCGTTCGCCCAACCGCGCGATGCTGCGCGCGGTCGGCTTCACCGACGCCGATTTCGACAAGCCCATCGTCGGCGTCGCCAACGGCCATTCGACGATGAATCCCTGCAATGCCGGCATCCAGCCGCTGGCCGACCGCGCGGTTGCGGCGCTCAGGGATGCCGGCGCGATGCCGCAGACCTTCGGCGTGCCGACCGTCACCGACGGTATCTCGATGGGCACCGAAGGCATGAAGTTCTCGCTGGTGTCGCGCGAGGTCATCGCCGACTGCATCGAGACCGCGACCTCGAGCCAGTGCATGGACGGCGTGCTCGCGATCGGCGGCTGCGACAAGAACATGCCGGGCGCGATGATCGCGATGCTGCGCATGAACATCCCGGCGGTCTTCTGCTACGCCGGCACGATCAAGCCGGGCTGCTGGAAAGGACAGGACCTGACTGTCGTCTCGGTGTTCGAGGCGGTCGGCTCCTTCCAGGCGGGCAAGATGGCCAAGGAGGACTTCGACGGCATCGAGAAGCACGCCTGCCCGACGACCGGCGCCTGCGGCGGCATGTATACGGCGAACACGATGTCCTCGTCCTTCGAGGCGCTGGGCATGTCGCTGCTGGGCTCGTCGCAGATGGCCTGTCCCGATCCGGAGAAGGCGGACTCGGTGTCGCAGTCCGCGCGCGTTCTGGTGGAGGCGATCCGCCGCGACCTCAAGCCGCGCGACATCGTCACCCGCAAGGCGATCGAGAACGCGATCGCACTGGTGATGGCGACCGGCGGATCGACCAATGCGGTGCTGCACTACCTCGCGATCGCGCACGCCGCACAGGTGCCGTTCGCGCTCGAGGACGTCGAGACGATCCGCCTCAAGGTGCCGGTGCTGTGCGATCTCAAGCCGTCCGGCAAGTACGTCGCCACCGACTTCCACGGCGCCGGCGGCGTGCCGCAGGTGCTGAAGATGCTGCTCAAGGCCGGGCTCGTCCACGGCGACGCGATGACGATCAGCGGTCGCACGCTGGCGCAGGAGCTGGAAACGGTGCCGGACACGCCGCGCGCGCCAGGCGAACCGTTCGGGGACGTGATCCGTCCGTTCGACAAGCCGCTGTACAAGCAGGGTCACCTCGCGGTGCTCAAGGGCAACCTCGCGCCGGAGGGCAGCGTCGCCAAGATCACCGGCTTGAAGAACCCGGCGATCACCGGGCCGGCGCGCGTGTTCAACTCCGAAGACGAGTGCATGGCGGCGATCATGGCCGACACGATCAAGGCCGGCGACGTGCTGGTGATCCGCTACGAGGGCCCGAAGGGCGGTCCCGGCATGCGCGAGATGCTGGCGCCGACTGCGGCGCTCGTCGGCAAGGGACTGGGCGAGAGCGTCGGCCTGATCACCGACGGCCGCTTTTCCGGCGGCACCTGGGGCATGGTCGTCGGCCACGTCGCGCCGGAAGCCTTTGCCGGCGGCACGATCGCGCTGGTCGAGGAAGGCGACAGCGTCACCATTGACGCGCACCGCCAGCTGATCCAGCTCAACGTCGACGATGCCCAGATCGCGCGCCGCCGCGCGGCGTGGAAGCAGCCGGCGCCGCGCTACACGCGTGGCGTGCTGGCGAAATATTCGCAGCTCGTCAGCAGCGCGTCGAAGGGCGCGGTGACCGGGTGAGATTGCGCACCGCGCGACAGGGGAACGACCTTGAGCGCGCGGATGTGCAAGACCTGCGAGGCGCCCACGCTGCACCGGGCGCACCGCACGTTCGGGCAGTGGCTGCTGTCCTGCATCGTCCCGGTCCGCCCCCTGGAGTGTGACGGCTGCGGGACGCGCGCCTGGGGCCTGCTGCATGCGCGGGACGGCATCGTCCCGTGGCTCACCAGCCTGGCGATCTGGGGCGGGCTCGCGCTGCTCGCTGCGTCGAAGTGGATGCCAGCGGGTTGAGCGGGTGCGGCCCGGACGAAGTCCGGGGATATCCGGCGCCGATCCCCGGGCTGCGCCCGGGCTACGAGTTCGGCGCCGGCAAACCGAAGAACGCCCGCGCTGTCGCGCTCGTCGCTGCCGCGACCTGCGCTTCCGTCTGGCCGCGCGCGGCGGCGAGTGCGCGCACAGTCCAGGTCAGATAGGCCGGCTCATTGCGCCGGTGGCTGGCCCGTAGAACCGTTGCCGGCGCCGTGCGCGGCAGCAGGTAGGGCGCGTCGGTTTCGATCATCAGGCGCTGGTCCGGAATGATGCGCACCGCGTCGATGAGATGCGCGCCGCGGCGCTCGTCGCAGATCCAGCCGGTGATGCCGATGTGGCAGTCGAGTGCGAGGCAGTCTTCGAGCGCGGCCCGCGTGTCGGTGAAACAGTGCACGACGACCGGCCCGAGGCGCGAGCGGTATTCGCGCAGCATCGCGTGAAAGTCCGCATGCGCATCGCGCTGGTGCAGGAACAGCGGCTTGCCGGTCTGCGTCGCCAGCCCCAGCTGCGCGGCGAAGGCCCGGCGCTGATCTTCGTGCGACGCATAGTTGCGGAAGTAATCGAGACCGCATTCACCGAGCGCGACGACTTCAGGCTGCGCGGCCAGGCCGCGGATCTGTTCGGCCAGCGCATCGTTCCAGTCCGCGGCGTGGTGCGGATGCAAACCGGCGGTTGTGTACAGCCGGCCGCGATGGCGCCGTGCCAGCTCGACCGCTTTGAGGTTGCTGTCGGCCGAACTGCCGGTCACGACGATCTGCGAGACGCCGGCCGCGGCCGCGCGTTCGAGCACCGCATCGAGATCGGCGTCGAAGCTGTCGTGCGCGAGGTTGGCCCCAATGTCGACCAGGCCGTTCAAGGAACTTGTCCCTTGGTCTCCTCCGGGAAGCACTCGTGGCGCCACAGCACTTGCTGCTCGACGGTCGCCTGCGTTCCCGGAGGCGGCGTTGTTTCGAGGGCGTAGATCATCTTGAGCGTCATCAGGCGCCGCTTGCGCGCCTCGCCTTCGATCTTGTCGGCATTCCAGGTCCGGCACAGGTACTTGCCGTAGTACAGGCGCTGGTCGGCGTACGGGCGTTCCCACAGGCGCCCGCGATAGGTCAGCCAGCGGATATTGGGATGATCCCGCGAATACAGCGCCGGCTTGTCGAAGCTCGGCGCGCCGCGCTGCGGGTGCAGCACGTCGATCTCGGTGCCGTCGGCCAGCCGTCCGGGCACGACCAGCCAGCCGTCTTCCTTGAGCGGAAATGGCGCGAACATGTTCCACAGCTGGTCGATGCGCAGCGCGCGGAACAGCGGCGTCAGCGCCGCATAGCCGCGCTGCGGCGGCATGCCGACGGTGTGCAGGTTCCAGACCAGGACCAGCAGGACCAACACCGCCGCCAGCACCTGCCCGATGCGGCCCGGTTCCCAGCGAATCGTGCGGGTCGGCAGCAGCAAAGCGCTCAACGTGCCGAAGGCGCCGCGGTGGCGGGCGACGAAGTCGTAGACGGCGTTGCCGGGGCGTTCGAGCGCGGGTGCGCGCAGCAGCGGCCACAACCCGCCCAGCAGCGGCGAGCGCCGGACCAGAACCGTGAACGCGGACCACTTGAGATAGGCCTGCTCGTCGCCGTCGATCACGACCCAGGAGTAGTTGGCTTCCATCAGCGTGCGTGCGCGCGGCGTGTCCTGGGCGGGCGCAATGCTTGAACGCGGCAGAATCAGGAACTGCTGGAGCAGGCGGCAGGACTTCAGGCAGAAGCCGCAGTCGCGGTCGTAGTAGATGCGCGGCGCCAGCGGATGCCGGCGCTGGTGGCGCTGACCGAGGCGATCCCAGACCCAGCCGCCGCAGAACACGGTGAGAGAGGACAGGCTCACCAACGGGAAATGCCCGAGCTCCAGGCACAACAGGAAGCCGACGTGCATCAGCATCAGCGCCAGCATCAGGCCGAAGCGCAGCGGGCGCAGGAACAGCGGCGAGAACATCAGGATCGGCGCGAGCAGTTCCAGCCACCAGACGTAGGCGCTCAGCGCCTTCGTCAGCGGCAGGGACTCGTTGAGCAGCTTGCCCAGCGGCAGGACGTGGCGGTCCAGCGACAGCGCGTAGTACACGGCGGTGTAGTCGGGCACCCATTCGCGGCCGGACTTGAGTATCGCGCTGAAGAAGTACACCGACATCACCTGCAGCAGCAGGCCCAACGAGCCCCAGGACACGTGCAGGTTCGGCGCGGGCGGCGGATTGTCCGCAGTCGCGGCGTCGACCGAGTAGCGCGCGCCGACCGGCAGGAACATCGACCAGAACAGCATGCAGGCCATCAGCAGGTCGCCGCCGATAATGACCACCGGATTGCGGTTGAGCAGCGACGCCCACAGCACGAAGGACAGGATGCTGGCGAGCCGCGTGCGCCAGCCCAGCGCAAACATCAGTGCGAGGATGGCCTGCATCGCCAGCAGCGTGCCGACAAACCAGGACTGGCCGCCGGCGAGATAAACCGAAATCCGCTGCGCCGGTTCGAATTGCAGCAGCCAGCTGCGCGGCATCACGCCGGTGTCGGTCCAGAACGCCGACAGGTCGCCGAACGCCAGCAGCAGGTTGCAGAACAGCACCGTGCCGAGCGCGGCGCGGAACAGCGCCAGCGTGCGCAGGTCGATGCCGACGATTTCGGCGAGCCGCGGGTAGCGTTGGGTGAAGTCCATGGGGGTGCCGGGATTGCGGTGCGCAAATGATAAGGGGAGCCGACGGCTCCCCTTGGGTGGGTATCAGTTCGTGATCATTGCGGAATCAGATCGCCCATGTACCCCGTGCCACCGTCCAGATCGAGAATCTCGGCAGTGGATTCGAGGCCGCGGCCGCCGTCGCGCGCGTCGAACGGCAGGCACAGCGGCGTGCCGGGGATGCAGGTGCCGCCGGTGGTGTCGCCGGTGGTATCCCCCGTCGTATCGCCGGTGGTGCTGCCGCCCGGGGCCGGATCCGGCGACTCGTCCTGGCTGTCGGCGACCTCCGCAACCGCGAAGCCCACGCCGACCACGCCGGCCGCCAGCAGGCCCCAGTCGATCGCCGTCCACTGGGAGCCGGAGCTGCCGCCTTCCTCGTCCTGGTTGAGACGCAGCTGCTGCACGAACGGCATGCCGTTGACGCTGGCGGACGAAAAGCCGCCGCGCGTGAATTCGATCGCCATCAGCGCCGGCCGCAATTCGGATTCATCCGCGAGGGCAGGGCGGTCGAGACGCAAGCCGTAGAAGAACGACTCGGACGCCGGCGTGGCGCCGCCGAAGGTGAAGTTCAGATAGGCGCGCGCCTCGGGCTGGCGCTCGTCCGGCGCCGCGGCGCCTGCGAGGAGAACAGTGCCGCATAGAGCTGCGCCGGTGGTCAGTGCCACAAGGATGTTACGCATTGAGATTCCCCCGTACTTTGAATTCAAATAGTTGCCGCCAGACTATAGGCAGCGAGTCCCGGACTCGCAAGCGCGGTTTCCGGCCGTTCGGCGCGCCCACCCTGAATCGACCCTTGATCACTGTCCTGTGAATACACTACCCCCCAACGGCACCACCGAAGAACGCCTGATTTCCGGCCCGGCCGGGCGCATCGAGGTGTTGTTGTCCGCGCCGCTGCAGCCGCTGGCGCCGCCGGCGTTCGCGATCGTCTGCCATCCGCACCCGCTGTTCGGCGGCGCGATGAGCAACAAGGTGGCGTACATGCTCGCGTCCAGCGCGCAGAAGGCCGGTTTGCACGCGCTGCGCTTCAACTTCCGCGGCGTCGGTCGCAGCGAGGGCCAGCACGACGCCGGGCGCGGCGAGACCGACGATGTCGAGTTCCTGGTGAACTGGATGCGCGACCTGCTGCCCGGGGCGCGGGTCGTGTTGATGGGGTTCTCGTTCGGCGCCTGGGTCAGCGTGCGTGCTGCGCGCCACGTGCAGCCGCTGGCGCAGGTCAGCATCGCGCCGCCGTTCGGCAAGTACGTCGGCGACGACGTGGTGCCGCCGCGTCCGGGCTGTCCTTGGCTGGTGGTGCACGGCGTCGACGACGAGGTCGTCGACTACGCGAAGACCAAGGCCGTGCTGGATGCCTACGATCCGCCGCCGGAACTGGTCACGCTCGACGGCGTCGGCCATTTCTTTCATGGGCGTCTGACCGAACTGGGCGGCATCGTGCAGGCGTTTCTGCAGCGTCACGTCGCCTGACCGGTTTTCCGGCGGTTCAGCCAAGCTCTGTTATTCTCGCGCCCGCGCTGTTCCGGAAACCCGAAGGAGAGCCTCATGCGCCGTTCGCTGCTTGCCTGTTCTTTCGTCCTGCTGACGCCGCGGGTATTCGCCGCGACGACGGAATTCGGCGTCGACTGCAATGCAGTGGTCAGCGATTGCCAGGCCGCGTTCGACGGTGCGGTGCAGGACATCAGCTCGGCGCTCAACTACAAGCAGCTCGGACCGGCCGAGGCCACCGGCATCACCGGCATCGGCGTCGGCGTGATCGCCAACTACACGACGACCGAGAACAAGGACGCGTGGCAGACGCTGACCGGCACGGATGTCGATGCGGTTGGCATGGCCGGCATCGTCGCCACCAAGGGTTTGCCCTTCGGCATCGACGTCGGCGCGTTCTACACCGCGATTCCGGACACCAGCGTCAAGGCCTACGGCGCGGAGCTGCGCTATGCGATTCTCGAAGGCGGTGTCGCACAGCCGGCACTGGCCGTGCGCGGCGCGTACACCCGGACCGCCGGCATCGACGACTTCGACTACGAAGCCTGGAACGCCGACGTCTCGCTGTCCAAGGGCTTTGCCGTCCTGACCCCGTACATCGGCGCCGGCTACATCTGGGCGACCGCAACGCCCACGGGCTCGGCCGAGCAGGACTTCGGCCTGAGCGAGGTTGACGCCGAAAAGGAGCGTTTCTTCGCCGGCCTGCGCCTGAGTCTCGGCTTTCTGGAGCTGACCCCCGAATACGAGCGTTCGGGCGACAACAACGCCTACAACCTGCGGGTCGGTTTGTCGTTCTGAGGTGGGCATGTTCAACAAGCTGTCTCGGATTCTGCGCGCGCCTTCGACGCCGGCCGGCCCGTCGCAGCGGCATCTGGCGATGGCCGTTCTGCTGGTGGAGACGGCGCGCGCCGATTTCGAGGACCAGCCGTCAGAGCGGCAGGCGATGCAGGCGGCGCTGGCCTCGGTGCTGGGACTGGACGCGCAGCAGGTTGGCGAGCTGATCGAGCACGCGTTCGCGCAGGCGCAGCAGGCGGTATCGCTGCACGAATTCCTGCGCACGCTCAATACCGAGCTCGATCGCGCGGCCAAATGCGAGCTGCTGGAATGGCTGTGGCGTGTGGCCTACGCCGACGGGCGCGTTGCGCCGTACGAGGAGGCGCGCATCCGCCAGCTCGCCGACCTGCTGTTCATCGCGCATGCCGACTTCGTGCGGCTGCGCCTCAAGGTCGAGGCGGAACTTTCAGCTCGGGCCTGAAGTCCTGTCAGCGCGGGTTCATTTGCCCGCCGCCACGATGTCGAATCGAATGACGGAGTCCAGGATGAAGAGAACCATTGTCGCTGCGCTGCTTGCCGCACTCACCGCCTGCGCCGCACCGCGCGCCTACGACGCGCCGCGCGATCCCCAGCCGCCGCGCACGCTCATCGTCGCGCAGGCCGATTCCGCCACCGCAAGCGATGCGACGCCGCAGCCATCGACCGATCAGACTTATACCTCCGAGGAGATCGCGCGCGAGGCCTCGCAGTTCTTCGGCGAAACCAGCGAGAACCTGGCCAAGGCCATCGAGCGCACGTTCTCCGACCACGGCCGGCCCACGGCCTACATCCTCGGCCGCGAAGGCGGCGGCGCGGCGGTCGTCGGCGTCCGCTACGGCGAAGGGGTCTTGCGGTACAAGGGCGGCGACGGTCAGCCGGTGTACTGGCAGGGCCCCACGATTGGCTGGGATTTCGGCGGCAGCGCGTCGAAGGTGTTCACGCTGGTCTACAACCTGCGCGACAGCCGCGACCTGTTCCAGCGCTTTCCCGCGGTCGATGGCAGTCTCTACGTCGTCGCCGGCTTCAGCGTGAACTACCAGCGCAGCGGCGACATCGTGCTGGCGCCAATCCGCACCGGCGTCGGGCTACGCGCGGGCGCAAGCCTCGGCTACATCCACTACACGCGCGAACGGTCCTTCATCCCATTTTGAATAGCTTGTTTTGAAAGTCGGGGCCAGGACGGCCCCGGCTTGCGCAGAATGCGCACTACGCGTCGATCCGGCGCAACAGTTCGGTGACGTCGCCGCGGTCGTGATAGAGGCCGAAGCCGATGCGCAGGCGCTCGCCGCGCACGTCGGTGACGACGTCTGCGGCCTGCAGTTGCGCGTGGACTTCGCCGGCGCGGGGATGATGGAAGCTCAGGAAGCTGCCGCGCGGATGCGGCTCTGCCGGAACCAGGCAGCTACGCGACAGCACCGCATGGCGGCGATGGTCGAGCGCCGCGAGGAACTCGCGCTGCAGCTCCACAACATGCGCGCGAATCGCCGGCACGCTCAGCTGGTGACGCCGCGCCCAGTCCATCACCGCGTTGAATCGATACAGCGCGCTGGGGTCGAAGGTCGCGCCCCAGAAGCGGCCGCCTGACTCCGGATACACGAGGGCAGCGCCGTCGCGGTCGGTCAGCCGGTCCATGCCCGCGAACCAGCCGGTGTTGACCGGACGCGGGATCTGCCCGGGCGGGCAGTGCAGATAGGCGGCGCCTTCGCCGCTCATCGCGTACTTGTAGCCGCCGCCCAGGTAGAACGCGCGCGCCGCAACGCGGCCGAGGTCGGTCGGCACCGCCATGAATCCGTGATAGCCGTCGATCACCACCAGGCTGCGCGCGCTCGGCACCGCTTCGACGATCGGCAGCAGATCCTCGATCCAGTAGCCGGAGTTGTAGAAGACCTGGCTGAAATAGACAAGGTGATGACCGCCGGCCTGCGCAGCCTCGATGAAGCGCGACGCGAACGTCGCAAAAGGCTCGACGTGCACGCGCGTGACCTCGGCACGGCCCGCTTCTTCGAGGCGCCGGGCCTGGCGCTCGAAGCTGATGAACTCGCTGTCGGTCGTCAGGATGCGGAACGGCCGCGGCTCGATCGAGGACATCAGCCTCAGCACGAACTCGTGCGTGTTCGCACCGAAGCAGAGGGTGGCGGGGTCGGGCAGGTTCAGCAGCCGCGCCAGGTGATGCTGGGCGGACGGGACGATTTCGCCGAAGATCTTGTCCCACTTCGCGTCGATCAGCTCCGCTGCGTCTAGCCAGGCCTGCTGGTGCGCCTCGAAGCTGACGTCCGGCCACGGATGGTGGCTGTGGGCGCAGAAATGCAGCCGCTGCGGGTGCGTCGCGAGAAACCGCGAGAAATGCTCCTTGCTCCTCATGCGCCCCGCCTCCCGGCGCCGTGCGCAGCCGCGCTCACGCCCTTATTGCTCTTGTTGCTCTTGTATTTGGGGGGGGGACATTCCGCGTACCCCTAGGCGATACAATACGCCCCCTTTCAATACGGTCAACCGAGCCGATCCTTGCAACGCATCACCTCGATCCATCGCGCGTTTCCCCCGATTGCGTCCGCCCTGAGAGAAACCTTCGCCCAGGGCTACACCCGCCGAGACCTCCGCTCCGATCTGCTCGCTGGCATCTCTGTCGGCATCATCGCGATCCCGCTGTCGCTGGCCCTGGCCATCGCGTCGGGCGTGCCGCCGCAGCATGGCCTCTACACCGCATTCATCGCCGGCCTGCTGATCGCGCTGGCCGGCGGCTCGCGATTCAACGTCTCCGGCCCCACCGCCGCTTTCGTCGTCATCCTGCATCCGATTGCCGTGCAGTACGGCGTCGGCGGCCTTCTGGTTGCGACCTTCATGGCCGGGCTGATGATGGTCGCGATCGGATGGGGGCGCGTCGGGCAGTTGATCGAGTACATCCCGTACCCGGTGACGACCGGCTTCACCGCCGGCATCGCGCTGGTGATCGCGAGCCTGCAGCTCAAGGATTTCCTGGGTCTGCAGGACGTCGGCGGCTCGGAGCATTTCGCCGAGCGCATCGTCGAGATTCTGCGTGCTGCATCCAGCCTGAATCCTGCCGAGGCCGCGCTCGCGCTCACGACGCTGCTGATCCTGATCTTCTGGCCGCGCCTGGGCATCCGCATTCCGGCCTATCTGATCGGCGCCACCTTTGCCGCGGTCGTTGCCTGGCTGAGCAAGACCTGGTGGCCGGATGCGGGGATCGTCACCGTCGCGGACCGCTTCCACTACGTCGTCGACGGCGTGGTTCACGGCGGCATTCCGCCCTTCCTGCCCAGTTTCCACCTGCCGTGGCAATTGCCCGGTCCCGATGGCCAGCCGCTGCTTCTGGATTTCAATCTGATCCGCACGCTGATCGGGCCCGCGTTCGCGATCGCGATACTCGGTGCGATCGAGTCGCTGTTGTGCGCGGTCGTCGCCGACGGCATGACCGGCCGCAAGCACGATCCGAATGCGGAGCTGGTCGCACAGGGCCTGGGCAACATCGTCGCGCCGCTGTTCGGCGGCATCCCCGCGACCGGCGCGCTGGCGCGCACTGCCGCCAGCGTGCGTGCCGGCGCACGCTCGCCGCTGGCGAGCGCCTTCCACGCGCTGTTCGTGCTTGCCGGCATCCTGGTGCTGGCGCCGCTGCTGTCGTGGCTGCCGATGAGCGGGCTGGCTGCGCTGCTGATGATGGTCGCGTGGAACATGAGCGAGCGGAAGAACTTCATCCGCATCCTGCGCGTCGCGCCGCGCTACGACGTGCTGCTGCTGTTGCTGTGCTTTGGCCTGACCGTGTTCTTCGACATGGTCATCGCGATCTCGACCGGCGTCGTGCTGGCGGCGCTGCTGTTCATGCACCGCATGGCCAAGCTGTCGATGGTCACACTGATCGGCGGCGATCACCCGCTGGCGCCTGAAGGGCTGCCGGCCGACGTGCGCTATTACCAGATCGCCGGCCCGCTGTTCTTCGGCGCCGCCGAGCGCGCGATGTCGGCTTTGCGCAACCATGATCGCGGTGTGCGCGCGCTGATCCTGGATCTGTCCGCGGTGCCGACGATCGACGCGACGGGCCTCGTGGCCCTGGAGGAGTTGATCGATGATCTCAACGAGGTCGGCATCTTCGTCGCCGTCTGCGGTGCGCAGCGCAACGTGCTCAAGGTTCTGCGCGAGGCCGGCTACGTCAAGGAAGAGGGCAAACGCTGGTATTTCGCGACGCCGGATGCGGCGCTGAAATACCTGCATCGTCATGAAGATGGCGCGCATTCAGGGAACCCCGGACCCGGCTGACGGTCAATCTGGCTAGAATCAACCCAACGTTGGATTCCTGGAGCATCTGAAATGAGCTGGAACGAGAACATGCGTCCCGTCCCCGTGCGTGCGAACGGCGCTGCAGCGCGTCCTGCTGCCGCTTACGGCACGTCCGTCGATGCTGCGCAGAAGGTCCTGCGCAATACCTACCTGCTGCTGTCGATGACGCTGCTGTTCAGCGCGGCGATGGCCGGCGTGTCGATGGTTGTCGGCGCGCCCTACGGGCTGAGCCTGGTCTGCTCGCTCGCCGCGCTGGGCCTGCTCTGGTTCGTGGTGCCGCGCACCGCCAACTCGGAAGCCGGCATCTGGGTCGTGTTCGCGGTCACCGGGCTGCTCGGTTTTGGCCTCGGCCCGGTCATCAACATGTATCTGAAGGGCTTCGCCAACGGCGCGCAGATCGTGACGATGGCTTTCGGCCTGACCGGCACGATCTTCGTCGGCCTGTCGGCCTACGCGGTGAAGAGCCGCCGCGACTTCAGCTTCATGCGTGGCCTCCTGTTCAGCGGCATCCTGCTGGCGTTCGTGCTGAGCATCGGCCTGCTGGTCGCCTCGCTGTTCGGGGTCTACCTGCAGCCGCTGGCGCTGGGCATCTCGGCGATGTTCACGCTGCTGATGTGCGGCATGATCCTGTACCAGACCGGCGAGATCGTGAACGGCGGCGAGACCAACTACGTGTTGGCGACGGTGTCGCTGTACGTGGCGATCTACAACCTGTTCACGAGCCTGCTGCATCTGCTCGGCTTTGCCGCGGGTGACGACTGATTGGTCTTGCTTCAGACAGAGCCCCGCTTCGGCGGGGCTTTTTCGTAATCGGGGAGGGAAAGATGAACTGGAGCGTACTGGGGCAGACGACCGGGCTGCTGGTCGCGTCCAACGTATTCATGACGCTGGCCTGGTACGCACACCTGCGCGACCTGCGCGGCAAACCGTGGATCGTCGCCGCGCTGCTGAGCTGGGGCATCGCGCTGTTCGAATACCTGCTGCAGGTGCCCGCCAACCGTATCGGGTACACGACGCTGTCGCTGCCGCAGCTCAAGATCCTGCAGGAAATCATCACGCTGACGGTGTTCGTGCCGTTCGTGCTGCTCTACATGAAGCAGCCGCTCAAGTGGGATTACCTGTGGGCGGCGCTGTGCATGGTCGGCGCGGTGTACTTCGTGTTCCGCAGCTGAAGTTTTAGAGCAGGCCCGGAACCAGCCACCAGCTGCGCTGCTTGTACGCGGCCCATTCCGGATAGCGCGACATGCTCGCCTCCTTGAGCGTCATGTTGACCGCGAACAGGCCGAGCCAGACCCAGGCCAGCACGAGCACCGGCAGCCAGTGCCAGACCATCAGCGCGAAGCTGCCGTAGATCATCATCTCGCCCAGGTAGTTCGGATGGCGCACGTAGCGGTGCATGCCATCGCTGATCAGCCCACGCTTCACGCGCAGCGTGAAGAACTTCTGCGCGTCGGCGGCGATCATGATCACGCTGCCGAGGATGCACAGGCTGATGCACAGGCAGAACCAGGCGTAATCGGGCAGCGGGTAATCGGGCTGCGCCGTGCCGGAGATCAGCAGCCAGCCGAACACCCAGTACCAGCCGAGCACGCCGAGGAAGGCGTTGATGCCGCCGCCGATGGTGATGCGCGCCTGCCAGTTCGGATCGGGAAAGGCGAGGTCCTTGAGGATCCACACCAGGCCGTAGGAGCCGTGCATCGCGAGATAAATCCACGCGGCGGTCGAAGTGTTGCCGTACCACGCGATCAGCGCGCCCAGAAACAGGAAAGTGCCGGCTTTCTGGAAGTTGATCACCCACGAGAACTTCCACGGCCGCGGACCGCCGCCAAAATCGTTGACCAGCCAGTGGGTGAAGCGGCGCGTCGCCGCCGCCCACGCGGGCGCGTTCGTCGGAACCGGGCTTGCGGTTGTCGCCGTCGACGTGTTCATCGCACACACCTCCAGACTCTGTGCCTATCCGGCTACTCTATGCCGCGCCAAGGACAATGTGGAGGAGCTGCATGATTTCCGCCGACGACTACCTGCAGCACGACGGACTGGGACTCGCCGCGCTGGTGCGCGATCGCCAGGTCACGCCGGCAGAACTGCTGGAAGCGGCAATTGCCCGCGCCGAGGCGGTCAATCCAAAGGTCAACGCGATCGTCATCCCGATGCACGAGATCGCGCGCGAGCGCGCACGGCAGGCGCTCGAAGGGCCATTTGCCGGCGTCCCTTTTCTGGTCAAGGACGTGATCCAGGACTACGCGGGCGTGCCGACGACGGTCGGCAGCGCTGCGGTGCGTAACTACGTCCCCGAGACGCACGCCGAGATCACCGAGCGCTTCCTGCGCAGCGGCGTCGTCGTCTTTGGCAAGACCAATTCGCCGGAGCTCGCGCTCAAGGGCTGCACCGAGCCTGTGCGCTGGGGCGCGACGCGCAACCCCTGGAACCTGGAGCACACGCCCGGCGGATCGAGCGGCGGCGCGGCGGCCGCGGTCGCCGCCGGCATCGTGCCGCTGGCCGGCGCCAATGACGGCGGCGGCTCGATCCGCATTCCGGCGGCCTGCTGCGGATTGTTCGGACTGCGGCCGTCGCGCGGACGCGTGCCTTTGGGGCCGCGCATGGCGGAGGCCTGGGAAGGCGCGTCGTCGGACCTCGTCGTCTCGCGCAGCGTGCGCGACAGCGCGGCGATGCTCGATGCGATCCAGGGCGCCGATGTCGGCGCACCGTTCGAGATCCGGCCGCCGGCGCGGCCATATCTTGACGAGCTGCAGCACGAGCCGGGCAAGCTGCGCATCGCCTTCAGCCAGCGTTCGCCGATCGGCATGGGCGTGCATCCGGAATGCGTGCAGGCGGTGACCGATGCGGCGCGCCTGCTCGAAAGCCTCGGTCACTATGTCGAGGAAGCGGAGCCCGAGATCGACGGTAACGCGCTCGCGCAGGACTACCTGACCATGTACATGGGCCAGGTCGCCGCCGACATCGCCCACTGGGGCGCCGTTGCCGGCGCACGAGAGGCGGATTTCGAGCCGGACACGCGCGTGCTCGGCCTGCTCGGCCGCACGTTGCCGGCCAGCGCGTACGTGCTCGCGCACCGCCGCTGGAACGGCTATTCGCGGGCACTCGGGCGCTTCCACCAGAAGTACGCGCTGTATCTGACGCCGACGCTGGCCTATCCGCCGATGCGCATCGGCGAGCTGCAGTTGCCGGGCTGGCAGCGCGCCGCCCAGTCGCTGTTGCTCGCGGTCGGCGCCGGGCGCCTGCTGCACGGCAGCGGCATGGTCGAGCAGCTCGCCCGCGACAGTCTCGCCAAGGTGCCGTTCACCCAGCTCGCGAATCTGACCGGCACGCCGGCGATGTCGGTGCCGCTACATTGGACCGCCGACCATCTGCCGATCGGCGTGCAGTTCATCGCCCCGGTGGGCGCCGAAGACCTGTTGTTCCGTGTCGCCGCGCAGCTGGAGCAGGCCAGGCCCTGGGCGCAGCGACGGCCGGCACTGTGAAAGTCTTCATCGATCCGCGCTACTGCGGGCCACCGGCCTCGGGCAACGGCGGCTATAGCTGCGGCTTGCTCGCGCAGCATCTAGCGGGCACCGTCGAAGTTACGCTGAAGGCGCCACCGCCGCTGGGCGTCGCCCTGCAGCTTGAAGCCGCCGGTGACGTCGCGCGGCTGACGCACGCCGGGCAGCTGATCGCCGAGGCACGGGCCATCGCCGCGGACTGGCCGGCGCCGCCTGCATCACCGGATGTCGATGGCGCTGCCGCCGCAGCGGCGCGCTACGCCGGGTTTTACCAGCACGACTACCCGACCTGTTTTACCTGTGGACCGGGTCGGGCCGCACACGACGGCCTGCGCATCTTCACCGGCGTCTGGCGCGACGGCATCGTTGCCGCGCCGTGGGTGCCGGACGCGACGCTCGCCGATGCATCGGGCCGCATGCCGCTGCCGGTGCTGTGGGCGGCGACCGATTGTCCCGGTTACTGGGCAGCGACTGTCGGGCTCGACCCGCGCCCGGCGATGCTGCTCGGACGCATGACGGCGCGCTTTGACGGCAGCGTCGCCGCCGACGAGCGCTGCATCGTCATCGGCTGGGGGATGGGTGTCGACGGGCGCAAGCATCAGGCCGGCACCGCGCTGTTTGGCGCCGATGGCCGCTGCGTCGGACAAAGCCGCCAGACCTGGATCGCCCTCAAGCGCGAGAATTGATGCCGATGGACGCCCTGATCGATGCGCTCGGCACGCGCCTGCCGACGCTGTCCGCGCAACTTCCGCGCGTACTGGCCGCGAGCCGCTTCCTGCGCGATGCGCTGACGGCGCTGACTGCGCAGGCCGATGGCCTCGACGGCTTCGAACGCCACTATCGTCATGGCGAGCTGGCGGCGCGGGTCGATGCCGCCGTCGCGGCGGATGCCGCGTCGACTGCGCGTGCGCTGCGGCGCGTGCGGCGGCGCGAGATGGCCCGCATCGCCCTGCGCGATCTCGCCGGCGCCGCCGAGCTCGACGAAAGCCTGCGCGATCTGTCGGACCTGGCCGACGCCTGCGTTGCTGCGGCCTTGCGCGACGTCGAGCGGCGCCTGCAGGCGCGGCACGGCGTGCCGCGCAGCACCAGCGGCGAGATCGTGCGGCCAGTCGTACTCGGCATGGGCAAACTGGGCGGGCGCGAGCTCAACTTCTCGTCCGACATCGACCTGATCTTCTGCCACAGCGACAGTGGCGAAACATGTCCTGAGACCGGGGATGGCGAGCGCAGCATCAGCTCGGACGAGTACTTCATCAAGCTCGCGCAGGAGACGTCCAAGCTGCTGCTGGCGCAGACCGAGGACGGCTTCGTGTTCCGCGTCGACACGATGCTGCGGCCGTTCGGTTCCGCTGGTGCGCTGTCGGCCTCGTTCCCGGCGCTGGAGGACTACTACCAGGTGCACGGCCGCGAGTGGGAGCGATATGCGCTGATCAAGGCGCGCCCGATTGCCGGCGATCTCGACGCCGGCGAGCGCCTGCTGCGCACCTTGCGGCCATTCGTCTATCGGCGCTATCTGGACTACAACGCGGTCGGTGCGCTGCGCGACCTGAAGAAGCTGATCGAGGACGACGTCGCGCGCAAGGGGCTTGAGGACAACGTCAAGCTCGGCGCCGGCGGTATCCGCGAGATCGAGTTCATCGTGCAGTCGTTCCAGCTGGTGCGCGGCGGCAGCGTGGCGGCACTGCGCGACAGCCGCCTGCGGCCGGTGCTGCGCTACCTCGGCGACAACGGCTACCTCGACGCCGCCGACGCGCAGCGGCTCGACGAGGCCTACGTGTTCCTGCGTCGGCTCGAGAACTCGATCCAGATGTACGCCGATCAGCAGACCCATGCGCTGCCGGGCGCCGACGAGGCGCGCGCGGCGCTGGTCGCCGCGCTCGACTTCGCCAGCTGGGATGCATTGAGCGCACGCGTGGCCGAGGTGCGCCGTTACGTCCACGCGCAGTTCGCGCGCGTGTTCGCCACCGGTGGCGAGGCCGTGGTGAGCGCGCAGCAGCCGCTCGTCGACGGGTTGTGGGGCGCGACGCTTTCCGGCGATGCCGCGCTCGAAGCCCTGTATGCCGCCGGGTTCAAGCGTCATCCGCAGGCTGTGCTCGCGCAGATCGATGCGTTGCGCGAGGTACGGCTGGTGCGCGCGATGCGCGACGAAACGGCTCACAAGCTGCGCGTGCTGCTCGCACAGGTCGTCGAGCTGGCGTTGGCACAGCCCGAGCCGGAGTCCGCGCTGACCCGCGCCTTGCGCGTGATCGAGGCCGTGGCGGGACGCAGCACCTATCTGACCTTGCTGCGCGAATCCACTTCCGCGCGCAGCACGCTGGTGCGGCTGTGCGCGGCGAGCCCGTGGCTGACCGAATTCATCGCCCATTCGCCGATCGTGCTCGACAGCCTGCTCGACGCGCGTTCGCTCTATGCGCCGCCGGACCGCGCCGAGCTGTTTGCGGAACTCGCGCGGCGCGCCGAGCACCTGCGACCGCCGGCCGACACCGAGCCGGCGATGGACCTGCTGCGCCACTACCAGAAGGAAATCACGCTGCGTGTCGCCGCGGCGGACCTGGTCGAGGCGCTGCCGCTGGTCAAGGTCAGCGACCGGCTGACCTGGCTCGCCGAAGCGATCGTCAGCCAGGCCTTGGCGTTCGCGTGGGCCGAGATGAGCGCGCAATACGGCGCGCCGCTGAACAGCGACGGCACGCCGACCGGCTTCGCGGTGATCGCCTATGGCAAGTTCGGCGGTATCGAGCTCGGTTACGGCTCGGACCTCGACCTGGTGTTCCTGCACGACTGCGACCAGCTCGATGCCGACAGTGTCGGCGGGCCGCGCCGCATCAACAACGGCACCTATCTCGCGCGCCTCGCGCAGCGGCTGATCAACTGGCTGGCGACGCAGACGCCCGCCGGGCGCGCCTACGAGGTCGACATGGAGTTGCGGCCCAACGGCCGCTCCGGCCTGCTGGTCAGCAGTCTCGCCAGCTTTGACGGCTACCAGCGCAGCGAGGCCTGGACCTGGGAGCACCAGGCGCTGACACGCGCGCGTTGGGTCGGCGGCGCCATCGACATCGGCCAGGCTTTCGCGCGCGTCCGCCGCGACGTGCTGATGCAGCCGCGCGATCCGGACAAGCTGCGGCAGGAGATCGTCGACATGCGCGCGAAGATGCGCGCGAACCTCGACAAGTCGACCGCCGCGAGCTGGGACATCAAGCAGGGCGACGGCGGACTGGTCGACCTCGAGTTCATCACCCAGTTTCTCGTGCTGCGCGATGCCCATCGCGACGCCGGCATCGTCGAGTGGAGCGACAACTGGCGTCAGCTGGAGGCTCTGGAGCGCGCCGGCAGCGTCAGCGCGACCGACCGGGACACCCTCATTCGCTGTTACCGGGTCTTCCGCAGCTGGGCGCATGCGCGCGCCTTGCAGAAGGAGTCGTCGCTGGCGGAGAGCGGCGCGTTTGCCGCGGACCGTGAGGCCGTGCTCGACGTCCGCCGCAGACTGCTGGGCGACTAGGCGGCATGGGGTTCGTTGGTGCCACAGGCTATGATGCGCGCCTCAAGACGCGACGTGCCCGGGAGAATGGATGGCTGCGAAGTTTGGCGGCAACTACTGGCTGATCTGGTTGCGGTGGCATCTGTACCGCAAGTACCGCAAGCCCGACGACCGCAGCACGCACTACAAGGCCGCGGTGCTGCGCATGCGTACGTTGTTGCGCGAGTTGCCGCAGGGCTCGCTGATCATTGACTGCGGTGCCAATGTCGGCGAGGTCTCCGAGTTCTTCCTGCGGCAGGGCATGAAAGTGATCGCTTTCGAGCCCGATCCGGTGGCGCTGCGCGCGTTCAAGAGCCGACTGGCGAACGAGCCGAATCTTCGCCTCGAAGAGAAGGCGGTCGGCGCGCGGCCGGCCGTTGCGCCGCTGTTTCAGCGCGCCACGCTGGACGCCAAGGGCCTGCAAGCCACGGAGTCGAGTTCGCTGATTCACCGCGACGTTCACAATGCCGAGCCCGTGGGCGAGGTCGAGGTGGTCGACCTGATCGCCTACCTGAAGCACCTGCCCGAGAAAGTGCGCATCCTCAAGCTCGACATCGAAGGCTACGAGGCCGACATCGTCGAGGCGATGCTCGACGACGGCATCTATCGCGACATCGACCTGATCCTGGTCGAGACACACGAGCGCTTCTCGCCGGAACTGGCGGCGCGCCTGGGCCGGATCCGCGAGCGCGTGCGCGATCAGCGCATCGGCAACATCTGCCTCGACTGGCATTAGACCGCCCCGACCTGCTGGTCAGGGGCCCAGCTTTCTCCGTGCGTATTCGTACACCTCGATATCCGGCGCGCACAGCGCCGTGATCGATGCGCGGATTTCTTTGGATTCCTTGTAGCGCTTGACCTCGTCGGCCGGCAACGGTCCCTTGCGCTCGTGCGGGATGCGCAGGTTCATGCCGTGGCGCTGCTTCATCAATGCGACGAAGGCGGGCAGGGCGTCGAGGAAGGCGACTTCGTCGATCGTATCGACGGCCTGCTGCGCGCGGGCGATCGCGGGGGCCTGCGTGTAGTCGCCGCCCGCATCGATGCCGCCCAAGTACTGCACGTAGGTGGTGCCGAAGTCGCGCGCGTGATGCGTCTGCAGGAAATCTTCGAGCGACAGCTCGATGCGGCCATGGGCGCCCTGCTTGTAGCGCGAGTAGAAGTAGTTCGAGAACCAGCGGTCGACCGGGTGGCGCAGGCAGGTCACGATCCGGTAGCCGGCGCCGCGCAAGGCCGTGATGCCCGGCGAATTCCAGACGTGACCGGTGAGGAAGCGTTTGTCCTGCGCGGCGGCGTACAGGATCAGGCTTTCGCGCACGCGCTGGCGGGCGTCGAGGAAGCCGGCATCGTCCGGCGTGAGTCCGGACATCCACTCCGCGGCGCGCGAGGACTCACCCGACTTGATGTGAAAGCCGGAGAAGCGGTAGTGGCTGCGCAGCGCCTTGGACAGCGAACTGCCGCCGGTCTTGGGAATGTGCAGGAAGACGATCTTGGGTGCTTTGGCCATGTGTCGAGTCCTTACGCGGCGTTGCGCGGAGGCTGATCGAGCCCCATGTGATGGATGTACCGCGCCGCGCTGTTGTCGATGCTGTAGTCGGTCGTGGCTGCGCGGCAGCGTTCGCGCGGCGGCGGCTCGGCCAGGACCTTGAGGATGGCCCGGGCCATCGCGGGCGGATCGTTCAGCGGCACCAGCGGTCCGATGGCGCCGCCTTGCAGGATCTCGCGCGGACCGCTGGGACAATCGGTCGACACCACCGGTGTGCCCAGTGCCAGCGCCTCGGTCAGCACGTTGGGCGAACCCTCCCACAGCGACGACAGCACGAACAGGTCGGCGTGGCGCATGTAGGCGTAGGCATTGGGCTGGAAGCCCGGGAACGAGACCCGGTCGTCGATGCCCAGGCGGCTGGCCAGCGACAGCAGTCTGCGCTGGCGGTGGCCGCTGCCAAGAATGATCAGGCGCAGCGGGCGCTCGCGATTGGCGAGGGCGCAGGCCTTGAGCAAGAGCTCGAAGTTTTTCTGCCGGCCGAAGCGGCCGACGCCCAGAACCAGCGGTAACTGGCGATCCTTGTAAAAGGGATGATCCGGCAAGGCCTCGGCCTGCGCGTAGATGTCCGGCCGCACCACCGGGTTGGGCGCAACGTGAATGCGCTCGACGGGAATGCCGGTAATCGCGGCGACGTCGTCGGCGACACCCTGCGAGACCGCGACGATGCCGTCGGCCTGCGGATAGACCGCGCGCATCCAGCGCCGCGTGGTCCAGCGCTTGATCGGATTGCGATAGCCCAGGCGCTGGCTGACGTTGACCACCGCGCGGATGTAGAAGCGCGTACCGACGCGGGTCTGGCGCTTGGCGGCGAGCGCGATGTCGTCGCACTCGTCCTTGGCCGACAGCAGCGCGTCGGGGCGCGATTCTTCGAGATACGTGAGCAGCGCCTTCAGCTGACCGGACGGATCGCGCGCGCCCAGATCGATCAGCCGCACCGCCGGCGCCAGTGTCTTGAAATACGGCGCGTCGGTGCGCGTCGCCAGGAAATCGACGTCCACGCCGCGCGCGCTGATGCCGGTCGCGAGGTTGATCAGCATGCGCTCGACGCCGCCGTTATCGAAGGATGGAATGAAGATTGCGAGACGGGACATGGGGGCGTCGAGCAGGGCGGAGCGCGTCTGAAGCGGCGATTCGCCGCAAAGTCCGGCGATAATAGGGAGGCGCACCGGGATGCGCCAATCGTTCCGCCGGCCCTCGGTCAAGTGAGCTCGAATGCTTCTGTCCAATCGCTACAACTTCCTGTACGTCCACATCGCCAAGACCGGCGGCACCAGCGTGCGGGCGGCGCTCAAGTCGCTGCAGTGGAAGGACCCGTACTACCTCGCCCAGTTCATCTGCTCGCGGCTGTCGCACCTGACCGGGCACCGCATCGCCGCCAAGCTGCCGCGCCACGCCAAGATCGTCGGCGCACAGGAGATGCTGCCGAAGGACTTCTTCGACGGGCTGTTCAAGTTCGCGTTCGTGCGCAATCCCTGGGATCTGCAGGTGTCGAGCTATCACCACCTCAAGCGCGAGCGTCCGCATCTGCTCGAAGGTCATGAGTCCTTCGAAGCTTTCACGCGCTGGAAGCTGGACCCCGAGCGCCCGTACCAGTACCACCTCGATACCGCGATCACGCCGCAGACGGATTACCTGGTCGATCTGCATGGCAAGGTGCTGACCAATTACCTCGGCCGCTACGAGAACCTGCACGAGGATTTCGCGCACATCTGCAAGACCATCGGCGTGCCGGTGATCGAACTGCCGCACAAGCGCCAGGCGACGGATCGCAGCAAGGATTTTCGCAGTTATTACAACGACGATCTCGCCGAACTGGTCGGGCGCTATTTCGCCCGCGACGTCGAAGTCCTCGGTTACCGCTTCGACGGGACCTGAACATGTGCGGCATCGCCGGAATGGTGCTGCGCGAGGGTACGGTCGCCGAGGCCGATTTGCAGCGCATGGCGGCAACGCTGCGCCATCGCGGTCCCGAGGACATCGGCACCTATGTCGCCGGACGCTTCGGCATTGCGCATACGCGCCTGGCGATCATCGACGTCGCCGGCGGGCATCAGCCGCTGTTCGATGCACAGAAACGCTACGCGCTGGTCTGCAACGGCGAGATCTACAACTACGTCGAACTGCGTGCCGAACTCGAAGCCCTGGGCGCGCAGCCGCTGACGCACTCCGACTCGGAAGTCGCGCTGCACGGCTATGCCCACTGGGGGCGCGAGTCGTTCAAGCGCCTCAACGGCATGTACGCCTGCGCGCTCTACGACCATACGGCCGACGAGCTGTGGCTGCTGCGCGACCGCCTCGGCATCAAGCCGCTGTACATCGCGCGTCTGCCGGACCGCATCCTGTTCGCCTCCGAACTCAAGGCCCTGGTGCCGATGCTGCCGCAACGACGGGTCCACGCCGACGCGCTGGCGCAGTTTTTCCAGAACCAGCATTCGAGCGGGCGACCGACGATTCTCGAAGGCGTCGAGCGCGTGCCGCCCGGCGTTGCGATCAGGATCGATGCCGACTTGCGTCTGACCGAGCACCGCTACTGGTCGGCGACCGACGTCGCCGCGCCGCGCGCGCGCAGCTTTGAGCAGGCCGCCGAGGAGTGGGAGGCGCTGTTCGACCAGGTGCTGGTGGAACACATGCGCTCCGACGTGCCCTACGGCGTGTTCCTCTCCGGCGGCGTCGATTCGGCGGTGATTCTCGGCCAGCTCGCGCGCCGGCATACGCAGCCGGTGAAGACCTTCTCGATGGGCTGGGCCGATCACAAGGTCAGCGACGAGCTGGATGACGCCGGCCGTATCGCCCAGCTGTTCGGCGCCGAGCATCACGCGATCGAGCTCGATCCCGGCCAGCTGTTCGGCCTGCTGCCGCGTACCTTCTGGGCCGCGGATGATCTGATGCGCGACTACGCCTGTGTACCGGTGCTGGCGCTGGCCGCCGCCGCGGCGAAGGAACTCAAGGTCGTGTTCAGCGGCGAGGGCGGCGACGAGGCCTTCGCCGGTTACGGCCGCTATCGTCCCGACCCGTTCTCGACCTTCATGAAGCGGCTGCGGTATCCGGGCAGCGGCGGGTTCCGCGTGCGTCCGGAGTCGGATCCGCACTGGGCGCGGCGGGTGTTCAAGCCCGAGATGCACGCGCCGCTGCAACGCTTCCGCGTGCCGGTCGCCGCGGCCTGGGGCGAGACGCCGTCGGCCTGGACCGACCTGCAGCGGCGTCAGTACGTCGATCTCACGGTCAACCTGCCGGACGATCTGCTGGTCAAGGCGGATCGCATGCTGATGGCGCAGAGCCTCGAGGGCCGCGTGCCCTTCGTCGATCACCGCGTCGTCGAGTTCGGCCTGGGTCTACCCGACAAACTCAAGGTGCACGGCCGCGCCGGCAAGTACTTCCTCAAGAAGTGGGCCGAGAACTTCGTGCCCTCCGATCACCTGTGGCGCAAGAAGCGCGGATTCCACGTGCCGGTGGGCCAGTGGTTTAAGGGCGCGCTGCTGGATCGTCTGGCCGTCGCGCTGCCGGCCAGCGAAGCCATCCGCGAGTGGTGCCGCCCGGACGAAGTGAAACAGCTGATCCAGCGACAGCAGGTCCATGGGGATGTGTCGCGCGAGCTCTGGAGCCTGATGCAATTCGCGATCTGGCACCGGATGTTCATCCAGCAGCCCGGCGCCGCGCCGGGCTTGTCCGAAGATCCGCTGGCGTGGATCTGAGCCGCATGAAACGTCTGGGTGTCCTGATTTCGTTTTCCGGCGACGGCGGCGTCGAGCGCATGGTGACCAACCTGTGCGCGGAGTTCGCGAAGCACGTGCAGGTCGATCTGCTGGCGATCAAGGCCGGCGGCGGCCACGTCAGCCGCATTCCTTCCAACGTCAACGTGATCCACCTCAAGGCGCGGCATGCCTGGACCAGCGTGCCGGAAATCGAGCGCTATCTGCGCGAGCAACGGCCGGACGCGCTGCTGGTCGCCAAGGACCGCGCCGGCCGTGCCGCGATCAAGGCACGGCGTCGCGCGGGCCTCGACACGCCGCTGTGGATCCGCCTGGGCACGAATCTCTCGGCCGCGCTCGAACGCAAGGACGCGCTCAGCCGCTGGCTGCGCGTGTTTCCGATGCGGCGGCTGTATCCGCTCGCATCCGGCGTGGTCGCCGTCTCGGAAGGCGTCAAGCTCGATACCCAGCGCGTCACCGGGCTGCCGGCCGCGCGCATCGTCGTGATCCGCAACCCGGTGATCACGGCGCGGCTCGCCGAGCAGGCCGCCGATCCCGTTCCGTATCCCTGGCTCGCCGACAAGGCCGTGCCGGTCATGATTGGCATGGGGCGGCTGACGCGGCAGAAGGATTTCCCGACGCTGGTGCGGGCCTTCGCGGCGCTGCAGCCGGAGCTGCCGTCGCGGCTGATCCTCCTCGGCGAAGGCAAGGACCGCGCGGCACTGGAGACGCTGGCGCGCGAACTGGGCGTGCAGGACAACGTCCATCTCGCCGGCTTCCAGGGTAACCCGTACGCCTGGCTCGCGCGCGCGGACCTGTTCGTGCTGTCTTCGGCCTGGGAGGGCTCGCCCAATGCGCTGACCGAAGCGCTGGCCCTGGGGGTGCCGAGCGTGTCGACCGACTGCCCGAGCGGTCCGCGCGAAATCCTCGACGGCGGCCGCTACGGGCCACTGGTGCCGGTCGGCGACGCCGCTGCGATGACGCGGGCAATGCGCGAGACCTTGCGCAATCCATTGCCGGCCGACCGGCTGCGCGCGGCGGTTGACGAGTATCGTGCGGAAACGAGCGCGCGCCGCTATCTGCAGTTGCTGGGGTTGATCGCGGGCGTGCATTGACTGAACGTCAACGTCGGCGGGTATAGGAATGTTGGCCGGGATAAAACACGGTCGGTGGTACATGACCGGATGGGGGAGGTAGCAAGTGGGGCTTTGCTGGAACAGGAGGCGTTTCCGATGACCGCGCTGCGCAGTCTGCAGATCATCGGTAGCCAGACCATGGGCGGTGCCGAGAACAGCTTCGTGCGGCTGGTGAGTGCGCTGACGCGTGCCGGCATGCCGGCCGATGTGGTCACGCGCAAGGGATCGGAAGTGCACGGCGCGCTGGAGGGACATTGCGCGCGTTTCCAGGCGCCGATGCGCAACTCGCTGGATTTGCCGAGCGTGCTGCGGATCCGCCGGCTGCTGCGGGAAGGCGCGTATCCGATCGTGCAGACCTGGGCGACGCGGGCGACCTGGCTGACGCGCGCGCCGTCCGGGATCGTGCACGTCGCCCGGCTGGGCGGCTATTACCGTCCGCGCAATTTCCGCCATGCGGATGCCTGGATCGTCAACACGCGCGGGCTGCGCGACTGGATGATCGGGAACGGCTTCCCCGCGCAGCGCGTTCACTGGATCGACAATTTCGTACCGGTCGACGAGCGCGCGCCGCCGCTATCGCGCCGGGACCTCTCCATTCCCGACGATGCGCTGGTCACGGTCGTGCTCGGCCGGCTGGTGCGGAAGAAGGGCTTCCAGGATCTGCTGGCGGCACTGGCGGCGCTGCCGGAACGGCTCACGGGCCGCACGCACCATCTGCTGCTGATGGGCGAGGGTCCGCTGCGCGCCGAGCTCGAAGCGCAGGCGCGGGCGTCGGGCCTGCACGACCGCGTGCATTTCACCGGCTGGATCGATGCCTCGGTCGCTGCGCTGGCGATCGGCGACGTGTTGATCTGCCCGTCGCGCGAGGAGCCGCTGGGCAACGTGATCCTTGAAGCCTGGAGCAAGAACTTGCCGGTGCTCAGCACGCGCACTGCGGGCGGGGACGAGCTGATCGAAGACGGCGTCACCGGCCTGCTGTGCGCGGTCGGCGATCCGGGCGAGCTGGCGCGGCACTGGCGGCGCTTGCTTGAAGAGCCAGCTCTGCGCACCGAGCTGGGCGGGCGCGGCGGCGAGCACTTCCGTGCGCGCTACAGCGAAGCGGCCACCGTGGCTGCGTATCGACAGCTGTACGGCCAGCTGGTCGGGGGCACGGCCAGTCAGCTCGCCAGCAGCTCGCGGTAGACCGCGAGATTGCCGTCGACCATCGCGTCGATCGAGAACTCGCGCGCAATCAGCGCCGGGCCGCCCTGCGCCAGCCGCAGGCGCAGGCCCTCGTCGCCGAGCAGGCGTTCGAGCGCTGCCTGCAATGCGCCGATATCGCCCGGCGGCACGAGCAGGCCGTTCTCGCCGTCGCGCACTGCCTCCGGCATGCCGCCGGCGCGGCTGGCGATGATCGGCACGCCGGCCGCCGCGGCCTGCAGCAGCGACACGCCCAGACCTTCCATCCAGGCGGGATGCACGAGCAGGTCGAGGCAGCCCATCCAGCGTGGCAGGTCGCTGCGGAAGCCGGCAAAGCGAACGTCGGCGCTCAGGCCCAGGCGCGCGACTTCGGCGTCGAGCGCTTCGCGCTGCGGCCCCTGGCCGAAGCAGACCACGAAGGGCCGCCTCTCAGGTCGGATGCGCGCGAGCGCCTCGAACAGCACGCGGTGGCCCTTGCGCTCGATCAGCTGGGCGACGACGCCGGCGACCGGCCGGTCGGCGGGCAGGCCGAACTCGGCGTGGAACTCGGCGCGCGGCGCAGGCGTCGTCCACGCCGGCGCGTCGACGACGCTGCGCACGACGCGGATGCACTGCGGATCGACGCCTTCGTCGCGCAGCACGGTGCCGATGCCCTCGGAAATGCAGATCACGCGCGCGTACTGGCGGTACTTCAGGCGTGCCCACCACGCGGCTTCGGGGTTGTCGACGCGACGCGACAGCACCGCCGGCACGCCGGCGAGTCGCGCGGCGAGGCCGCCCAGCACGTCGGCGCCGCGGCGCGAGTGCAGGTGTACCAGACGCGGGCGCTCGCTCGCGATCACGCGCCTGAGACGGAAGATGAAGCCGAGGTCGGCGTCGCCGCCGCAGGGCACTTCGACGACCTCGACTTCGCTGCCGCGGAATTTCTTACCGATCGCTGCGCCCGGCGGGCACACGAGCACGTTGTCGACGCCGCGCCGCGCCAGTCCGTCGAGCAGATAGGCGACCTGCTGCGCGCCGCCATACAGGTGCATGCCGGTTTCGACGTGCAGGATTCTCATCGGCGTGTGTCCTGTAGGAGCGGCCCATGGCCGCGATGGCTCGCCGAATCGCGGCCATGGGCCGCTCCTACAAGGGCCTGGGCGGCATCTACGACGCGCTCGGGGGTCAGCTGGCGCATGCAGGTGAACGCGCCGTTGCAGGTCGGGTGGCGCTTGCACGGCGCGCAGGGCAGACCGTCGTACAGCACGCGTAGTGGCGATTCCGCGCCTCGTGTGTACGGGCAGGTCGAGCCGAACAGTGCGACCGTCGGCGTCTGCGTCGCGATGCCGATGTGCGTGAGCCCGGTGTCGACCCCGACGACGACGCGCGCCTGTGCCAGCCAGGCGGCGAGGTCCGGCAACGCGGTCCGGCCGGCGAGGTTGACGCTGCCGGCCGGCATCTGTGCGACGAGTTGCTCGGCGTGCGCACGGTCGCCCGGGCCGCCGAACACGACGCACGGGCCGAGGCCGGCATCGCTCAGGCGGCGCGCCAGCTCCGGCCAGTGCGCGTCGGGCCAGTGCTTCTGTGGGCGCGTCGTGAAAGGGCACAGAGCGACGAAACCGGCTGCCAACCCGAGCCCCGGCATCGCCTGTGCGATGCGCTCGGCGGCGACGGTGGCGATCGGCAGCCGCGGCGCTGCGGCCGGCGCGCCGGTGAGGCGCTCGGCGAGGTAGCGGTATTCGGAGGCGATGTCGGCGGCATCGCCGCCCTTGTCGACCTGTTCGTGCAGCAGGAACGCAAGCGGTTCCTTCGAGCGGAAGCCGACGCGGCGCGTGCCGCCGGCGAGCCAAGCCAGCACCCGCGACTTCGCCAGGCCCTGGGCGTCGATCACCCAGTCGAAGCGGCGTGCGCGCAGCTCGCGGCGCAGCCGCCACAGTGCAGTCGGCGATTTGAGTGTGTCCTTGGGAACCGCGATCAGCTCGCTCAGGCGCGGATCGTCGCGCAGCACGTCGGCGAAGCCGGACTGCGCGAGCCAGGCGATGTGCGCGTCCGGATAGGCACGGCGCAGGCCTTCGAGCAGGCTGGTGCAGAACACCAGGTCGCCGAGCGCCGACAGGCGCACGATGAGAATCCGGGTGGGGGCAGAGGCGGACGGAGAGGCGGGCACGCGGTCTGTGGGCATTTTGAGCGCCCTATCATAGCCGGCCCTATAATTGCGCCTCGTTTTTTGCGACCCCGGAACCCCGAACATGACGTCTTTTGCCGACCGCGACGGTTACATCTGGTACGACGGCGAACTCAAGCCCTGGCGCGAATGCACGACGCACGTGCTGACCTATTCCCTGCACTACGGTGTCGGCTGCTTCGAGGGCGTACGCGCGTACAAGACGCCCAAGGGCACGGCGATCTTCCGCCTGGAAGAGCACACCAAGCGGCTGTTCAACTCGGCGAAGATCATCGGCATGAAGATGCCGTGGACGCCCGAGCAGCTCAACGCGGCGCAGAAGGAAGTCCTGCGCGCGAACAAGCTCGAGGAAGCCTACATCCGGCCGATGGTGTTCTACGGCTCCGAAGGCATGGGCCTGCGCGCCGCGGGTCTGCAGACCCACGTAATCATCGCCGCGTGGACCTGGGGCGCCTACCTGGGCGCGGATAACATGGAGCGCGGCATCCGCATCAAGACCAGCTCGTTCCAGCGCCACTACGTCAACGCGTCGCTGTGTCGCGCCAAGGCCAATGCGAACTATCTCAACTCGTCGATGGCGCTCAACGAAGTGCTGCGCGACGGCTATGACGAGGCGCTGATGCTCGACCCCGAGGGCTATGTCGCCGAAGGCAGCGCCGAGAACATCTTCGTGGTTACCAACGGCGTCATCAGCACGCCGGACGTGACCTCCGCGCTCGACGGCATCACCCGCCGCAGCGTGATGCAGCTGGCGCACGACTTCGGCTACGAGGTGCGCGAACGCCGCATCACGCGCGATGAGCTCTACATCTGCGACGAAGCTTTCTTCACCGGCACCGCTGCCGAGGTCACGCCGATTCGAGAAGTCGATAACCGCCCGGTTGGCGCCGGTTCGCGCGGGCCGATCACCGCCAGGCTGCAGAAGGCCTATCTCGACCAGGTCAAGGGCCGCAGCGAGAAGTATCCGGAGTGGCTGGCGCTGATCTGATCGCCGGCCGATCGACCCTCCGCCGATGAGCAATCCGCTGCCCGATTTCGCCCGCGCCCGCGTGCTGGTCGTGGGCGACGTGATGCTCGATCGGTACTGGACCGGGCTGACGCAGCGTATTTCGCCCGAGGCACCGGTGCCCGTGGTGCGCGTGCGCGCCGACGAGACGCGGCCCGGCGGTGCGGCGAACGTCGCGCTCAACATCGCCGGCCTGGGAGCGCAGGTGCGCCTGCTCGGGGTGATCGGCTGCGATGCCGACGGCGAGCAACTGCGCAACTCGATGCAGGCCTGCGGTGTCGAGGCCGACTGGGTCGAGTCGCCGCGCCTGCCGACAATCACCAAGCTGCGCGTGATGTCGCGTAACCAGCAGCTGCTGCGCATGGATTTCGAGGAATCCTTTGCCCAGCAGGGTGCGTTCGACCGCGCGGCTCTGCTCGATCAGTTTGAACAGCGGTTGCACGAGTGCGATGTCGTGGTCTGTTCCGACTACGGCAAGGGCACGCTGGTCGACGTCGCTGCGCTGATCCAGCGCGCGCGCTCGGGCGGCAAGTTGGTGCTGGTCGACCCTAAGGGCACCGACTATGCGCGCTATGCCGGTGCGAGCCTGCTGACGCCCAACGTCGCCGAGCTCGAAGCGGTCGCCGGCGCCGCGACGGACGACGAGGATCTGCTGGCGCGCGGCGAGTCGCTGCGCGCCGCACTGGGCCTGGACGCGCTGCTGCTGACCCGTAGCGAAAAGGGCATGACCCTGCTGCGCGCCGCGCAAGAGCCCGTGCACCTGCCGGCCGAGGCGCGCGAGGTGTTCGACGTCACCGGCGCCGGCGACACCGTGATCGCGACGCTGGCGGCGTGCCTGGCTGCCGGTACGGAATTGCCGCAAGCCTGCCGCCTCGCCAACGTCGCCGCCGGTATCGTCGTCGGCAAGCTCGGCACCGCGACCGTGAGCCGCGCGGAACTGGAGGCGGCGCTGCGCCATCCGCAGGACGACGTCGGTGTGCTCGACGAGGCGGCGCTGCTGGCACACGTCGCCGCGGCACGCGCGCGCGGCGAGACCATCGTCATGACCAACGGCTGCTTCGACATCCTGCACGTCGGCCACGTCAAGTATCTCGAAGCGGCGCGCCGGCTCGGCGACGTGCTGATCGTCGCCGTCAACGACGACGACTCGGTGCGCCGACTCAAGGGTCCGACGCGCCCGGTCAATGCCTGCGCCGACCGCATGCGCGTACTCGCGAGCCTGCGCAGTGTCGACTGGGTCGTGCCGTTTTCCGAGGACACGCCGGCGCGCCTGATCGGCGCGGTGCTGCCCGATCTGCTGGTGAAAGGGGGCGACTACCGACCCGAGCAGATCGCCGGCTACGACGCGGTGGTGGCCCACGGCGGGCAGGTCGTCGTGCTCGACTTCCACCAGGGTTATTCGACGACCGGCATTCTCTCGCGCGCCAAGCCCTGAGGCCCGCGCCGCCTCAGGTGCCGGCGCCCCAGCGCGGGGTTCCGGGCTCGCGCTCGATGCGCAGCGCGTTGAGCAGGAACGCGATGCCGTGGTACTGGCCGGCAAGCATGATCAGCTCGATCGATTGCGGCGGTTCGAACGCCGCAGCAAGCGCGGCCCACAGCTCATCGTCGACGGTGTGCGTGTCGTAGAGCGCCTGCGCAAGCTGCAGCACCAGGCGGTCCTGTTCGCTCCAGCTGCCCGGATCGGCGCCGCCGGCGGTCGCCCGCCACTCCGCTTCGCTCAGCCCCGCCTTCGCGGCGAAGGCGGCGACGTGCACGCCCCACTCGTACTCGGCGCCACACAGCGCGGTGGTGCGCAGGATCATCAGCTCGCGATGCCGCATCGAGATGCTGCCGCGATCGAGCAGGCCGCCGGCCATCAGCCGCTGCAGCGCACGCGGGTTGTGCGCGACGGTGCGGAACAGCTTGAGCGGCGCCGCGCCGCGCATGACGACGTCGAACGCGGCCTGCACGTCCGGTGTGTAGGGAGGGTCGATCGGGGCGATACGTGCGGCAGACATGGGTCGGCTCCAGTGCTACGATAAAAGAAGCATAGTGCTTCTAAAAAAGTAGCGCAAGATGACTCCGATCGATCGCCCGGTCCGCGGCTCGCGCAGCGGCCGGCCCATCATGGCCCTGCTGGACCTTCTCGGCCGGCGCTGGACGCTGCGCATGCTGTGGGAACTGCGCGGCGAACCGCTGAACTTCCGCGCACTGCAGGCGGCGTGCTCAGGGATGTCGCCTTCGGTACTCAACCAGCGCCTCGCAGAACTGCGCGAGGCGCGGCTGGTCGAGGCCACCGAGGCCGGCTACGCGCTGACGGCGCGCGGCCGCGAGCTGCTGGCGCTGTTCGAGCCGGTCAGCCGACTTGCCGAGGCCTGGGCGCGCGATCTGCGCGGCGCATCAGAGCGGGGCTCGGCATGACCCGCTCGCGCCGCTGATCCGCCATGGGGCCGGGCGAACTGTTTTCTCTGGGGTGCGCGCTGGCGTGGGCGATCGCGGTCATCCTGTTCAAGAAGTCCGGCGAGCACCTGCAGCCATTCGCGCTCAACCTGGTCAAGAACGCGATGGTGCTGCCGCTGTTCGCGGCCACGCTGCTGTTCGTTCACGGGCCGTCGGTGCCGACGATTCCGCCGGCACACGTCGGGCTGATCCTGCTGTCGGGCCTGCTCGGCATTGCCGCCGGCGACACGCTGTATTTCCGCGCGCTGAATTCGATCGGCGCCAGCCGCATGGCGGTCGCGCAGGCGCTGTACTCGCCGTTCGTGATCCTGCTGTCCTTCGTCTACCTCGGCGAGCGCCTGGGGCCGTGGCAGTTCGGCGGCGTAGGCTGTGTGCTTGGCGGCATCGTTCTCGTCACCTGGAGCCGTACGGCGTCGGCGGTGGACGCGCGCGCGCTGCGCGTCGGCGTCGCCTGGGCCGTGTTCGCGGTGTTCCTGATGGCGCTGGGCGTGGTCATCGCCAAACCGATGCTCGAGCGCTACACCTTCCTGTGGGTGGTGACGCTGCGCGTCGTCGCCGGCTTCGGCGGCATGCTGCTGATCGCTGTCGCGCGTCGCGAGCTGGGCGCGCTGTGGCGGGCGTACCGGGGCGTGACGCACTGGCCGGCGATCGTCGCCGGCGGCATCGTCGGCACCTACATCTCGATGATGCTGTGGCTGGCCGGCTACAAGTACACGCAGGCCTCGATCGCCGCGGTGCTCAACGAACTTGCGGCCGTGTTCATCCTGCCGCTGGCGGCGATCTTCCTGCGCGAGACGGTGCGGCCGCGCCAGGCGCTGGGCGTCGCCCTGGCGCTAGGCGGTGTCGTGATGGTGGTCAGTCTGTAGGTCGGCAATCCTTTGCCGACATGCCCGCGTGTGTCCGGTCGGCGCGGCGGCAAAGGATTGCCGCCCTTGTGTAATGCTTTTTCTGCGGTAGTTGTTAGCTGTGCAGTCGGAGAGCCCGAGCCGCCCTGGGTCTGAGAGACCGTGCCGTAGCAATAGGAGCCTCCGACTGTTTTTCTTTCTA
>JBAZXW010000022.1:0-73340 GCA_041659605.1 Sinimarinibacterium sp. | reverse complement strand
CTGCGGCTCGTGCAGCGGTCCGGAGGCGAGCACCCAGTGGCGCGCGACGATGACGTCGCCGCTGCGCGTCTCGATGCGCCACTTGCCCCCGCTCTGCTGGAATTCGGCGCCGGTCACTTCCTGGCCGAAGCGGATGTACGGCCGCAAGCCATAGTCGTCCGTGACCTTGAGGATGTAATCCTGGATCTCGCGCCAGCCGGCGTAGCGCTTCGTCCAGTCGGCCTTGGGCGCGAAGGAGTACGAATACATGTGCGACTGCACGTCGCAGGCCGCGCCCGGGTAGCTGTTGTCGCGCCAGGTGCCGCCGACTTCGTGGGCTTTTTCGAGGACGACAAAGTTCTTGTTGCCCGCCTCCAGCAGCTTGATCGCCATGCACAGGCCGCCGAAGCCGGCGCCGACGATGGCGACATCGACTTCCGTGACTTGGGGGGTCGTGGAAGGGTGGGAACGTCCGTCAGCAGCCATATTGTGTCTCCTCGTCGTGCAGGCAAACCCTGCAGGCGTGGCCAATCTAGGGGCGGGGGGACGCCGGCACCATGTCCGCTTCGGCGGAAAATTGATCGTTTCGGCCAAAGCGGGCATGCTGGGCTGCACGCATGAACACCCGCTCGATCCTCGGCCTGATGTACACCGCGCAGGGGCTGCAACAGCTCGGCGAGGACGTCGCGCCGGTGCTCGAACGCCACGGCCTGGTGCTCGACAAGCTCGACCCGTCGGCGCGCATCGACCGCGCGCTGGAGCTGCAGATCCACACCGAAATCGCCGAACGCCTGCGCGACCCACTGGCCGGACTCAAGAGCGGGCGCTACTTCGGCTTCGCCGGCTACGGTCCGCTGTCGATGCTGCTGATGACCTGCGCCAACGGCTTCGAGGCGATGCGCACCGGCGTGCACTACCAGCGCCTGACCTATCTCTACAGCGGGCTCGATTTCCTGCACGGCGAGCGCCTGAGCACGCTGGTGCTGACGCCGATCCCGCTGCCGCGGCGCGCGTTCCGCTTCCGCGTCGACGGCGAGATGTCCGGCACCTACAAGCTGCTGCGCGACATCCAGGGCTCGCTCGGCGTCGATCTGCGCCCCGAGCACATCGACATGCCCTATGCCAAGCCGCGCGACGCCGCCGCCTACGAAACGCACTTCGGCTGCCCGGTCGTGTTCGGCGAGAAGCAGGGCCGCTTCTGGGTGCGCAACGAGGATCTCGCGCGGCCGTTCCCGACCCATGACCCGGCCGCGCAGACGCTCTACCGCCGTCTCTGCGACGAGCAGCTGCAGACGCAGCAGCGCGAGATGCAGGAACTCTCGGCGCGCGTGGTGCAGCAGCTGCAGCTCTACGACCGCCACTACCCCGACGCCACCCGGATCGCGCGCCTGTTCGGCCTGTCGGAGCGCAGCTTCCGTCGCCATCTGAGCGAAGAAAGCACGAGCTACCGCACGCTGGTCGCGCAGGCCCGCTTTCGCAAGGCGCAACACCTGCTGCGCGAGACCGGGCTGAGCGTCGAAGCCGTCTCCGAGCAGCTGGGTTATGCCGAGCCGGCCGCCTTCATCCACGCTTTCCGCCGCTGGTCCGGAGCCTCGCCGCTGGCCTTCCGCAGCGGCCGCACAGGCGCCAATCCGGCAGGCGCGGCCGCGCAACGGTAGAATCCGCGCCCTTGTGGCTTGCGGCCCGCGCCGCGAAAGTACGGAAGATGAAAGAGCATTTGCAGGAGCTGTTGGCGACGTCGCTCAAGCGCACCCTCGCTGAGATGGGCGCTGACGCCACGCCATCGATCCAGCTCGACGCAACCAAGGACGCGAAGTTCGGCGACTTCCAGACCAATCTTGCGCTGCAGCTGGCCAAGCCGCTGGGCAAGTCTCCGCGCGCCGTCGCCGAAATCCTGGTCAAGCAGCTGCCGGTCTCGGCGCGTGTCGCCAAGGTCGAGATCGCCGGTCCGGGCTTCATCAACTTCTTCCTCGCCTCAGCGGCCTTCCAGGCCGTGGTGTCGGAAGTGCTCACCCAGGGCGCCGCCTATGGCCGCGACGACTCCGGCCGCAAGGGCAAGATCATGGTCGAGTTCGTGTCCGCGAATCCGACCGGGCCGATGCACGTCGGCCATGGCCGCGGCGCGGCGTATGGGGATTCGATCTCCAAGCTGCTCGCCGCGACCGGCTGGACCGTCTGGCGCGAGTACTACATCAACGACGCCGGTCGGCAGACCGACATCCTCGCGCTGTCGGTGTGGGTGCGTTATCTCGAACTGTGCGGCGAGAACGTGCCGCTGCCGCAGCGCGCCTACCCGGCGGAGTACATCCGCAGCACGGCGCAGAAACTGCACAGCGAACACGGCGACGGCCTGCGCTTTCCGGCGCGGACGGTGCTCGATGGCCTGCCCGAAGAGCCGATTCCCGGCCCCGCCGACAGCGAGCAGGAAAAGGCCGACAAGAAGGCGGGGCAAGAGACCTTCATCGATACGCTCGTCGCCCGTGCCAAGACCCTGCTGGGCGAACGCTACGAAGTCGCGCGCAGCGCCGCGCTGGCCGATCAGCTCACGGCGATCCGCAAGACCCTCGCCGACTTCAACGTCGAGTTCGACCAGTGGACCTCGGAGCGCGCGCTCGTCGACAACGGCTTCGTCAGCAAGGCGCTGACCCGGCTCGAAAAGCTGAACCTGACCTACGAACGCGACGGCGCGCTGTGGATGCGCACCGAGCAGTTCGGCGACGAGAAGGATCGCGTGCTGATCAAGGCAGACGGCGCCGCGACCTACTACTGCAACGACCTCGCCTACCACGTCGACAAGCTCGACCGTGGCTGGCCGGTCCTGATGGACGTCTGGGGCGCCGACCACCACGGCTACATCGCGCGCGTGCGCGCCGCGATCGAAGCGCTGACCGGCCGCAAGGACGCCCTCAACGTGCAGCTGATCCAGTTCGTCACGCTCTCGTCCGGGCGCATGGGCAAGCGCAGCGGCAACTTTGTCACGCTGCAGGACCTGATCGACGAGGCCGGCACCGATGCGACGCGCTTCTTCTACCTGACGCGCTCGCACGACCAGCACCTGGAATTCGACATCGACCTCGCACGCTCTCAGTCGAACGACAACCCGGTGTACTACGTGCAGTACGCGCACGCGCGCATCTGCAGCGTGTTCCAGCAGCTCGCCGACAAGAACCGCAGCTGGGATGCGGAAGCCGCCGATCTGACCCTGCACCGTCTCACCAACGAGCACGAGAAAGCGCTGCTGACGCTGCTCAACCGCTATCCGGAAATGCTCGAACGCGCCGCGACGGGGTACACGCCGCACACGATCGTGTTCTTCCTCAAGGACATCGCCGAAGCGCTGCACGCCTATTACAACATGCACCGTTTCCTCGTCGAAGACGACCCCGAGCTGCAGGCCGCGCGCCTCGCGCTGATCAAGGCCACCGGCCAGGTCATCCGCAATGGCCTCGCGATTCTCGGCGTGTCGGCGCCGGAGAAGATGTAGGACATGGCTCGCGACTACGCACAGCGCAGCAGCGGCAACCGGCGCCAGGCCAAGGGCCGCAACGGCGGCGGCCCGAGCAGCAGCATGCCCGGCTGGGTGTGGCTCGCGGCCGGGCTCTCGGTCGGACTCGCGGTTGCGGCCTTCGTTTACGTCTCGCGGCCACCGGCGCAGCCGCTGATGCAGGCCGAATCGGCGGAGGCCGAGCCGGTCGCGACGCCCGGCAAGAAGAAGAACGGCGCGATCCCGCTGCCGCCGAAGGAGAAGGCGCGCTTCACCTTCTACGAAATCCTGCGCGACCAGGAAGTGGTCTTGCCCAAGGAGCAGGCGCAGGCGTCCGCCCCGCCGGGCGCGCCGCCGGCGGCGGTCGGCGAAGGCAGCTTCGTCATCCAGGTTGC
Source organism: Sinimarinibacterium sp. (assembly GCA_041659605.1). Classification (GTDB taxonomy): domain Bacteria; phylum Pseudomonadota; class Gammaproteobacteria; order Nevskiales; family Nevskiaceae; genus Solimonas. The sequence continues at coordinate 69,482 of JBAZXW010000022.1, read as the reverse complement.
GTCGTACCGCGCCCAGGCCGAAGCGGAGCGACAAAAAGCGGGGCTCGCGCTGATCGGCATCGAATCGCGCATTGAGACGGTCACGATCGACGGCAAGGACACCTACTACCGCGTCCGCATCGGCCCCGACGCCAACTGGCCGCGCGTGCAAAGCACAATGGCGCGCCTCGACGAAAACGGCATCGACGCGCTGCTGATCAAGCTCAAGTAGGGTGGGCAAAGCCGTGGCGTGCCCACCGTTTTCGGGCGCTGCGCGACCAGTAGCCCGGGTGAAACCCGGGGTGTCGCCGGCACGATCGGCCCCGGACTTCGTCCGGGCTACCCAGTTCACGACCTGTAGCGGCCCATGGCCGCGATTCTCTGCGCACAGTGCGATCGCCGCATCGCGGCCGGAGGCCGCCTACAAACGGCGGCCGTCAGCGCGCCAGAAACGCCGCCAGCGCCAATCCCGCGCCAATCAACAGTGCAATCCAGATCCATTTCGTCGACGCCGGCGGCGGCGGTGGCGGTGGAACCGCCGCGTCGGGCGCAACCGGCGGCGCCCCTTCAGTGCGGCGGGAGGGTGCCCAGATCGCCGTCGCCCGCATCTCGATGCGTTCGATTTCGGCCTTGGCCTCGGCCAGCCCGATGCCGGTCCGTTGCCGCAGCCGTTCGATGGCCTCGATCTTCTTGCCGCGGTGGATCAAGGCCGCCAGTTGCGCCTCGTCGTCTTTCATGTCGGGTCTCCTACGGGCACCGCAGCCCACAGGCGCTGCTGTGCCGGATCGAGGCGATAGTAGTCCTTGAGCAGGGCGTACAGCTCGGGATGGTGCTGGCGCAGTTCCGGCCCGCGCTGAAAGAACGCCTCGGTCACGACACCGAAAAACTCGCCCGGACTTTCGGCGCCGTAGGGATCGAGCACCGGCGGGCGGCGATGGCGCTGCAGCCGCTTGAACTCACGCTGCATCACCTCCGACCAGCGCGCGTAGTCGCGCAGCGCCGGCGCGCCTTCGGTTTCCGGCGTCTCGTCGTCGAGCTGATGGGCAAACTCGTGCGCGACGACGTTGACCTCGTCGCCGTGCAGCGCAGCATCGATGTCGGCCCAGGACAGGATCACGCGCTCGCCTTCCCAGGATTCGCCGAGCTGCTCGACCGGATCGTCGCTGACCAGGCCCAACTCGTCGGGCTCGTCATGCTGCACGAAGAAGCGATCCGGATAGATCAACACGGCGCGCACCAGCGGGAATACGCTGGCTCCGGTACCCGCCTGCGAGCGCAGCACCAGCAGGCAAGCGAGTCCGGCCACGGCGATGCGCATGTCGTCGTCGACGACCAGTCCGTTGCAGCCGACGAAGCGCTTCTCGCGCAGGAAGCGCTCGACCTGCCGTTCGTACAGGGATCGCAGCTCGCCGGGCACCAGGCCCGCCTGCGGCACCTGCGCGTGCAGAACGTCGCGCCATCCATCCGGCGGGCGATATCGCACGCTCGGCTTGCGCGGCCGGAACATCCAGCCGAGCAGCGCTGCGAGCGCCAGTGCGAAAGCGACAAGGGCTTCGGGCGTGCCGCCCGTCATGGATGACGCGATCGCATCGCCCTACGCGCTGGCGAGCGGATCGGGACCGAAGCGGTTCTGCCCCTCAGTGCCCTTGAGAATGCCGCACTCCACCAGCGTCCAGATCGCGCCGATGAGCGGAATCAGGCCGATCAGCACCCACCAGCCGCTCTTGTCGCGGTCATGCCAGCGCTTGATCGAAACGCAGACCGACGGATACAGCAGCGCCAGCGCGAGCAGCACGCCGACAATCCCGATTTCGGAACCGATGATGCTGTCGAGAATTCCGGCGACGACCGCCAGAGCGACATAGACGAGTACGAACGCCCAGTAACGCTGGCGATTGATGCGGCCTTCGTAGGTCAGCAGGAAATCCTTGGTCAGCACTTCCGCAAAGTTCATGGCACGCTCCCTGAGGGTGTGGATGACGAACCGCGGAACCAGCTTAGCCCTTCGGCGGCGACAAAAGCACTACGGCGTGCACTCATCCCGGCTGCAGATTGGCCACCGACAGCATCAGCCACTTGGTGCCGCTCGACCTGAACCGCACCTCGACGCGGGCACGATCGCCGTCGCCGTCGAATTGCAGGATCGTGCCTTCGCCGAAGCGCTCGTGCCGCACCTGCTGGCCGAGCTTCAGTCCGCCCGGCCCGCGCGTTTCGCGCATCGCGTCGGGCAGCCTGGTACGTGCAACCGCCGCGGCGTTCGCGTAGTAGTTCGAGCCGTAGGACGGGCGCCCGCCCGACGACACATAGGCCGGGCGCACGACCTGCGCGCGCGGGCGCGTCTCGACGATGCACTCCGCCGGAATCTCGCGCAGAAACTGCGACGGCGCGCCGATCTGCTCGACACCGTGCAGCCGCCGCAGCTCCGCATAGCTCATGTACAGGCGCTTGCGCGCGCGCGTGATGCCGACGTAACAGAGCCGGCGTTCCTCTTCGAGATTGCCCTCGTCGGTCGCGCGCGCGTGCGGGAACAGGCCGTTCTCCATGCCGACCATGAACACGATCGGGAACTCGAGGCCCTTGGCCGCGTGCAGGGTCATCAACTGCACGCAGTCCTCGCCGGGACCGGCCTGGCCTTCGCCGGCTTCGAGCGCGGCATGGGTCAGGAAGTTGGTCAGCGGATCGAGCTGCGGCTGGCCCTCGACCGGCGGCTCGTCGGGCAGTGTCTCGAAGCTGCGCGCAGCGCTGATCAGCTCGTCGAGGTTCTCCAGACGCGACTCGGCCTGCTCGCCCTTCTCTTTCTTGTAATGCTCACGCAGGCCGGAGCGCTCGATCACGCGCTCGGTGGTCTTGCTCAGCACGAAGTCTTTCGTCTCCGCGGCCATCGACTCGATCAGGCCGAGGAACTCCTGCACCTTGGCGCCGGAGCGGCCCAGGGTCGACGCGCCATGCCGCGCAGCCGCCCACAGCGACAGGTTGTTGCTGCGCGCGACGTCGCGCAGCTTCTCGACCGTCGTCGCGCCGATGCCGCGCGCCGGCGTGTTGACCGCGCGCTCGAAGCTGACGTCGTCGTCGCGATTGTGCAGCAGGCGCAGATAGGCGAGCGCGTCCTTGATCTCCTGGCGCTCGAAGAAGCGCAGGCCACCGTAGATGCGATACGGGATGCGCGCACGGATCAGCGTTTCTTCGAGCACGCGCGACTGCGCGCCCATTCGGTACAGGATCGCGATATCCGAGTGCGCGCAGCGACCCTGCAGGTGTTCCTGGATGCGGTTGACGACGAACTCGGCCTCGTCGTACTCGTTGTACGCTGCGTAGAGCTGGATCGGCTCGCCCTCGCCGACATCGGTCCACAGCTCCTTACCCAGGCGCGAACTGTTGCGTGCGATCAGCCCGTTCGCGGCGTTCAGGATCGTGCTGGTCGAACGGTAGTTCTGTTCGAGGCGCACGATCTCGCAGCCGGGAAAATCGCGCGACAGGTTCATCATGTTCTCGACGCGCGCGCCTCTCCAGCTGTACACCGATTGATCGTCATCACCCACCGCGAACAGGATGCCGGTATTGCCGGCGAGCACGCGCAGCCACTTGTACTGCAGCGTGTTGGTGTCCTGGAACTCGTCGACGAGGATGTGTCGGAAGCGGCGGCGGTAATGCGCCTGGATTTCGGGGTTGTCGCGCGTCAGCTCGTAGGCGCTGAGCAGCAGTTCGGCGAAGTCGACGACGCCCTGGCGCTCGCAGGTCTGCTCGTAGGCGGTGTAGATGCGCACGAACTGGCGCTGCGTGAAATCGCCTTCATCGCGGAAATCTTCAGGACGCCGCGCCTCTTCCTTCTGCGCGTTGATCCAGCCGGCGACGGTCTTGGGCGGCCACTGGTCGTCGGGCAGGTCGAGATTCTTGAGCACGCGCTTGACCACGCGCAGCTGGTCGTCGGCGTCTAGGATCTGGAAGTTCTGCGGCAGGCCCGCTTCTTTCCAGTGCATGCGCAGCATGCGATGGGCGATGCCGTGGAAGGTGCCGACCCACATCGCGCGGATCGGCACGTCGACCAGCTGCTCGATGCGCCCGCGCATCTCGGCGGCGGCCTTGTTGGTGAAGGTCACCGCCAGAATCGACATCGGCGAGATGCCTTCGGCCGCGATCAGCCAGGCGACGCGATGCGTCAGCACGCGCGTCTTGCCGGAGCCGGCGCCGGCGAGCACGAGGCGATGCTCCGGCGGCGCGGTGACCGCTTCGCGCTGTGCCGGGTTGAGATGGGAGACGAGGGGGGAGAGATCGGGTGCCGCAAAGTCCATAGCGGGATTTTACCTGGGTAACAGCACCCTCACCCGGAAATCGGCCGCGGCTTACACTGCTGCCCCGATCCGGCGCCGCCGGACGCAGGAAATATGGGGTTTGGGATGAAGACCGTACTGATCACCGGCGCCAGCACCGGCATCGGCAAGGCCACTGCCGAGCTGTTTTTCGCACGCGGCTGGAACGTCGTCGCGACGATGCGCACGCCCAAGTCGGAGCGCGAGGACGGCCGCTGGCTGGTGACCAAGCTCGACGTCACCGATCCGGCCTCGATCGCGTCCGCGCTCAAGGCCGCGAACGAGCGATTCGGCCAGGTCGACGTGCTCGTGAACAATGCCGGCTACGGCCTGGTCGGCACCTTCGAATCGATGGACGAGGCACGCGTCCAGAAGCAGTTCGAGACCAACGTGTTCGGGCTGATGCGCATGTGCCGCGCGCTGATCCCGCAGTTCCGCTCGCGCGGCGAAGGCGTGCTGATCAACGTTGCCAGCATGGGCGGGCGCCTCGCGTTCCCGTTCTACAGCGTCTACCACGCCACCAAGTGGGCGGTCGACGGCTTTTCCGAATCGCTGCAGTTCGAGCTGGCGCCGGTCGGCATCAAGGTCAAGCTGATCGAGCCGGGCGCGATCAAGACCGATTTCTACGACCGCTCGGTGGATTTCATCCACGATCGCAGCCTGACGGCCTACAACGACATCGTCGACAAGGGCATGCGCCGCTCGAACGCCTTCGGCGCCAAGGGCGCGTCGCCGGACATCGTCGCCGAAGCGATCTGGACCGCGGCGACCGACGACAGCTCGCGCCTGCGCTACCCCGTCGGCAGCGACGCCAAGGGCCTGCTGTTCACGCGCCGCCTGTTGCCGGACGGCGTCTATCGCAAGCTCATCGCCAAACAGCTGCTGGGCTAGCGAAACACTGGCCTTACGTCATTCCCGCGCAAGCGGGAATCCAGGCTCTGTCGAGCGCGCTGGATGCCCGCCTTCGCGGGCATGACGGCAATCCTTACTGCTGCACCTTCTCCCGCCCGCGCGCCTCGTTGCGGCGCGCGCGCAGGTTGAGCATCTCGATGCCGACCGAGAACGCCATCGCGAAGTAGATGTAGCCCTTGGGCACGTGGAAGCCCAGGCCCTCGCCGACCAGCGCCATGCCGATCAGGATCAGGAAGGACAGTGCGAGGATCTTGATCGTCGGATGCAGCTCGACGAAGCGCGCCACCGGGCCCGAGAAGAACATCATCACGCCGATGGCGATGACGATCGCGGCGATCATCACCGGCACGTTGTTGGTCATGCCGACCGCGGTGATCACCGAGTCGAGCGAGAACACGATGTCGAGGATCATGATCTGCACGATCACCGACACGAAGCCGGCCGCGGCCTTGCCGACGACGTCCTCGGGGCCGAAGCCGCTCGGCGATTCCACCATCTCGTGGATTTCCAGCGTGCTCTTGCCGAGCAGGAACAGACCGCCGCCGAACAGGATGAGGTCGCGCCCGGATACGCCGTGGCCGAGGATCTCGAACAGCGGCACTGTCAGCCGCGCCAGCCAGGCCAAGGACACCAGCAGCGCGATGCGCGTCAGGCAGGCGCCAGCCAGACCGATCAAGCGCCCCTTCGCGCGCTGATGCTCCGGCAGCTTGTTGGCCATGATCGACAGGAAAATGATGTTGTCGATGCCCAGGACGATTTCCAGGGCGGCCAGCGTGATCAGGGCAATCCAGAGTTCTGGGTTCAGCAGGGCGTCCATTCGGGGGCGCGGTCGCAAAAAGGGGCGGCCATTGTAGCCGCCCCCACATCCTGTCGTCGCTCGGGGATCAGCGCGGCACGTCCGGACACGAGGGGTCGGCGTCGCAATCCCGCAGCGCCGTCAGCTCCGCGCTCCACGGGCAGTAGCGCGCGCCGAACGACGCGCAGTTGGCGTCAACGTAGGACGGCGTGCCGTCGCAGACCTCGGTCGTCACCTCGGCGAAGCGGATGCTCTCCGGCCTCAGGTGCCAGGACCAGGGTTCGTTCCAGGCAGCGGGCGCGCAGGCCAGCTCGCCGTTCGGAATGTTGGCGTTCGACGTGCCGGCCCACAGTGCCCGCGCCTCTTCCATGCCGTCGGGATCGGTAATCGACGCACTGAACGTCTCGTCGCCGACGCTGAACGTGGCGTACAGGCCTTGCTGCGGCAGCGGATCGCAACAGGCATCCGCATCACCATCGTCGTCGCAAGCCGCCAGCAGCAGCGCGGCCAGCGCCGCGAACAGCGCACCGCGCATGCGTTTGGCGATCATCAGCAAGCCCTTGCCGCTAACATGGCCCGTAGTGGTCGCCGTGGTCCAGGTGCGCGCGCGCCGCTTCCTGCGGCAGCTCCATCGTCTTCTTGCCCTTGTGACACAACAGCACCGTGCCGCCACCGGCCTTGCCGCCGCCGCCAGGACCGGGACCGGAGACCGGGACGAACACGCACGCACTCGCGAGCAACGCGAGCAACAGCACCAGAGTCGATTTCATCGCAAGCCTCCTTGCCAGGAATGACACACAGTGTGCGGCATTCGCGACTGCCGAGTCAGCCCTGCCTCTTCGGACTCCAGACCTCAGGCGCCGTCCGGAATTTCCGCTTCGACCAGCTTCGCCAGCAGGATCAGCGACTCCTGCCAGCCCAGGTAACAGGCCTCTGGCGGAATGACATCCGGGATTCCTTCCTGCGTGACGTTCAGCTCGGTGCCACAGGACACCTTTTTGAACGTGACGGTCACCTGCATCGTGCCGGGCAGATTGGGGTCATCGAACTGATCGTTGTAGCGGAGGCGTTCGCCCGGCGCCAGTTCCAGATAGGTTCCGCCGAAGGAATGGCTCGACCCCGTGCAGAAGTTGGTGAAGGACATCCTGTACGTCCCGCCCTCCCGCACATCGATGTTGTGGACCTTGGCGGTGAAGCCATTGGGCGGCAGCCATTTGCACATGGCGTCCGGATCGAGGAACGCGCGGTACACGCGCTCGGGCGGCGCGCGCAGGACCCGGTGAAGGCGAATGGTGTTGGGCATGTTTCGTTCTCCTGGGGTTCGATTTCGCCGGTATTGGCTCTCCGTAGTCGAACGGGCCGGGCCGGTTTCGACAGTGTTGCATCGCCGCGACAAAGCGCGCTCCCCTCAAGAGGGCCGCTTGCCGGCCCTGACCGTGCCAAAGTGGCGCGCAACATACGAGCCCAGCGCCGCGGCCCCGAGCATCACACTCCCGAAGCCAGGATTGAGCCCAACAGAAACGGGCAAAGCTGCCAAGAGTGTCCGGGAGCGGCCTACGCTGGAGCTCCGGCACCCCAAGCGCGAAGAGGAAACCTGCGCCGGAGTACCGGCCCCTGAAGAACCGCACCCGACCACATTACTCATCCTCATCCCAATGGAACGTATGCAGCACTCTATGTATGACCGGGGTGAAGATGATGGTCAACAACGCCATTGCCGCCGAGAAGTGGCCCACCAGGCGACGCATGAAGTGCACTCTGGGAATCGGAGGGTGACGCTTTGATTCGTACATTGGTTGTCTCCGACTCCATCTTGAGCGCCCACCGCCCGCGTTGAGAGTTGCATCCGCGAAGCCGGTGCGCCCCCTCGAACCGACTGTTGGGCGACAAGCCACTTAAGTTGGCTAGCGAACTGACGGAGCGATAAGACCGGCTCACAGTTCCACCTCGTCTCCCTGGTTATGGGCGATTCAAGCTGTGCGACCCAATATACCGTCGGGTGATCAACCACCTCAAGGACAAGTCATGAAACTACGAACTGTTGGAATCTTGGCGGGCCTGCTGGCAGTCGGCGCCTTTGCGGCGCCTCTGACCAGCTTTGCGGAACCGACCGAACTCAAGATCATTGTGGATACCGCTCCGCCCGCGGCGAAGAAGTCTGCCCCGCCGACGGCATCAAAGGTTGGGTATGTCTGGTCGTCCGGATACTGGAATTGGAACGGTTCCGCTTACGTCTGGACCGAGGGCAGTTGGGTTGCGGTCGTGGAGCCCGCGAAGAAGTGGGTTGAGCCGACGTGGACCCAGCAGGGTACCAAGTGGTACTTCACAGCTGGCCACTGGGAATAAGGGCCATTAAGCCCGGAGGTAACAACCCCTCCGGGTTACGTAAAAGCGTTGACCTGGTCGCCCAATCGGCACCGGGCACGTTCAGAAGCGGAAGCGGAGGCGTGTGGGTCGGGGGCAGCACCCTATTGGGCAGCGGTGGCGCGCGAATGGCAAAACGCGGTAACGGCACCGGCCATGCCTGCCGTGAGCGCAAACATGTGGAACTCACGATGCATGACGGCGGTGACGATCACCAGCCCGATGCCGGCGAAAGCCGCGAAGAGCGCAAATGGAACGACTGGAAACTTGATGAGCTGCAAGGTGCCGACAAGGACCAACACGCCTGCGCCGATGGTGAAGACGCCCGTGGCGTGCCAACCGACGGGACCGCCAAGAAAGGCTGGCCCCCAAGGAAACAGGATGTGCCCGACAACCTCGTGGCACACTCCAATAAATGCGATGAGTGCCGCACCACATGCAGCTAACGCCTGATACAGCGCCGCTTCTCTCGACATTGGTGCCTCACTGCGGCTCGACGATCTTCCAGTACGAGTCTTTGCGAACGACCTTCCCATCACGAAACTCGTAGTGGTCACACCCGCGAACCTTGACCTTCTCTCCGCCTGGCCTGGTTCCCGTGAGCAGCCATTCCGAGGCAACCATGCTTCCGTTTCCCCAGTGACGATCCTCGCCATAGTGAACATCTGGAAGCCCCTTGAAGCGTCCTGCCAAGCCTTCTCTCACGGCCGGCTTCCCGATGAGTCTCTGTCCCCAGGGATCAGCTCCGCGCGGCATGTCGAGGGAGCAGTCTTCCGCGAAGAAGCTCATGACCCTGTCGAGATCGTGCGCATTGAACGCCTCCAGAATGGCCTTCGCAATTTCCACTGCGCTTGAGTGCTCTTCAGACATGGCAGCCTCTCCCTGCGGATAAGTTACGCGGCCGCGAGCTGCAAGACTCAAGGAACTTCCTCAGGCCCTTGTGTCGAACCGACTGCCGGGCGACATTGCCGTTCAGCCCATTGCCGCGTCAGATGTGAAACGTGACGCCATACTCGCCCGCTACTCGGACCACCTCTGAAACAACGGGTGGACCAGGTGGAATCTCGCGATCCAACGCCGAAAACATTTGGATGGCTTTACTTCCTGCACCTGTGACCTCCAGCATCTCACCCCCACCCGGGCCATAGCTGAAGGCGTGAACGGTGCCGGCCGGAACATGGACGAATGTGCCGGCCTGGCACATCGTCGTTGTGCCATCGCATGTAAAGGAGACCTGCCCCTTGGTGATGTAGAACGACTCTTCCCAGTCGTGGCTGTGTGGTGGCGGGCCCGAGCCCTCGTCTCCGGACTGAAGGGTGATCTGCTGGCTTTGGGAGGTTGCTGCAGAAACCAGGACCGTGACGTTCGTTCCTACGACAGATAGGGCAGTGCTCCGATCGCCAGGCTTCAGTACCAGGTGCTTCTGATTCATGTGTAGATCTCCTGTTCAACCTGTCCGTTGGTCACAGTGTGTCCACAACCCGCCCTAGTGTCGCACCATGCCAAGGCTCAGGGGCGGCTTCACCGAAGGCGAGGACGTCCGCTGGAACCGCTAGTCGGACCTGCGGCTCCGACACTGCGGGCCCGAGTTGACAGTTGCGCTGGCCGCAGCAGACGCTCGGCCCGCATCACGTACAAGATGAAAACACGCTCGCCGTCTTCTCGATAGAAAATGCGGCAGGGAGGCTCGACTATTTGACGATAGCGCCAACCCTTCAGCTCGGGAGGTTTGGGGCCGCTCTTGGGGTGCTGGGCCAACTGCTCGACATGCTGGAACACCTTATGCACCAGTGCCCGCGCCGCTTCGGGATTCTCCAGCGCAATGTAATCAGCGATGGCGTCAAGGTCGCCTAGCGCCGGCTCGGACCAGATTACCTGAGCCATCTGGCCATGCGCTTCTTGGCTTCCGCATGGGAAACGGTGCGACCTTCCTCAATTGCCTTTTCCCCTCTGGCAATTCCCTCCAACAGCCCCATCCGCTGCTGCAGAGCTTCATATGTTTCAACATCAACCAGATAGGCGCTGGGCAGACCATGCTGGGTAATGAGGATCGGTTCCCGGCTCTGCTCGATCTCGGAGAGGAGTTCGGTAGCCTTGCGTTTGAGGGTGGTAACGAGTTCAGTGCGCATGATGTGATACTAAAGTAGCACTGCGCGCCTAGCAAGCCATGTAGGTCCAACGCCCGCGCTCACCGTCCCGTCTGAGTGCAGCGCGTTGTTAGGCGACATGACCCATCTCCGAGTTAGCGCGCGCGCCGGTAGTGCGTGGCGATCGCGCCGCTGCGGAGCGGCTTCGCCGAGATCAACTCGAGCCGTCGCGTGCTGGGCAGCCCGCTCTCGTACAGGGTCGGGCCGCGGCCGGCGATCCTGGGGTGGACGAGTAACTTGTACTCGTCGATCAGATCCAGCCGGTCCAGCTCGGTCGCGAGCTTGCCGCTACCGAGGAGCACGCCGTTCGGGGTCGCGTCCTTGAGCTTCTGTACGTCCGTTCGCAGGTTGCCGGCGATGTGGTGGCTGTTGGTCCAGGGGAAATCCTTTCGCGTCGACGACACCACGTACTTCGGCTTGGCCTCCAGCTTGACCGCCCACTCGCGCATCGCCGGCGGTGCCTCCGCGTCGCCGCGGGCGACCGCTGGCCAGTAGCTCTCCATCATCTCGTAGGTGACGCGGCCCCACAGCATCGCCCCGCCCTCGTCCATGAGGCGGGTGAAGAAGGCGTGTGTCTCGTCGTCGGCGATTCCTTCCTGGTGGTCGACGCAGCCGTCCAGGGTGACGTTGATACTGAAGGTCAAGAGTCCCATGGTGTCCTCCGTTCGAGATACGCGACGACCCGCTCGCCGTCTGGCTCCAAGGGCACGAGTCCAATTCGCGGGTGCTCACCCTGTGTCGCTTAACGCTCAGCATCAGCAGTGGATTTGCCGCAGCGAAGCGAAGGCAAATACGGAGGCGACGTGTTTACTCAGCATGCCTATCCTCCAACCCCTCACAGCTTTGGGCGCTGTAGTTGAATGCGCCGCCCGCATCAAGGCAACGATCAACCGCGACGGACTGCACCAACCGCGGCACAGCGACTGCTGCAAGTACGCCAGCGGCCAAGCAAATAACGACACCTAATAAAATGCGAACAGCCGACGATGGATGGTGAGAGATTGCGCGCCCCGCACGCGAAGACCAAGCCCACTCTGCTGCGGCCTCAGCCACGACGTAAAGCGGCGGACCGAAAGCAATAAACGCAGCCCAGCCAGAACTAGACGCTGGAAGGTGCGGCCAGAACTGAAGGGCAAGAAATGCGGCGATGCAAAGCCACGCGATGGCGCCCCAGAAGATGATGTGACTGGCTCGGCCGAAGGTGCTCATGCTTTTGCCGCCCAACGCCCTGGCTCACCCGCGGCCCTGACGACGCGAAGCGGCGGAAGGGACGTCGGGTGGAGCCGTTGGTTGGGCCGCAAATTCTGACCAAGGTCTGATCCTGCGCAGTTTCGGCCCGAGCGAGCGTTCAGCAACCTCTGTGTCGTATGCCGCCTGTGCCCTGAGCCAGTACCCGTTGGATAGGCCAAAGAAGCGGCAAAGCCGAAGGTCAGTGTCGGCCGAAACAGAACGCCTGCCAGCAACGATCTCCCCGACTCTCTGAGCCGGAACCCCGATTTCCTTTGCCAGGCGGTACTGGGTGATCCCCATGGGCTTGAGGAATTCCTCCGATAGGAGTTCGCCAGGTGTGACGGGACTGAGCTTGCTCATCTGTTGCCTCTCTCAGTGGTAATCCACTATCTCAACGTCTTCAGCTCCCGCGGCAGTCCAGCGGAAGCAGACGCGCCACTGATCATTGATGCGAATGCTGTACTGGCCTGCTCTATCACCCTTCAATGCCTCGAGATGATTGCCAGGCGGCACTCGCAGGTCGTCCAGCCGGGCTGAGATCTCAAGCTGTCTCAGCTTGCGACGAGCGACAGACGCAATGTTTACGAAGCGCCTGACGCGCTCGCCACGCGCAAGAGACTCAGTGTCGGCACAGGCGAACGATCTGATCACGCCATATAGTAACGCGCCGCGTGATTAACGTAAAGCATGCCTATTTGCGGGCCAACGCTCAGATTCAGGGGGCGGCTCCGCCGAAGGCGGAGACGTCCCACTGGAACCTGTTGTTGGACGACACGCCATCTACTCCGGCACATAGCCAGCTTCACGTTGATGTCGTACTGAAAGCACAAGCACCGTATCCTGCTCCAGCTCATAGCTGTACAGCGCGATGTAGCCAGACTTTCCACGGGAAATAACGAGCTCTCTCAGCCCTTGCTCGGCGGAGCGCCCGATCAACGGATGATTCTCAAGGACTCGCACCGCCTCGGTGACGAGATCTACCGTTTCCAACGCAGCGGCGGGCTCAGCCTGCAAGAGGAAATCAGTGAGCCGCCCAAGATCAGCGAGCGCTCGCTCCGCGTAGACTACGCGCGCCACGTTTTTGCCCTTGGCTTTGGTGCGGATTTACCCTGAGCCCTAGCTCGCAGGTAAGCATGCACCTCCGCGATCTCGTACCCCTTGCCGGATTTAATGGCTTCTTTTCTTGAGGCAACGGCGTCAGCGACGAACTGCGCTCGCCGCTCCGCATTTGTGGCTGCAGCACGAATGGCATCAACCATAAATGCATGTGGCGTGACGCCCTGCTGCTTCGCAGCAGCCGCAGCAAGCTGTTTTAAGTCTTCAGGAAGCTTTAGTGATGTCGTAGACATGTCCGGACACTCCGCGTGGTGTCACCATGGTAACACCTGAAAGATGATCGGAGCAATTAGGCCTCTTGCGTCGTCCAACGAGACTGTAGAAAAAGTCGGGATGCACGGCCAGCAGCGCCGCAGCTCGATAATTTGCTCGCGTCAGTGCGCTCACGGTGTACTTGAGCGCACTGAAACCGGTTTGACGTGACTGTCGCGAACATTTGTTGGTCGCTCTTTTGCCGTCTGGGGTTTTTCTACAGCCTCAACGCCGGTGTTCAGTGGCCGGACGAGCCCGCAGGGCGAGTCCGGTCCGCTGGAACACCTTGTTGTGGCTCATGCGCGCTGTGCTCGAAAGAGCGCGATGCCTAAAAGGAACAACAGAGCGGCCCACGCAAAGATCTGCACCCTCGCTGCGTTGGACCTGAACCGCCCCGGCTTTCCCGGGGGCTCGTTGGTGTGAGTCACGCCGCGATGGCGCACTCGGGGATTTGTGAATAGTAGGCTTCCTCGGCTTCGGCCGGTGGGATGTTGCCGATGGGTTCGAGCAGTCGGCGATTGTTAAACCAGTCCACCCATTGCAGCGTGGCCCACTCGACGTCTTCGCTGCGTTGCCAGGAGGGCCGCCGGTGAATCACCTCGGCCTTGTACAAGCCATTGATGGTCTCGGCCAGAGCGTTGTCGTAGGAATCGCCCACGCTACCCACGGACGGCTCCAGCCCGGCGTCGGCCAGGCGCTCGGTGTAGCGAATCGAGACGTACTGCACGCCGCGATCGCTGTGATGGACCAGGCGATCCGGGCCGACCGGTTTGCGCTCGTGCAGCGCCTGCTCCAGAGCGTCGAGCACAAAGTCGGTCCGGGCCACGGACGAAGCGCGCCAGCCCACGATGCGACGGGCGAAGACGTCGATGACAAAGGCGACATAGACGAAGCCCTGCCAAGTCGATACGTAGGTGAAGTCGGACACCCACAGCTTGTTAGGGCGATCCGCTTTGAAGTGACGACGGACATGGTCCAGCGGGCACGGCGCGTTCGCATCGCTCACCGTCGTGCGCACCGACTTGCCGCGGATGACGCCGCGCAGGCCCAGGCGCTTCATCAGGCGCACAACGGTACAGCGGGCCACGTCGAAGCCTTCGCGCCGAAGCTGCCGCCATACCTTGCGCACGCCGTAGACCTGGAAGTTGTCGTTCCAGACACGCTCGATCTCCGGCGTCAGCGCTCGATCCCGTTGGTCCCTCGCGGAACGGCGCTGTGGGTCAGCCTCCCGAGCCACGTGTGCGTAGTACGTCGACGGAGCGATCGGCAGTACCTTGCAGATCGGCTCGACCCCGTAGACGTCGCGGTGCTCGTCGATGAACGCCTTCATCGTTTGAACGGGCGGTCGAGCTCCGCCTGGGCAAAATATGCTGACGCCTTGCGCAGGATCTCGTTGGCCTGCCGCAGCTCGCGATTCTCGCGCTCCAGCGCCTTGATGCGCTCGCCCTCTGCCGTGGTTAGGCCAGGCCTCACGCCGGCGTCTCGCTCGCCCTGGCGCACCCAGCGCCGCAGGGTCTCAGCAGTACAACCGATCTTGGCCGCGATCGATTCGATCGCCGCCCACTGCGATGTGTACTGCGCCGCGTGCTCCGACACCATCCGGACCGCGCGCTTTTGCACTTCCGGGGCAAACTTCGATGCTCTGGTCATGGCTCCATTCTCTCAAGTGATGGAGCCTCCGAGTTATCCGGGGCGGTTCAGAACCGTTGGTTGGACATCATACGTCCGTATCAATTAAGAACTTCTTAAGAATCGGCTCTCTTACCTTCCATGCGGCCTCCCAAGAGGCTGCTGGAGCTTCAAAGTTGAGAACGTAAACGGTGCCGGTGTCCTCATTGCCGATGGCCAGCATGTGGGTGATGAAGTCTCCACCTTTTGGGTCGGAAACTAAGGTTCGAACGCCATACTGATGAAACGGACCGAGCTTTTTGTGCCAAGGCTCAACCAGCATCTTATTGGCTTGAGCTGCTTCATTAATGAATGCAGCTGCGTAGTCAGGCGCTGGCGCGCCGCTCTTGGCGGGCACCTTGGTGACAATATTCACCGAGAGCCCCGTCGTGAAGGCTCCCTGTTTGTCGATGTTCTCTTTTGTGAAAAAGTAGCCCCAAGTGCCGGATTGCTTTTCGACCTTCTTAAAAAACCAGCCATCCGGTTTTAAGTACGCGCTCTTGGATTCTGGACAATTCACCCAGGTATAACCAGCAGGCGGAGGGGGAAACTCGGATTGAGCGATGGCCCCAAATGAGAGAAGAGCTGCAAGCACCACTACGAGACGATTCATAACTCTCCCCTTATGAGGTCCAACGCTCAAGATCAGGGATGTTCCCGCGAAGCGGGAACGTCCCCTGCATCTTGTTGTTGGGCGACATAGCCTTATGAGTCTCTGGAAAGAAGGCGCTCGACCAGAGCGGTGAGTGCCGCGAGGCGTCGGTTTGTTTGGACGGCAGTGAACGCAGATGAGCATATAAGCAAGAGGACCCAACTCATCACCGAATCTCCAGGGCTCGTGCGCGTTGCCATATATACGAGCGGAATCCCTATGAGAAGGACCGATGCCAACTCAAGCCATGTTCGAACTCCGACGCCGCGCGCCTGCTTCAATAGCAGCGCCAACTCAGCCTGTTGTCGGGACGCCAGGTCGGATTTCATTGCTTCAAGTGTTGGATCGGTCATGATGTAATGCATGTAGAGAGACCGGGGCGCACAGGTACCTGCAAGCATAGCTTTATGCTTGCGCGGGCGTTGGCAACCCGGCACAGACCTGATGTCGCCCAACGCCGGCGCTCAGCCGCGGCCCCGCGAAGCGGGGCCGTCGGATGGAGCGCCTGGTTGGGCGGCGCTTTATGGTGAGCGCGTGAAGACGGCTTTAAGAGCAAGTGCCACGGCCTCCAAGATGAGCTGTGCCGCAATGTACCCGAGCGGGATTAGCGGTGCGCCAAACAACACCAACGCCAGCCTCTTCAGCGGACCCCACTCAGCATAGAACTCCGCACCAACTCCGCCTATGAGAAGAAGAGTGCCAAAAATGCAGAAACCGATATACCAGGCCAGAACGATCTGAGCTCGTTTCTTCACGCTCGTATTCATCGCGACGCCCAACGCCCCGCATCAGCCGCGTGACCGCCGCAAGGCGGGCACGTCGGCTGCATGCGATGGTTATGCGTAACTGCTTTCATGCGCTCTGATGTACTGCTCAAGCAAGGCATAGTTCTGCTCACTTTCTCTCCACAGCACACGATTCAGATCTTCGTAGTTTGTATGAGGGTCCACTGAACGAGCGAGCGCCGCACGAACCGCCTCAGCAGATGAGATGGCTCCGACGGCCTCAAAGACCCGGGGGAAATCTTTCATCTCCGGGTTTCCTTCGAATGGGCTCTCGAAGAGGTATTTAAACCCGCCATTGTCAATGATGCCTTGGGCTGCATGAAGCAACACGCAGACCTTGTGCTCCCACGACGCCGTGTGCGGATCGAAGCCCCGCGACGTTACTCGGCGCATGGTGCTCGTGACGAGATCAGCGGACGTCATCTGTTACGCATAACGCTCGTGCTCAGCCGCGGCCTTGACGACGCGAAGCGGCGGCAAGGGCGTCGGCTGCAGCACCTTGTTGGGCGCGCTTATTCCCGAGATAGTCAACGACGCACTCTACCGGCTCGCCTTCCGCTGTTTGAAGCGTAGCGCAGCAAACGCTGCAATGGTCGTCATGCTGGGCGGGATCTGGGGAGAACTGCAAGGTGGCGATGACGAGCTCCGACGAACTAAAGCCCTCTGCCGAGAGAATGCCCTCAAGCTTCTCTTTCAGTGCTCGAAGAGATAAGCGCAACGGCTCAAGGCCTCGGAACTCTGCCGGACATGGCTCGGCATCAAGCATGTCTACCTTCATGGCGGGAAGACCGGCAGAGCGACAAGCACGAAGCACGTGCGGATGGATGTACGACAAGCCGCTAACCGCATGGTGCGCGATGCTGTGGCACACACTTCGCAGCCGCTTTCTGCTTGCCATGGTTTACGCCCAACGCCGCAGTTCAGCCGCAAATTCGCGCGCAGCGCGAATTTGTCGGCTGGACCTGCTTGTTAGACACCACTTATTTGCTCCAGGTAGAGACGCTTACCTTCGGGTGCCGCAGCGACGATGAGCTCGACGAGTAGTGTCTTATCCGCGCTGAGGGTGATTCGTGACTCAACCAAGGCCAGCAGCTTTGTGTCATTTTGTTTGAAGTGCTTTACGAACACGGCGTGCTTCGCCTTTCTTGCTTCGTCTACTCCGCTGCCGGATAGCGCTCCGGTGAAATCGTCTTCGATTGCCTTCGCCGGCTCACGGCCATTGGCGATTGCGTAACCAAAGCGATTCGCCAAGTCATCAAACCTGCCGGCAAGCAACAACGTCGTCGCTTCTTCGCCGAACTGCCGCAGCGCCGGCTCGTTGTACTGATGTTCTGACAGTTGCATTAGTGGGGTCTAACGCCCGGGTTAAGGGCGCGGCTCCGCCGAAGGCGGAGACGTCGGCCCTTGAACCCCTTGTTGGGCCTGCCCTAGCGTTACCACGCCGATTTTGTGGGTTGCACGGTCCCGCTCTAGGTAAACAACCGTATAAGTGCCTGGACGGGCTTGTGCAAGCGTGACGGTGGGGCAGGTTGACGACGCATTGCCACTAAGAGCGGTGTTTGTGACAACAGAAATGCGTAGCTCGAAGTCCTGAACCTGCTGAAGCACTTTTGTGACAACCAAGCCAGAGTTCATTGTCGTTGGCTTTTGGGTGACTGTCTTCAATCCGCTGACATCACAAAAAATAGGAACAGACCAGAACCCCGGCGCTGTCTGTTGTGCTTCTCCAACTTGTATTCCGCCGACAGACTGCATGAACTCCCGCGTGGCTACCTGAGACGTGCTTATGAATGAACTTTGCGCGTGGCCAACCGAGTTGAATGAGAAGGCGGCTAGCAGACCTGCAAGTAAGCGATTCATTTCTAGTAGGCCCAACGCCGAGCATCAGCCGCGGATTTGCCGTAGCGAAGCGGAGGCAAATACGTCGGCTGCATGCAATGGTTGGGCATCACGCGTGCGCCGCTCATTAAACGCACGCTCATAACGCACGACCGCACTGTGGGCATAGATGAGGTGGCCATGGCGAGAAGGCCGACAGCTGCACTCCGAACACGATGTGGGTACGCCACAGAATTGAAGCACCACACTGCGGGCACGAAAGACTCATAAGCCAGACACCGTGTGCGACAGCCGAGACCACGACGCCTCCCAGAAATACTGGATGAACAAATATAGCCAAAAGCCCAAACGCTATGCTCAGGCAGAGGAAGGACCCGAGCGCGACGAGTGCTTTGCTTCTCATGAGGCCCAACGCTCAGGTTCACCCGCGGCCCTGACGGCGCGAAGCGGCGGCAGGGACGTCGGGTGGAACCGACTGTTGGGCATCATTGAGCAAGGAGCCTCCGCTTTTCCTTCTCGTACTCCTCCTGCGATATGGCCCCGTCATCGAGCAACGACTTCAGTTTTCGGAGTTGGTCATATTTATCTTGACCTTGGGGTGCTGCTTCTGAATTAGACGCAACAGCTACGCAAGAAAATACAATCTCAATTCTCGGCCAGTTGCCTAGAATGTGTGGCGGCTTGGAGGTGGTTTCCTCGACAAGATACGGCTCCGCCCTTTGAACTTGCAGAACTCCACTACGCGTTCCATTGCGCTATTACGTACGGCTGATACGGGCGTAAACCCAGTTGAACCTTGATGAAAGACGCGGTGGGTCTCAATGCCCGGCAGCGGCGGTTGGATCTGCTTGCGTTCACCGTCGTAGATGAGGGCTTTCTCAAACTGCGACTTGCTACTCCCTCCGTCTTCGATTGGCGAAGAAACGGCGCACGCACCGACTGCTTGCGTGAGCGAGATAAGCACGAGTAGACGGGCAAGGCTCACTTCAGGTCTCCCTTGATGCCCAACGCCCAGCTTCAGGGGCGGCCTCGCCGAAGGCGAGGACGTCCCACTGCAAGCACTTGTTGGGCGGCACGACGTGATGCATTACTACCCCTGCCCGTGCCACCGTTCAGCGCCGTTGAGCGCGCGCAGTGCCCAGTAAGCAATATAAAGCGGCACAAACGACAACATGATGCTGAAGAGTCCGAAGGCAAGCGTCACGAACGTTTTCACCTGCAAACAAACTACTGCAAAGACCATTAGCGCGCCACCGCAAGTAACCCCTACCAGAAGGCTGGCCACCAACATTACGTTGATCGCGCGAGAACGGGGCTTGCCGTCGCGATTCCTCTTCACGGCGCTGGAAATGGCGATTAGCGAAGGCCCACACACCAGCGCGCATAGCATCACGTAAGCAAAGGTGTCCATAACTACTGCAACGTGAAGTTGATTGCAAAACTGATGATAAAACCTACAACCGACAGAACCATCAATAAGCCGCCACCTTCGGGCCTGGCCCAGCCGATGACAAAGCCAATCATGCTCAGAAAGACCCCCGCGCCACTTAAAACGAACACCATTTTTCCCAGAACATTCAGTCTGGGCATCGGTGTGTTCACGCTGTATGTATAAGCGGACAATACGGCAGCGCCTAGAAAGAAAAGGGCGAGACCAATCAATTCGACCCTCACAAGGTTGCCCCCACACACGGATGCTTCATGCCGCCCAACGCCCGCGTTCAGCCGCGGCCGAGCGAAGCGAGGCCGTCGGCTGGAACGCGTTGTTAGGCATTACGCGCGCTCCACTATCAATTCGCAGCTGAGCAGATGGAGCATTTCGGTTGCATTTGGGAGCAGCCGTATTGGGCCTGGCTTCATGTGAGCAGTGCAGACGATTTGTGCGCCACCCGCTTGTAGGCGCTTGAGCATACGCCGCTCGTGGGCAAGCGCACCCCAGAGCCACACTAAATGATCATTCAGTGATGAGGTATCAGGCAGGGCGGAGCGAATGACGATGTCCTCGCGCTCGACGCTTGCGGTGGGAATGCGCTTCCGCAGCGGCTCAATGTGAGCCGCGGCCCCCTTTATGCGAACAACTGCCGTAGTCACGTAATGCCTAACGCCAACTAGATCACAGATTGACGTGTAACTCGCCCGCCATGACGTATAACATCGGGCGAGGGAAAGAAAGTGGTTGATTCATATGAAAACGCAATCCGAAATCGCGTCACTGGCAGCGCCAAGTGCTTCATTTGTTAAGCCTCCCAAGTTGCTCGATCAGGTCCGCGCGGCAATTCGTACACGGCATTACAGCCTGCGCACAGAGCAAACGTATTTGCATTGGATTAAACGCTTCATCCTGTTTCATGGCAAGCGCCATCCGCGCGAGATGGGCGCTCCCGAAGTGGAAGCATTTCTCAGCGATCTGGCGGTGAGCCAGAACGTTGCCGCGAACACGCAGAATCTTGCGCTGTCCGCGATTCTGTTCCTGTATCGAGAAGTGCTGGATATCCAGCTGCCGTGGCTGGACGGGGTTACGCGAGCAAAGAAGCCGCAGCGCCTGCCTGTCGTCCTGTCCCGCGCGGAGGCAGGGCGTCTGATGGATCAGCTTCCGGTGAACGCACCCGGGCTGGTGGCCCGTCTTCTGTACGGCACCGGAATGCGCCTGACCGAGGGGTTACGGCTGCGCGTGAAGGACGTGGACATTGCACGTCGCGAAGTCATCGTGCGCGACGGCAAGGGCGGAAAGGACCGAGTGACGGTGCTGCCGTCGAGCTTGCTCGAGCCGTTGCGGTCCCAGCTGGCAATGCGGCGCACGCTGTATGAACGCGACTACCGTCTGGGCAAGGCTCAAGTCTGGTTGCCGGACGCGCTGGCGCGGAAGTACCCGCGCGCGGCCGGTGAGTGGGCCTGGCAGTACATCTTCGTTTCAGCCGGATTTTCGTCCGATCCACGCTCGGGCGAAGTCCGCCGGCACCACCTGAGCGAGCAGCAGGTGCAACGACAGGTTCGCGCGGCGGCCGAGACTGCGGGGATCGCAAAGCATGTCTCTCCGCATGTGCTTCGGCATTCGTTCGCAACGCACTTTTTGGAAGGCGTCTACGACATCCGCACAGTGCAAGAGCTGCTGGGTCATTCGGACGTGAGCACGACGATGATCTACACGCACGTGCTCAATCGCGGGGGGCGCGGGGTGGTGAGTCCGTTGGACCGGATGTGAGGCGCCGGCTGCGCCGGCGCGCCCCCTCACCCCAGCCCTCTCCCCCGAGGCGGGGGAGAGGGAGTTGGGGAAGGTGAGCCCTCTCCCCCTGGCGGGGAAGAGGGAGGAATGATCAGAGCGTCTTGAGGTACTCGACGATCGCCTTGCGTTCGGTTTCGGTCAGCACGTCGCTGAAGACGTGGCCGCCGTTGCCGTTGCCGAGGATGCGGGTGTCGTAGACCAGGCGCTTGTCGATTGCGCCGGGCGCCGGATCGGAGATCGTGAACAACCCGGTCCACGCGATCGACTGGTTGAGGTAGTTCTGCATTAGCTGCGTCAGCGACGGGCCTTCGTCGCCGGTCGGGCTGCAGTTCATTTCCTGCGTGCCGGGGATGTCGGTGCAGCTGAGCACGTTGGATTTCCAGCCGATCGCGGCGTAGTCGTAGGCGGTTGCAAGACGCTGGTCGAAGCCGGTGACCGTGCCTTCGGTCTGCAGCTTGCGCTGCCAGATGGGTGCGCGCTTGGACGAGTCGAGCACGGCGTCGACGGTCGGCACCGAGCCGTTGTGCAGATACGGCGCCGTGGCCCAGACGCCGTACAGCGGCGGCGCCTGGTAGCCGATGACGTCCTTCTCCCAGCCGCAGACGCCCTCCGGGCGCAGTGCCACCGGATACAGGTCGTCGAGCGCTTCGGTGACCGGGTCCTTGTCCTCGGGCGCGACGTAGCCTTCGACGTTGTCCTGGTAACCCCAGTACGTGGTGTCCCAGCGTTCGCGCAGGGTCGGCGTGAGCATGTCGGAGCGCGCGTGGTCGGTGTCGATCACGGCCAGCGGCGAGATATGCGCGGCGACGCCTTCGAGTGACGGGTCGACCAGGTAGTTGGGGTCGTTGACGTAGCGCGGCGAGTAGGCGCCGTGGCAGCTGGCGCAGGAACCGTTGCCGCCCAGTGGCCTGGGCGCGTCGGCATTGCCTTCTTCGGCCCACAGGTCCTTGGTGTGGAACAGGATCGCGCCCTGCTCGGCGAGCGCGGTGTCGATCGCGGCCGGATACTCGGGCGAGCGCAGCGACAGGAAGAAGGCGGCCAGGTCCTGGTCGTACTGCTCGATGCGATCGCGGTAGGGCTTGCCGTCGAGCGTCATCAGCGAATTGAAGTCGCCCGGACCGGCGGCCATGATGATGCGCGTGCTGTCGTTGGAAACGCCGGCGTCGAAGAACTTGCGCGGACGCGAGCCGAAGTTCCACCACGGCGGCGTGTCCTGGGTGTGCGCGAGCGGGTGCGCCTGGTCCTGCGGGCCGGTGGCTTCGACGATGGTCTTGAGCGGATCGGGATTGATGCCCAGCGAGTCGAGGTCGAGCACGGTGATCAGGAACTCGAAGGCGCCGACGGCGTTGTTCTGGCCGCGCTGCTTGATGCCGATGTTGAACAGGCTGTTGATGTCGAGCGCCGGCAGCGTCGTGGCGAACGGGGTGCTCGCGAACGCCGAGTTGTCCTGCGCGTTGATCGGCACGTCGAAGTTGTTGTTGCCCAGGCCGATGCTCGCAAGCGTGATGCGGTTGCCGCCGTCGACGGCGTCGCCGATCTGGCCGCCGTGGCACTGGAAGCAGGCCGCCGTGCCGATCGTACCGGTCCAGTTGCCGCTGTCGTCCTTGATCTGGCGCAGGCCGAGCGGCAGCTGGCCCGAGCCTCCATTGCTGGTCTTGGGATCTTCGCCCGGCAGCGGGTACGGATTGGGGAAGGGCGCGGCGTTGAGGCCGTAGCGCAGCGTGTACAGCTCGTCGAAATTCGCCGGGCGCTCGGTCAGGCCCCAGGCCTGCCAGGTGTTGTTGTAGTCGGTGGCGCTGAGCGTGCCGGTCGGCAGCTCGTCGATCAGGAACGCCAGGCCGCGATCGCGGCGCGCGCGGTATTCGCCGCAGCTCTTCGCCGGCTTCTCGGCCTCCGGCAGGTTGACGTGGCAGTCCTCGTACCAGGCGTTGAAATACACCGCCTTGCCTTCGTTGAAGCCGGGCTGCACCAGCGTGCGCGGGTCGGCCGGCAGCACGGCATCGTCGGCCTTGCCTTCGCAGTAGCTGGCCCAGCGATGCTGCGCGTGCTTGCTGCCGAGCAGCGGCGCGTCCTGCTCCACCGGTCCGCTGCCGGCGCCGTCGAGGCATCCGGCCGGATTGGCGAAACACTCCAGGAGGGTCCTCATGTCGTCGTAGGCGGCGCTGCCCACCGGCCACGGCTGGCCGCCGGTGTGCGGGGTCTCGGCGCCGGAGGCCATCAGCAGGATGCGCGAGGTCGGGTTGTTGCCGCCGAGGCGTTCCCAGGACGCGCGCAGATTGTCGAAGTCCTGCGCCGCGTTGTCGGACAGCATGAAGTTGCGGCCGCCGTCGACGTCGGCGATGCCGCCGGGCACATGGCAGCTGCGGCAGAAGGCCAGGCGCGGCTGCACCCGCGCCGTGAAGAATTCGTCGACGCTGCCGGTGCCGCCGCCGGGCGCAGGTCCGCCGACATCGCCGCCTTGATCGCCGCCGTACTCGCCGGCGCAGGCGCCCAGGCCCAGCGCGGCCAGACACAGGATCAGTCGGAACGTGTGCTTCTTCATGCTCTCCTCCGGTCGCGCGTTCGCGGGGAACGGCGCCATCACGCGCTGCACGCACGCAGCACTTCCGCCCTGCCTTGGGCTCTTGCGGCTAACATTAACCTGAACAAAAGCTCGGAAACACTCGGAAACCCGGGGGCCACCCGATGTCCACGCATAGCCGTATTCAAGCCGCTGAGCTGCAAGCGAAAAAGGCCCCTCGGCAGGTGCGCGCCAAGGCCACGTTCGACGCCATCATCGAGGCCGGGGCTCAGGTCCTCGCCGCCGAAGGCTACGCCGCGGTGACGACCAACCGCGTCGCGGAGGTCGCCGGCGTCAGCATCGGCTCGCTCTATGAGTACTTCCCCAACAAGCAGTCGATCATCGCCAGCGGGCTGGCGCGGGTGATGCGCGAGGTCACGGCCGAGGTGTCGGCGAGTCTGCGCGAGGCGGTCGCGCTGGAGGGTCAGCCGCGCGCCGGCATCGACTACTGGATGCGCGCGATGGCCGCGGCGCTGGAGAGGCGCGGCGATTTGCTGCGCGTGGCCCTGCGCGAGGTGCCGTTCCTGTGGGACATCCCGGAGATGCGCGACCTGTCCGACACGCTGCAGCACATCGCCCAGGAGGGCCGGCGCAAGAGCCAGCGCGTCGTGCATTTCGACGATCCCGAGGCGAGCACCTATCTGTTGATGACGATGGTGTGGTCGGCGATCCTGCAGACGGTGCTGTACCGGCCCGCACACCTGTCGCGCGAGCGGCTCACGCAGACGCTGGTCGAGATGCTGCTGAAGCTGCTCTGAAGACGCGCGGACCTGGATCAATGCGGGGGCCGGGCGCCTGTGGCAGCCTCACGCTGACGCATAGGAGCGAGACGCCGTCATGACGATCCCCAGCCTGCCTGCCACGGAAGTCTCGGGTGTGCTGACGAAGCTGCAGCAGGCCCTCGACGGCCACCAGCAGTGGCATGCGACGCTCAATCGCACGCTGGTCTGCGGACTGGACGCCAATGCCGACGACCTGGCGCCGGACGCACACCATCGCTGCCGCTTCGGCCAGTGGTACGACGGCGCGGACGCCGTCCGGCTGCGCACGCATCCGGGATTCCTGGCGATCGGCGACGCGCACGAGCAGATGCACAGCCGCGCGCGCGAACTGCTCGAGAGCGCACGCAACCGAGAGCGAATCTCCGCGCAGGCCTTCGACGCCTTCGCCGATTCGCTGCAGACGATGCGCTTCGAAGTCATGTCGCTGCGCCAGGAGCTGGTGGATGCCTTCCAGAACGCCGACCCGCTGACCGGCGCAGCGAACCGCAACAGCCTGCTCGCGCGCCTGCGCGAACAGCATGCGATGGCGCAGCGGGGCGTCGAGTCGTCCTGCGTCGCGATGATGGACCTCGACCGCTTCAAGTCGGTCAACGATACCTACGGCCACTCCGCCGGCGACCGCGTGCTGATGGCGGCGGCGAAGTGCCTGATGGACAGCGTGCGGCCCTACGACGTCGTCTACCGCTACGGTGGCGAGGAATTCCTGCTCGCGATGCGGCACACGACGCCCATCGAGGCGGCGACCGTACTGGAGCGCGTGCGCCAGCAGCTTGCGGCGATGGCGATCGACATCGGTGGCAGGACCGTGCACGTCACCGCGTCGTTCGGCGTCGCCCCGCTCGATCCCGACGCCAGCGTCGAAACCGCGATCGTTCGCTCCGACGAGGCGATGTATGCCGCCAAGGCGGCGGGTCGCAACAAAGTCCAGGTCTGGTCGCCGCCCGCCGCCGACGCCGCGCCGATCACCGGCACCTGAAGTGAAGACATGATCCGGCGCGTCGTCCCGGGCTGCGAAGCTTTTGTAGGAGCGGCCCTTGGCCGCGATGCGGCGGTCACGCCGCACGGAAAGAATCGCGCCTAAGAGGCGCTCCTACAACGGGCGCCTCAGTTCTTGATCTTGTAGCCGGTGCGGAAAATCCACGCGATGCCGCCCAGGCACAGCGCCATGAACAGCGCGATCATCGCCAGGCTCACGCCGACGCCGACGTCGGCGACGCCGTAGAAGCTCCAGCGGAAGCCGCTGATCAGGTACACGACCGGGTTGAGCAGCGCGATCTTCTGCCAGATCGGCGGCAGCATCGAAATCGAGTAGAAGCTGCCGCCGAGGAAGGCCAGCGGCGTGACGATCATCAGCGGGACCACCTGCAGCTTCTCCCAGCTGTCGGCCCAGACGCCGATGACGAAGCCGAACAGGCTGAAGGTCACCGCGGTCAGCAGCAGGAAGGCGAGCATCCACAGCGGATGGGCGATTTCGTAGGCCACGAACAGGCGCGCGGTCGCCAGGATCAGCACCCCGAGCAGGATCGACTTGGTCGCCGCCGCGCCGACGTAGCCGATCACGATCTCGACCGCAGACACCGGCGCCGACAGCACCTCGTAGATCGTGCCCGACCACTTCGGCATGTAGATGCCGAACGAGGCGTTGGAGATGCTCTCGGACAGCAGCGACAGCATCACCAGGCCGGGGATGATGAAGGCGCCGTAGGCGATGCCGTCGATGTCGCCCATGCGCGCGCCGATCGCGGCGCCGAAGACGACGAAATACAGCGAAGTCGAAATCACCGGCGCGGCGACGCTCTGCGTCAGCGTGCGGAACCAGCGCGCCATCTCGAAGTGGTAGATCGCGCGGATGGCAAAGGTGTTGAGATGAATCATGCGCGGGTTCTCAGCAGGTTGACGAAGATGTCCTCGAGCGAGCTTTCGCTCGAAGACAGCGACTTGAAATCGATGCCGTGCTCGGTCAGCCGGCGCAGCAGCGCAGCGATGCCGGTCTGCTCGGTCTGCGTGTCGAAGGTGTAGACCAGCTCGAGGCCGTCGGCGGACAGCTCCAGCGGATGCGCGCGCAGCTCGTCGGGGATGCCGGCGAGCGGCTGCTGCAGCTGCAAGGTCAGCTGCTTCTTGCCCAGCTTCTGCATCAGCGTGGCCTTGTCCTCGACGACGATCAGCGCGCCCTTGTGGATCACGCCGATGCGGTCGGCCATCTCCTCGGCTTCCTCGATGTAGTGCGTCGTCAGGATGATGGTGACGCCGGACTCGCGCAGACGCCGCACCATCGCCCACATGTCGCGGCGCAGTTCGACGTCGACGCCGGCGCTCGGCTCGTCGAGGAACAGCACCGAGGGTTCGTGCGCCAGCGCCTTGGCGATCATCACGCGCCGCTTCATGCCGCCGGACAGGGTCATGATGCGGTCATGTCGCTTGTCCCACAGCGACAGGTCGCGCAGGACCTTCTCGACGCGGGCGTCGTCGCGCGGCTTGCCGAACAGCCCGCGGCTGAAGCTGACCGTGGCCCACACGCTCTCGAAGGCGTCGGTGAACAGCTCCTGCGGCACCAGGCCGATCGCCGCGCGCGCGGCACGAAAATCGCTGCGGATGTCGTGGCCGTCCACCCGCACCGTGCCCTCGCCGGGATTGACGATGCCGCAGACGATGTTGATCAGCGTAGTCTTGCCAGCGCCGTTGGGGCCGAGCAGCGCGAAGATCTCACCGCGGCGGATCTCCAGATCGATGTTCTTGAGCGCCTGGAAGCCCGTCGCATAGACCTTGTTCAAGCCCTGGACCGAGATGATGGACTGCACGATGACTCCTGGAACCTGCCGGACCGGATTGGATCGTAAGGCAGGCGGCCGGGTTCGACATCCGCACACGATGTAACCCGAGATCTTCGCTCAGGCCCCGGTCAGCCCCTGAGCTCCTTGCGATACTCCCCCGGCGCCTGCGCGAACCAGCGTCGGAACGCACGCGTGAAGCTGGCCGTGTCGCCATAACCCAGCTGCAGCGCCATCTCGTCCAGCTTCATCTGGGTCCCCTGCAGCAGCTGCACGGCCAGCTGCCTGCGCTCCGCTTCGACGATGTCGCGGAAGCTGGTGCCTTCCTCTTCGAGCTTTCGACGCAGGCTGCGCGGCGCCATCGCCAGCCGCTGCGCGACGTCCTCGATCGAAGCGACCAGGCCCAGCGGTCCGAGGATCAGCTGGCGCACCTGGCCGCCCAGGCCGGCCATTTGTCTACGTTCGAGCTGCGCCCGGCACTGGTCCTCGAACAGGCGGACCAGGTGGGCGTCGTACATCGGCAGCGGAATCTCGGCGTCCTCGCGGCGCAGCACGATGGCGTTGCGGCTGCTGCCGTAGCGCGGCGCGAGGCCGCACAGAGCTTCGATGCGCGCGGCGTGGCCCGGCGCCGGTCCCTGGAACTCCAGGCGCTGGACGCGCACGCCGGCCAGGCTGAGCTCCCTGAGCAGGTTCACCGAGGTCGCGAGGTCGCGCTCGAGCAGGAACTGGCGCAGGTGCTGGGGAATCGCCGCCGGGTCGGCACAGATCGCGAACTCGCGCGCGTCGGCCTCCAGCCAGAATCGACAGTAGGCGGTGCTCAGCGGCAGGTAGCGCACCGCGCGCTCGAACGCCTCGCGCAGCGTGCGACTGATGCGCGCCGCGAAACCCCAGATGCCGAAAGTGGCGACGTTGTACTGCAGCCCCAGTTCGAAGCCGGGCGCCGGCACCTGCGGCAGCGCGAGGATCAGGTTCTCGAGCAGGCGCATTTCCTGTTCGCGTGTGATCAACGCGTCCGCGTCGCGCAGCTGCGCCTCGGTCACGCCGGTGCCGAGCAGGCAGGTGTCTGCGTCGACGCCATGGCGCGCCGCGAAGTTGACCATCACCTGCGCGATGGCGACGGGGTGCAGAACGCTGGTCTGCTCGGACATGCCCTCTCCCGGGCGCGCGCCCTGTTCGTCGTTGGCCGGATATGCGCTGCGGCAGGCCGGCAATGCCCTGTCGCCCGCTGCAACCGGTCCCTAGATTGGAGCCTCGACCCGCCGTGAACGGAGTGCCCCATGCAACAGGATCTGAGTGCGCTGAACAAGCAGGCCATCGCCACCTCCAAGGAGTATACGGGCGAGCTGGCGTGGCCGACCGTCGCCCTGGTGGCGTTCGTGCTGGGCGCCTTCGGCGCCAACCTGTGGCTGTTCGCGGCCGGCGTGGTTCCGCTGGTGGCGGCGATCCTGATCTATGCCGCGCTGACCTACATGTCGTACACGCCGCTACACGAGGCCGCGCACGGCAACATTCACGGCAGCCGCGAGCGTCTGCAGTGGCTCAACGACCTGTGCGGCTACCTGGTCGCGCCGCTGATCATGGTGCCGTACTCGACGCACAAGGTGGAACACTTCACCCACCATCGCTACACCAACCAGCCCGACAAGGACCCGGACTTCGTCGTCAGCGGCATGCGCCACGGCGTCCTGGCCTTCGTGATCTGCGGGTTCAAGTTCCTGTGGACGCAGAACACGTTCCTGTTCCGCGACTACTGGGCGACGGCGCCGCGGCGCGAGCGCGTGACCTACTTCGCCGAGCTGGCGCTGGCGATCGGCTGGCGCCTGGCGTTCCTGGCGCTGGTGCCGACCGCGTCGACCGTCGTGCTGCTGGTCGTCGGCTACCTGGCCGGCGCCTTCTTCACTGCGTACTGGTTCGCCTACCGCCCGCACCATCCGTACGAGGATGCCGCCCGCTATCGCAACACCAACAGCCTGATCATGCCGCTGTGGATGAAGCCGCTGGAATGGTTCTGGCTAGGCCAGAACCTGCATTCGGTGCACCACCTCTTTCCGCGCGTGCCGTTCTACCGCTACCACGCGCTGCACCGGAAGATCGAGCCGGCGATGCGCGCGCACGGCACGCCGGTGATCGGGCTCCTCAGCCGGACGCCTGTGCCGGCGCCGTGACGCTACCGCCCGTCGATATCCAGGGACAGCTTTTTCATGGGCGTCATCCCGATTGCAGGGCACGCGACGCAGCAGAGCCGAAAGTCAGAACGACCTCCAGCCCGCGGCCGTCCACGCCGTCGTTGAAGCTCAGCGCGGCGCCATGCAGATCGGCGATGCGCCGGACGATCGACAGGCCCAGACCGGTGCCCTCGACGTCGGCGCGGCCCAGGCGCTGGAAGCGCTGGCCCAGCCGGCCGCGCAGTGCGGGCTCGATGCCCGGTCCCTGGTCGATGACATGCAGGCGCACGCTTTCGTGAGCACGCTCTACGCGTACGCGCACCTGGCTGCGGTCCGGCGCGTAGCGGATCGCGTTGTCGAGCAGATTGCGCAGCAACACGGCGAGCAGATCCGCGTGGCCCTCCACGATGGTCGTGCCGCCCTCCAGCTGCAGGTCGATACCCCGCCGCAGCGCCAGCGGCGCGAGATCCGCCGCGACGCCGGCGGCCAGCGCGTGCAGATCCACGGTCGCGCTGCGCTCACGCCAGTGCGCCGGTTCGAGCCGCGACAGCGTCAGCAGCTGGCCGATCAGGCGCGCGGTCCGGTCGCAGGCCTGGATCACCTTGGTCAGCGCCTGCTGACGCTCGGTGTCAGTCGCCGCGCCCTGCGCCACCTGCGCCTGCGCCTTGAGCGCGGCGATCGGCGTGCGCAGTTCGTGCGCAGCGTCGGCGGTAAAGCGACGCTCCGCTTCGAAGGATTCCGTCAACTGCTCGAACAGCAGGTTGAGCCGCGCCAGCAGCGGCTGCAGCTCGGACGGGCTGCCGGCGGGCACCGCCAGCGGCGCGAGCTGGTCAGGCGCACGGCGTCCGACCTCGACGGACAGCGCCCCCAGCGGCCGCAGCCCGCGCTGCACGATCCACGCGATCAACACGCCAAGCAGCGGCAAGCCGAGCAGCAGCGGCAGCAGCAGGCCGCGCCCGATGCCGCGGGCAATCGCCTTGCGCGCGCCGCTCTCTTCCGCAACCTGGATCAGGTCGCCGTCCGCCCAGATGCTGAAGACCCGCCAGCCGCGGCCGTCGATGAATTCGTCGGCAAAGCCGTGGTCCCGCCTCGACAGGCGCGCGTTGGGCGCGTTGAGCGAGTGCAGGCGCAGAGTCTCGCCGTCTTCCCACACCTGGAAGGCCACGCGCCGCCCGTACTTGTGCAACAGCGGCAGATGCTCGGTGTCGATCTCGTCCAGCTCGCCGGACTGCGCAAGCAGCAAGGCCGCCGACTGCGCAAGATGCGCGTCGAGCAGTTCGTCGACTTCATGCAGCGCGTCGCGGTACGCCATGACGCCACTGGCGGTCCAGATGATCGCGGACGCGGCCACAAGCGAGACCATCAGCCGGCTGCGGATCGAATGCGGCATCGGGCTCAGGTTCCTGCGGTCAGCATGTAACCGACGCCGCGCACGGTGCGGATGGCTTCGGGCGCGAGCTTGCGGCGCAGGTGATGAATGTGCACCTCGACGGCATTGCTTTCGACTTCTCCACCCCAGGCGTAGAGCTGGCCTTCGATCTGTTCGCGCGTCAGCACGCGGCCGGCGTTGAGCATCAACAGATGCAGCAGAGCGAATTCGCGCGCGCCGAGCTCGATCGGTTGCCCGCGATGGCGGACCTCGCGCGTCGCCGGATCGAGCGTGATGTCCGCAACAGCCAGCGCCGGTTGCGCCTCGCCTTTCGAACGACGGATCAGCGCGCGCAGGCGCGCCGCCAGCTCGTCGAGATCGACCGGTTTGACGACATAGTCGTCCGCTCCCGCGTCGAGTCCGTGCACGCGGTCGTCGATCGCATCACGCGCGGTGAGAATCAGCACCGGCAGCTTCGACGCACGGCTGCGGAGACGCCGCAGGACTTCGATGCCGTCGACTTTGGGCAGACCCAGATCGAGGACGACCGCGGCATAGGTTTCGGTGCCCAGCGCCAGCAGCGCGGCCTGGCCGTCGCGCACCCAGTCCGGCTCATAGCCGCGCTGCCGGAGCCCGACCTGCAGGCCATCCCCCAGCAGCGCATCGTCCTCGACGATCAGGATGCGCATGCGGCCGGTTCAGTCGTCATCGTCGTGATCATGCTCCTGCTCACCGAGGGCAGCCGGGTTATCGGCAACGTCGACCGGCGCGCCGACCAGCGTTTCGCGCACGCCGAAGGCATTGAGCCAGAACGCGAGCACCAGCCCCGCGAGCGCGATGCCGACCCCGGCATGCGCGCGGCCGATACCCTGTGCCGCCTCGCCGCTCCCACTGCCATTCTTGTATCCGGTGACCATGCTGCGCGGCAAGTTCTCGCGATGCAGGACGCTGCTGACGACGACGCCGGCGATGTGGACGACGACGACGCCGAGCAGCAGGTTGGCCAGCACCTCGTGGACCTCCTCGAAGGCTTCGCCGCCGATCTCGTTATATAGAGCGTAGCCACTGACAGCGATGCCGAGGCCGAACAGCAGGATCGCGTAGATCGCCCAGCTGCCGGCCGGGTTGTGGCCGACATGGTGTTCCGGTCTGCCGCTCACCAGGCTGCGCAGGTAGGCGCGCACGCGGCGCGGGCTGAAGGCGAAGTCGGTGAACCGCGCGTGCCGCGTGCCGATCAGACCCCACAGCAGCCGGAACAGGATCAGTCCGCCGAAGGTGTAGCCCAGGGTGACGTGCACCAGCCGCCAGGACTCGGATTCGGCGGTGATATAGGCGCCGGCGAAACTGAGCGCCAGCAGCCAGTGGAACAACCGCGTCGGGATGTCCCAGACGAGGATTCGGGTCGTGTTCATGTCGATGTCTCCTGCGATCGGGCTATCGGGGAATGCGGATCAGGTCTTCGTCGAAGTCGCCGCGCTCGGCGCCCTGATGGCAGGCGGCGCAGTTGGCGGCACTGCCGACCTTGGGATTGGTCCAGGTCGCGGCGCCAACTTCGTCGTGCTCGTGCCGGAACCAGCGCGTCTCGGTGACGCGCAGCGGCGGCTTCGTGTCCGTCGGCCGCGCGGCATTGGATTTCGCATAGGCGAGCAGCTGCGTCGCGGTCGCCGGATCGAGCGTCGCGTCGCTGCCGAAGTGATCGCCGAGGCCGGCGAACAGCATGCTCCACGACGACGCCGGCAGCAGCTGCGGCGGATAGGCGAGATGGCAGCTGCCGCACTCCGCCTTCCAGCGGTCGTTGGTGACGACGAAGCGTTCCTCGTCGGCCTGCGCGATGCCGGCCAGGAACAGGCCGGCAAGAAGCACTACGTTGCGGCGCATCCGGATCTTGTTCATCGATGCCACCTCACTTGAGCGAAACCAGATAGCGGATGACGTCGCCCTTCTCTGCCGCGGTGCACTCGCGCTTGAGCACGTCCTTGCAGTTGCGACGGAACCATTTGTCGACTTTCGCCGGATCGCTTAGCCGCTCGGCGTTGGCCGCCGGCGCCAGCGCCGCGATCGTCTTGCCAGTGGCGGCGTGACGGCCGGCCTGCAGCGGGTTGCGCGTGTGGCAGGAGCTGCAACTCCACTGCTGGCCGTGCGTGCTGTCGAAGAACGCCTGCCCGCGCTGGGCGGAAAAGCCCGCGAATGCCGGAGCCGCTTGGCGCGCCTGCAGCTCGAGCGCCGGCAGCAGGTCGGCGCCGCCCGCGATGGCCACAGGCGCTGCAACCGCCATCAGCATGCCCAGCACCGCCAGCCGCGAAATCCTGATTGCCATGCCCTGCTCCATCGAAGGTTCACGGCAGCGACGGTATGCCCCGAGTCTTAAACCACCCTTAAAGCGCCGGTGCGAGCATTCGCGCACGCGCTCGCATAAAGTGGACCGCGACAAGCCGGGGAGACCGACATGAAGTTGATTGCGGGCCTGCTCGCCGCCGTATTCGGCGGCGGCACTGCAACTGCGGCCGTGCCCGATGGTGTGGCCATTGCACCGCTGGACGAAGCCTTGAGCTTTGCGCGCATCGCCGGCGCGGACGGTCCGCGCGTGCTCGCCGTGCGCGAGTACGCCGGCGGCCAGGTCACCGCGGTCGATCTGGGCACGGTCGTCGGCGAGCCGGCCCACGATCCGATCGCACTGTTCGAGGCGCTGGGCTACGCCGCGTTGCGTGACCGCATCGTCGCGGCGAAGGAGAGGGTGGTCGTGTCCACCGACATGCTGATCCAGCCCGTCGATCTGACGGCACACCATGTCGCCGTCGGCACCAATTATCCGGCGCACGCGGATGAATCCGGAGTCGAGGACGGCCCGTTCCTGTTTCCGAAGACGGTCGTTCCGACCGGGCCGCATGCGCCGGTGAGCGTCGCCGGGCGCCTGCTCGACTACGAAGTGGAGCTGTGCTGGGTAACACTGCAGCCGCTGCGGCGGAAGTCGCGGCCGGAGCATTGGGGCTTGATGCTGTGTAACGACTACACCGATCGCGCCAGCCTGCTGCGCCATCTCGATCCCGACAACGTCGCTTCGGGACAGGGTTTCACGACGGGGAAAAGCTTCGAGGGCGCGTTGCCGGTCGGCGACCTGTTCGTGATCCCGGGCGACGCACGGGCGTTCGCGGCAGACATCGATCTGCGCCTGTATCGCAACGGCGAGATGCGCCAGCAATCGCTGGTGCAGCGTGCGGTCTGGGACATCGACGCCATCCTGCGCGAGACCTGGGCGCGTGCGGACACGACCTGGGAAAGTCGCGGCGAGCAGGTGAGCCTGTTCAAGACGCCCGGCACACTGCCGGCGCGCACCTTGATTCTGTCGGGCACGCCGGACGGCACCATCTTTGCCGGCATCACGCTTGGTCAGAAGCTGCGCGGCGTGTGGCGCTGGTTCGGCAGTGGCCTCGACGGCTCGCTGCCCGCAAGCGTGATCCGGACTTACATCGACGAGGCGCGTGCAGCCGGCGGCTATCTGCGGCCAGGCGAAACCGTGCTGATCCGCAGCGACTGGCTCGGCCGCATCGAGAATCCCGTCGTTCCTTGAGGGCGGCGTAGACTCGCGATCGCTGCCAGATCGCAGCCTCTCAGGGAGCGAGACATGACGACCGATCCGTTTGTGCAGTTCAAGGCGATGCAGCGCGAGGCCTGGGCGCTGTTCTCGCCGCTGGCGACTTTCACGACGCCGCCGGCCGCGGCGCTGGCGGACTTCGCCGGCGTGGCGAGCGGACAGAAACTGCTCGACGTCGCCTGCGGCACCGGCGTCGTCGCGATCACCGCCGCGCGCCGCGGCGCGACGGTCAGCGGCCTGGACCTGTCGCCGGTGCTGCTCGACGAGGCGCGCAGGAACGCTGCCGTCATCGGCGCGCCGATCGAGTTCCGCGAGGGCGACGCCGAGAACCTGCCGTACGGCGACGCGAGCTTCGATGTCGTCCTCAGCCAGTTCGGTCACATGTTCGCGCCGCGGCCCGCGGTCGCGATCGGTGAAATGTTGCGCGTGCTCAAGCCGGGTGGACGCATCGCGTTCTCGACCTGGCCGCCGGAGCTGATGATCGGCCGCATGTTCGCGCTGACGGGCAAGTTTCTGCCGCCGCCGGCGGGCGTCGCGCCACCGCCGCAGTGGGGCGATCCCAACATCGTGCGCGAGCGTCTCGGCGACGCGGTGCGCGACCTCGAGTTCACGCGCGACGAAATGCTCGTGCCGGCGCTGAGTCCCGCGCATTACCGCGAGCAGATGGAGCTGACCGCCGGCCCGGTCATCAAGCTGGTGCAGATGCTGGCAGGCGAACCGCAGAAGCTGGCGCAGTTCCGCTCCGAGCTGGAAGCCGTCGTCGGCCAGTACTTCTCGCGCAACCGCGTGCACCAGTCGTTCCTGATCACGCGCGCGATCAAGCGCTGACTGCCCGTGTAGCCCGGACGCAGTCCGGGGAATTGCGCCCCTCAACCCGGGCCGCGCCCGGGCTACACGCCATAGCCGTTACAGGATCGTGCCGCCCAGCGACAGGTCGGCGCGCACGTAGAGGTGCGGCAGGCCGAGATCGGCGAGCCAGCGCGGACCGTCGTCGGCTCCGAGCAGCATCGCCGTCGTGCAGGCGGTGCCGGCGATCAGGCATCGATCCGCGAGCACGCTCACCGCGGCGAGGCCCTGCACCGGCCAGCCGCTCCGCGGATCGAGAATGTGGCAGTAGCGGCGGCCGTCGCGCTCGAAGCCGCGCTCGTAGTCGCCGCTGGATGCGATCGCGCCGCGCGTCAGCGGGATGGTCGCGATGGCACCGGCCGCGCGCGGATGCTGGATACCGACCTGCCAGGGCGCACCGTCCGGATGCGAGCCGATCACACGGATATCGCCGGCCAGATCGACGAGCCCATGACGGAGGCCCTGCGCGAGCAGGACCGCGGCGGCGCGGTCGGCGGCGTATTCCTTGCCGAAACCGCCGAAATCCAGCTCCATGCCCTCGCGCGGCAAGCGCACGCCGGGACGCCGCCACTCGACCTGATCCCAACCGATCAGCGGTTTCAGCGCGTCGATCTCGCGTTGCGCCGGCACGCGCCGCGCCTTGAAATCCCAGACGCGACGCAGCACGCCGGAGGTGATGTCGAACAGACCGCCGCTCTGCGCGAAGGCGGTGGCCGCGTAGTCGAGCAGCGCCGCGGTCTCGTCGTCGACCTCGATCGCCGAGCCGCTGCCGGCCGCCGCGTTGATGCGCGAGACGATGCTGTCGTCGCGGTAGCGCGAGTACTGGGTCTCGATCCGCCGCACCTCGGCTTCGGCAGCCGCGCAGGCGCGCTGGAGCGCCGCGTCATCCGGCGCATAGAGATGCAAGGTGCATGGACCGCCCAGCGCGCGGAAGCGGTGTGTGCGCGGACCGGGGGTCGGGCCTGCAGAGGGAGACGGCGCACGGATCATGCGCGCAAGCTTATCGCGTGCGCGCCGCCCGCTACTTGCGGCTGTGGTGGATGCCGGTCATCTCGGACACGGTGAGCGACGGGCCTGCGCCTGGGGCCACTTTCTTGGACAGGCGGATGCGCAGCGCGAGGTCGGTCTGCGAGTCAGCGTGATGCAGTACATTTTCGAGGCTGACGCGGCCGGCGGCATGCAGATCGAACAGCGACTGGTCAAAGGTGTGCATGCCGAGCTCGTTGCCCTTGCCCATCGCCTCCTTGATTTCGTCGACCCGGCCCTTCTGGATCAGGTCGGAAATGTACGGGGTGAGCAGAAGCACCTCAGTGGCGAGCGCGCTCTTGCCGTCGATCGCCGGGATCAGGCGCTGGGAGACGACGCCCTTGAGGTTGAGCGACAGGTCCATGAACAGCTGCTTGTGCGCCTGCTCGGGAAAGAAATTGATGATGCGTTCGATCGCCTGGTTGGCGTTGTTGGCGTGCATCGTCGACACGCACAGGTGGCCGGTCTCGGCGTAGGCGATCGCGTGCTTGGCGGTTTCGGTATCGCGAATCTCGCCGATCATGATGACGTCCGGCGCCTCGCGCATCGCGTTGCGCAGTGCGTCGCCGAAGCTGCGCGTGTCGATGGTCACTTCGCGCTGGTCGACGAGCGACTTCCGGTGCGGAAACAGGAACTCGATCGGATCCTCGATCGTGAGGATGTGGCCGTCGGCGTGCGTCGAGCGGTAGCCGATCATCGCGGCGAGCGAGGTGCTCTTGCCGGATCCGGCCGCACCGACGAACAGCACCAGTCCGCGCTTGAGCATCGCCAGCGTGGCGCAGGCCGGCGGCAGGCCGAGCTGCTCGAAACCCGGGATCTCAGACTTGATCAGGCGCGCGACCAGCGCGACCTCGCCGCGCTGGAAGAACACGTTGACGCGGAAACGACCGACACCTTCGACCGTGAACGACAGGTTCGATTCCATCGTGTCTTCGAAGGCCGCACTCTGGCGATCGGTCATGATCGACTGCGCCAGCTGCTTGACCTCGCCCGGTTTCAGCGGTGGCACGTTCACCGAATGGGTCACGCCGTCGACCTTCACATGCGGCGTCGCGCCGCATGTCAGAAACAGGTCGGATGCCCCTTTGTCGACCATCAGCCGCAGCAGCGAGTGTATGTCCGTCATGCTCCGTTGCCTCCGTGGCGCATGCCACGGACGGTGCGCAAATGCGCGTCCGATGCTTCGGCGCCACTGATCCTGAACCCTAGCGGTGGACGCGCAGCCGTACATTGACCTGCATCAGTCGGGCGGCTGCGCGTCGCACGACGCCGCGGCTTGATCTGCATCAGGGACGGGGGCCTGCAGCCCCGGTACCGTATCGGCGGAATGCACGCAGGACGGGCAGAGCTTGGAATGAACGACGAAGCATCGAACGCGGTTGCGGCGTCGCACGATGAGGCGCTGCATTGGCCGACCCCACCGTTCTTCGGCGCTGCGCCTGTGCCGGCTTACGCCCACGCACGTGATTGCGTCGTCGAGCTGGTCAACGGCCGCATCCTGAGTGCGGAACTGCTGGGCTTCGATCCCGACACCGGGGGCATTACGGTCGCAGTGGCCGGCGAGGCCACTGCTCACCATCTCGGCCTCGACAGCGTGCGCACGCTGCGCCTGCGCTGGCCGCTGCAGATGGTCCGCGACGAGGGCGCGATCCACGCGGTCGGCGGCGAGACCGCACCGGCGGCCGAGGAACGCCCGTTCGCGGTCCGTTTCCACGATGGCACGACCCTGACCGGCCACACGCTTGGATTCGTGCGCGACGCACATGGTCTGTTCCTGTACATGACCAACGGCGGCCCGCAACAGGTGCAGCGCTGCTTCATCCCGACGCAACAGATCGACGAGGTCCAGATCGGTCCGCTGCTCGGCGAAACGCTCGCGCACAGCGGAGTGGTCAGCAACGAGGTACTGGCCGCGGCGCTCGACAAACAAGCGCGGATGCGTGAGCAGAAGCTGGGCGAACAGTTCGTCGACCACGGCATCGTGGCGCCCGAGGAACTCAAGCAGGCGCTGCAGATGCAGAAAAGGCGGCCGTCGATGAAGCTCGGCGACATCCTGATGGAGACGGGTTTCATATCGCCCGGACAGCTGACCGTGGCGCTCGGCTTTCAGGCGAACAACCGTCAGCGCCGGCTCGGCGACATCCTGATCGAGATGGGCGCCGTGACGATGCGGCAGGTGCAGATGGCGATGTCGCAGAAGCTGGGCATTCCGTTCGTCGACGCCGGGCTTTTCCGCCTCAACCCGCTGGCGCTGGAACTGGTCACCCCGAGCTTCGCTTTCCGCCATCAGGTGCTGGCGCTGTTGCGCCTTGGCGAGTCGCTCGTGGTCGCGGTCGAGAACCCGCTGGCGATGGATTTCGCGCAGGAGCTGCGCTTCCTCACCAAGCTCACGATCGTGCCGGTGATCGCCAACCCGAAGGAGCTGCGCGCACGGATCGCCCGGGAGTACGCGCATATCGAGCCTGTCGAAACGGCGGGCGGACATGACGGCGGCGACGCGCAGATCCGCGAAGGGCAGCGCGGCGCGGACCTGGTGCGTGTCAACGTCGAGGATCTGACGAGCGAGCTGGCGCGCCAGGCGTCGTCGTCGCGCCAGACCACCGAGGAAAGCGAGCCCGAGCCGCGGGTGACGGACAACACGCTGGTGCGCCTCGTCAACAAGATCATCATGGACGCGCACGCGCAGGGCGCGTCCGACATCCATATCGAGAGCAACATCGGCAATACCAGCACGCGCATCCGCTTCCGCAAGGACGGTGACCTGGAGGACTATCTCGAACTGCAACCGGCGTATCGCAGCGCGTTGGTGTCGCGCATCAAGATCATGGCCGGGCTCGACATCTCCGAACACCGGCATTCGCAGGACGGCAAGATCGCGTTCAGCCGGTTTGGCGGCGTGCCGATCGAGCTGCGCGTGGTGATCGTGCCGACGGCCAACAACCTCGAAGACGTCGTGCTGCGCATCCTCGGCGGCACCGAGCCGCTGCCGCTCGACAAGCTCGGGTTCAGCGAGCGCGATCTCGGTGAGCTGACGCGGATGGTGTCGCGCAGCTACGGCCTGATCCTGGTCTGCGGACCGACGGGCTCGGGCAAGACCACGACGCTGCATTCGGTACTGCACCACATCAACCGGCCCGATCTCAAGATCTGGACCGCCGAGGATCCGGTGGAGATCACGCAGCCGGGGCTGCGCCAGGTGCAGATCCATGCGGGCATCGGCTGGACGTTCGCGGCGGCGATGCGCACGTTTCTGCGCGCCGATCCCGACGTGATCATGGTCGGCGAGATGCGCGACGTCGAGACCACCAAGATCGGCATCGAGGCCTCGCTCACCGGCCATCTCGTGTTCTCGACGCTGCACACCAACAGCGCGGCGGAGAGCGTGGTGCGCCTTCTCGATCTGGGCATGGACCCGTTCAACTTTGCGGATGCGCTGATCGGCATTCTTTCGCAGCGCCTGGCGCGCAAGCTGTGCACGCGCTGCCGCAAGGCGCACGTCGCCGAGGACAAGGAGCTGCAGGTGCTCGCGCAGGAGTACTGTGCCGGCACGAAGCTCGATCCCGCGACGGTGGTCGCGCGCTGGCACGAGACTTACACGCGCGACGGCCAGCTGCTGCTGCACGAGGCGGTCGGCTGCGAGGCCTGCACCGGCGGATACAAGGGCCGCATCGGCGTCTACGAACTTCTCAGCGGAACGCCACACGTCAAGGATCTGATCCGCGCGCGTGGCTCGGTACCGCTCGTGCAGGAGGCGGCGATGGAGGGTGGCATGCGCCTGCTGCACCAGGATGCGATCGAGAAGGCACTGAGCGGCGTGATCGATCTCGCCAGCGCGCGCGCGGCGTCGAGCTGACCGGGGCGTCCGCTACAGCGTCTTCAGATACTCGAGCAGCGCGAGGCGTTCCGGATCGGTCAGCGCCTTCGTCCACTCGTGGCCGCGGTTCTTCTTCGAGTAGTAGTTGGTGTTGTAGATCATGCGCGCTTCCAGGCCCTGCGTATCCAGCGGCGGCGGCACGACCCAGGTCGGCCACAGCAGGCCGCCGTCGAGCGTGTCCTTGAGCCAGTTCAGCTCGGCCGGCAGATCCTGCTCGGGCTGGCAGCTGTAGTACGGAATGCCGGAGCCGCCGTCGCTGCAGGCGATGACGTCGTGCTTCCAGCCGAGCTTGCCGAAGTCATAGCCGCCGCTCTCACCGGACAGGCGCGTCTCGAACTGGTTGAAATGCACCGGCGTCGTCGTGCGCTGGCGGCGCCAGACCTTGGGTCGATCCGCGGGCTTGAGCACGCTCCAGACATCCGGCACCGAACCGTTGTGGAAATACGGCGCGCTCGCCCAAACGCCGTGCAGCGGCGGCGTGACGTAGCCGACGGTCTTCTCCTCGAAACCGCAGGCGCCCTTGATGCGGCCGGCGGCTTCGCCCAGCGGCAAGCCGGGAATCGGCGTCAGCGCGGTGCCGGCGAGCACGGCGAGCAGATCGCCGGCGGGCTGCAGCACGCCCATGTCCTGCAACTGGCTCTGCAGATGGTCGGCGAGATCCGCGCCTTCGAGGCCGAGGATCAGGTAGTCGTCGAGCAGCTCGGTGAGCGGATCTTTTTCCTCGGGCAGCGCGTAGTCGGGCATCGCGTCCGGGTACGACCACCAGAAGGTCGACACGTGCTCGCGGATTTCCTGCGCCCAGCCCTGCGCCTGCGCCGGGTCGGTGCCGACGATCTCGATCGGCACAGTGTAGCCGACCATGCCGGCCAGTTTCGGCGTCGGCAGGAAGCGCGTGTCGCCGGCGTAGCGCGGCGAGTAGGCGCCGTGGCAGCTCGCGCAGGAACCGTTGCCCTTGGGTCGCGTGATGCCGGCGTTCTGCTCGTTGGCCCACAGGTCCTTTTCGTGAAACAGGATCGCGCCCTGCTCGGCGAGCGCGGTGTCGACCGGCCCCGGATAGCTCGGCGCCTCGACGCTGAGAGACCACTGGTGCACGTCTTCGAAGATGCCTTCGTTCTCCTTGACCTCGTCGCCGGACAGGCCGTTGACGCTGCCGAAGTACATGTTGCCGCGCGAGGAATCCGTCGAGTGGCCGCCGAACCACAGGTAGCGCGTCTTGTTGCTGAGCCACCACCACGCCGGCGGGTCCTGGTCGCCCATGTTCGCGTGCAGCGGGTAGCTGAGCACGTGGCTGAATTCGAGCGTGTCGAAGTCGCGGATGACGACGATCGCCTCGATCTCGGTGTCGGCCGCGTTGGTGCCGCGCGTGGTGTTGACCAGCGGGATGTAGCCGAAGGCCGGCATCGTCAACGGGTTCTGTTCCGCGCCCGGGAACTGGTACTGCGCCGCGTTGATCAGGTCGACCAGCAACACGCCCAGCTCGGTGTTGGTGTTGGGCAGGCCCATGAAGCTGCCGGTGGCATTGGCGCCGTAGCTCTGCGCATCGCCGAGGCCGTCGCGGCCGGCGATCTCACCGGCGCCGATCTGGCCGGCGTGGCAGGAGAAGCAGTTGAGGCCCAGCGTGCCGCTGTACTTGCCCTCGGCATCGCGGCCCTGCGCGAAGCCCAGCGGCAGGCGCCCGCTGCCGCCAAAGGTCTCCGACAGCTGGCCTTCCTCGCCCGGCAGCGGGTAGGGGTTGTAGATGTGGTCCGGCGGCGGCGTGTGGCCGTAGCGCTCGAACACCTGCTCGTCGAAGTTGTCGGGCCTGCCCGGCATGCCCCAGACGCGCCACAGGTTGTTCCAGGCCTGCGCGGTCGTGCCGCCGTAGATCTGGTCGGTGAGACCGCCGCCGTGCGCGCCCTCGCGCGGCGAGTCGGTCGGCGACATCGCGATCCAGTCGTGGCCGGACTTCACCGCGGTGCGCCATTCGCCGCAGGTCGCGGGATCGCGCTTGGCCGAGTACACCGGCTTTTCGCCGGCGGCGATGCGCAGATCGTTCTGGCGCTGCTGATTCTCGAACAGCGTGTCGGTGTGACAGAGCTGGTAGGGATCGTTGAAGTGCACCGCGTACTGCTCGCTGTCGATCAGGCCGCCTTCGACGGTGAGCAGGCGCCGCGGATCGAGATTCCAGTCGATGGCCGTCGAGTCGGGCGCACCGTCGCAGATCTGGTTGACGAAGTAGTGCTTGCCCGGATTGCCGAGCAGCGGCGCCTGTTCGACGACCGGGCCCGTCGGCGCGCCGCCGAGCAGCGCGGCGCAGCCGTCCGGAGCGTTCCAGCAGGCGAGCAGGATGCGCATGCTCGCGTAGGCGGCACTGCCGACCGGCCAGGGCGCGCCGCCGGAATGCGGCTCGGCGTCGGTGTTCGAGGCCTTGGTCAGGATGCGGTTGTCGTCGACGCCGCGACCGAGCGCGTCCCAGGACGCGTACAGGTTCTCGTAGTCCTCCGCCGCGTTCGACGAGAGCATGAGACGCCGCCCCTTGTCGGTGTCGGCGACGCCGCCGGGCACGTGGCAGGTGCGGCAGAATGACAGGCTCGGCTGCACGCGCGTCGCGAAGAAATCCTCGACGCTCGCCGCCGCTCCACCACCACCGCCGCCACCGCCTGGCGCCGGGCTGGGCACCGGGTTGCCGCCGGTCGTCGATGCGTCGCCGCCGTACTCGCCGGCGCAGGCGCCGAGCAGCAGCGTCGCGACCAGCACGACGGCCTTGGTGATCCCCGACTTCTGCATTTCCCGCCTCTCTCCGAATGCACCGCGCTTGAATGCGCATTGTTCGCGCGCGCAGGCGCCGAGCGTGAGAGGCCAAAGTGACGAGTTGCCTGTCAATTCGGGCCATTGCCGCGTTAGGATCACCGCACGTCTCTCGCTGTCGCCGATGAAAGCCGAAGATCTCGCCAAGCCCGCCGTCCCCGTCGTCTACGGCCTGCTGATCCTGCAGCTGGCCGCGGCGCGCGGCGTGTCGCGTGAACGCATGCTCGAAGGCTTCAGGCTGCCGCCGGGCCTGCTCGACAACGCAGATGCGCGGCTGACGCTGGTGCAGGCGAGCCAGCTGTTGCTGCGCGCGGTCAAGCTCAGCGGCGATCCGGCGCTGGGTTACGAGATCGGCCTCAACAGCGGCCTGACCACGCACGGCTTCATCGGCTACGGCGTGATGAGCCACCGCACGCTGCGCGAGGCAATCGAGTTCGGCCAGGGCTTTCTCAAGCTGCGCCTGCCCAACCTGAGCCTGCGCCTCTACACCGACAACGCGCAGGCCGTGATCGAAGTGACCGAGACCGTTCCGCAGGGCAGCGCGCGCGTGCTGATTTTCGACCTGTTCCTGGTCGGCATCGCGCGCATGGCCCAGCAGCTCATCAGCGCCGAGGCCTGGAACTGGATCGAGCTGTGGTTCGACTATCCGCAGCCGCCCTACTACGAACGCTATCGCACGCGCCTGCCGTCGGTGCGCTTCGGCATGGGCGCGAACCAGCTGCGCTTTCACGCGGCGATTCTCGACCTGCCGCTGGCGACCGCGAACGCCGTCACCGCAAAACTGGTGCAGGAGCAGTGCGCACGCGAGCTCGCCGTGCTCGGCTTCGGCGAAGACTTCCCCGGCCGCGTGCGCGCACTGCTGGCCGACGCCGCCGCCGGCTATCCCGATCTCGCGAGCGCTGCGGAACGCCTGACGACATCGCCGCGCACACTCAAGCGTCGCCTGCTGCAGCACGGGCTGCGCTATTCCGAGTTGCTCGACGAAGCACGCCGCCGCGACAGCATCCGCCTGCTCGACAACCCGGCGCTGAGCATCGAACAGATCGCACTGCAGGTCGGTTACAGCGACCCGGCCAACTTCACCCGCGCGTTCCGCAAGTGGACCGGCA
This sequence comes from Sinimarinibacterium sp., assembly GCA_041659605.1. Taxonomy (GTDB): domain Bacteria; phylum Pseudomonadota; class Gammaproteobacteria; order Nevskiales; family Nevskiaceae; genus Solimonas. The sequence goes on along the minus strand of JBAZXW010000022.1, from coordinate 25,334 downwards.
CGAGCCCAACCGGCTATCGCAGCGCGCAGCACTGAGATCAAAACTCCCTCTCCCCACACCGGGGGGAGAGGGCTGGGGTGAGGGGGCGCCTTTCACACCGCGCGACGCCACCCCCAACAGCGCTATCGTCCCCACGCCGCCTTCCCGGAGCCCCGCATGCCCACGCCCACGCAATCCGAAAATGCTGAACGCTTCCTGGCTCTGCACCACAGGACCGGCGCCTTCCTCATGCCCAATCCCTTCGACGGCGGCTCGGCGCGTCTGTTCGAGCGGCTCGGCTACGAAGCACTGGCCACGTCGAGCGGCGCCTCCGCCGCGACGCTGGGCAAGCGCGACGGCGAGCTGACGCGCGACGAGGTGATGGCGCACATCCGTCTCGTGTCCGCCGCGACGACGCTGCCGGTGTCGGCCGATCTCGAAAACGGCTTCGGCGAAGAGCCGCCGCAGGTGGCAGAGACGATCAACCTCGCCGCCGAATCCGGCGCCGTCGGCGGCTCCATCGAGGACTACAGCGGTGACCCGCAGCGACCGTTCTACGATCTCGACCTCGCGACACGGCGCATCGACGCGGCCGTGCGGGCGGCGCGCGCGCTGCCGTTCCCGTTCACGCTTACTGCGCGCTGCGAAAACTTCCTGCGCGGCCACGCCGACCTCGAAGACACCATCGCGCGCCTGCAAGCCTACGAAAGCGTGGGCGCCGACGTCCTCTTCGCGCCCGCGCTGCCCGACCTCGACGCCGTGCGCAAAGTCGCCGCGTCGCTGAAACGCCCCTTCAGCTTCATGGTCGGCATTCCCGGCAAGTCCTTCACCGTCGCCGACCTCGCCGCCGCCGGCGTCCGCCGCATCAGCTTCGGCGGATCGATGTACCAGGTCGCGATGAAGGCGCTTGGGCGCGTGGCGAAGCAGACGTTGGAGGACGGGCGGTTCGGGTGGCTGGAAGGGAACTGAGCGTGGCTCAGTCCGCTGTCGTGGGCGTGACGCTCACGGTCACCGAATTGGCGCCCGCAAGCGAGGCGATCGTCAGCAGCGCAGCGTTCGCGGGTGACGTGACCGTTCCGCCGGAGACCTCGACTCGATAGCCGTCCGGATAGAACCGCGGATGGATGAAGAAGGCCGAGACCGCACCGGCTGCAAAGTTGCCGCTGCCGTCAGCGCGAGTGGTGGCGTAGTGCGCCTGGAAGGTTGACGCGGCCTCATTCCAGCTCCAGTCCTGCGGGGTGCCGGCAATCAGGCGCGGCTTGGGCCGGCTGAGTACGCGCAGCAGGCCCTGCTTGATGTTGTCGTCCGTGGGCGGCGCGCCCAGGTCATTGATCAGGCCGTAGGTGGCGACCTCGCCGAAGTCCTGGGCCCAGTACGCCCAGTGCATCCAGCTCAGCATCATCCCGTCCGCCCGGTCCAGCAGGCTGGCGACGACTTCATCGGTGTTGAAGGCTCCGAACTCGTTCATCAGCAGCGGTTCACCGGTGGCATCGAACTGCGCCTGCGCATTGTCGAGTGTGAGCGCGACGAGCTGGTCGCAGCCCTCCGGCGGCAACGGCAGGCCGGCCAGGTCCAGCGCGCAGTAGTTGTGGAAGGCGAAGCCGATCTCCGGATCGTCGGTGGCCGGCAACCAGGTTCTCGCACCCAGACCAAACAGCGCAGTGGGCTCGACGAAGACCAGCCGTGTCGCGTCGACTTCGCGGATCGCCTGCAGCACCTTCGTGTAAAACGGCGCCAGCTTCAGAATGTCGAACTCCGGGCAGCCCACCGGCAGCGCGCAAGCGGCGACATCGACAAATCCGGGGGACGGTTCGTTGTACAGCTCGAAGACCGTATGCGGGTCGCTCCCGAAGCGTTCCGCCACGTGCCGCCAGGCCGCGGCGTAGTGATCCTGCAGGCCGATGCCGTCCGGCCCTGCGGTATTCATCCAGAAATTCTCGTTGGCGATGGAAGCGCCCGGCAGGACGTTCGCCGGCGCCGGCAGCGGCGATCCCGGGATGCCGTAGTCGATGCTCGCCCACTCCGGTGCGCCGTTGCCGCCGTACTTTTCGGCGTAGCCGTCCTGATGGAAATTGACGACCGGCAGCAGGCCGTGGCGCGCGGCTGCGGCGGCCAGGGCCACGATCTTGCCGATGTAGGCATCATCGTATTCACCGGGATTCGGCTCGACGCCCGCCCAGCTGAAACCCAGGCGGATGCCGTTGAAACCGTTGTCGGCGAGGAAGCGCAGATCCTCTTCGTCGAAGCCGAGAACGTCCGGCGAATACGGCGGCAGCTTGTTGATCATGTTGGTGCCGTGGATGACCACGACGCGGCCCTGATCATCCAGAAACCAGCGGCCATTGCGGCTCAGCTTCTGCGGGGTGGCGTTCGCCGCCGCAGCCGTGCCCGGCGACGCCGGCGCGTCCGCGACGGAGTTGCACGCACAAAGCCCCACGACTGCAAGGCCCGCCAGCAACTTCAGTGACACCGTTCGCAAAGCAACGACAGCGTTCATTTCTTTGTCTCCTCCATCAACCACATTCTTCGTAGCTCGGGAACCTCTGAACCAGTCCGTCATCGCGAGGCCGCGCAGCGGCCGTGGCGATCCAGTTGTGCCATTTGCGTGGTCGTCCACTGGATTGCTTCGTCACCTTCGGCTCCTCGCAATGACGCAGCGATGTAGGGATTGCCCGCACCCGCCGCTCAGTTCAACCGCTCGTCGCGCAGCCCGAAGCGCTTCGTGTACGCGCTCATGCGCTCGCGCAGGACGTTGGCATCCAGCCCCAGCGCCTTGAGGTCGTAGGCCACCGTGCCGTGGCGACCACGCGGATTGGCTTCCGAGTACTCCGCCATCTTCGACAGCGCCAGCGCTTCGAGCGGCTGGCCGGCGACGCGGTAGACGCTCTTGAGCACACCCATCTCGTCGGCGATGAAGTCGTCGAGACGCGCATCGAAGGTCCGCTCCGCGGGCAGGCGATCGCGCCAGGACAGGCAGCCGCTGATCAGGTCGAAGCTGCGATCGGCCCAGTAGCGGCCAATCTGCCGGGGATCGGGCTTGTTCGTGCTCAGGCGCCGGGCATAGGCGACCATCGTCGCCATCGACGCGGTGATCGCCACCGGGTCGCGATGCGTCAGCACGATGGTCGCGTCCGGAAACGCGGTCAGCAGCGGGCCGAACTGCTCGAGGTGCTGCGGCGTCTTCAGCACCCATCGTTTGCCGCTGCCGCGCAGCCAGCTCAGCGCCTTCAGGACCCGGCGCAGGTGGAGATACGACGGCGTCTGATCGTGGGCCTTGTAGTAGTCGCGCCAGCCCGGCACATGCGACATCGTTTCGAACAGCATGCCGGAGACGTCCATCGCCAGCAGCTGGATCTCCTCGTGCGCGTGATCGACGGTCATCTCGTGCATGCGCTTGAAGTTCGGCATCAGCCCGTCGATGAACTGGCAGGCCTGCGCGCAGCGCCCGATGCGCGGGTCCTTCTTGCCCGGCGCCACGCGTTCCGATTCCTTGGGAATCGGCTCCAGGCTTTCCCAGTACGGCAGGTGGCTCAGCGCCGGGTCCGCGGACATCAGGTTGAGCAGGTGCGTGGTGCCGGTGCGCGGCATGCCGCAGATGATGATCGGCCGCTCGATCGCAACGTTTTCAATCTCCGGATGCTTCGCGTAGAGATCTTCCAGCAGCAGCCGGTTGCGCAGCGGCTGCAGCGTGCCCTCCCAGGCATTCAGTTTGCCGAGGTCCGACAGGTTCGCCTCTTCGCGCAGCGAGCGGCACAGCACGTCGAGCCGCTTCATGAAGCCGGTGTCGCCGAAGTTCTTCAGGCCGGTCTGTTTGCTCGCCTCTTCGCAGTAGGCCTCGGGCGTGAACTGCACGTTGCGCACGCGCAGGCCCAGCATCTTGATGATGGGCCGCATCATCATCGGAAACTTCGGATCGGCGAGATCATCGAGCTTCACCGCCGGCGGGCGCTCGAGCGTCTTGACCTTGACCGGCTTGCCGTCGGCACCGATCAAGGTCGTGCGCGGACGCGCGACTTCGTCCTCGGCCAGGAACCAGCGGAACCACAGCAGGCCGCGCTTGTGGCCCTGCGTGCACAGCCAGTTCGGATGACCGGGATCCTTTGCCGACACATACAGCTTCCAGGACCCGTCCGCCTCGTACTTCACCTGCGCCTTGTTGATCGACACCCGGTCATACGCATAGTCGTAGGTGTGGAGGAAGGGATTCCACAGGTTCAGGTTCCAGAACACGCATTCCGGTGAGCGCCCTTCGATCAGCAGCGTCTGACCGTCTTCGAGGTCGAAGCTGCCCATCGCGTACGAGGCGTCACCCGCGGACCAGCCGAAGGTCTCCTTGGGAACGGGATAGGGTTCCTGCACCTGGTTGGCCGGCGACAGCCGCACCGGCACCATCTGCGCCTGCTCGCTGATCCACGTGCGTGCCGCACGGAAGCGCCGGGCGAGGGTCGCCGGATCGTCCTTCTTCGTGGCCGGCGCATCGACCGCCTCGATCGACCACACCGCGCGGCGGCCGGCGACCGGATCGTTCAGGTAGTCGCGCGTCAGGCCGACGACGGCATCGGGATCGAGCTTGAACCCGTTCTCCGGGTGCGGCGTCGGACTGAGCCAAAGCGTGTACGAGCCGTCTGCGGACGGCTTGACCGTACGGTTGTTGGCGATGCAGACGATGCGATTCGAGTAGTGGCCGTCGTTCGGGCCGCCGTACACCGTCAGCGACCAGTACACAGCGTCGCCCGGACGCACGGTCACGCGGTAAGTGCGCGCCGGGTCCAGCGCCGTCATCTGGTAGTAGGCGTCGGCGTTGTCGCCGCCCCACTTGCGATACGGCCCGACGATGTCGGTGAAGCGCGGGCGCCCGGTGTCGGCCCAGACGTAGGTGTCGAGCGCCGCGCCGAGCAGGCTGAAGATCCAGCGGTAGCCCTCGACGATATCCGGCTCGTCGAGTGGTGGCGTGACGGCCTTCAAGCGCTCCTCGACGGCCTTCAGTTCGCCGAGCAACTCGGAATAGGCCCGCTGCAGCTCACTCGACATCCTCATCCCCTCGATTCGACTTTGTGAGACGGCGTCTCAATATGTATTGAGTATCATATTCTGATGATCAACAAGTCAACCCCCGTCTCGCTGCGCGAGAAGAACCGCCTTCGAACGCGCGGCCAGATCGTCGATGCGGCGACGGCGCTGCTCGGCGAGCGAGAACTGGCAAGCTTCACCGCCGACGACGTCGCGGCCCGGGCGGAGGTCGGCCGCGCAACCTTCTTCCGCTACTTCGACTCGAAGGAAGCCGCCGTCGTCGTGGCCTTCTACGAGCAGCGCCTGTCCGCGCTGATCGATGCGCTCAACGCCGCCCCCACCACCCTCAGCGCGGTCGACGCCATCATCTGGACGTTCGGTCGGCTCGAAGCGAATTTCGCGAAGCAGCGCAGCATGATCCGGCTGCAGTCGCGCATGCTGTCTTCGTCACCGGCCCTGCGCGCAAAGGCGCTCGAATTCCAGGCCAGCTACGCGCAGGCCCTCGCGGACGCACTCGCGCCGCGCTACACGCGCCTGGGCCCGCACGATCTGCGTCCGCGCCTGCTGGCGATCACGACCCTGATGGTCGTGACCACCGTGATCGACTACTGGAGCGACGGCAACAGCACCCTGAACCTTCCGCAATTGGTCATCGCCAGCCTGGAGCAGATGAAGGACGGCTTCTCCGACGATGCGAGCGACGCGGCGAAGCGGGCAATGAGGGGCGTTCGATAGCCCGCAGCGTTCGACTTCCGCGGAAACAGCCAACCCCCTGCGGCGGGAATCTCGATGTCCGCTTCATCGCCGGCGCCGGCCACCGGGCCGACATCGACCGTCAGTCAGGGCAAGATCCCGTCCAGCGCCGACGCCGGCACGACCGGCACTACAACGCTCGATGGATGCTCTGCATCCGTGTAGATGCTCAGCACGCCCGCCGCCGACGCGAGCAGATCCGGCAACGGTTGAGCGGCGAACGGGAAGTTGCTGGCGCCGATAGAGACGCGCAGGCGGTGTCCCTCTCGGATCAGTGCGCTGGTCGGAAATATTTCGACGGACACTTTCACGATCTCGCCGGGACTGAGCGACTGCACCGTGTCTGCGGTGAACGCATGCCAGGGCTGGATCATCTCGCCGTCGAGATGGCGCGAGCGGCTTTCGTCGACGGCGCGCAGCGACGCGGTCTGCAGGCCGCTGGTCAGTGATCGCGCCGTGCCGTCGGGTTCGAGGTCGGACACGCGCACGACGAGGCCCGCATTCAGCGCGGTGGTCGACATCCAGATGTCGGCCTGGATCGGTCCGTTGAGATACAAATCCTGTTCCAATGGCGCGGTGTCGAACGTCGCTTCGAGCGACTGCACGAGGTTGTCCTCGTACCAGCATGGCAGCGGCGCGTAGCCGACGAGGCCGAGCGAGATCTGCAGGCTGCTCTGCGAGCAGACGCCGTTGAACGGCTGCTGGATCACCACGCTCGGCGCCGCGTCCGCGGGCGGCGGCGCCTGCGCGAGCGCGCCGTCGGGCTGCAGGAAGTGGCGTTGCGCCTGCGCCTGCGGATGCGGCCAGTCCGGGCTGATCGCGAACTGCTCGTGCCCCCAGACCCATTGCGTGACGGCGGGCAGATCCTCTGCCCCATTGTCGATGTCCTTGAGGTAACGGTCGAACCACATCAAGGCGATGTGGTCGAGCACCGGCACGCCGCCCATGGGCAGGCCTTCGCCGGTCGCGGCCTGCAGGTGGTGCCAGGGTCCGATCAGCAGCTTCGCGGTGGTGTGGCGCTTGAGCGCCTCGTAGTTCAGCGGTTCGCTGCGCTGGAAGATGTCGAACAGGCCGCCGACGATGAAGGTCGGCACCTGCAGGCCGGCCGAGACTTCGAGCGGCGCTTTCGCCGCCCAGTAGTCGTTGTCGTAGGCCGAGTCCGGCTGGCCGGTGAGCACGCCAACGGTGCGCGGCACCAGGAAGCCGTTCGCGCCGAGCAGGTGCTCGCTCGCCGCGGTGACGTACTGGTCGGGCTGCACGTAGAACTGCGGATCGAGCGTCGCCAGCATCGTCACGACGCCCATCCACGCCGGCAGGAAGGCGGCGCTGGCCTGGCCGCCGACGAAGACGACGTCGCGATAGATGTCGCCGTGCGGCACGATCGGAAACGCTGCGCGCACCGCGGGATGGCCCTGGCTCGCCGCCAGCATCGAGGTCGTCGCCGTCGCCGAGATGCCCCACAGGCCGATCACGCCGTTGCTCCAGGGCTGCGCGACGACCCAGTCGAGCACCTGCGGATAGTCCTGCTGCTCGCGCGCGCTGAACGGATCCCAGCCGCCGCCGGAGCGGCCGGTGCCGCGCACGTCGACGAGCACGTGGTTGTAACCGCGGCGCACGAAGTAGTCGTTGATACCGCCGCCCAGCGGGATCGTGTCGCCGACGTTCTTGTTGTACGGCGTGAACGTCACGATCGTCGGCAGCGCCTCGGTTGACGGCACACCGTCGACGGTCGGCTGCACGAGATTGAGCGTGATGATCACGCCGTCGTCCATCGGCAGGTTGATGTTGGCGGTGGCGACACTGCCGGCGTACGTCGCGGGCGGGTCGTAGTCCGTCCACTGCGCGTCGGCGCGGGGCGCGGCCGCAAGATCTGCACGCGCGGCACGCTGGCGCGTGCCCAGGTCGGTCCAGTGGCTGACTGGCGCAGCGCCGTCGTCATCGGGACGCGGCGCCGGTGCAGTGTCGCGGCCACCGCAGGCCGAGACCAGCAGCAGCCCTGAAACCACCAGCGCGACGCGCGGTGCGGAACGGACACGGAGTTGCTGGACGATGGACATTGCGCAGTATCCAAGTGGATACTCGCACGGTATCCAACTGTATACCGCGCCGTCAAGCGCCCTTAGAATGCCGCCATGAGCACGCCATTGCCGCGGATCGACGATCCCGCAGACGTTCCCGACGGCAAGCGCCGCCTGATCGAGGCGGCGATGCGGTTGGCCGTGCAGGGCACGGGCTTCTCGGCGCTCGGCATCCGCGAGCTGGCGCGCGAAGCCGGCCTGAATCACAACACCTTCTATCGCCACTTCGACACGCTCGAGGAGCTGACCCAGGCGGTCGCGCGCAAACTCTCGCGTCACCTGATGGACGGCCTGCGCGAAGTGCGCGCGAACGCGGCGCGTCACGGCGACGCGACGCAAGGCGCGGTCGACTACTTCCTCGACTTCGTCGCCCGCGACCCGGGGCCGATCATCGTCGGGCTGCGCGAACTGCACGGCGGCTCGCCGGGCATCCGCCGGTCGATGCGCCAGATCGTCGAGGAGATCGCGACCGAGAGCGTCGAGCAGATCGTCAGCATGGAACTCGCGCCCGGACTGTCGGCCGCGGCGCTGCTGCACGTCACGCGGCCGATCACCTACTACATGTTCTATCGCGCGCTCGACTTCATCGACACCCCGCAGCGTCGCGCGGAAATTGCCGCCGACATGGTGCGCTTCATCCGCCAGCAGTTTCTCGGCGCGCTGAGCCTTGAAGGCGCGCGATGAGCGGATTCAGCTTCCGGCAAGCCGGCATTCGCCATGTTTCCGAAGTTGCGCGTGGACGCACAGGCGCTGCGTACACCGCCACGCTGCAATAGACTTCGCCGCCTTTCGACGATTGAGGATCCGGACTTGCGCTTGTTGCTGCTGCTGACGCTGACGCTGTGCGCGGGTTGCGCCAGCTACGCAACGCCCGGTGGACCGGCACCGCTGGCGACGATGAACGCCGCCGACGCCGAAGCCGTGGCGGCAGCGCGCCCGACGCTGAGCTTTCCGGTCAGCATCAATCTGGTCCGTATCCAGGCGGCGGACTACGAATCCTTTTCCGCGGAGCGCCTCGCCGGCGGCAGCTTCAGTGTCGTGGCGCCGGCGGAGCTGGCGGCGCCGCAGGCGCTGCGCGCGGTCGCGCAATGGCCGCTGGTGTCGGCCGTCGAGGTCCTGCGCCCCGCGCTGCTGCCGGCCCGGCTGGAATCGCTGGACGACCTGCGCCTCGCCGCCGCCAAAAACCTGGCCGACGTGCTGATCGTCTACACCGTCGACACGCGCTTCGAATCCGGCGGGGTCGGCCTCGCTCCGCGCGCCGAGTTGTCGCTGGGCAAGTCACCGTCGCCCAATGCCGCCGTCGCGTCCACGGCATCCGCGCTGCTCATCGACGTGCGCACCGGGTATCGCTACGGCATGGCGCAGGCGAACGCGCGGGTCGACGATCTCGCCGACGCCTGGATGTCCGCGGCCGCGCTGGATCGCACGCGGGTCGACACCGAACGCCAGGCCGTCATCGCGCTGCTGTCGGAGGCGCAAAAGATCTGGAACGGCATCGCCGGCCCGGGCGAGTTTGCGCACAGCCTCGATTCTTCGTGGACCGCCGCGCGCTGACGCGGTGGGTGTGAACTTGGCGCCGCCCTGCGCTGTCGATCCATCAGCTCTCCTGCCGCTGCGCCCATTCTTGTTCTGACATGTTCCTGCGACTCTGTGCCCTGCTGTGTCTCGCCGTCCTCAGCGCCGCCGCCCGCGCCGGCGGGCCGGCGCCTTTCGATCTGGCCGGGCCGACGCTGGACATGGTGGTCACGCGCGGCAAGACCATCCTGCCGGCGTCGGAAGTGCCCAATCTGGCCGAAGGCGATCGCATCTGGATCAAGCCGGAATTTCCGGAAACGCAGTCCGCGCACTACCTGATGGTCGCCGCGTTTCTCAGCGGGCCGACGAATCCGCCGCCGGAGGACTGGTTCGTTTCGTGCAAGACCTGGACCGGCCGCTGCGCGCGCGAAGGCCTCACGGTGACCGTGCCCAAGGGCGCGAAGCAGGCGCTGGTGTTTCTCGCACCCGAGACCAGCGGCGACTTCAAGGGCATTGTCGGCGCCGTGCGCGGCCGCCCCGGCGCCTTCGTGCGCGCCACGCAGGATCTGAACCAGGCGCAGCTGGACCGCTCCCGCCTGGAGCGCTATCTGGCGACGGTCCACCGCTTCGAGCGCGGCGATCCCGCGGTGCTGCGCGAGGCGGCGCCCCTGCTCGCGCGCAGCCTCGCGATCAAGGTCGACGAGAAGTGCCTGGACCGCATTCCGCAGTTGCAGGCCGCGTGCCTGACGCAGAACCAGGACGGACTGATTCTCAGCGACGGCCACAGCATGTCGATCGCCGAAACCCTCACCTCCGGCCCGGTCGCCGATCTGGTGATGGCGGCGAGCGTCACGCCGGAACTCGGCTACGGCGTCTACAGCCCCTACATCGCGTCGGTACTGGATCTGGTCCGCATCTTCGACTCGTTCAGCACGGCGCAGTACCAGTACATTCCGGCGCTGACTTCGCACCGCGGCGACAAGCTGGCGCTGACCCTCAACACCCCGCCGTCCTTCCACAGCCCGAAATCGGTGCTGGTCGTGGCCCTGCCGGCGATCGACGCGGCCCAGCTGCCGCCGCTGCGCGCGATCAATCCGGCGGACATCTACTGCGCCAGCCGCAGCGAACTGGTGCTGCCGGTCGAAGGCGCGCCGCTGGCATTCTCGACGCGCTACGCGCACGACATCACGCTCACGCTCAAGAACCAGGACGGCAAGACCGTGCGCCTGCCTGCGCTGGCCGACGCCGCCCGCGGCGGCTATGTCGTCAACACCGCCGGCCTCAAGTCCGCGGCACTGGGCGACACGCTGAGCGGATTCCTGGAAGGTTACTGGGGCTTCGATCTGTATCGCGGGCCCGGCTTCCAGCTGAAGAACGCGCGCAGCGTCGCCTGGACGCTGGCATCGGATGACGAGGACGCGTTGATCGTCGGCCGTCCGGACACGATCCACCTGCAGGCAGACAGCGCCAGCTGCGTCGACCGCATCATGCTGCGCGATGCCGCCGGCAAGGAGCTGCAGGCACAGTGGAAGATGCTCAGGCCGGGCGAGGTCGAGGTGACCCTGCCGCTGCAGGATGCCGCGCCCGGTGCGATGACGGTGCTGGTGGCGCAGTCCGGGATGAGCGAGCCGCACGCGATCCCGATCCGGGTCTTCGCCAGCGCCGCGCGCCTGGACAGTTTTGTGCTGCACGCGGGCGACGCCCAGGGTCTGCTCAAGGGCAGCCGGCTCGACCAGGTTGCGAGCCTCAGCGTCGGCGGCGTCAGCTTCACCCCCGGCGAGCTGTCGACCCAGGGCAGCAACGACGCGCTCACGATGCTGTCTGCCGACGCGCAGGCCGCTGCCGCACTGTCGGCCAGCCGCCAGGTGCCCGCACAAGTCGTGCTCGGGGACGGCCGCACGATGAACGTCAACGCCGTCATCGAGGCCGCGCGTCCGCGCGTCGGCCTGATCGGCAAGAGCATCACGCGGCCGGAATCGCACACGGCCGGCGGCATCGAGCTTGGCCATCCCGATCAGCTGCCGCAGGACGCGCGGCTGGTCTTTTCGGTTCGCGCGCAGGTGCCGGCGGCCTTCGCGCGCGACCAGGCCATCGAAGTTGCCGCGGCGGACGAGTCCTTCTCGACCCTGCTCGGCATCGGCAACGGCGGCGTCCGCCTGGAGAACGCGCGCGTTGCGCTGGTCACCCTCGATCCCGCCAAGGCCTTCGGCTTCTCCGCGTTCGGACCGCTGAAATTCCGCGCGCGCGTTCGCGACGTCGCCGGCGACTGGCAGCCGCTGGCGACGCTGGTGCGCCTGCCGCAGCTGACCGAACTCCAGTGCCCCGAGAATCCCGAGCGCGCCTGCAAGCTCTCGGGCGTCGATTTGTTCCTGATCGACTCGGTGTCCGGCAACGCGGCCTTCGAGAAGGCGGTCCAGGTCTCGGACGGCTTCCCCGGCGCCAGCCTGCCGGTGCCGCACCCCGATGCCGGCAGGCTCTACATCAAGCTGCGCGACGATCCCTCCGTGATCAATCCGGTACAGCTGGAGGTGCAGACGCTGCCGCCGGCTGCCGACGATCACGCGCAGGCCGCAGCGCCGCCTGCGGAGTCACCGCCCGCCGCGGCCGGCGACAGCCCGCAGACCCCGTAAGCACAGTAAGTAGCCCGGACGCAGTCCGGGGCTGTTCGCGCCGCGCGCCCCGGCTTCCGGCTCCTCGCGATGCCGCATGCCGATCAAGCCAGCGCTGTCATCCGGCCGCCATGCCGACGTCATCGAACCGCCATCCGCGCGCCCTAGGGTGACACGCGTATTCACAGAAGACCTTGACGATGAGGATTGCCTACGGCGTGATGGGTTACGGTCGCGGCCACGCGATGCGGACGATGTCGGTGCTGCCGGCGCTGATGGCCGAGCACGAGGTCACCGTGTTCGCCGGCGCCGACGCCTACGAGGTGTTGGCGCCGCGCTTTCCGACCGTGAAGATCCCGACCATCGGCTACCAGTACAACGACGCCGGCCGCCACTCGTTCACGCGCACGGTGACGCGCAACTTCACGCCGATGAGCGACCTTCTGTTCGGCGGCGCCGGACAGGCTCAGCTCGAACGCGAATTCACGGAACGCGGCACCCAGCTGGTGATCTCGGACTCGGAAGCGTGGACGCACCGCGCTGCGCAGAATCACGGCATCCCGCGCATCAGCTTCGATCACGTCGGCATCATCGCCTACTGCAAGCCGCACTTTCCGCCGGACCTGTGGCTGCTCGGCATGCGCGATGCCTGGGGCTATCGCACGCTGATGGGCGTGCCCGAGCGCATCCTGGTCTCCAGCTTCTATCCGGCCGAACCGGCGTATCCGCAGGTGCAGATCGTCGGCCCGATGCTGCGCGACGAGGTGTTGCGCACCCAGTCCTCCGAGGGCGATTTTCTGCTCGCCTACTTCAACAAGGGCGAGCACCAATACCTGCCGCACATCGACCGCGCGCTGCGCCTGCTCGACTGCAAGGTCGTGGTCTACGGAACCAAGCTGCGCGGCGTCGACGACAACCTCGACTTCCGCGCGCCCAGCGTCGACGGCTTCGTGCGCGATCTCGCCGGCTGCCGCGCGGTGCTGTCGACTGCCGGCAACCAGCTGATCGGCGAGGCGATCCACTTCGGCAAGCCGGTGCTGGCGTTACCGGAGGATGCGTTCGAGCAACGGCTCAACGGCTTCATGATCGAGCGCATGGGCGTGGGCATGCGCGCCGAACAGAAATCGCTGACGCCCAGCGACATCGACCGCTTCATGGGCAACCACGCCTGGTACAAGGGCAACATGGACTGGCATGGGCGCGAACACGCGCGCGACGGCCGTGCCGAAGCGATCGAGGCCCTGCATCGCCACATCGGCGAGCTGTCGCAGCGGCGCAAGCCGGCGCGCCGCGCGGCGGCGGTAGGCGCAGCGGTTACGCGCAGCGCATAGGGAATACCTGTGCTACGTCATTCCCGCGCAAGCGGGAATCCAGAACACCCGGAAGGGCCGAGTACGCTGGATGCCCGCCTTCGTGGGCATGAAGGGGACCGTGGAGGCCTTGCCTGAGATCGCCGCCTCAGCGGCTGCGGAACAGCCGCTCGCGCCGGTAATCGCGGATCGTCTCGTCGTAGTCGGCCTGCAGGCGGAAACGCTGCGGATCGAGCGGCTGCAGCGGCACATCGTAGAGGCCGGGCGGGCGGTCGAGGTCGGAAGAGGTCTCGTCCTGCCAGGGCGCGAGATAGAGGCCGATCGCGGCCTCGCGCTCGCCGACAATCGTCGTGCCTTCGGCATCGGCGGCAGGCGCGGCGCCGGCCGCCGGCAGCGCGACGGCGAGCAGCGTGAGCGCAAGCATGCGGCGCGTCATGGCGTCTGCCCGCTGTGCGCGGTCTGGATGCCGTGGCGTGCTTCCAGATCCCGGATCCAGGCCTCGACGATCAGATCCTGCCCGCCAGCTTCGCGGTAGCTGCGGTAGGCCGCGACCGCGTCCTGCGGCCGTCGCAGATAGAGGTCATAGAGAATGCCGAGGTTGAGCTGTGCCGCCGCGTAATCGGGTCGCGCCGCAAGCGCGCGCCGGTAGGCCTGCTCGGCGCGCGCGTAGTCGCCGCTCTCGCGGTAGAGCACACCAAGCCAGTTGAGCGCGGCCGCGTTGCCGGGGTTGGCCTCGACCGCGCGCGCAAAGCTCAGCAGCGCGGCGTCGCGGTCGCGCGCCTGCGCGTAGAGGATGCCGAGGTTGGTCAGCGCGCCGGACAAGGCCGGAAAGTCCTGCGCCAGTGCCTGGAATGCCTGCTGCGCTTCCTGCGGCTGCTGCTCCTGCATCAGCGTCAGTGCCGCCTTGAATCGTTGATCGGCGTCCGCCGGGACCTGTTGCGCGGCTCTTTGTGTGGCCGGCAGCGCAGGTGCGGCGGCACGGATCGCCGACGACGGCCGCGGTGCCGGAGCAGAGACGCAAGCGGCGAGCAGCGACGCTGCGAGCAAGACCGGCAGGACAGGGGACCTCGTAGCCCGGACGCAGTCCGGGGCTGATCGCAGCGCGGTGCCCCGGGCTGCGCCCGGGCTACGCCTGGAGCTCGTCGCAATGACGGGTTCCGATTCAAGTCGGTGAGTCATAGCGGGTCTCCCGTCGTTCGTGCTTGCCGTAGCGGGCCGGCGCCAGCTCGGTGAGGGCCGCGGCGCTGCGCTGCACCCATTGGTTCCAGATGCCCTGTTCGACGCGACCGAGGTTGACCTCGTGCGCCTTGATCGCGCTTTCCTCGAACGGATATGCCTGTTCTTCAAGCAGCAGCGCGTACTGTTCGCGCTCCAGCTCGCTGGACATGCGCGGTCGCGGCGCGTCCAGCAGCGCGCGGCCGAGGCCCTGGTAGAGCGCGGCGATCTCCCAGGTCGCGGCGGTGGTGGTCTCGGCAAAGCCGAAGTCGGCTGCGGCGCTGAGCGCTGCCAGCGCCGACTGCGTCGCGGCGACGCGTCGCGGCAGGCTGCGGTCGAGCGGTAGCGCCAGCGCCAGGCCTGCGGCACTCGCCGCCTCGATGCGGCCGAGCCGCAGTTGCGCATTCGCGGCCAGCGCACGTGCGGCCTCGCCACCGCTGCTGCCCGCACCGCGCGCGGTGGCAACGATCTCGCGCAGCCAGCGCTGCTCGCGTGCCGGATCGCCGGCAGTCAATTCAGCCAGGCGCGAACGCGCCTCCAGCGCGGCGTCGAGCGGCGCAGGATAGGTCAGCGCGTAACGCTCGTAGGCCTGCTCCGCCTGCGCCCACAGGCGCGCGCGGTCGTAACGCTGCGCCGCGCGCCACGCGGCGGTGCGGCGCTCGTCCGCGCCCTCGTCGGGGCGCGAGGCGATGCGCGCGTACGCTGCTGCGGCGGCGGCGAGCTGGTTCTGCTCGTCGTAGGCCACGGCAAGCTTGCGGTCGACGTCGGGAATCAGCGCGTGCTCCGGGAAGCGCGCGCGGAAAGCCTCCAGCACCTGCGCCGCGCCGGCCCAGTCGCGCAAACCGATCCGCGCGGCGGCGGCATCGTAGTCGGCGGTCGCGCGGATGGCGGACTGCGGCGCGACCGCACCGACGCGCAGGAACTGGCGCGCTGCCGCAAGCGCATCACCGGCCGCACGCTGCGCCTCGCCCTGGCGGTAGATCGACGCGGCGAGACGCTCGACGATCGTGGCCTCCGTTTCGGCGCCGGACGCCGGTGCCAGCGCCAGCAGCGCGCCATAGGCCTGCTCGGCCGGCGCGTACTCGGCGCGCGCGTAGTGCGCGTCGGCGAGTACCGACAAGGCGATGCGGCGATCGACCAGCGCCGGCTGCGCGTCCAGCGCACGCTGCGCGACTTCGATCGCGCGCGGTTGCTCGCCGATGTCCAGCAGATCCGCGGCGGCGGCGGCGAGCACGGCGCTGCGCTGCGGATGCTGCGGGAAGCGTTCAGCCAGCCGCAGGCCAGCGTCGATGCGCGTGCGCAAGGCTGCGCCGCGCTGCGCGTCTGGCGCGGCATCGCCGAGTCGGCGATAGGCGAGCACGGCGGCGTGCGCCGCGTCGGCGTTCGGCGCTTTTTCGTCGTAGGCGATGACCTCGAACTCGCGCGCGGCATCGGCGACACGGCCGCCGTCGAGCAAAGCCTCGGCGTAAAGAAGATGCGTGGCCGCGCGCTGCGGATCGTCCGGGTACAGCGCGAGCCGGCGCGCGTACCAGTGCGCGGCACGCAGGTAGTCCTCGGCGCCGCCGTCCGCGTCGCCCTGCGCGCGCGCATGGTAGTGGCGCGCGAGTGCGTCGAGGTGCGTGCGTACCGTCTCCGTGACGACCGCATCGGGCGTACGCGCGCCGTCCTTCCAGTACGGCGCGTCGGCGGCATAGCGTTCGACGTAATCCTGCTGCGCCGCGAGCGCCAGATCGGCGAAGCCGCCCGCGCGCCAGGCGTCGACGATGCGCGCCTGGAATTGCGGAGCCAGCGCGTGCTGCGGATGGCGCGCGAGGAACGCGGCCCAGGTTTGGGCGGCGTCGCTGTAGCGCTGGCGCTCCATCATCTGCCCGGCCAGCGCGGCGTGCAGCAGCGCGTCGAGCCGCTGCGGGCTGTCCGGCTGCGCGAGCTGTTCGGCGATGGCGACGCCACCGCCGAGTGCAGCGAACGAAAGACCGGCGATGCGCAGGCTCTCGCCGGCGACGTCGGTATTGGCGACCGGCACTTTGGCGAGCGCAGAGGCGGGATCGGACAGCTCGCCGCGCGGCAGCTCGCGGTCGAGGATCGCCAGCAGCACCGGCAGCGCCTGCGCGTACTGGTTCTGCTGGAACAGCGCCCAGGCGTACTTGTACTGCGCCGGTTCGGCGTAGTTGCTGTCGCCGCCGTGCGCCAGCACTGCGCGGTACTCCTGCGCGGCGGCGGCGTAGTCGTGCTTCTGGAACAGCAGCTCGGCGGCGCGGAAACGCGCCTCGACGCTGCGCACGGAATCCGGATGGCTCTCGCCGAGCGTGCGCAGCAGCGCGGTGGCCTGCGCCTCGTCGCCGTGGAGCTGCTGCGCGCGCGTCAGCTGGTAGAGCACGCGATCGGTGGCCGCGTAATCCGGGTGCTCGGCAAGGATGCGGCGATAGTGCGCGATGGCGATCTCGACATCGCCGTCCTCACCTTCGCCGGCGTCGGCGCGTTGCAGGCGCAGGTCGGCGGCGCGGCGCAAGGCTTCGGCGCGCAGGCGCGGATCGGTGTCGAGTTCGATCATCGCTTCGTACTGCTCGATCGCAATGCGCGGGTCTGCCGCGACGGGCTGCGCGGACTCGACCCGCAGTGTGCTCGGCGTCGGCGCAAGCAGCTTGTTCATCACCCAGCTGCGGCCGGCATCCTCCTGGCGGGCGATGTCGCCGACGGTGGTGGGCGGTGTCTCGCGCGCGATCGGGTTCTTCAGACGCATGGACTGGCAGCCGCCCAGCAGCGCGATCGGCACAAGCAGCAGCCGCGCGGATTTCATGGCGCGCCTCCGGCGGCAGCGACGCGCTGCGCCGCGCGCGGCGAGGGATCGTGCATGCGCGCAACGGCGAAGCGCGCCTCTCCGAGATAGCCACGCGTAATCCTTGCGCGCGCCTGCAGGGCGGCCTGGGCGGCGGCGGTCAGCTGCGCGTTCGCAGCATCGAGCGCGGCGTCGACGCGCTGCGCGAGTGTGCCGATGCGGGCGCGCAAGCCCTCTGCCTCGCGGACTGCCTCCAGCGTCTGTGCATGCTGCGCCAGCAGGCGGTGCTGGAACAGCAGCGGCCGGCGCGCTTCCAGCGCGTCGACGACCGCGGCATCGTCGACGAGGATGCGGACGTACGCGGTGGCGTCGTCGTAGGGCAGGTCGGCGAGCCAGCGGCGCCAGCCGTCGGTGGTCTGCGCATCGACGAGCGCGAGCATGCGGCCGTCGCTGGTCTGCGCGAGCGCATCATCGAGACGCGCGCCGGCCTGCTGCAGGCGTTCGATCGAACGCAGGTAGTGGCGCTGCGCCTGCTCGTGTGCGCCCAGGTGTTGCAGCGCGTAGGCGATCACGAGCATGCCTTCCTGCACGACCGGATCGAGCGGATCGCGGCCGCTGAGTTCGTTCCATGGCACCAGCGCCGCGTGCAGGTCGCGCTCGCGCTCGCCGGCGGCGACCGACCAGTTGTAGCGGAACGGCATGCGCCGCCGCAGCTCCGGCCGCGGGTCTGGCGTGCCGGCCGCGTCCTGCGGCCACCAGCCGGCAGCGGATGCGGCGTCGCCGGCATCGGCCTTGGCATCGGCGCCCATCGCGGCTCCTTTCGGCAGCAGCCAGGTCCAGCCCAGCGCGAGCAGCGCGGCGTTGCCGTAGGGCCCCGGACTGCGCACGCGACGCAGCGCATCGGCGGCCTCGGCGGCACGGCGCTCGCGCAGGAGTTCATAGCCGAGCGTGAGATTGGCCAGGTCACGCACGCGACGGGCATCGGCGCCGGCCGCGTCTCCAGTGGCGATCTGCGTGAGTGCCGCGACGCCGGCATCGCGACTGCCGCCGCGGATCGTCGCGACGGCGTCGTTGTAGCGCGTGACGCTGGCGGCGCCGGGCGTGTCCACCGGCGGCAGATCGGTCGGCGCATCCTCGAATTGCGCGGCCCAGCCGGTCAGCGAATCTTCGGCGAAACGTGCAGCACGCTGCGCCTGCGCGGCATCGGGCTCGGACGTCTGCGCGAACCTCAGCACCGCGCGGTCGCGCCAGCCGCCTTCTTCGGCCAGCGTCAGTTGCAACGACAGCGGCTGCACTGTCTTCTCGAACGGCTGATCGATGCGCAGCTCGATGCGCGGCGTCAGCGGCTGCGCGTCGCCGCGGCGTGCAATGAACAGCGCGCGCAGCCGATGCGGTCCGGGCTCCAGCGCGCCAGCGTGCATACGGTGCAGGCCGCCACGCAGCAGGGCTGCGGACTCGAAGCTGCTGTATTCGTATTCGAGCGGCGGCTGTTCGTCGATCTGCAGCTGCACGCGCCGCAGCAGCAGCTTCTCCAGCGGCGCGCCGACATAGACCTGCACGCCAGCGGCGTGCGCCTGCGACAGCGCCGCAGCTTCGTGGTGCACCGCCAGCACCTCCGCGGACAGGTCCGCGTGGGCGACGCACGGTGCCGCCAGCGCGATGGCGGCGGTGAGGCGGCGCAGTGTGTCGGCGGTGAGGCGCAAATCCATTCCAGGCACGTCCATCCCAGAGCGACTGTCCAAAAAAAATCCACTCGCGCGCGGCAGCGCAGGAGCGGACGTCTGTATCCGGCGGAACCCTCGTTGGCTCCGCCTCTTGGAAACGCAACCATCGTGCCAGCGGCACGGCGCTGCAGAGGCGCTGTCTGCACAGGACGCGTGAGCACGCACTTGTCATTTTTGGCGCAGGCCGCACCAGCGCGGACCACGCGATGCACTGCAAGTCGCGTGACGGCCGTAGCTCGGGCGCAGCCGGGACGGGTCGCGATCGCGTCACCCCGGGCTGCGCCCGAGCTACGGCAGCTCCTTTCAATGGCATGACCCAATGGCACGACCCAATGGCACGATGATTGCTGCCTTGTGAGCCGCACGCGGACCAATGACGGTCCGCACGGATGAAGACGTCCACCACGCCGCAAACGGCGCAGGTGGATTTTTTTTGCCTGAAGCGCAGGGACGAAAGACGAATGAACGGGCACCGCCACCAACTGACTGCGATTGCGGTCGCGCTGATCGCCAGCGGCTTCGGCGCGGGCGCGCGCGCGCAGGGCATCGACGAGCCGCTCTGGGACGATCGCTGGTACGCCGCGCTGCTGGGTTCGTGGGTGCAGGCCGACGACGCGCGCAGCACCGATGATGGCCTCGGCGGCGCGCTTGCGCTGGGCAAGCGCCTGTCGCCGCGCTTTGAGCTGGAGCTGCGCGGCCAGTATCTGGGCTACGAGGCTGAGGACAACCGCCCGCGGGTGCTCGGCACTCCGATCGGCACCGTGCCGCCCGACGTCGAGCTGTGGGCCGGCGGCGTCGGTGCCAACCTGTTCCTGTCGCCCAGCGGGAAGGGCTTGTACCTGCACGGCGACGCGATGGCGGGCGATGCGACGCTCTACAACATCGGCCTGGGTCTGTCGCTCGGTGAAGACGTCGCGCTGCGCCTGGAGGCGCTGTATCACATCGACAACGATGCCGAGGTCGAGGAAACGCAGATCAACCTGGGCCTGCGCATGGCGCTGGGCGAACGCGCACAAGCACCGGCGCCCGAGCCCGTGCGCGTTGTGCCGCCGCTGCCGACACCGTCGCCGGCGCCCAGGACACAGTGCGCGGACGGCATCGACAACGACGGCGACGGCGCCGTCGACTACCCGGCCGATCGCGGCTGCGTCGACGCCGGCGACGACGACGAAAGCAATCCGCGCTGCGACGCGCCGCAACCCGGCCAGCCGGTCGACTTCGACGGCTGCGCGGTCGGCGACAGCATCGTCCTGTACGGCGTGAACTTCGAGTTCGACAAGGCGACGCTGACGGCGAACGCGAAGACGCTGCTCGGCCAGGTCGCCGACGCGCTGCAGCGACGCGCCGACATCGTCGTCGAGGTCGGCGGGCACACCGACGGCAAGGGCTCCGACGCCTACAACCAGCGGCTGTCCGAGGCGCGTGCCGCTGCGGTCGTCGACCATCTCGTGAGCCGCGGCGTCGCGGCTGCGCGCCTGCGCGCGGCCGGCTACGGCGAGACCCAGCCGGTCGCCGACAACGACAGCGATGCCGGGCGCGAGCTCAACCGGCGCGTCGAGCTCAAGGTGCTGGAATCATCCAGTCCATGGGTGGCACCGCTGGCGATGCCCGCAGCCGCGGCACTGACGCCCGTTCTGTCACCGACGCCAGCCCCGACGCCCGCCCCGACAGCTGTGTTCGTCCCGACCGCTACGCCGGTGCCGCAGCCCACGTTCGCCCCGACACCGGCGCCCGCAGCGGCGCCCGCAGCGTTCGGTCACGCCGACGTGAACATCGCCAACTACCAGTTCGCGCCGCAGACGGTGCGCATCGCCGTCGGCGGCAGCGTGAGCTGGACCAACGGCGACCGCCGAACACACATCGTCCACTTCGATGACAGCGGCGACAGCCCCGACATTGCGCCGGGCGCCAGCTACCAGCGCAGTTTCGAGCGAGCCGGCGAATACCCGTATGTCTGCGGCATCCACGGCTCGATGCACGGAGTCGTCGTCGTCGAGTAAGAACACGCGCACCCGCGCTACCGATGTCCCCACTTCCCCGCCGGCAAGCCGTTTCGCCGGCGGGGCCTATTGCGAAGAGGTGCCGGTCTTCGCGACGGTGTAGGCTCGCCGCGATTGTTTCGTACACGCCGCGGCCCGCCCGTAGCCCGGACGAAGTCCGGGAGTGCGCCCACCCCGGGCTGCGCCCGGGCTACTGCTGCGCCGTCGCGACCCTACAGCCACCAGCTCCAGGTCTGCGGATACTCGCTCAGGCGCAGCAGCGACAGCGCGGCGACGCTGAGTCCGCAGCCGCCGACCACCAGGCCGGCGGCGCGCCAGTGCTGGCGCTGGTCGAAGCGGTCCCAGCCGCGCAGGCACAGCGCGAAGCCGCCCAGCAGGCAGACGAGCGCGACCAGCGCGCGCCGCAGCACCGGCGGCTCGGCCGCCGCAAGCACCGCCGGGTCGGTCGCTGCTGCGGCCTGCGCAAGGACGGGCAGCAGCACGCAACACAAACCGGCGAGCAGCGCCGCGTTGCGCAAGCCGTGATGACGCCGCCGGCGTTTCATGCCCGTGCCGCCGGACGGGCCACCGGACGACGGTTGCTGCGGATGCGCCACCACATCCAGATTCCGCTGATCGAAAGTCCGATCGCGGCGAGGCCGACGAAATTGATGATCCATGCGCCGAAGCTGCCGAACAGGCGGCCGCTGTGTGCATCGACGAGCACGTGTTCGAGCGAGACGCTCGGCCGCGAATACGGCAGCAGCCTGCCGCGTTCCGGCTCCGGGATCTCCTCGATCGTGGACCAGCGCACCTGCAACGGGTCCACCGCCGACCACGAGTCGCCGTTGTCGCGGCTCTGGAAGGCATCGAGGTCCTGAACGGCGATGGCGCCGTCGGCGGTCTTGCCGATGCGGCGCAAGTTCGACACCGGCAGGATCGGCGAGCGCAGCTCGTCGTAGCGCGCACCGTCGGCGGTGAGCATGACGACGCTGCTGCCGGTGGCGACGAACAGCAGAGGACGGTCGGCGCTGCCGCCGGCGACGAAGCCGAGCGGCGCCTCGATGAGTTCGGCCAGCGGCTGCGCGTCGAGCAGCGTGTAGTCGCCGGTGATTGCGAGCCAACGGCCGTCAGCCGTGTAGCCGGTGCGCGGCGCTTCCGGGTGCAGGCCGTACAGCGCCATGACCCAGCCCCAGTCGACGCGGATGGTGTCGTAGCCCCAGTCCGCGCTCTGGTTGATGAGGACGCCGCTGAAGCCGAGCCAGCCCATGAACGCGAACGCGAACAAGCCGATCCGCTTGTGCCACTCGCGCAGTGTCGCCATCAGGTTGCGCTTGGGCCGCGCGACCTGATGCGCGCGCGGCGCATGCGCGACCCCGCTCCTGCGCCACAGGCGTGCGCCGAGGCCGCGGCGCGGCAGCATGTCCTGGGCGATCTTGGTCGCGGTCGTGGGGATGGTCTGCAGTTCGGGGGTCATGGTTACCTCGCCAGTGTGTCGAACAGCAGCGCGGTGCGTGCCATGCGCTGCATCAGTTTCACCGAGTAGGTCGCGCCGGAGATGTTGTCGACGCTTCGGTCCAGTCCGGTGCCGTTGGCGCGCGCGCCGAGGAGCTGGTGCAGGAACGACAGCTCGCCCACCTGCTCGCCGCGCGATTCCTTGTAGAACAGCACGCGCGCGGTCTGGATCGCGCCGTCCTTGACGACGAAGCCCGAGATCGTCGGCTGGTAGCCTTCCTTGCCGATGTCATCGAAGATCCAGGCAGTGCGGCCGTCGGTGCCGCGCCAGTAGCGCAGGCGCGCCTGCGGGAACCTCCGGCCGTAGATCGGCGTGAGTTGCGCCTGTTTAGCCTCGTCGAGATCGAGGCTCTGTACCGGCGGCAGGGTGTTACCGAAGGCTTCCGCGAGAAAGGCTTCGCGCGTGACGAAGGTCTTGCAGATGACCGGCGGGCATTCTTCGGCGCGAATCTGCGGCGCCTGGCCGCACAGGCCCAGAGCCAGCAGCAGCGCCGCGCGATGCATCGTCGTGTTCTTCATGTACGTGTCGTGTGTGCTGTGTGGAATGTTTCAGGGCGGAAAACAGGCGAAGGGTCCCTGGGCGCGAAGCGCAGGGACCCCCGGCCGTGGTGCCGCATGCGCGGTGCCTATCGCGTGACGATGTCGAAGGTGAAGGGCGCAAGCGCGTTGACCAGCTGGTTGCAGGCGTAGTAGCTGATGTTGTTGCGCTCGCAGGCGTTGTAGGCGGCTTCGACGACGGCGTTGAACTGCGGCATCGTGATGCCGAGGTCGGCGTGCGCCGCCGCCATGCTCGCGCCCTGATACTCGATCGCGCCGCCCAGCACGAGCTGCTCGAGCTGCGTGTTGAGCATGATCTGGCGTTCGACGTTGCCGAATTCCTTGAAGATCCAGTTGATCCGGTTGTCGAGCATGATGTAGTAGAAAAGACTCTCGACCCAGTTGTGCACGCCGGCCGGGCCGCCGAAGGCGGCGATCGATTCGGCGCTGACACCCAGGATCGGATGGGTCTTCTGCTCGGTGGCGTGCGCGGTCTGCATGCAGGCGCACATCAGGGTCGCCGCAATGAGGGACTTGATTGGTTTCATGACTGTCTCCTGTTGATCTCGCGCCTTAGAACGTCAGGTGCGTCGAGAAGTAGAAGCCGTTGTTGTCCGGCGACACCGAGATGTTGCCGAGCATCAGGTAGGCAACGACGAAGGAAAGCTTCTTGTTCGGCGCGTAGGCGAAGAAGATGTCCCACCAGTCGCTTTCCTCTTTCTGCGTCAGCGAGTCTTCCGTGCCGCCGCCGAGGATCGAGGTCAGCGCCGACAGGTCGATATCGCCGATGTTGACGCTGCGGCCGTCGAGGTTGCCGCCGTGCTGCTGGTACTCGAAGCCGATCGCGGTGTTCTTCGCGACCAGGTGCGCGACCGAGGCTTCGACGCGGACTTCCTTCTCGTTCTCGCAGTTGCCGTTGTCGTCGCAGGAACCGAAACCGGTCAGGCCGATCTGGTTCGCCGAGGTGTAGCGCGCGGTGATGTTGACCAGCGTGCTGTAGCGGAAGAACACCTTGGTCGCGGCGATGTAGGCTTCCCAGTCCTGGTTCTCGGCGGCGCCGAGCGTGTGCACCAGTTCCTCGCTGCTGTTCTCCTTCCACAGTCCGCCGATCGCGACCTGCGGAATCCAGCTGTCCGAGGTGTAGACCGCGTCGCCCAGCACGCGCAGCTTGGCGCCGAGCACTTCCATCTTGAGCGTCGAGTTCCACGGATCGGTGCCGATGTCCAGACCCGCCGATTCGGCGGCCAATGCCACCGTGTCGAGGTTCGACAGGTTCAGCGACAGGTCGTGCTGCGCGTAGGACAGCTCGAAGCGGTCGAAGAAGCCGACTGCGCCGCCGATCACCGTCAGCTGCAGCGCCGGCAGGTTGGCGTAGGTGAAGCCGACGCCGCCGTTGATGCCGTCGCGCGTCTCGTAGCCGCTGATCGTCGCCCACGGCACCGCGCCACCGCCGCCCGCGCCGTCCACCGTGAACACGCCGCCCGTCAGGAAAACCTTGCCGTCGTCGTAGAGGCCCGACGGAATCGGCGTCGCGGCCAGTGCAGGCGCGGGTGCAGGCGTCGGCGCGGGCGCCGGTGCAACCGCGACTGGCGCGGGTGCGGGCGTCGGTATGGGCTGCGCCTCGGTCACGCGCAGTTCGACGCGACGATTGAGCTCGCGGCCTTCGTCCGTCGCGTTGTCCGCCACCGGCTGGGTTTCGCCGTAGCCGGCCGCGCGCATGCGCGAAGTATCGATGCCGCGGCCGGACAGATAGTCCATCACCGAGAGCGTGCGCGCCTCCGACAGGCGCTGGTTGTAGGCGTCGCTGCCGCGGCTGTCGGTGTGCCCGGCGATCTCGACCTTGATGTCAGGGCGTCCGGTCAGCGCTTCGGCGACCTGGTCGAGCAGCTTCTTCGCATCGACGGTCAGCGTGGACTTGTCGAACTCGAAGGTGATGCCGTACAGCACGACGGAGTCGCCGATGGCGCAGCCGGAGAAGTCGACCGCCTGGCCGGGCGCCGGCAGCGCGCACGTCGAACTGGCGGCATCCGCATGCCCGGTCTGCGCGAACGCGAAGCCGGCCGCGATGAGTACCGCCGCGGCAATACGCGAAGTCCTACGTTTGTTGTTCATGGTTCCTGTCATGTCCCGTGGTTGTTCGAGGGAAGCCATCCACGGCCATCGCCATTTCGTCGAGGCCGTGGACGCTTCGTCGCTCAGGCGTTCAGCGCGTGACGATGTCGAAGGTGAAGGGCGCAAGCGCGTTGACCAGCTGGTTGCAGGCGTAGTAGCTGATGTTGTTGCGCTCGCAGGCGTTGTAGGCGGCTTCGACGACGGCGTTGAACTGCGGCATCG